>NZ_JBEPDA010000022.1:0-127319 GCF_040299985.1 Streptosporangium sp. NPDC000563 | reverse complement strand
GTCCACGGCTCGCGCACCGTGGACCGCCCGCCTGCTTTCCGGGCGCGGCGCGCTACGCCGCGACCATGTCGTCCCAGAACAAATTCCGGGCATTCAGTCGGGTCATGAAATCCGGCTGTGTGTAGACCTGCGGCTCGGGCAGGCCGAAGCCCACCGCTTTCCACTGGTCGTAGGGTGACGTGCCGTCGCCGGTGAGGAGCTCGAGGTAGCCCGGCCATGCCGGGTGGACGAGACGGTCCCCGACGCGGCGGGGCTTCCTTGATTCAATTTCGATCATGATTCCTGGATAGCACATAGATCGTCACGGCTTGTAACCCCGGCTCTGGGCGGGGACGGTAGCCCTCCTGGTCCGGCATGCTCCCCGGCGACTTGACCCGAGGGGGAGCAGTGACCGTAGCGACGCTCGAACACAAGGCTCTGGCGCCGCTGGCGCCGGTGTGGAGCATCACCGCAGACGACGACGATGGCACCTTCACCGCGCTGGTCGCGGTGACCGGCGTTGAGGACAACGTCAAGGACATCATCGTGCCGGGCGCGGTCAAGAGGTCGCTGATCGAACGCACCCCGAAGGGCATCCACTCCCACGACGACAAGCAGTGGACGGCCCGCACGATCCTCGCCGAGGAGTGGCTGCCGGGTGACCCCCGCCTGCCGGACAAGACGCGAGACGGGCGGCCGTGGCCGCGCGGCGCGGGCGCGGTCGCGGTCAAGGGCCAGTTCAACCTCGACACCCCCGAGGGGCTCAAGGCGTACCACAACGTCCGCTTCTTCAAAGAGCAGTGCGAGTGGTCGATCGGGTACGCCGTCGTCCCGGGCAAGTCGAAGCGGGACCGCAAAGGGGTCCGCCACATCTACGAACTGGCGCTGTACGAGTACTCCACGGTGCTGGTAGCCGCGAACCCGCTCGCGATGACCCTGAGTGTGAAGTCGCAGTTCGGTGACGACGCGAGCGTGGAACTGTCCGTCCCCGAGGGGATGACACCGCAAGACATCGCGGACGCGGTCGCCCAGGTGCTGGAACGCAAGGACGGCGGCGCCGACCGCAACCGGGGCAACGCCGAAGACCTGAGGCACTGGTTCGTACGCGGTGAAGGAGCCGCGCGAATCGTGTGGGGCACCCCCGGCGACTTCGACCGGTGCGTGGCCATCGCGTCCAAGCACATGACCTCGGAGCAGGCCAAGGGCTACTGCAACTTGCGGCATCACGAGGCGACCGGCACCTACCCAGGCCAAGGCCACAAGGCGGACCCCTACACGGTGCAGGTCCACATCCCCGAAGACGTGTCAGCCGAGGAGATCGCCCGGACCATTCGGCGTGTGTCCGGGCTCTCTGAGGCGAAGGCCGATCCGGCGCCGGTCCAGTCGCATGCGCAAGGCGAGGATGGGCCGTCCGCGATGATCGCCCTCACCCTCCCCCCAGACATCGCCGAACAGGTCGTCCTCGACGGCGGTGTGCCCGCCGAGGAGATGCACATCACCCTGGCCTACCTCGGGCAGGGGCTCACGTCGGAGCAGATCACCGCCGCCGAAGAGGCAGCGATGGAAGCCGCGGCCGGGGCCGGGCCGCTGGCGGGGACGATCGGCGGGGTCGGCGCGTTCTCCCCCAACGAGGATGGGGTGCCGGTGTGGGCCACGGTGGACGTCCCCGGCCTGGAAGTCCTGCGTCAACGAGTCGTTGACGCCCTCCAAGCCGCCGGGGCACCCGTCGTGCTGAACCACGGGTACACGCCGCACGTCACCCGCGCCTACCTCGCCGAAGGAGACCCGCTTCCGGACCCGCTGCCGCCGATCCCTGTCGAGTTCGTGGAACTCGAGTTCGTCGTGGGCGGCATGAGTACCCCGTTCTCCCTCGGCGCCAGCACCGAGCAGGGGGAGGACGCGGACCCGTGGGAAGACGAGATCGAGGAGACGGACATGGACACGGCGGCTGAGACGAAGGACGCCCGGGTGGATGTGCTCCGCGCGTCCGGGGTGCCGATCCCCCTGTCGTATGAGGAGATCGCCGACCGGATCCGCACCGCGATGCGGTTGTGGCTCTACCAGGACGGCACGACACCGGAGGATCAGGCGTGGATCTACACGGTGGCGACGTTCCCCGGGGTGGCGATCGTGTCAGCGGAGCGGCACGCCGCGCTGCGGACGTGGCAGGTGCCGTACACGCTCACCCCGGGCGGGGTGGTGGAGCTCGGCGAACCGCAACCGGTCGACGTCGGCGTGTCCGTGCCGGGCGGGCAGCACGATGCGGTGGTGGAGCAGGCTGTTGACCACATGATGACCCTGGCCAAGTCACTGGGGCGACATGAGGTGAAGGCGGGCCAGGTTCTGTCCGGGGCGAACTCCCGGAAGCTCATGGCCGCCTACAGCGCGATCCGGGAGGTGCTGGCGTCCGCCGGCATCACCCCGGACCCGGCGCCGGAGGATGAGGTTGAGGAGATGGAGCCGATGCCGCCGGAGGCGCCGATCCAGCCGGACTCGACCGCGCCGTCCGCCCGCCCCACCGGTGTGAAGGCGGTGCTGCCGCCGGGGATGACCACGCTCACCGCGCAGGAGGTCATGGAAGGTCGGGCGCTGCTGGCGTCGCTGGCCGCATCATGATCGGGGTGGTTCGCAGGCTGCTGCTGTGGGCTGGCCATGATGCGCGCTGCCGGGCGCGGGTGGCGGGCATGGCCGCTGAGGTGCGCGCGATACAGGAGTGGGCGGCGCACGTCGAAGCCGACGCCGCCGCCCGCCTCACCGAAACCGGTCACGCCCTTCAGGAGGCCCGCGACCAGGTGGCCGCGCTGACGCGAGACAACCGGGACATGCTGCTGGACAAGGCCACCGCCGAGGTCGCGGACCTGAGGTTGGAGGTTCAGATTCTCCGCACCCGCCTGGAGGGCGGCAACCGGTCCGAACTCCTGCGCGAGCGGGAAACCAGCCGGGTGCTGGAGCAGCGCAACGCCACCCTCCGGGAGGAGAACGAAGCCCTGAAAGCGAACCTCAGGACTTGATGCCGAACTCGGTCAGCGCAGACCGCACCTGAGTCAAGCCGCGGCCCGTCGTACGGCGCGGCAACTCCCACCGGGTGGTTTCCCCGTCCGGCGCCTGCGTTTTGAACAGCAGCGTGCCGCCGGCCTGGGCGAGGTCGAGGCCGATGACTACGATTTCTGGTTCGCCGGGCTGGATGTTGCGGGCCAGCAGGTCTGGTGCTCGGCCGACCCATGGTGCGGTCAGCGCGTTGCCGTTGCTGACGGGGATGAGTTCCTCGTCGTCGCCGCGCCAGAAGAAGCCGCCGCCATCAACTGGCGGCGCGAGGTGTTCCGGCGCTTCGACTGCTTCGAGGCGGAGGCTGATCGCGGTGAGCCATTTCCCGACTGGTTTCACCTGCTCGTTGCCGCGCGTGTACAAAATCCCCAGCGGTGTGACCTTCACCGGGTGTCCGGCCTTTCCCTTCACCGTGACTGCTTCCCCCCAGGGGTGAATTTCCGGCGCCGCTGGTTTCGTGGCGGTGCTCGATATCGCAGCGTCAACGGCAGGCGGGGTTTCAGCGCTTGCCCCGCAGCCCGGCAGGGCGAGTAGCAGGGGCAACAGCGCAGACGTAGCGAAAACTCGGGTGGGGCGCATTCCAGCGGGAGCCCTTCTTTGGGAACGATCCATTGCTTTCGTGGTCCGCCCCGAACCGGCCACGAATCCCCGACCTTAGCCCGCTGATCGTCGGCCTGTGACGCAAATAGCTCACCTGTGCTGGCATCACCCCTACGACGGGGGTCGTCAATGTCCCGGTGCTGACCGGGCGTGCATTCACCCGCACCACACGCACGCACAGTCAGCAAGAGGGGGAAGCTCATCATGAGCGTCAAGGAGTCCAGCCGCGTCCGCGAGCTGAAGAGCGCACTGGCCGCGAAGTCCAACGAGGTCGAGCGGATCAGCCAGTCGTTTCGCGACGAGACCGGTAACGGCCACATGGTCATCTCCACCGAGCAGCACGCCGCCTACCTCGGCGCGCTCCGCGAGGCGAAGTCCATCAAGGAGCTGATCGCGGCGGAGATGGACGCCGCGGACGCGTTCGACTGGCTGGGCCAGGCGGACGGGCAGTCCGTGGGCGCCCACGTCAACTCCGGAGGCCAGGGCAGTAGCCTGCGCCCGGAGCGGAAGAGCCTGTCGGACGTGTTCCTCGGCTCCGACGCCTACGCCGAGATGAAGGCGGGCGGGTTCCGCCGCATCGGCGGCGGCATCACCGTCGAGCAGTCGGTGTACGAGCTGGAGGCCAAGGACCTGTACACCATGTCCGGCGGCACCCGCACCACGCCGGCGTTCGGCACCCAGGAGAATGTCGGCATGCAGGAGCGCATGCTCCGCCCCGGCCGCGTCCGCGACCTTTTCCCGGCCGTGCGCACCACCGCGAACATCATCGTCGGCATGCGGCAGACCGGATTCACCAACGCCGCGCGCCCGGTCGCTGAGCGCGTCGCCGCCGACGAGGTGTCGCCCGCGACCGGCGGATCGACCGACAAGTTCGGCAAGGCGCCCCGTTCGCAGCTGCACTTCGCGCCGTTCCGGGCGCCGATCGCGAACATCCGGCACCTGGAGTACGTCCACAAGGTGATCCTGGAGGACGAGCCGCAGCTCCGGGACCTGATCGACCGCGACATGGTCGACGGCATCAAGATGGCCGAGGACTGGCAGATCCTGTACGGCACCGGCGAGGGCGAGGACCTGGAGGGCATCTTCAACACCCCCGGAGTCCAGCAGTACACCGGCCTGTCCAGCGACCGCCGCTCCGCGCAGATCCGCCGCGCCGCCACGAAGTCGCTGCTGGCGTACTTCAACCCGAACGGCATCGTCGTCCACCCGTACGACTGGGAGGAGATCGAGCTGGAGCAGGACAAGAACGGCGCGTACACCGTCGCGGTGTCCGTCGCGATCGGCGGTGAGAAGCAGGTGTGGAGGCTGCGCCTCATCGACACCCCCGCGATGAACGAGTCGCAGTTTTTGCTCGGCTCCTTCGGCTACGGAGCGAAGCTTTTCGACCGCGCTGAGACGACCGTGTCCGTTTCGACGGAGAACGCCGACATGGTGGAGCGGGGCGGAATCACCGTGCTCGCGGAAAGCCGCTGTGGGCTGGCAATTACCAGGCCCGAGTCGTTCGTCATCGGTTCCCTGACCGACTACGTCGCCTCGTAAGAAGCCGTATACACCAGGCGGCCTGAGGGGAGCGCACTCCCCCGGGCCGTTTGGCGTTTCCGGGTGGGGGTGTGCCTGCCTGGCGGGGGGATCGTGGCGAGACGTAACCGTCGTGCGTCTGCATGCTTCGCCCGGTGACGAGAGCAACGACGATCGACATCGATGAAGCGTCCAAGCTGTACCGGGAGGGTTGGCGGCTGCGTCCCCTGGCCCGTCACCTTGGATGCTCCTTCCAACGGCTCAGCGTGCATTTGCGGCGCGCGGGGGTGGAGATGCGGGGGCCGGACGCTCCGAGGGCGCCGCGTCTGCCGGTTGGGGAACGGCGGGACGCGATCCTGGCTGACTACCGGGCGGGGACGCCGATCACTCGGATCTGTGCCACGCACCGCACCACGGCGCAGACCGTGCGGGCGCTCGCGGCCCAGGCAGAGGCTGAGGAGTCGGCCGGTTAGAACAGGGGAATGGCCTGAGCTTCAAGGCCGATCTCGATGTGGTCGATATCGGGGTCGGCTTCGCGGGCGGCGGCGATCCACGCCTGTACCTGCTGCCGGGTGAGGATCATCGCGACGTCCCGCCCGGCAGCGTGGTTCACCCCTGAGCACACACAGTCGCAGTCGCTGCCCTTCCGTGCGTCGTAGCAGCGGGCATCGCAGCGCTGGGTACGGCCACCGGGCCGGATGATCGCAAGCAGCGTAGCCACCGGAGGTCTCCCCTAATCCCAGCAGTAACAGGTGGGGGCGCACTCGTGAGGCGGTTCGGCCAGCTCGTCGTCGGGTGTGCCCTTGGGGCCGAGCGGCAGGTACACGAATCCGCCGGCGTTGGCGAGCCGGTCGCGGTCGGCCTGCCAGGCGGCGGCTACCTGGTCGGCGTCCCAGCCGCCGTAGAACGCCGAGAACCGGCTGGGCCACAGGATCACGATGTCGTCGCCGGTGGTGCCGTCGTCCTCACGTACCCACGACGAGGTGGTGACCGGGTTGATGTCGTCGAACGCGTGGCTGGGCGCGGCCGGGTTGCGGATGGTCCACTGGCGGATGTGCCATGTCCGCTCGGGGAGTGGCGGGGGTGGGGGGATCGGGGTGGGGTCGCCGAACGGCCACGCGTGCGCGTCGTCGTCGGCCGGGCGCCCGCAGGCGCGGGCGCCGATCGTCTGGCGGCACCCGTCCGGACCGTTCAGGTAGGGGTGCAGGACCGTGGTGGGTTGTTCGGCGGACGCCGTCATGATGCCCTCGGCGACTGTGGAGAACAGGTCCTCGCGGGCGGCGAAGGGGAGGTGGCGCAGGTACGGCGAGAGGTGGCTGTGTAGGACGTACACGTGGAGGGCGTGGCGGTCACTCATCGGAGCCTCGAATCTGGGGCTGGTGGTGGGGCGGTGGGGATGCTGGCAGGCGGGAAGGGTTTGCGTCTCGGCCCGGAAAACAGTGCTGGCCCGACCCCACGGGGCCGGGCCGTGCGGGTACTGCCCCCCTACTCGGCGGGGTGGCCGGTCAGGTCGGCCTGTAACTGCTCAAGCCCGTCCGGCTTGACCAGGACGGCGCGGGCCTTCGAACCATCGCTCGGGCCAACGACACCCCGACCCTCCAACAGGTCCATCAAGCGGCCCGCTTTGGCGAAACCGACGCGGAGTTTCCGCTGGAGCATCGAGGTTGAGCCGAACTGGGTTGTCACGATGAGTTCGGCCGCCCGGACGAGGAGGTCGAGGTCCTCGCCGATGTCCTCGGGGACGTTCCGTGCTCCCTCAGCAGGGGCGGGGGTGAGGAGGTCCATCGGGGGCGGCCCGCCAGCTTGGGCCTTGCAGTGCGCGACGATCGCGTCGATCTCCTTTTCGGAGACGAACGCGTTCTGGAGTCGGGCTGGGGTGCTGGCTCCCATGGGCACGAACAGGGCGTCGCCCTGCCCGGTGAGCTTCTCCGCACCAGGGGTATCCAGGATGACCCGGGAGTCGGCCAGCGAGGAGGTAGCGAAGGCCAGCCGGGACGGCACGTTGGCCTTGATCAGACCGGTGACCACGTCCACGCTGGGGCGCTGGGTGGCGATGACCAGGTGGATGCCCGCGGCGCGGGCCAGCTGGGTGATGCGGACGATGGAGTCCTCGACGTCGCGCGGGGCGACCATCATCAGGTCGGCGAGCTCGTCGACGATCACCAGCAGGTACGGGTAGGGCTGGTAGACGCGCTCGCTGCCCGGCGGCGCCACCAGCTTGCCGGCGCGGACCGCCTTGTTGAAGTCGTCGACGTGCCGGAAGCCGCTGGCGGCGAGGTCGTCGTAGCGGCGGTCCATCTCACCGACGACCCACTCCAGTGCGGCGGCGGCCTTCTTGGGGTTGGTGATGATCGGCGTGATGAGGTGCGGGATGCCCTCGTAGATCGACAGTTCGACCCGTTTGGGGTCGACCAGGACCATGCGGACCTCGTCGGGGGTGGCGCGCATCAGGATCGAGCAGATGAGGCCGTTGACGCACACCGACTTGCCCGCGCCGGTCGCTCCGGCGATGAGCAGGTGCGGCATCTTCGCGAGGTTCGCGAGGATGACGCGGCCTTCGACGTCCTTGCCGAGGCCGACGATCATGGGGTGCGGGTCGGTCTTCGCGATGTTGGAGCGCAGGATGTCGCCCAGCGACACGAGGTCTTTGTCGGTGTTGGGGACTTCCACGCCGATCACGGATTTACCGGGAACCGGAGACAGGATCCGGACATCGGCTGACTTGACGGCGTAAGCGATGTTCTTGGTGAGCGCGGTGACCTTCTCGACCTTGACCCCTGGGCCGAGTTCGATCTCGTAGCGGGTGACGGTCGGCCCCCGGGTGAAGCCGATCACCTCGGCGTCGATGGAGAACTGCTGCAACACGCTGGTCAGCGCGTTGACGACGACGGTGTTGGCTTTCGTGTGCGGTTTGGGGGCGGTGCCGGGGCGCAGCAGGGACGCGGTGGGGAGGGTGTGCGCTGGGGCGGGCAGGGCGAGCTGCTTGGGGGCGGCTGCTGCTTTGGCGGGGGGTGTGGTGGTCTTCGGCTCCGGGGCGGGCGGGGTCTCGGGTGTCGGCGCGGTGGGGGCGTCCTCGACGATCGCAGGAGCAGGGGCAGGAACGGGTTCGGGAGCGGGGTCGGGGGCGACGGCAGGAGCGGGAGCGGGTTCGGCGTCCACGTGGGGGTCATCCAGGGCGGGGGTGTCCTCAACCTGCTGCTCGTCAACGGTGGGGGCGTGTGCAGCGGTGCGGGCGGCGTGCCACGCCGTAGCGGCGCTGACTCCCCGTCTGGCCGTGCCAGCGACACGGCGCGGTATCTCAGGCAGTGGGGTGGCGGTCGCGACCGCGGCGCCGAGCACGAAGGTCGCCATGAGCGCGGCGATGGCCAGCCACGGCGGCAGGATCTGCGTGAGCGGCCACGCGACCACGTGGCCCAGCAGGCCGCCGCCGGTGCCGGTGAGCGGGCTGGGGACGCCGTGAGCGATGTGGAGGACGGCCAGGACGCTGAGGAGCATCATCGCCCACCCTGGCAGAGGGGTGCGGCGGCTACTGCGAAGCAGATGGGTCGCCCACGCTGCCGTCAGCAGCGGCAACGCCCACGTGGGGGACCCGACGAGGAGGGTCAGCGCGGTGTGGGCGAGGGACGCGGGGGTGCCGCCGGCGAGGTTCCAGGTGATGGCGGCGAGCACGATCGTGGTCACGGCGAGGAGTACAGCAGCGCCGTCGCGCTGGTGGGGTGAGTCCTTCGCCGCTCGCGCGGCTTTGCGGAGGAACGTCTTGAGGTGTTTGCCGGTGGAGCGCAGGAGCTTGCCGAGCGGGTCGCTGCTGGTGCTGCGGGTTCGGGTGGTTGTCGCCCGGGGGGCTGGTTTGCGGGCGGTCGCCCGGCTGGTGGTCCTGCGGGGGGTCTTGGGCCGGGGGGTGGTCGCGCGTCTTTTGGTGGGCATCCGGGGTCCTTGGGGCGGAGTGAGAGCGGGAATGATCCTCATTCATTTACAACACCTTAAAAGTACGCTGCTTTTTTAAATGGCGTCTAGGGTTTCAGTGCGGACGGTTGCTTGAAGTTTTTTCCGCCAGACCGGGCCGGGGGCAGACGGTAGCGCCGGGAGCCCGTACCTTCCGCGACGAACGACCGAGCCGCATCCCACCGGAGGACGACGTGCCGCCACGCAAGAGAGCCGAGAAGCCCGTCGAGGCCGCGCCTGAGCAGCCCTCCGAGGTGGTTTCCACTCCCCCGGAGCCTGCCGCTGAGGCGGCGCCACTCAGCCCGCCCAGCGGGGACGACAGCGCGCTGGCCGCTCCCCTCACCCCTCCCGCCGCGACTCCCGACCCCTCGGACAGCGACCCGCCGGTGTTGCCCGAGGACGGTCTGGTGACGCTGGCGGCGCCGCTGACACCGCCCGCCGCCCCGGCCGCCGCCCCGCTGGCTCCCCCGACACCGGAGCCGCCCATGGGACAAACCGCGATGCCAGGGTCGGCGTTCGTCGACTTCGTTGACGAGGCCGGGAAGCCGATCGACCCGGACACCATGTTCGTCGACCCGGGCGCCCGGTACACGTACGTGCGGACCGCGTGCCGTATCACCCGCGTGCACCGGCAGGACGGTGCGACCACCCGCACCAGCGACCAGCTGCTCTACCCGGCCGGGCGGCGCCTGGACCGGGCCGAGGCGGCGAAGCTGCGCGCGGAGCTGGAGAGCATCCGCGCCAGCCGTTCGTCGGCTGAAGAGTAGTTCACAGGCTCGCGGCGGCGCAGGCTGCCCGCTGAACGGCCGCCCTGGTGGGGGGTGGCCGGTATCGGGGGGACGGGCAGATGCGTCGCCGCGGACACACCTGGCGTGGGGTGAGCCCAGCAGGGGGTGAAGGGGCAGACTCGGGGACTCTCGCCTCTTCTCACCTCGCGGGCTCGCCCCACGCCAGAGCAACATGTACGACGGTAGGGAGATGGAGGAGCGGGTGGGTGTCGTCACGGTGGAGGATGTGGCGGTACGGCTCAAGATGAGCCGGACCCTCACCCCGGACCAGCGCACCGCTATGCAGGACGCGATCGACGACGCGATCGGCGCGGTCGCCGCGCACCTGCACGTGTCTCCCGTCCCGGAGCAGTTCACCGAGCGGGGGGTACGGCCCGTGGGGGATGCGTGGCCGCTGACGCATGATCCGCTGATCGAGGTCGTGTCCGCCACGCCGGAGACCGACCCGGTCAGCGGGGATCCGACCGGCGCGTACACGATCGTCTACCGGGCCGGGCTGGACCCGGACGCTGACCCGGTGTACCGGCGGGCGTTGCGCTCGTACGTGCTCGCACACGCCTCCGCGATGCCGCACATCGTGGAGCTCGCGCCGCGCGGGCGGCGGGTGAAGTCGTCGTCCCTCGAAGGGCAGTCCGTCACCTACGACAGCGATCCTCAGGCCGGGTCGGGGGTTGCGGGGGCGCCCCCCTCCCTCACCTCGCTGGATTACTGGCGGCGTATCAACACCTCGCAGGCGGCCGGTATCGCGCCGCACCCGTTGGATGTCACCAACATGCGGTGGTGGTGAGCGGTGGCGGTGACGCAGCCCACCACCATGCTGGGGGTGTGCGACGGCCACGACGTGTTGGACGGGCACGGCACCCGGTCAGCCACACAGTGGGGGCCGGTGCGGGGGGTGTCGCCGGGGGCGATCGTGTCGGAGCCGCCAGCGGACGGTGAGCAGGACGGTCCCGGCACGTGGGTGTTGGCGCTCGATCCTGTGACCTGGCCGGTGGGGGCACGGGGCCTGGTGGTGGAGCCGGGTACGGGCCGCCGGTGGGCGGTCATCAAGGCCGAGCACCGTAGGCACGGGGTGAACCCGGGGATTGACTGGGTGCGGGTCGAGGCGCGCACCGCCTGACCGGCCGCGCCGGGGAGTGTGGTGGCCTACCGGAGGTAGCGGGCCGCGACGACCCGGGCGGCGGTCCCCATGAAGTGCAGGCCGGGGTCGTGGGAGGAGCCGAACTCGGCTTCCACGACACGGTCATAGCTGCACACCACTTTGGCTGACACGCGGACGGGCGTGACGACGGTGGACGTGGTGCGCGTCGCTCGCGCCAACGCGCCCGGCACCGGCATCGACTGGCATCCGCAGTTACGGGACTGGTGGTCGGGCAGGCGCGGGTCACGCGGCCTGGACGCCAGGTCGTAGCCGGACACGGTCTTCCAGCCGCCTGCCGGGTTGATGGCCTTGCCTCGGTCGTCGCGGCCTTTCCGGATGTACGCCACCTTGGGCACCTTGTAGGAGACGTTCTCAGGGATGGTGGTTCCCGTCATCTCGGCATGCCAGTGGCGGGGATGCTCACTCGGATGCGTCACCCACGTCTTACCGTCTGGGGCGCGGTCGCGAGTTTCCGCTGCGGCGGCGTCGGTGACGCGGTCGACCTTGCGGCGTACCGGTCCAGCGGCGAGACGGGCGGCGAGACCGGGTTTGATTCGTGCTTTCCCCACGAGATGAGGATCGAGCACGCAGTCTGGTTGCGTCTTCTCCCGGAGGAAGGGCAGGAGGGCACGGTACCGGTGTGGAGTGTCGGAGTCGAGGAACGACACGTGCTAACTCGCTAACTCGCTAACTTGCGTACTCGCTAACTCGCGTACTCACCGCTGCTCTCACCGAGTCGGTGAGGGGCGTAACGATCCAGCGCGTCGAGGAGTCACCGCCCCGGGTCCGCCGATACCATCAGCGACGCAACATCGCCGACCAAGCACAGGAGTAACCGGATGACCGCAATAGTCGCGTCCATTTCGTCCTTGAAGGGCGGGGTGGGTAAGACGACGACCACGGCGAACCTCGGGGCGACCGCCGCTGACACCTACGGGTTGCGCGTGCTGATCGCCGATGGTGACCCCCAGGGGCACCTGTCGGACTGGTTCGGTATCGAGCGCCAGGCGGGTCGAGGATTCGCTGAACTCCTCAACCCGCCAACCGTTAACCCTCCCGGCATCCGTGACTGCCTCATCCAGGCCAGCGAGGATGTCTCCTTGTGGGTGCTGCCGACCAGCTACAGCGAGATGGACGAGGTTGAATCCCGTCTGTCGTCCGACTCCGCTCTCGGGGGGATCTGGTCAATCAACCGGGTGCTTCAGCCCGTCCTGGAGGACTTCGACCTCATCCTGCTCGATACGCGGCCCACCCTCGGTCAGCTGACCAGCGCCGCCATGTGCACGTCCAACGTCGTTATCCCCATCACTGACCCTCGGGTCCCCGCGTTCCAATCCACGGTCGCCGCTGTGCAGAAGGCCGAGCGGATCAAGACGCTACAAAATCCCGCTCTCGCGGTAACGGGGTGGATCCTCAATCGGTGGGAGGAGCACGAGGAAGGTCGGGCGGTCGCTGACCTGATGAGGAAGAACAACATCGCCGCGTTCCAGCCGGTCATCGGTGTCGGCGAGTACATTCCGAAGGCGTACATGTACGGCAACCCTGCGGTGTGGCAGTTCCCCAACCATCGCGGGCCTCACCGTAACTACGCTGAGCTGACCGGGAACATTCTGGCCGCTGTGGGCCTGGCGGCGGGGGTCGCCTGATGCCGCCGACACAGCGGAAGGGCAGGCGGGACCTCGACAAGACCGTCCAGCAGACCGCTGCTCATGCGGTCCCGGGCCTGCCCGTGCCACAGCCCGTCGTCATCCAGCCGGTTCGACCCGCCGAACCCGTAGTTCAGCCGCCAACCTCCGTGGCGGCAGTCGACGAGCCGCCGGTTCGGTCCCTGACCGCTGTGCCCGCAACGGCCGCCCCAGAGTCCGCGCCGGAACCGGTGCTTGAACCGGACCCGGTGAACGGCGAGACGAAGGAACCTGCTCCGGTCGCCGCGCCTGCTGAGCAGCCGACCAAGACGGCGGCGAAGCCGAAGGCCAGGCGTGGGGCGAGGGTGGCGCCGACGACGCGGACGGACTGCAAGGGCGACGCCCCGCGCAAACACACGATCAACGTGGTGTCCGATGTTCACGCCCGGTTGGCGGGTCTCCAGCTCGCGCAGACGCTCGCGGCGGGCCGTGAGGTGCCGTTGTGGCCGCACCTGGACGCGGCCCTGGCCGTGCTGCGCACTACCGACGCCGACGAGCTGCGGGCGTGGGGGGACCGGGCGGAGGTGTACGCCGACATCCGGGGCGATGACTACCGGCAGGTGGGGACACGGCTGAGAGGCACCGTCCTGGCCGCGGTACGCACCTTGCGGGTTCGGCTGCGTGCGGCTGGCGTTGAGGGGGTGGACGTGCAGGCGGTGCTGTCGGCTGCGGTGTCCGCGTACCTGGATGCGTTGGTGGCCCAGGGCGACCTGGTCGAGGTCGAGCAGGAGTAACCGGGAGAGGTTCAGGGGAGGGGCGGCGCCGGGTCGGGTGCCGCCCCTTCCTCTCTGTCCGGGGTCGAAGCGAGACGTAAGCGTGTCGGGTCGGCAGGGTGCCGGGGCATGAGCACCACGACGAAACGCGGGCGAATCAACCGGGCCGAGGTCGCCCGCCGCTACGAAGCCGGGGAGTCCATCCGGCAGATATCCGACACGCTGCCGGTCTCTCACGCGGCGGTCTACCGGGCGCTGAGGAAGGCTGGGGTGACGTTCCGCCCGGTGGGTGGGGTGACGGGGTCACGGTCGCCGGAGGAGCGCAGAGCGGCGATCCTGGCCGCGTACCGGGACGGCATGCACATCGAGGAGATCATCGCGACGTACCGCACGTCGGACGACACCATCAAGGCCATCGCGCAGGAGGCGGGGGAGCCTCCCCGGCGGCGGGGGCAGCGCCGCCGGGTGGACTGGGAGCAGGTCGGCCGGCTGTGGGATGAGGAGTGGCCGCCGGAGGCGATCGCGTTGCTGGTGGGGTGCAGTGCTCAGCAGGTGCGGCGGATCCTGCGGGAGGTGCGGCCCGCCGAGGATGCCGGGGACGGCGCCGGAGGGCCTGCCGCGGCCGAGTAGGCGCGGGGCATGAAGAAAGGGGCGGCACCCGTGCGGTGCCGCCCCTTCGGAGTGTCTGCGGTTCAGTGGGCCAGGTGCTTGAGCGTTTTCGCGGCGATCTTCTCCCGGTCGCGGCGGGTCATGGCGTGGTTGTCGCTGGCGTGGAACTCGTCGTAGTGGTCCGGGCCGTTCAGCCGCCGGACGTTCAGGGAGCGAGCGATCTCGTCGTACCGGTCGTAGCTGGCCTCGCCGAACGAGTTGTTCATCCACAGGTTGTCGAACTCCCGCCACTCGTTGCGCCACCGGTTCGCCGCGTGCTCCAGGACGTGCTCGGCGGCCACCCACCGGTGGTGGGCGGCAGCCCACTGGTTGGTCGGGGTGGTCGACAGGGCCTCCCACGCCTGCTCCGCCGTACCGCGCGCTTCCCGGTAGATGGCGTAGGCGTGCTCTTCCTCCAGGGCGGTGGGCACGGCGCTGTTGTGGTAGCGGACGACTTTCCACGTGAAGTACCGCTGGTCGCCGTAGGCGGGCTCGCGCTCGGCTCCGGTGAACCCGTCGACGGTGATGGTCTGGATCGGCTTCTGGCCGGTGGTGGTGGACATGATGCGGGGTTCCCTTCCGGGGGCTTGTGGGGCGCCGCTCGCTATCCCGGCGAGCGGCGAGGGGAAAGTCAACGGTTATCGCCCGAGCAGCTCGGACAGCATCGGCTGGTGTGCGGCGAACACGACTCCGCCGAAGGTCGTCTCCAGGTCGGCGACCAGGGCGGGGTAGGTGTCGGCGCGTACCCAGGCTGCCCGCCGGGCGTCGTCGGCCCCGACCACGGCGGGCAGGTCGGCGCGGGCCACGCCCCCCAGGTGGCATCGGGCGGGCACCGTCACCATCCACGCCTCGTTCGAGGCTCGGGGGTCAGGCACGTACCGGGCGGGGAGTACCTCCCAGGACGCGCCCCACGGGAGGGACAGGCCAGTCTCCTCCTCCAACTCCCGGACGGCGGCGTCGGCCGGCTCCTCGCCGGGGTCGACCTTGCCGCCGGGCAGTGCCCAGCCGTGGCCGTCGCCGCGCTCGATCATGACCAGCCAGCGGCGGCCGTCCTCGGTCTCGGCGGTGACGACGGCGTCGGCGCAGACCTGCTCTCCCCAGTGCCAGAGGTCGCCGCGGCCGTGTGGGATACCGGTCGGCCCGCCCGGGTTGACCGGGCGGCCGTCGACCACCTCGAACGGGATGTATGCGGCGGCCTGCCGGGCGGCCCAGTCGATGCGGGTGGGGTCGTCGGTGATGTTCGTCGTGCTCATGGCAGTTCTCTTCCTTTGCCTAGTGGTTCCTGCTCCATGACGAGAAGTCGTCGATGGCGTCGAACGCGCGTTCCGCCTGCGCGAGCTGGTCGGCGGCGGCGTTCAGGGCCGCGCCGGCGGCGTCCTTCTGCGGGCCGGGGGCGTACCTGTCGTATGTCTGCCGCGCCTGCCCGTATGCCCCTCGGGCCGCGTGGAGCGGCTTGATTGCGGCGTTACGGGCGTGGCGCCATGCGTCCGCGCGGCGGTCTCGCTCTGCCTGTTCGGCGTCAGCCCGCCTCCGGGCGTTCGCCGCTTCGGACGCACGCGCTTCCTGCTCTTGCCGCTTCGACTTGCTCGTGAGCCAGCCCATGGGGGTCTCTCCTTTCGTGGGGCGCCCGGGGCGGGCGTCCTGGGGTTAGTTGGTGCTGCCGTTCGCCGTGGCGGTGGCGAGGGGGCGGGTGATGTCGTCGGGGGTGGCGTGGCCGTTGCCCTCGGCGCGGAGCGCGGCGATCACCTCGTCGGCTTCACGGTCGGCCGCGGCGTCCTCTCCCTCGCTCACGGGGGTGCTCTGCTCGCCGCTCTCCAGGTGCTCGCCGAGCGCTCCCTGAGCGCTCTCGGGAACGCTCGCGTGCTCGTGCTCGCCGCTCTGCGCGAGCGCTTCCGTAGCGCTCGCAGGGGCGCTCTGAGCGCTCCCCTTGCTGCGGGAGCGCTCGATCTCGGCGATGCGCTCGATGTGCTCGGGCATCTGGCGGAACTTGCGGTGCCACTTGCGAGCGGTGGAGGCTCCCGCGCCGGTGTGGTCCTTCAGGTCTGTCGAGCGCGGGTAGATGTCGCGGGCGAGTTGCTCGCGGAAGAAGGCGAGCGCGTTCTCCTCGGCGCTACGTGGCGCTGGAGCGGGCGCGGGCTTCGGCTGAGGGCGGGGAGCGGGCGGTGCAGGGAGCGGCGCCGGAGCGGGCTGCTCGATCGGCTCGGGAGCCGGAGCGAGCGCCGGGGGCAGCGTGGCCGGGGTGGTGTTCTCCCAGGCAGACGGCAATTCCATGGTGATCAGTCGTTCGGCGGTGGCGAGCACGCCAAGCTGGGTGAGCACCTGCTCTCGGCGCTCGGGGACGCTCCCGAGTCCGGCGTGCTCGACCGCTTTGCGGATCGCCTTGTCGAGTTCGCGCATTACGCGAGCGCGCTTCCCGGCGCGGGCGTTCGCGGGGAGCGCTCGCGCGGTCTTCGCGGCGAGCGCTACGCGGGTGAGGCGGCGGTGAGCGTCCACGGCGCTCGCGTCGCGCTCGCTCGGTTCGGCGACACCGAGCAGGATGAGCGCTCGCTCCAGGGTGAAGCGGTAGTGGATGCGGCGCTTGGGCTTGCGCTCGCGCTTCTTCTCGCGCTCGCCGTGGAGGTTGCGCTCCCACAGCCATGCGGCGATGAGCGGAGCCGACAGCCGAGCGAGCACCTCGATGAAGCTCTTGGAGTCGAGCGCGGAGAGCACGGCGGAGAGCGTGGTGAACACCCACATGGCCTTGCCGTCGATGCCGGCGTCGCCGACGTCGCTTTCGCGGACGTTACGCCGTGCCCGGTAGGCGGAGGCGAGGACCGCGACCTCCAAGAACGCGAACAGCAGTCGAAGAGGCCCGGTGAAGCCGAGGACCTCGCCGAAGACGTGCCACATGCCTGTTCCGGCGAATCCGGTTGCCATGAGGGCGGCGAGCAGGGTCCATCGCTCGTCGATTTCCTTCGGCAAGGAACGTCCGATGCGGGCGAGCACTTTCTTGACCAGCCAATATGCGCCCAGCACCAGGATGATGGCGATGGGGAGGTACCACCATTCGCTGGTCAGTGCGCTGATCAGCGCACCCAAGGAAACGATCAAGTCGTTCATCATGTTCATCACCTTTAAGTCAATTTGTCGCTTTAGTGGAGCTGGCTGACCTCTTACGCTCCGCACACAGGAGCCGTCTCAGAGGCCGTCTCCCCCGCTGTCTCCCAGGTGTGCCTGAAACCGTCTCTGAGACGGTCTGACCTGGGGTCGTGTGCGTGCGCGCGCCTAGAGGGACAGTGAGGGGCGCCTCGGGGGACGACCAGCCAAGATCGTGACTCTGTGTGATATCGCTGAGGGTTGCGTTCGGGGTCGTCGAGGGCATCGTCATCGACCCTTCAAGATGGTGCGGGCGAGATCGTTTGCCGTGGTGATCGAATTGGTGATCCGGTAGCGGCCGTGCCCGAACCTCGCGACCAGGTCCCCCGCCACCAGCGCCTCCAGCCACCGGTTGACCGATGACCGCGACATGCCCGACGCCTTCACCAGCTCGTCCGGGCCGAAGCCCGCCTGACCGGCCTCGACGATCACAGGGCAGATGCGGGCGACTGCCTGCGCTACCCGGGCGGCCTTCGCGTTCACCGACGCGGCGGCCACGATCGCCGGGTCGACCTGGTGGCCCACCTCGGCAGGCTCGGGGCGGAGTTCCTCGGCGGGCGTTTCGGCTCGCACCCGGAACACCTCCTCGCGCTGCGTCTCGGACAGGAACGGCAGGAGGTCGTCGGGCATCAGGCCGGGCGCGGTCTCCCACGTCCGTCCGGCGGCCTTCGCCCGGAGCGGGTGCAGGGTCGGCGCGGTCGGGCCTGCTGCGGTCGCGGCGTTCAGGACTCGGCGGGCCGTGTTGTTGTAGCCGCGCAGCAGGCGAGGGCGGGAGGAGCGGCCGTCGAGCAGGTAGTGGCGGCCCTTCCCGGTGAGCTGGGTGAAGTCGACGTGGCGGATCTGCTCGCCGATGAGGTTGCGCCACACCGCCTTGGAGCCGTGGAACAGGTGGATGATGTCGAACGCCTGGCGGATCTCGGACTTGCGGAGCGACAGCATCGACGGGGAGTTCGTTGCGGCGATGAGACCGATGAGCCCGGCCCGGCCGCTGGTGATGATGGTTTCGACCGCGGCGACGGCGCGCGGGTTGTTCTCTTCCGCTGAGATCCAGCGGGCGAGCTCGTCGATGACGACCACGACCGCCGGGTTGTCCTTGTCGGCCTGCATGACGCGGTGCCCGGCCGGGATGAGCACGCCGGCGCCGTCCGCCATCGCGGCGATCGCCTCCAGCAGGAGAGTGCCTTCTTCGGCGCCTTGGGCGATGCGGGCCATGCGGTGGGCGCCGTTGCGGATCTCGATGCAGCCCTTGCGGTCCAGGCCGACCAGCACGACGTCGTCGCATTCGAACAGTTGGAGCAGGTAGTCGCCGAGCTGGGTCGACTTGCCTTCGTCGGTGGTGCCCGCGAGCAGGACGTGGCGGCTGCCGCTGTCGCGGGTCGCGAGCCGTACGGTGAGGACGTCGCTGTTCTCGGCGCCGCCGACGAGGAACGGGTCGTAGATCGAGCGGGGGAACTGCTCGATGTCGGGGAGGTCGATGACGGGCAGGATCCGCGACTGGTCCATGTCCTTGCGGTGCATGTCGGCTTGGGAGGAGGAACGGACCGGGGCGTGCACGATTTCCCGGATGACGCCCTTGGGCCAGTGCATCGCTGAGGCGATCTCGGGCTTGAGGCTGTTGAGTTGCTCAACGGTGATGCCGGGAGGGCACTGGAGACGCCACACGGTGTGCTTACCCGCAGGGTCCATCTTCGTGACTTTCTTGACCTTCACGCCGGGCTTGTGGATGCCGCGCATCGCGTGCGGCCACCACGCCAGCCAGTACTGGACGCGGATCTGCCAGACGATGATCGAACGGATCACGGGGTGCGCCCACCAGGTCACGGCGTAGATGAGATTCCCGATGCCCAGGGACAGCAGGTGGGGTGGCCACACGGCGGAGGCGGTGATCCAGGCGGCGGCGCCGAGCGCCGGGTAGGTGAACAGCCACACCGGCAGAGCGTCGGCGCGGGTCGCCCGCCAGGAGATCAGCGCCGCAGCGGCGATCGAGGCGGCGGCGGTGATCCACACGGACGCCTGGTAGGTGTAGACGGCGCTCCCGGCGGTGAGGACGACCACGCCGACGAGGATCGGGGTGAGGACCACGCGGTGGCGGTTGAGGAATCGGGAGACGGCGCGCAGGACCCGCCAGGTGGCGCGGGCTCTGCGCAGCGTGGTTCGGGTCTTCCCCCACCGCTGAACCTCCCCGGTGTTGTCCTTGCGGTAGGCGGTGAGTTCACCGAGGGGGGAGGTGCCCGGGGAGAAGTGCGCCGCCGCCGTGTCGTCGGCTTGGCCAGGGCGCGGCCAGGCCAGGCGCACGATCGCTGCGACGATCAGCGTCACGATCAGGGCGGCGAGCATCGTCTGGGTCCTTTCTCAGGGCTCAAGTTCGAAGGTCGTGGAGGCGAACGCGTCGTGGATGGCGGACTTCTCTGTGGGGGCGTCTCGGATCATGCGGATCCAGATCAGGGCGACGAACGTGATGGCGCCAGCGCCGGTGACGAAGACGAAGATCCACACGGTGGGCTCCTTACTGGACGTGGGCGAGTTCGGGGCGCCCAGAGTGGGCGGGGCGGGGCGGAGCGGTGAGGGTGCGGTAGTGCTCGAGCAGGAAGGCCACGCCGAGGTAGATGGCGACGAGGGTGCAGGCGAGGACCTTCACGCTTTCGCCGAGGAACACCAGGGCGGCGAGGAACAGGCCAACGGCGAGGTAGCCGACGAACTTCGCGGCGAGGCGGAGGGCTGCGCCGGCGTGCTGCCACCCGGTTGCCTGGGGGCTACGGATGCTGTTCCACCACTGGGTGGGGGTGAGGTGCTTCCGGTTGTGGTCGCGTCTGGCGGGGATCAGCGCGGTGATGGCCGCGCCGAACGCGAGGATCAGCAGGAAGGCGTCCATGGGGATCATCGGGGGCAGCCTTTCCCGGCGCAGGTGCAGGGCTGGGTGCGGGAGGCGAGTTTGCTGGGGATGGTGCCGTCCGGGAGGCGGAGTTGCATCCAGCCGTCCGTTTCGCTGAGGACTTCGGCGCGCTGGCCGTCGACGCACACGACCCGCTGGGCGGGGGTGTGGCCGGGCTGCGCGGCCTTGCCTCGGATCCAACTCACTGCGTGCTCCCTCTTGGCTAGTTCGTAGCTACAAGCTAGCTTGTAGCTATAAGAGACGCAAGAGGAGTTGTTGACCGTGGCCGCGATTGCCGATATCCACACACCTAGACGTGCGGGCACTGCTGGTGCCGCGTGTGACGGTGGGGACACATTGAGAGTGGTGGGCGGCATGGCAGCAAGCGGGCAACCCCCGTACAAGGTGATCGCGCGAGCGCTGGCGGAGCAGGTCGAGTCCGGCGGGTTCGAGCCGGGGGAGAAGCTGCCGTCCGAGGCGGAGCTGCAAAAACGGTTCGGCGGGGTGTCTCGGGACACGATCCGTGCGGCGATCGGCGAGCTGGCCCGGTTCGGGCTGACGGTGTCGCAGAGCACGGTGGGGACGTTCGTCCGCACCTATGAGCGGGTGCCGGTGCTGCTGGCGGTCGTGGTGGCCGGTGGGGAGGTCGGGGAGGTGGATGTGCGGCGGGCCGCGCCGCCCGGGGCGGTGGCTGATCTGCTGCCGGGGGTGACGTCGGTGTGGTGGCGTCGCTCGCACCACAGGGGGGTGGTCACGGACTCCTACTATCCGCGTGACATCGGCCACCTCGTGCCCGACCTGGAGGAGCCTGCCGCGTTGGCGAACCCTGACATATTGCTGGCGCGGGCCGGGGTCAACGTGGTCGAGCGGCGGATCCGGGTGCTCTCCCGAATGCCGACCATGGCCGAGGAGACGCTGCTCGGCACCCCGCCGGGGACGCCGGTGGAAGAGGTCACGGCAGCCCTGATCGACAGCGGCGGCACGGGGGTCGCGGTGCGCGTCGTCCTGCTTCCGGGGGACCGGTTCGTCCTCGAACACACGCTCTAACATGGTGTTTTGTCGGTCGGGAGCCTCATTGTGGGGGCATGAGTTTGAGTCGCGCATCCCGCCGCCCCCGCCGTTCGTCGCGCCCGGCTGGGCCGACTGTGCAGGCCATCGAGGTCACCAAGCACATGTCCGTGACCGGGCAGCGGCTCGTGCTGGCGCACGAGTCAGGCGACTGGTCGCTGGGGTGGATGGCCACCTCGAACCCGGCACGGCCGGACAGCGGCCGGGGTGAACTCCGTGTGCAGGTGCTGCCGGAAGCGGCGTGGCATCACCTGGCGATCACCGGATCCCTCCCTGAGGGAGTGACGCCGCGATCGGTGCCGATCTCACAGGTGCGGGTGCTGGCGCTGTTCGTGCCGACCGCGATTTTCTGAACGCTGACGTAAACGGTACGGGTCGGCATGCTCCCGGAGTGATCGCGGCGCCCACCCAGGGCGCCGGGCAACTCGTCGGAGGAGATCCCGGTGAACGACCTCGTCACCTGCAACCTCGCTCACCCGCTCGGCGCCGAGGGTGCCCGCAGCGTCGGCCTGGAGCACCGCGACCACGAGGTGGAGGAGGAGATCACCCTCCTGCGCGGGCACGCGATGCGGCTCGTCGGCGCCGGCATGGTCGCCGGGGCCGACCCGAAGAACCGGGAGAGTGTCGCTGCGGCGCTTCGCCCGGCAACGCCGAAGACCGAGCCTGCCGTAGCGCCTGCCCCGGCGCCGAAGACGGAGCCCGCCGCGCCGCCGGTGCCGGGCAGTACCCCGGCGAAGCCCGCCCGGGTCAAGCCCGCGGACGACCCCGCCTGATCTGGTGGACGTCACGCTGCTGGCCGACGCTGACCCGGTGCCGCTCGTGCTGGCGTGGCTGCGCGAGCACGAAGCTCTCGCCACCGTGCTCGGCGGGCCGGGCAGGGTCGGCGCCTACTCCGAGCCGCCCTACCCCCGGTTGCGGGTGCATGAGGTGCCGGGCGGGACCGTGGGCCAACGCAGCGGGGAGCTGCTGCACGCGGTGACCTCCTGCGTGCAGTTGGAGGCGCTCGGCGCGGGAGCGGACGCGCCGGGCGTCGGCGCGTTGAAACGCATCGTCATGGTGGCGTTGGGGGCGGTCGCGGAGCTGCCGGGCCAGCCGTACGTGTCGGGGCCGGTCATCACTGGGGTGCGGTACCTGGCCGGGAGCGGCGGCCCGATGCCGGACATCGACGGACGGCTCCGATGGGTCGCGAAGGTCCTCGTGTCCTCCCACGCCGGGCCGGGTTAGCCGATGGTGAGCTGCACGCCGTGGCCGCCGGCGGTCTCCACTAGGAGGCGAGCGTGCTCCTTCTTGAGGCGCTTCTCAGCGGTGGCTGCGATGGTCTTGCAGATCAGGCAGTACCGCCGCTCGGGGCGCCGCGGCGGCCGGTAGATCGTGCCGCCTGGGTAGCGCACGCCGTTGACTTCGATGGGGTCGTCGGTGAGCGGGTGGCCGTGGATGCACTCTTCCTTGGCGGCGTTGATCGCGGTCGGCGCCCCAGAGCGGAGCACGTTTTCGCGGTGAGTGACGCCTTCGAGATGATCTAGGCGGCAACAGGCCCGGTGGACGCACGCTGGCCCTGGCGGGCACACCTTCGGTTCGTGGCAGATGTGATCTGGTTCGTACCCGTCCGGAAGCGGGCCGTGGGCGCGTTCGTACACGTATCGTGCGACGCCGACCTTCTTGCCGTCGACGCTGATGACGCCGTACCCCTGCTCGGTCGTTTCGCCGGTCCACAGCCAGCACGGCCCCAGGGATGGGTCGTGTGCCGGGGTCGGGCCGGCCATGTCGACGTTCGATAGCCACCGCACTCCTGCCGGGCGTTTCACCCCCACCTTTGGCTCTCCCCTTGTTTGCGTCTCGCCTGCTCGCAGTGTCGCAGGCCGGGCCATGGCGGCGACAGGTCCTGCCGACAGGTCGTAGCCGTACATAAGCGGCGGACATCCGTACAACCGCGTGGTGAGGGTCCCCAGCCCGTGACCACCTTCCGCGATGCGGGGGGTGGCGTCGCAGCATGAGGGGGATCCTGTGGGCGCCACAGACCTTTTTGTCCCGGTACTGTCGCGGGTCTGGCTGGCTCCGGTCGGTACGGCCGCCCCGGCTGGGCCGACCATCGCGATGACAGACCCGTGGGCGGACGTCGGCCACTTCACGCCGGACTCGCTGAACTGGGAGACGTCGCCCGAGTTCGAGGAGGCCAAGAGCGCGCAGTCGGATTACCCGATCGCGTCGTGGCAGACCGGTGACGGCGCCACCTTGGAGGTGGACCTGTACGAGTGGACGGCGGCGAACTTCCGGGCGGTGTTCGGCGGCGGCGAGTTCACGAAGATCACCCCGGCCGGTGACCCGGCGCCGCCTCCGTACTTCAAGTTCACGCCGCCGAAGGTGGGTGGTCGTGATGAGGTCGCGGTCGTGGTCGAGCTGATCAACGGTGACAGGCATCTGCGGAGGATCATTCCGCGCGCCCAGCAGGTCGAGGGTGTCACCCAGTCGCTGAACAAGACCGAGGCCAGCGTTCTGCCGCTGCGGCTCAAGGTGCTGGGGTCGGACATCGCAGACGCATTCTACGATTTGTCCGATTTCGAGGCGTTTGACCCTTCCTGAGCGATTTAATCGTTCGGTGATCGGACGGGGCGCCCGCCACACCGGCGGGCGCCCTTTCGTCGTGCCCAGACGCAAGCGCCGCCGGTCCGTAGCTTCCCGCCCCGTCCGATCGAGACGACCCGGGGGGACCCCACCATGACAACCGCAGGGCTGAATCTCAACGCCGCGCGCAAGGCCCGCGCCGCGCGCCGCAACCGCAAAGCCGGACCGATCCCGCTGTACTTCGGGGAGAACGAGGACGGCAGCGACAAGCTGATCGCGCAGGTGCCGTCAGAACTGCCGCTGCACGCGCTGGAGCCGTTCACCCGGCTGGACATGGACATGGCGTACCTGATGCACGTGGTGCAGGGCGCGTTCCGGGCTGAGAACAGTGCGATGGATCAGCAGGAGATCATCGGCATGGTCATCGACCTGCTGATCAAGAGCCCCCACCTGCCCGCGCAGTTCGTGGAGGCAGTCCGTCAGATGGGTCGGGAGATCCTCGGTGAGGACGGGTACGCGGCGTTCATGGCCGAGCGGCCGAGCGTGTTCGACATTGGGGATCTGGTGAAGGGGCTCATGGCCAGTTGGGGCGTGGGCCAGGGGGAATCCTTGCCGCCCAACGGTGGCTCGCCGAGTGGGACCGAGGACTCCACGCCGACTTCCGAAGCACCTACGGGCTCGACCTCGCCGGAGTCTTCGCCGACCCCGGAGACCCTGACTTCATCGGAATCCACGCCTTCCTCGACCTCTGCCACCATCTCCCCCACGATGCCCGAGTAAGGGTTCCGCGCGGCTACTGGCTGGACCCGTGGACACGCACTCATGACCTGCTGGCCGGAATCCACTACGAGCAGACGCTGCGGGTGGCGAACAAGCAGCGCAAGAAAGAGTGGAAGTGGCCGCGGCCCGCCTGGATCGATGAGGCTGCGCGGGAGGCGAAGGCGCTCCAGGGTGGGCGGCCGACGCGAGCGTCGATGGATCGGGCGATGAACCTGATGATGTCCACCGCGAAGCCGAAGAAGTGACGAAGGACCCGCCCCCAGTCTCGGGGGCGGGTCCTCGCGGTGCACGGCTACCGGTCGGCGGCCAGGGGCGCCTGCTCCACGGTGGGCAGCGCGGCCTGTTCTCCTCGGGTGAGCGCTTCCAGCACGGCCAAGGCCGCGGTGCGACTCCAGGACCGGCACGCCTGGGCGAGGACGGCGGAATCGGGGAGGACGTCGGTGTCGACGTCCTCGATCTCCTGCGCGAGCAGTTCGCCCGGGGCATCGATCCACGCTGCGTCCAAGGCGATTCCCCGCACGAGGTGGCCGAGAACTTCCCACTGTGCCCGAGTGAGCGGCGGAAGGTCGGAGAGTTCGGCCGCCGCGACCTGCTCCCACAGGTCTCCCGGCAGGCCGGAACGCGCGGGGAGCCCAGCGTTGACCTTCGCCAGCGCCGTGTCGACGCTCTTGACGCTGAGGTTGAGTTCAGCGGCGACCTGGGCGACGGCGGTACGGCGGGTGCCCCGGCCTCCACCGAGTAGCTCCTGGTGGTAGTCCACGCCAGCGGCGAGGGCGCGGGCGCGGTCGTCTGCGCCAGCGGACATCTCAGCGCGTGCGCGGGCTTGGCGGGCGTCGGCGGCGGCGAGTTGTGCCCGCCAGTCAGGGATGAGCATGGGGCTGTTCTCCTTCGTACGAAAGGAGGGGTGACCACTCGGTGAGTGGTCACCCCGTGCGGGTCGGTGGTGTTAGTCCTTGACGGGGACGCCGTCGACGTCGGAGGCGTCGAAGCACTCCGGCTCGTCGTTGTGGTCGATGCCAAGGTTCTCGGCGCGGGCGCGGACCAACTCCTCGTAGCGGGCGTTCGCCTCGTCCTCGTCGTCGGTGTCCTCCAGTTCGCGGGTGGCCCCGTCCTCGTCGTAGATGCCGTAGCGCATCTCCCCGGTCACGGGGTCCTTGTAGGTGACCAGCGCGGTGCGGTAGGTCTTCTGGCCGTGCTCCAGGCTGTAGGTCTCCCGGTCGGGGAAGCGGAGCTCGTCCCGGACGAGGGCGTCGATCTGCTCGGCGTGCTCGTCGGTGAGGTCGGAGACGCTGACGTGGGTGAGGACGGTGCGGAGCATAGGTAACCTCCCAGGTGTGGGTTCCGCCTTGTTCGGAGCCCGGGGTGTCGGGGTGCCTCCCGACACCCCAAAAACTACCCCTACCCGTAGTTGAATGTCTACGGGTAGGGGTAGTTTTTTTATGTAGCACCTCCCCTCCCCTCGTCATCGGACGGTAGCGATCTGACTCGGCATCCTGCGCCCCGACGTACGGGGGTGCGCAGGTGGCGGAAGAGCCGGACAGCGTCCAAGCGGGGCGGATCGAGCTTGAGGTCGTCGCAGAATTTGGCGCGGGCTGGGAGCGGAAGCTCAAGCGGGAGGCGGACGCGCGAGTCCGTGACATCCGGCTGCGGATCCAAGCGCAGGTAGACGCGCGGAAACTCGCCGCTGAGGCGAAGACCGCGGCGAAGGCTGCGGAGACCGCCGCGAACATCCGGCTGAAGGCGACGCTCGATGAGTCGGCGCTGCGGCGGGATTTGGCCGTGCTGGTGAGAGACCTTGGGGCGTCGTCGGGCGTGCAGGTGAAGGTCACCGCCGATGTAGACCGGGACCAGTTCCGAAGCGAGGTGGAGTCGGCGGCTCGGGACGCTGGGGCCAGCGTCAAGGTGGATGCGGACACCCAGCCTGCGGAGGAGAAGACCGAGGAGTGGCGGCGCAAGAACCAGCGGCGGCCGATCAAGCTGCCGTTCGGGTTGGAGGTCGACCCCGCTAAGGCGAGCCTGGTCGGGTCGGTGGTGGCGACGCTGGGCAAGGTCGCGGCGACCGCGTCCGGGTTCCTGCTGGTGGCGGCGGGGGCGACGGCGCTGGCCGGCGGGTTGTGGGCGGTCGCGGCGGCGGGGTCGCAGGCGGTGGGCGTGCTGGCTGCGGTGCCGGGGGTCGCGGCGGCCGGTATTCAGGGGTTGGCGGGGCTGCTGGTTGGGTTTTCCGGGGTGGGGACAGCGCTGGGGGCGCTGGGGCAGGCGGACAAGGCATCGGGGGCGTCAGCGTCGGCGGCGGCGTCGATGCGGGAGCAGGCGGCCGAGAGGATCGAGCAGGCCGAGCGTCGCATTCGGGACGCGGTGCATGCGCGGATGCTCGCGAACGAGCAGGTCGGCTACGCCAAGGACGCGGCGGTGCAGGCCGCGAAAGCGGTCGTCGCGGCCGAACAGCGCGTCAAGGAGGCCGTTGCCCGGGTGGCGGAGGCCCGTGAGCGGGCGGCTGAGGTGGCGGCCGATGTGGCGGACCGGCAGGCGGCGGCGGCCCGCGCGGTGGAGATGGCCGAGCGCCGGTATGCCGAGTCGCAGCGCAGCAGTCAGAAGGCCACCGAGGCGCTCAACGAGGCCCGCAAGACCGCGAAGGAGCGGATCGAGGATCTCGCCCTGGCGGTGCGTGGCGGGGCGCTGGACGAGCGCGGCGCCCAGTTGGCGATCGAGCGGGCCAAGATGCAGCTCGACCGGGTCAACGCTGACCCGTTCGCGGACTCTCTGTCGCGGAGGGAAGCGCAACTCGCGTACGAGCAGGCGCTGCACCGGCTGGACGAGGTCAAGGAGCGCAACGGTGATCTGAGGGAGGAGCAGGCCGACTCCGACCGGCGCGGCGTGGAGGGGTCGAAGGAGGTTGAGGCGGCCAAGGAACGGCTCGCCGACACCCTCCAGGCGGAGAAGGACGCCGAGTACGCGCTGGGAGAGGCACGCAAGCAGTCGGCGAAAACCGCTGTTGACGGCGCGAAGGCCATCGCTCGGGCGAACGAGGGCATCTCCGACGCCTTGAAGGGGATCAAGGCGGCCACCGACGACGTCGAGCAGGCCAAGAAGGCGCAGATCCGGGCTGAGCGCGGGGTCCGCGACGCGTTGTGGTCGCAGATGCTCGCCGCTGAGGCGGTCGCCGACGCCCAGCGGGAGCTGGCGAAGGCGAAGAAGTCCGCGGCCGAGGCAGGGAAGGGCGGCGGCGGGGGCGGCGGCGTGGACCCGGCGGCCCAGGCCCTGGCGAACCTGACGCCCGCGATGCGTGAGCTGGTGCTGTACCTGCACAAAGAGGTCCGGCCCGCGCTGTCCGACATCCGCAAGTCCGTGCAGGAGGCGATCGCGCCTGGCATGAAACGCGGCGTCGAGCTGGCCATGCCGCTGCTGAGCACCTTGAAGGGCGGGCTGACCGGCACCGGGCAGGTCCTCGGGGATCTGGCGACGGAGTTCGGCCAGTTCGTCGGGTCGAAGGCGTTCAAATCTGACCTGAAAACGATTATGGAGTCGAACAACCGGGCGTTGGCGGTGTTCGGGTCAGCGGGAATTAAAAGCTTTTCGGCGCTCACGAAATTAATGAAAATCGCGTCGCCGTATGTGGAGAAAATAGCGGGGAAACTGTTCGATGCGGCGGAAGCGTTTGATGATTTTCTGTCCACGAAGGATGGGCAGAAACGCACTGAGGATTTCCTGGCGAAGGCGTGGCTGTCGGCGTCGCGGCTGTGGCGGATCATCAAAAACGTGGGTGGTGCCTTCTTTGGCCTGGGTAAGGCTGCTTCCCCTGCGGGTGGCACCATGCTGGAGGATCTGGCGCAAGCGGCCGAGGATTTCAACCATTGGATTAACCAGCCGGAGACGCAGGCCCGGCTGAAGAAGTTCTTCGATGATTTGATTCCGGTGATGCGTGAAGCCGGAAAGTTGATCAACGACATTGTGAAGTTCTTCGGGAAGCTGACGGAGAAACTCGTTGAGGACGGCACCCTGGCCGAGGTGATCGGCTGGTTGCGAACCATTGTCGGCTGGCTGATCAAACTCACCGAGATCCCGTTCGTCGGCGACATGGTGCAGTGGCTGTTCGTCCTGGGCCTGGTCGCGGTGGTGCTGGGCACGCTGACGAAGAAGCTCGGGGCGGTCGTGAAGGGCCTCGGGCTGATGGGCAAGGCGTTGAAGGGGCTGATCAAGCTCGGGGGGAAGCTCGCCGGCCTGAACCTGTTCGGCGGGAAGGGCGGGAAGGGCGGCGGATCCGGCGGGGTGGATGTGCCGGATGTCGACCTCGGCGACGGCAAGGACAAGAAGAGCAAGAAGACCAGCAAGAGCAGCAAGCCCGGTAAGGGTGTCGGGGTTGATGCCGGTGACCTGGCGGGGCTCGCGGACGCGTTCGACGGTGTCGGGGACAGTGCGGACAAGGCGGGCAAGAGGACCAAGGGGCTCGGTAAGGATGTCGACGACGTAGGCAAGAAGGCGGACGGCGGCGGGAAGAAGGCTGGGCTGCTGTCGCGGGCGTTGGACGGGGTGAAGTCGGCGGCAGGCAAGCTGGGCGGCGGGTTGGCCGCTCTGGCGGGGATGCTCGGCTTGGACAAGCTGGGGGACCTGGCGGGGAAGGTCAAGCAGGAGTTCTCGAAGATCGACCTCGGGTCGGCGGTGAAGAAGCTCAACCCGGTGAACCTGATCGACAAGGCCAAGGGGAAGCTCAACCCTGCGGAGTGGGTTTCGAAGCTGAACCCGAAGAACCTGCTCAGTGGCGTCGGGCAGAAGATCAACCCTGCGGGGTGGTTGTCGAAGCTGAACCCAAAGGCGCTGCTCACCAGCATCGGGTCGAAGCTCAACCCGGGGGAGTGGATCAGCAAGCTCAACCCGAAGAGCCTGCTCGGGTCGATCGGGTCGAAGCTCAACCCTGCCGGGTGGTTGTCGAAGGTGAACCCGGCGGACATGATCGGGAAACTCAAGACGAAGATCGATATCTCGTCGTGGTTCTCGAAGGTTGACCCGACCGACCTCATCGGCGACGTGGGAGGCAAGGGCGGCAAGAGCGGCGGGAAGGGCGGGAAGCTCCTCGGGGGGGCTGCTGCGCTGGGCGGCGGCGGGCTGCTGGCCGCGCTCGGCATCGGCGGCCTGTCGGAGGTCATGAAGGCGACCGGCAAACCGGTCGATGACCCGATCAACCAGACCTTGGGCAACTTCGGCAACACTTTCGGTGTCGGCGAGTTCGCGAAGATGTTTGCGTTCGGCGATGACTACTGGGCGAACGAGAGGAAGAAGGTCGAGGACTTCCTCGGCATCTTCAAGTCCGGGCCGGAGAAGGCGAAGGGGTACTGGGACAACCTGTGGAAGACCGTCTCGAACGGTACGGACACCGGGGCGGCGGGGGTGTCGTCTCGCCTGGGCGTGTTCCTACGCACCACCCAAGGGAAATTCAGCGAGCTCAGCGCTGACGCGCCGCCGAAGATCCGGGAGATGTGGTCCGGTATCCAGCGGGACCTGGCCGCAGGCATCACCCCCAGTCAGGCGAAGATCGACGCGTTCGTGCAGGCCGGCGGCGCGAAGTTCGTGACCCTGTCGAAGAACGCGCCGGACGCGTTGAGGACCGGGTGGGCGACGGTGATGTCCGGCATCGACACGTTCGTGCGGGCCGGTGCGTCGAAGCTGGGGTCCTTCGCGAACTCGGCGTCGGGGAAGTTCTTGACGTTGGCGAAGGATGCTCCGTCGCATGTGCAGAGCATGTGGTCGGAGATCCAGGCGAAGATCAGCGCTGGGGTTCCGGTGCCGCAGAAGCTGATCGATGACTTCGTTACCTCCGGGGGCGGGAAGTTCCTCGGGCTGAAGAAGGACGCGCCGCAGGCGATGCGGGACATGCTCGGCAACATCCAGCGAGACCTGTCCACCGGGTTGGCGCAGGCCGCGGTGAAGATCGGCCAGTTCGTCACGGATGGCGGCGGTAAGTTCTTGAAGCTGCGGCAGGACGCGCCGAAGGACATCCGGGCGATGTGGTCGGATATCCAGCGCGACATCGACGCCGGGAAGACACCTTCACAGGCGAAGATCGCCGCGTTCGTGCAGGCCGGTGGCACGAAGTTCCTGGATCTGAAGAAGACCGCGCCCAAGCACGCCAAGGACGCGTGGACAGCGGTGACCGCTTCGACGTCCGAGCTGAACAAAGCCCAAGGCAAGATCGGCGACTTCAACAAGAAGGCCGAGGAGGCGTTCGCCGGGAGTAAGAAGTCGATCGGTGCGAGCTGGGGTGGGCTGCCTGCCGTGCTGGCGACGCCGCTGCGCACGGTGATCGACAAGCTGTATAACTCGGGCATCGCGAAGCTGTGGAACAGCGTGGCAGGGAAGCTGAACCTGCCGCCGCTGCCGACGATCAGCCTGGGTTTCGCTGAGGGTGGTGTGGTGCCTGCGGGCGCGTACGGGGTGCTGCCGGGGTACGCGCCCGGGAAAGACACCATGCTCGCGGCGGTGTCTCCTGGGGAGGCGTGGCTGGTGCCGGAACTCGCCCGCTGGTTCGGGTCGGACGCGATCAACGCGATGAACGCGGCGGCGCGGGCCGGCCGGTTGCCGAGGTTCGCGTCCGGTGGGGTGGTGGGTAATCCGCTGGCGGCGTTCGGTCTGGGCGTCACCTCCCCGGACCAGGCGAGGCAGGAGATCGAGGCGGCGGTCGCTGCGGATCAGTTGGCGACGCGGATCACGGCGGCGATCCGGGAGGCGTATTCGGGGTCGGGTGGGGTGCTGGACATGCTGCGCGGGATGAGCTCTTCGGACGGTTCGGGGGGGTATCTGGGGGAGGCTGCGTCGGATCTGTCGGAGGCGGCGGCTGATCTCGGCGGGGTCGGGGTCATCGACCGGATGGGCTCGTCGTCGACGTCGACGGGCGGGTTCGGTGGTTATGGGTCGTGGGGGTCGCTGGAGACGGTGAAGCCGGCGTCGGGGTCGGCGGGGTCGGTGGTGGTGAATGTGCATCCGCAGCCGGGCCAGTCGGAGTTCGAGATCGGCACGGTCGCGGCGCGGAAGGTGGGGGCGATGATCCGCTGACCGGGCGGGGGCGGACTGTAGCCGCCCCTGCTGGTCATGCTGTGCCCTGGGTTTTGCTGGACGGCCGGGGGGCGGACGCGTGGCCACTGTGGTGCAGGAGCGGGTGTACTCGACGACGAGCCCGTCGTTGAATCACACGATCACGTTCTCGCCGACATCGTATGGACAGCGGATCGTGATCTTCGTGAACTCCTACACGGGTGTGACGGGCACGACGGCTGGTTATGAGTCGCATGAGTGGTCGGCTCACACGATCGGTTCCCGCCTGTACTCGAAGCTGTCGACGGGTGGGGACACGTCGTTCACCGTAACGTTGGGCTCCTCATCAGACAGGCTGTTCATCTGGGCGTATGTGCTGTCGGGCGCTCCGGAGTATCTGGGGTCCCGTAGCGGTACGGGCACGTCCACGTCCGTGGGGGTCAGCAACATTGACCCGGGGTCGATCATGTTGGGGACGGTCGGGTTCTACCTGACCGGGAACACCGACAACTCTGCGGTGAATTGGCCGAGCGGGTTCAGCCACCGCGGCTATGCGCTGCGGGACTGGGTCGAGTCGGGGGTGACCCGGCGGATCTGGTCGTCGACGGCGGTCCACGACAGCGTGGGCAGCTCGATCAGCTTCTCCCAGTCGTTGGTGACGGGCGCAGGTGGCTCGTCGTATTCGTGGGCGTTCGGGTTGTTCGGGCCTCCGGAGACTCCCCCGGACAGTGAGCCGCCGTCTGCGCCGACGAACCTGCGGGTGACGGGGCAGACGAACACGTCGTTGACGTTCGCCTGGAGCGCGGCGACCGACAACGTGGGTGTGTCCGGGTACGGGGTGTACAAGGACGGGGAGCAGGTCGGGTCGGACCAGTCGGGGCTGACCAGGACCGTGACCGGGCTGGTGGCGGGCAACACGCACGTGTTCGAGGTCGACGCGGTCGACTCCCAAGGCAACCGGGGGCCGAAGGCGTCGTTGACGGTGACGGTGGTGGCGGACACGATTGCGCCGACCGTGCCGGGCAATCTGCGGATCACAGCGCTTGGTTCGGGGTCGTTCACGTGCGCGTGGGACGCCAGCTCGGACAACATCGGTGTGGCCGGGTACGGGGTGTACCGCAACGGGGCGAAGCAGGGCGCCGATCAGACGGCGCTGACGAGGTCGTTCAGCGGCCTGGGCAATGGGACGTCGCACACGTTCCAGGTGGATGCGGTCGACATGCACGGCAACCGGTCGGCGAAGGCGTCGATCACGCTGGTTGCCTCGCCGGACACGGTCGCGCCGACCGTGCCGGGCAATGTGCGGACTACGGCGGTGTCGGGGGCGAGTATCGCGATCGCGTGGGACGCCTCGACCGATGACCGGATCGGGTTGGCCGGGTACAGCATCTACAAGGACAGTGTGAAGGTCGCGGACCTGGGGCCAGCCGCGGTGGCGTATCGGTTCAACGCGCTCACCTCCGACGTCGAGTACCTGTTGCAGGTGGATGCGGTGGACCGGGCCGGCAACCGGTCGGCGAAGGCCGGGTTGTCGGTGGTGGCGGTGACGGAGACGGAACCGCCGACCGTGCCCGGCGACTTGGCTGTGACGGGCGCCACGCACACCACGATCAGCCTGTCCTGGACAGCCAGCACCGATAACGACGAGGTGATCCGGTACGACGTCCTCGTGGACGGGGTCCGGCGGGGCGACGCGGCCGGGCTCACTTACACCATCCAGGAACTCACGCCGAACACGGTGTACACGATCGGTGTGCGGGCGGTGGACCGGTCGGGCAACGTGTCCACCCTGGCCGAGGTGGTCGCGTCCACGGCGGAGCCGCCGTACACGCCGCTGGCGTCGCCGGTGTACCTGCTGGCCGGGTGGGCGGGCAACGTTGTCGATGACGAGGGTGTGCGGTGGGTGGTGGAGGAGGAGGACGGGTGGTCGTCGTCGCCGAACGCGGAAGGGCTCGGCGCTGACAACGACGGCGATGACGGCGGGTTCGCTGGGCCGGGCCAGTTCGGGCCGAAGGTCGTCACGTTGGCGGGGGTGGCGGTGGCGCCGGATCATCTGCGGATGGTGCAGGCGATGGATCAGCTCGTGTCGATTCTGCATCCTCGGCAGGTCGCGGAGCTGCGGGTGGTGGAGGCGCATCTGACGAGGCGGGTCATGGTGCGTTTATCCGACGATGTGACGATCAGTCCGCGTGGCGCTCGCGCATTCGGGTGGGAGTTGACGGTGACTGCGGATGATCCGCGCCGGATGGGGGTGCCGATCCGGCAGGAGGCATCTGGGGACGCCCCAGACCCGATTGAGGTGGTGGTGGAGGTGTATGGCGACTACCCGGATGGGATTCCGGCGGCGTTGACGATCCAGGACGCGATCTTGTCGCCGAGGTTGCTGCATGTGGAGACCGGGGTGGAGATCGTCTTCGATGAGGACGTGCTGATCGATCCGGGGTACACGGTGCGGGTGGATCTGCTCGCCCGGGATGTCACCGTGGTCAACCCGTCGTTGCCGGTTGGGGAGCAGACGGTGTCGGGCATGCGCTCCATGATCGCGTCATCCACCTGGTTCCAGCTTCTCAACGGCCCGAACACGATCCGCCTGCTCGGGCAAAGCCATCCGACGACGCCGGGGCCGGCGACGCTCGTGGTGGAGACCGCGGACTGCTGGACCTGAGAGCGGACGCTACCGGGCCTGGTCGGCATGCTGCGCCGTGATCCGAGCACAGGCGTTCAGCATCCCGGGGGGCGGGCGTGGGGAATTACACGGCGACGGCGGACGGGGTCGCGTCCGGCACATCACAGAAGACGATCCTGCAAGTGGCGAACCCGAACAGCAATCCGGCGTCGCATCGGATCGCGGTGTACGGGATCTGGGTGAGCATGAAGGGCGTCACGTCCAACGCGGTGCCGCCGAAGCTCATGGTGGCCCGCCAGTCCAGCGCCGGTACGGGCGGTGCGGCGTTGGCGACCGGGCACGGGCCGGCGCCGTTGGATCCGGCGTGGCCTGCGTCGGCGATGACCGCGGTGAAGGGGCCTGCGGGTGCGTGGTCGCCTGAGCCGACCCTGGGGGATGTGCTGTGGGTGCGGGACATGCATCCGCAGACCTACGGCGGCGAGTACATCCCGTTGGGCGATGAGATCCGGGTGGCGCCGAACTCCTACATCGGGGTGCTGGTGGTGGCGGCGGCGACGGTGTTGGTGAGCGCGCAGTTGTACTGGCGCGAGGGCCACTGAGGGGGTTCGCGGTGCTCGTTGAGGACTTTGAAGACACCTCCTATGTGTGGACGGTCAACTCGGCCGGTGGGTGGGCGCGCAGCAACACGGCGGCCAGGACGGGCACGTGGTCGTTCAAGGCGCCCACGACCGCGCACAACGCGTCGTCGTCGCTGACCGTCACCGTCCCTGCTGGGGCGAGCAGCGTGCAGTTTTGGTACCGGGTCTCCTCCGAGTCTGGGTATGACTTCTTCCGGTTCAGTGTCGGCGCCTCCCCGCAGTTGGAGGAGTCGGGCGATGTCGATTGGACGTTGTCGCCGGTGTATGCGCTCGGCGCGGCGACGCAGTTGACGTTCACCTACGCCAAGGACGGTTCGCAGTCCGTGGGGTCGGACACGGTGTGGATCGACGATGTGGCGTTCGTGGTGCCGGTGCCGCACCTGCTGCAACCGGTCAGGTCTGCGGCGGCGTCGATGCGGGCGTCGCGGTGGTGAGGTAGCCGATGGCGAGGTACGGGCGCGGGTTCCCGGCCCCGGCGCGGCCGGGCCGGTTGGTGTTGTCGACGCTGCCTGCGCCTCCGCTGGCGTTGCGGGTTACGGCGTCGGCGCCGACGACGGTCACGGTCGAGTGGGATGAGCCGCTGACGGGGGCGGCGGCCGGGTACGGCGTCTACCTCGACGGGGCGAAGCAGGGCGCCGATCAGGTCGGCCGGGTATTCGTCTTCACCGATCTGGTGGAGGGCGCCTCCTACCTGGTCGAGGTGGATGCGGTCGACGGGGGCGGGGAACGCTCAGAGCGGCTGTCGCTGCTCGTCACCACCCCGGACGTCACCCCGCCGTCGCCGCCGGAGAACCTCTTGGTTACCGCGTTGACGCACTTCACGATCGGGGTGGAGTGGGGGGCGGCGTTCGACAACTTCGGGGTGGCCGGGTACGGCGTCTACCTCGACGGCGAAAAGCAAGGCGCTGACCAGGTCGAGCTGACGCGGCTGTTCACCGGCCTGTCGGCGGCGACCGAGTACCTCATCGAGATCGACGCGGTCGACGCCCAGGGCAACCGGTCGACGATGCTCGCGCGGGCGGTCACCACGCTGGTCGACGAGCCGCCGTCCGCTCCGCCTGGCCTGGTCGCGGAGCACGCGGAGGAGCACGTCACCCTCACCTGGGGGGCCGCCTCCGATGACCTGGGGGTCGCCGGGTACGAGGTACTCGTGGACGGCCAGGTCGTCGCCGAGCTCGGGGCGGCGGCGCGAGAGCACACGGTGTTGGACGTGGTGCCGGGCATCACGGTGGGGTCGGCGGCGGTGCGGGCGGTCGACTCGGGCGGGCAGACGGGTCCGGAGTCGTCTGTGTCGCTGCTGGCGCCGTATATGGCGTTGGCGTCGCCGGTGTACCGGATCGGCGCGTGGGCGGGCAACGTCGTCGACGAGCACGGCGTGCAGTGGGTTGTGGAGAAGGAGGAGGGGTGGTCGGGGTCCGCGCCGGTGCGTGCCCGATCCAGGGCGCGGGGCGGCATGGACGGGCAGATCAGCAACCCGGGCTTGCTGGGGCGGCGGACGGTGATGCTGTCGGGGGTGGCGGTCGCTCCGTCGCATGCGGGCATGTTGGCGGCTCAGCAGCGGCTCGTGTCGCTGGTGTCACCCCGGCGGGTGGTGCTGTTGCGGGTGCTGGAAGCGCATCTGGCGCGGCAGGCGCGGGTCAGGTTGCTGGGCCAGGTCGAGATCCGGCCTGCGGGGTCGCGGGTGTTCCGGTGGACGATTCGGCTCTCGGCGAAGGACCCGAGGAAGTACGCGCTGCTGCCGACCCGAGGAGAGGCGGTCATCGACGCGCTGCCCGGGGCAGCGGAGACGACGGTCACCTTGGCCGGCACGAACCCCTACATTCCCGGGGTGCTGACGGTGTGGGGGCCGATCCGGAACTTCCGGGTCAGCCACTTGGAGTCGGGTGGGGTGTTGGCGGCGGCGGCCGGGGTGGAGATCCCCGCTGACCCGGAGTACAGCGTGGGAATCGACTTGGGGTCGAGGTCGGTGACGGCGTACGTGCCGACGTCGGTGTGGCCTGAGCCGCGGCCGGGGCGGGGTCTGCTCGCCCATCCGCCGAACTGGTTCACGTTGCGGCCGGGGCCGAACACGCTGCTGATCGAAGGGGAGCCGGTCGTGGGGGCGGCGGGAGCACCCCGGTTGGCGGTAGTGACCCGCGACGCCTGGTCCTGACCGTACGGCTATCTGAACAGGCTTTTTCCTGGATCCAGGAAAAACGGCGAAGCCCACCCCCAGCAGGGGCGGGCTCTCGCGTTGTACGGCTACCGGTCGGTGCGCGCTCGATCGGCTTGCTGGCGTCGGTGGCTCTGCTCTGCGCTGGCCAGGAGTTCGGCTACGAACGGGTTGGAGAGGTCGCCGCCACCCGAGATGTACATGTCCATGGGGGACGTTGAGGCAGGTCGGCGCGTGTCCGACTGAGGCTCGGGCTCGGACACGTGGCGGACGATGAATCGCAGGTCGCCGCCGCGCGGTACGTACCCGTTCAGTTCGCGGGCCTGCCTGTGCGCGCCGCGCTCGGTGTAGTGGCGGCTGGTCTGGCCGCTCTGTGACCAGACTTCCCACTCACGCTTGGGGAGTTTCACTGTCGCCTCCTGGGCGGGTCTGAGGTTGAGCGTACGGGGAGGGGGCTCGCGTTGTACGGCTACCGGGCGGGCAGGATCCGGCCGCGCTCCACGAGCTGCTGGGCGCGCGAGCGGGACATGCCGAGGGCGTCGCCGATCGCGGCGTAGGACATGCCGCCCGGCGACGACATGGCCGCCACTGTCCGGTAGCGCTCCTGTGCGATCCGGCCCACGAGCGCCTCGTAGAGGACCAGGTCCTTGGTCAGGAGGGTGTAGCGGATGAGCGGGTCGGGCTCGGCCAGGGCGTCGCTGATCGCGGTGTCGAGCAGCGCCTCGACGTCGGCGGGGTCGGCTTCGTAGCCCTGGGTGGTGGGGTCGGTCGACATCAGAGACCTCCGGCGTCGAGGCCGTACGCCTCGCAGACGTCGGCGGGGAGCAGCAGGATCGCTGCCATGACCGCGTCGTAGCCGTTGCCGTCGGCGTCGTCCAGCAGGGCGGACCAGTCGATGTTGTGCCGGTCGCAGATGTCCTCGATGTAGGCGCATGGCATCGGCGCCTGGGTGTCGTCCTGGACGTCGGTCCATGCCTCGATGCGGTGGCTGCCGGTGTACGCCTGGTCCTGGCCGGCGTTGCGTAGCGCCCGGTCGCACACGATCGGAGGGCCGTCCCAGCCGTTGGCTTCCATGCTGGCCGTGAGGGTGGCGACGCGGGACGCGTCGAACGCTTCGTGGAGGGGGTTGATGCCGCCGCGCCACTCGATGTCGAGTGTGAGGGGGTTGGTCACCGTCGATGTCTGCATAGCCATCACTATGCATTGCATAGGGGTCACTATGCAAGAGTGGTGCGTCAATCGGTTGGAACCCCAGTCGTAGCCCCATCTCCTGAGCGGACGTAAGCCTCGCCCGGCTGGCAGGGTCCGCCTCCGACGACGGACGGGGGCGCGGTGGCCGAGCAAGGGCTATGGGAGTACGTGTTCTACGACTGGCAGGACCACGTCCCGCTGGACGCGCTGCCACTCCAGGACGTCAACTTTTCGTTGACGCTCGGCGCGGGTGGCACGCTGACCGCGAACATCCCGCTGTACGACGACCAGTACAACATCAGCCGGGTGACGGCGGCGACGCAGCCGGAACGCACGATCTGTGTCATCTACCGGGACCGCCGCTTCGTCGCCGGGTACCGGGTGATTGATCCGCAGGACTACGACTCCGACAGCGGCGTCATGAGCATCACCGGGGAAGAGCTGCCCGCGATCCTCGCCTACCGGTTCGTCGACTTCACCGGCCCGCGTACCGCGAGCCCGTACAACGAGGTGAAGTGGCTGATGGAGCACTCAGCGGCGGCGGCCGACAGCCGGTGGGTGAAGTGGGTGTACGGGTCCGGCGGGGTCGGCACAGTCACGAGGGCGTACCGCAAAGAGGAGTACATGCCGATCCTCGACCAGATCAACGAGCTGACGGACCTACCGTCCGCGTTCGACTGGTGGTGCAAACCGGAGTGGGATGAGGATTTCAACCGGCCTGCGTTCGCGATCAAGGGTGTCGGCCGGACCACACCGGAGGCGGCCGGGCTGGTGCTCGAATTCCCGGGCAACGTCGAGAAGTACACGCGCAAGACGCGGCGGGGGCTGCTCAACCGGGTCCACGGGCGGCTCCAGGCTGATACGGCGGGCACGATCCTGGAGACCGTGGATCGGCCGGCGTTGCGGGCGGCGGGGTATCCGCTGATCGAGCAGGTCTTCCAAATCGACTCCGCGACGTCTCGGCAGGATCTGATTGATCAGCTTGGGCGGATCGCGGACACGGCGCGCGGCCCGAAGCTGCTGTTCGAATGGGACCTGGGTGTGTCGGATTCGACGCGGTGGTGGGGGTGGGAGCTCGGCACGCACGCCCGCTGTCTGGCGACGGATTACCTGTATCCGCCGTTGCCGGATGGGTCGGCGGGGTTGGATCGGCCGATGCAGATGGTGTCGGTGCAGGTGACTCCGCAGGGGGATCAGGGGGAGCGGGTCAAGGTGTTGACGGGCGAGTTCACGCAGGCCAGCGCCTGAGAACGGGGTGAGGTTGTGACGCGGTGGAGTCATTTGACGTTGCGGGAGCGGGAGCTGCCGGACGTGGCGGGGGACCTGCGGACGCGGGCGGCCCGGTTGGAGGCGGGGACGGGGACGGTGCGGCCGTTTGAGATGCACACCTCGGACTACTTCTGGATGTTCACGGCGGGGTCGGCGGTCATTACGCATTTCACGTCGGTGGGCCGGTCGGGGGGGCGGGCGACGCTGCTGGTGGCGGTGGCTCCTCCTTCGGGCAGCAGCATGACGGTGCGGGTCGCGGCGGTCGTCGCCGGCGTGTTCACCTACGGGTCGTCGGTGGTGGTGGGGGATCCGTCGCCGATTCCGCCGGGTGGGGTGTTCGACAGTGTGCTGGGCGGGGTGCGGGTGCCGGTGTCGGTGGATTTTCCGGCGACGTGGTTGCCGGGGGAGATCGGCACGCTCGCGCTGGAGGTGACGACATCCGGGGGGACGGGACAGATCGGCGTGCTCCAGGCGTGGCAGCGCTGACCCGGGCCGGGCGCTGACGTAACCGGAGGTGGGCGGGCAGCATGCCGCTCCGACAGGTTGCGTTGACAAGGCGGGGGCTGGATTGTGGCCGAGGAGCAGGAACCGACGCGGGGCGAACTCGCCCGGACGATGAGCCGGTTCGAGAACGCGTTGGGGGAGATCCGGCACGACATCCGGTCGTTCGCCGAGGAGTGGCGGATGCAGGGGGCGGCGGCGGCGCTGCTGACGTTGCGGGTTGACCAGTTGGAGGCGTGGAAGGGCGAGATCACCCGCGAGTTCGACAAGCAGGACAAGCGGTTGGACGTCGCGGAGCGGGATCTGTACGCGCGGCAGGACACGATCGAGCGGCGCCGCCGTACGGGGGCGTGGTGGTCGATCGGGATCGCGGCGTTCGCAGCGGTCGTCGCGCTCATCGGGCTTCTTCTCAAGCTCGGCTGAGAGCAGACGCAAGCGGCGGGGTTCCGTAGCTTCCGGGGCGTCATCCCCTTACAAGGAGGTTCCTCCGATGCGAGACACCGTTCTTTCCTACATCCGCACCTATGTGCCGGTGTGGGTGGCCGCGCTGGTCGGCCTGGCGGCTGAGGCTCAGATCGATCTGCCGCTGGAGTCGACCACGATCGTGGCGACGGCCGCGCTGATCTCGGTCTACTACCTGATCGGCCGGACGTTGGAGAAGGTGCCGGGCCTGGAGTGGCTGGGCAAGGTGCTGCTGTCGGCCGGTGTGGCGGGCGCCCCGTCCTACGACCAGAGCGGGGAGGGCCGCGGCTCGCAGAGCGGCGGCGGTTCGTACGGGTACGGTGCGGGCGGCGGTTCCTCGGGCGGCTGATCGCGCTCTACACTGGTCGGGACATCACAGCGTGGTCGACGTGGTCTGAGAAGGCAGGGTCCGAGAAGCGCAGTGGTGTTCCTTTCCGGTGCGCCGCTCGGGCGCGTCTGGGAGCCGGGACCCTTCTCAAGAGGGACCGCACCCGGTTCTACACCAGGCGTGTTCGGGCGGCGCATTTTCGTTTCCCCCTGCGGTGTGCGGTAGGCCCCTCGCCGGCCTGCCGTGGTTACAGGTGTGCGGTGACGGCGCAGGTGGGTGGTTGGGTGGGGTGGTTGTCGGGTTGCTGCCAGCGTTCGTACCAGGCGTCGAGTTCGGTGGCGGCCTCGTCGGGGGTGGGGGCGCATCCTCCGGGGATGGGGTTGATGCAGGTCTGGGCGAGGATGTCCCACACGACTTGTCCTGGGGCGGTGGCGTGGTGGGTGAGGTCGGCGTGGCCGAACTCCTTCGTGACTTCGTCGACGGTCATGTGGAGGTGGTCGGCGATGCTCTCCCAGGGGGTGCCGCGCATGCGTTCTGCGGTGACGGTGCGGAACATGAGTTCGAGGGTCATGCGGCGGAGGCGGATGCTGTGGGTGAGGAGGTCTCCGGGGGTGGCGTGTGCGTCGTCGGTGGTGGGGACGAGGCGGGCGGCGTGTTCGGCGATTTCGCGGGCGGCGGCGGAGACGCCGACGCGGGCGGCTTGGGCGCCGTTGAGGGTGGGTTCGGCCGCGATGTAGCCGTCTTGGTGGGGTGGGTGAGCCACGGAGGTCCTCCTGTGGGCGGGCGACGCGGGCTCGCGCGGATGGGGCTGATCTCAGGTTAGAGATGTCTGCCTGGGTTGCACAGGGTTTGTGTCGCTCAGCACGGCCAGAGTCTTGCATCCTCTTTGAAACCCCAATACGCTCTTTCTTATACGAGCCATTATGTGCGGGTTTAATTGTGGGGTGGGACGTAAGGCGGGGGTGGGCGGCACGCTCGCCCTGGCCGGTCTCCTCCCCCTCTGGGGCTTCGCATGGTGGCTACCGCCGTCTCGGGTGGCGCGGGGAGCGGTCCCGTTTGCCTCCCGAAATGGAGCTCCACGGAAAGGAACCACCTCATGACCTTTGAGTTCGCCCCCGCTGTTCGTACGGCGGAGATGGCGCGAATCATCCTGGACGGCCTGCCCGGCGCTCCGACGTTGCCGGTCGCGTTGCGGATCGCTCGTGGTCTCGTCGGTGCGGACGGTGTGATCGGGGTGGTGGACACCCAGCGGGGTGCCGCCGCGCGGTACGCCGACGACCACACCTTCGTGCACTTGCGGGTCGATTCGTGCTCGCCGAAGGTGATGCCGGACATCGTCGTGGCGGCGGTCGCCGCCCGCGTCGATGTGCTGATCATCGACACGTTCTCCTCGTTCTGGTCGGGGCGGGACGGCATGTTGATGCTGGTTGACCAGCACCGCAAGTCGCCGTCGCAGTCGGGCTGGTCCGAGGCCCGTCCGCACGAGCTGGCCATGATGGACGCGCTGCTCGACTACCCGGGCCACGTCATCGCCACGCTGCGGGTGAAGTCCGACGTGGTGGTCGCCGCCGCGCAGGATGGGCGCCCGAGCGGGTGGAAGGTGGCGCTCAAGCCCGACCACCGCGACGGGTTGGAGTACGACTTCCACCTCGCGGCGACGGTCGACCTGGACGGTTCCCTGACGGTCACTTCCACGTGTGTGGAGGACGTCGCGGCGCTCCAGATCGGCGCCATCGAGCGGAACCCGGGGCAGGAGTACGGGCAGGCGCTCGCCGACTGGTTCGGCCAGGGCGAGGCGCTGCCGACGTTGCGCGACTACCTCGATCGTGCCGCCGCGCAGGACGCCACCAGCGCGGAGCTGTTCGCGCTCGCCGAGGAGGTCGAGACGCGCGGCATGGCCGGGCTGACCGTCCGCAACCGCAAGGGGCAGACCGGTCCACTGGTGTCGCTGCTGACGATGAAGGCGAAGTGGCTGGCCCGGCAGGAGCAGCAGACACCCCCGCCCCCGCCCGCCCCCTCGGAGCCGGACACCAGCGGATTGACCCCGCCCGGCAAGGGGGCGCCGGAGTTCGTGCCCGACGACAAGCAGCTCGTCGCCGAGGTGACGCTGCGGATCGCGCACGTCAAGGAGTTCGACCTCATCGAGGGCATCCAGCGGGACCTGGACGACCTGAGGGCGACCGGTGCGGCCAGTCAGAGCGACCTGGGGTACCTGTGGCGGCTGCTGGAGCAGCGCCGCGTGGACCTCGGCTTCGCCCACGGCCAAGCCCCCGCCGCCGCTCAGGCCGAGGGAGCTGCGACGTGACCGCCGTGCTGGCTGAGACCATCCCCGGCCTGGAGACGCCCTTCACCTTGGATCGGCCTGTCGTGGTGCGGTGGCCCCGGAAGACGACGGGGGTTCGGGCGAAGAAGGCGCGGCTGTCGCGTCGGGAGGTCACGACGCGGCTCGCGTACCGGCGGCTGGTCGAGAACCGGCTCAGTGCGCTGATCAAGGCTGACGTGGAGCTGCTGAAGTCCCCTCAGAGGGACGGGCACCCGTGGATGTGCGCGGGTGACGACGAGACCGTGCACCTGGCGGGGGAGTCGATCGGCGGGGTGGGGATGCCGAAGAAGGGCTACACCCTTGTGGTCGTCGACAAGGACGCGTTCTTCGCGTGGCTGGCCGATGAGTACCCCACCGAGATTCTGTGGTCGGTCCAGTTCACCGAGGCGCAGTTCCACGCGTTGCGTGACGGCGAGTCCATCCCGGGGGGCGGGGACGTGGCGGCGACACCGTCTGTGCGTCCCGCGTTCTGGGAGGTTCTGCTGGGTTGCGCGAAGACCGGCCAGATGTGTCACCCGGGGACGGGGGAGGTCGGCGACTTGCCGGGCCTGCTCGTCAAGCCCACAAACCCCTCTCCGACGTTCGTGAAGGCGTCTGGCGTTGATCACACGCTGCTTGCTCGTGCGGCCCACAGGGGCGACCTCAGCGCCGTAGACGTTGCTTTCCTGCTTGACCTGCCTACCCCCACTGTTCAGACCGGAGGAACCCCCTGATGAGCATCAAGAGACTGAGTGACGGAGCCCGGTGCGCGGACCGCTCGATCGTGCCCGACCCGGACCTGTTCTTCCCGGACGGCACCAGCGGCGACCAGATCGAGGCGCAGATCGAGGCGGCCAAGCAGGTGTGCCAGAAGTGCCCGGTGCGCAGGCAGTGCCTGGTCACCGCGTTGGCGGGTGGCACCAGCACGGCGTACGGGGTGTGGGGCGGGGAGACCGAGACGCAGCGCCGCTACAACCGGCACGCGAAGGTCGCCGCCCGGAGTGCGGCGTGAGCAGGAAGGCCGCCCGGTCGTCGTACAGCCGCCTCGGGCTGGTGCGGCCCCGCCGCGACGGCGACGGCGCCCGGGTGACGGCGTGGAAGGCGCTGCCGGGCCGCTGCCCGGAGACGGGGAAGCTTCGGCTGCCGACCCGAACCGACGCGGAGGCGTACCGGCGGACCCGGTTCCCGGGGGAGCGGATGCACGCCTACGACGACTGCCCGCACTGCCCCGGCTTCTGGCACATCGGCCACCCTCGGTGGGTCGGACGGCGGCCGGGGGAGATCTGCGGCGTCGACCCGGCCCCGGCGTTCCGGCGGGAGGGGGCGGCGCGTGCGGCGCACATCTTGGCGGGGGCGGGGTTCGTGGTGACGCGGTGCGGCTGGCACTGGCACCTGGTGCCCGTCCCGGCCCTCACCGCGGCCTGAAATTCGGACATACCTGGTGGGGGTGTGTGGGTCGGGGTGAGACGCAAGCCTCACCCGTCTGGTCCCCTCAACCTCCCCGCCCGTCCGCTTGGGCCACTGGTCCGCTGAACCGCCCCGCAGGGGTGGCGGTTGTAGGCGCTACCCGGCCCCGGCCAGACGGGCGGGGGATACCCCGCCGGCCCGCTTCCCCCGAGGTCCCGATATGAGCATTTTCCCTGGTCAATCCCCAGTTTCGGGCACCAAAGGTGATCAAAACGGGGTAGACTCGTCACTAGAACTGAATATCGAAAACGACGAAGGCGACCCCTCACGAGGTCGCCTTCGCGGCCGGAAGGGCGCTACCAACGCCCGGACCGGCTGCCTCAACTCATCACCCGCTAGAGCACATGAGGAGGCGTACGTGAGCGTATCTGACGCTGCGCATGTTGAAGAACCCGTGCGGGGTAAGCCCCCGATAGTCAGCAACCCGATCGGGGCGGTCATCCGCCGGGGTCGCATGCGGGCTGACTACTTCACCCAGGTGTCGAACGACCTCGCCCGTGATCGTCGGCTCAGCCGCCGGGCGCGCGGCCTGTTCGTCGAACTCGCCTCCCACCGGGAGGGCTGGCAGACCAGCATCGCGAAGCTGACCGAGGGCGGCCCCGAAGGCGTCCACGCGATCCGTGTCGCCATCGGCGAACTGGAGCAGTACGGCTACCTCGTGCGCGTCCAGACCCGTGACCCCAAGACGGGCCGAGTCACGGGCACCGAGTACTGGCTCACGGACTGCCCCGAGGAGTACAACACCAGCTCAGAGCCATCGTCAGAAAATCACACGACGGGTAGCGACGACGATTCCCCCAACTCGGACCCGTCGTCTGATTTTCCGATGGCGGATGAGCCGACAACGGGTGAGCCGATATCGGCTGATCACACCCCTAAGAAGAAGACCATTCCAAAGAACACCAACGAGAAGAAGACCAACCACAACCTTGTTGCGCCCGCTGACGCGGACGCCAGCACCAACGCCGCCTCGGCGACTCCAACCGCCACCTCTGACGAGCTTGGCGACGGCCTGTTCACCCCGCCTCCTTCGGCGCCGAAGCCCACGGCCCGCGCTACTGCGGCTCCTGACGACCTGCCGGTGACGTTCGAGATGCGCGCCTGGGCCAAGAGCAAGGGCATCGCGGTCAACCTCGACGACGAGACCGAGCAGTTCCTCGACTTCCACCGGGCCAAGGGCTCGAAGTTCAAGGACTGGTTGGCCGCGTGGCGCACCTGGATGCGCAACACCGTCAAGTTCGCTCCCGGCCGTGGCTCGCGCCCCGGCGGCTCGCCTGGCAACCACTGGGCTGGAGCTTCCGGCAGCCACAACCCCGACGACCCCCACCACGAGCAGAACCGAAGGGCTTTCGGATGAGCACCACCACCACCTTCGACGACGTCCCCGACGACGAGCGCAACACCCCTCAGGTGCAGAAGATGAGCGACGTCATGTCCACGTGGGCGGCCGGGCTCAGCCGCGAGGCGTTCGCCAGGCTCGCCAAAGCGATGGAAAGCAACGTCGTGCCGATCGTCCCCACCCCAGAGCAGGAAGCCCGCGAAGCAGCCGAGTGGGTTCGCCAGCAGCAGGCCCGCAACCGCGCCATGCTCTGGCAGCGCTGCCTGACCGGCGTCTACGCCGACTACCTCAACGCCGACCTCGCCACCCTCACCGCCGAGCAGGACCCGGACGGCAAGGTCTCCGGATGGCTCACCTCCCAGTCGCGGACCCTCCTCATCGCTGGAGAGAACTCGCGCGGCAAGACCCACGCAGCGATGGCCATCGGCAACCAGGCCGCCGCCCGCCAGCCGCTCCCGATGTGGGTCACCGCGTGGAACACCGCCGACCTCGACGCCGCCTTGCGCCCCTCCGCTGACGACCCCGAAACCGTCATGGGCCACGCCTGCGAATGCGACCTACTGATCCTCGACGACCTCGGCGCCGAAAAGATCACCGAATGGACGCTGGAACAGCTGTACCGCATCGTTGACGCCCGCGTCCGAAACCACCGCAAGACCATCGTCACCACCAACCTGCCCTACGACGAGCGAGGCTTCGCCGACACCCCCGCCGAGAAGCGCCCCGTCAACCCCAACCTCGTCGGCCGGTACGGGCACCGCATCACCGAGCGACTCATGCACGACGCCACCGTGGTCCGCGTCGTCGGCGAGTCCTGGCGGAAGCCGGTGCCGTGGTGACCGCGATGCCCGACAAGGAGACGGTCCAAGCCGTCGTCGCAGACGTCCTGGCCCACGCGGGCGCCCAGATGGACGAACTGTGGCTTGCCATCGACGATCTGCTCTGGGATCACTACGAGCCCTACCACGCGCTGCCCGCGGACCAGCAGAAGGCGTGGCGAGAAGCGTTCGAGGCCGAACTCAACGGCGGGTACGAGCCCACGACGGCGAGCCCGTGACCACCGACCGGGAGAAGTACCGGGCCGCGCTGCGCACCCAGCAGCAGGCCCGGGAACTCTCCCCAACCCCGATCCCGTACCGCATCACCACCGCCCTCAACCTGCGAGAGCTGTACGGCCCCGAAGTCGACCGCGCATGCGGCGTCGAAGAACCAGCCGTCGACCAGTGGGAAGCCGGGACGCTCATCCCCACCCGCGAACAGATCGAGTTGCTCGCCAAGCTCACCGACTACCCGCCGCACTACTTCTACATGCCCATCCGGCCCGAAGAACGCGGCATCACCGCGATGCTGTGCAGCCGCAAACGGCCGAAGGGCAAACGCTGCGAACGCGTCGAGATCGGCGCCCCCGCCCTACCCGAACCCGTCGCGGAGGTCATCCCCTTGACCCGGCCCGCCCAGCACCTCGGCACCGGCTGGTACTGCCGCGTCCCGGGATGCCCCGAAGCCCACCACCACCCCGCCCCCACCACCCAGGCCGCCGCCGCCGGATGGCGCCGCCACTACCTCGACACCCACTACCAAGCCCCCGCCCCGGCCATATCCCCACGGAGGAAGCCGTGAGCACCCCCCTCACCGGTAGAGAACTCGAAGTCCTCGCCCTCACTGGCCGCCTCGCCGAAGAACTCGCTGCCATCGTCGGCAACGGCCCGGCCCGCGCCCAGGACCTCAACGAACTACTCGTTCACGTCCACGCCATCCAGCACGCCGTGATGGCCCAGGCCGCCGCACGCGCTTATCCGGAGCAGTTCAGGTTGCTCGGCGTCCTCATCCCAGCCGAGACCCCGTGACCGGCGCCCTCCGACCGTCCCAGCCGGGCACCCCCAACCCGTGCCCGGCCTGCGGCGGCTGCTTCCCCGGCGACGGCCCCGACGACCAGGTCTGCCAGTGCGGCACTGCCTTCCTGCCCCCGGGAAAGCGCACCGGCCCGCGACGCTCGCCGATGCCGCGCGGCACCAAACGCCTGGAGCGCCGTACCCCACTCGCCCAGGGCAGCAGCCAACTCGCCCGCACCCGCCTCAACCCGACCAGCCGCAAGCGGGACAAAGCCAACCGCGAACGGCGGGCCATGGTTCGCGAGTTGTGGCCAGACATGGCGCCCGCGTGCATCGTGGCCGGCTGCCCTCGCCTGGCTGACGACGTCCACGAACCGTTGAGCAGAGCCCGCGGTGGGTCGATCACAGATCCGGAGAACGCAGTCCCGATTTGCAGACCGTGCCATACGGAGATCACGGACAAGGAGCCCGATTGGGCTTACGAGCAGGGCCTGCTCGTGCACTCGTGGGAGGCGAAGAAGTGAAGCCCAAAACGAAGATCCGGCGACTCAAGTCGGGCGCACGTATCCCTGAGGAGCAGCCGTACCGGTACCCCACTAGCGACGGGTACGTGGCCCTGCGCTGGCACGTCGGCGACCGTTCATACGTCGAGGTACTTGAGCATCGAGTCCAAGACGGCGTGGTCGTTGACGCGGAGCATGTCCACCACAGGAACCACGTGCGTACGGACAACCGGCCGGAGAACCTGGAGCCGTTGACGGCAGATGAGCACTCCAAGCGTCACGAGTCTCCGTACGCCGCAGAAATGCTGGAGCGTTACTCAGCTGGCCAGCCAACCACAAAGATTGCAACTGACCTGGGCCTTGACGTCAGCCATGTGTTCCGCGTCCTTCAGCGGAGAGGCGTCACCTTCCGAACCTCCGGTGACTATCTGCCGCCTCTCGATCCCCAGCAGATCGCTGCTTGGCATGCCGCAGGAGTTCGAGTCAGGGAAATGGCACGCCGATCTGGGCGCAGCCCGAAAGCGATCAACGCCCTTCTAGACGAACTGGGCCTACCGCGATTTCGTCCGGGTCGCCCATTCGCGAAACAAGGAACGGCATGAAGGCCAGCCAGTTCCCCTCCGGACACACCTGCACAACCCGAACCCTGGAGTCAGCATGACCACCAACCCGACCACCACCGTCCCCGACGAGGACCAGGACGAGCGCCACGACTGCCGCCGCGACGGCTGCACCTACGAGGTCATCACCACCCCCCAGGACGGCCCCACCCAGATCGTGTGCTCCGGCACCTGCGGCCAATCCTGGCCAGTCGGCCCCGCCGCTCCCGCCGAGCGCGTCGCCGGATACCTCACCGTCTCCGCCGAACACGACCGCGACCGCAAAGTCCCCTGGATCAACCCCCAACTCCGCCCCACCCCCGAACTCGCCGACCGCGACCGCACCTACTGGCAGCCATCCCACAACACCATGCGCCGCGGACTCACCCTCCGCCTCGCCAAAGTCGTCTACCTCGACCAGCCCGAACAGTAGGCCCCGAACAGCGCGAGAGCCGCCCCACCACTCGGTGAGGCGGCTCTCGCGTTCCCGCCGGGGCTCACCCTCTTCACTCATGCTCGGAATCTTGCCTCGCCAAGCGTGCGCTCCTCGACACTTCCGCAGCTCTCCGATCGGCCTCTTCCGCAGCTCTCCGATCAGCCTCATTTTCCCGCCGACGCCGTTCAACCAGAACTTCAGCGCGGTTCAAGTAGCGCCGCATGTTCTCCTCGGGAGGAGAGACCAACGCCGTGAAGAAATCCGGCACCGATGGGAATCCACTCGGCGGCGGTTGCCTCGACGGCCACAACCCACCCGACTCCACCACCGGCCGGTTCCTGAGGAGATCAAGCTCCGCGCGAACCCTCCCCAACTCCTCAGCCTGCTCCGCCAGAGCCTTCAACACCTCACGCCTCTGCTCCTGCCCCTCCTCCTCCCCAGCGGCCTGCTCGACCAGCTCAGCAACCTGCGCCTCCTGATCCGACTCCTCCTCGGCCAGCTTCGCCGCCTCGATCGCCGCCAACTCGATCTGACCCCCCGGATACGACAGCGTCGTCATCCGGTCGATCAGCCGGCCGAACGCCGCCTTGTACCGCCGCATCACCATTCCCGCCGCGAGCACGATTGCCACCGGCCACGCGATCGCACCCACCAGGCCCGCAATCGCCTCGATCAACTTCGCCCATTCCGCCACCCCCCGATCGTCTCGCCCGGCCCGGCCGTGGGGGAGCGGAGTGCCCAGACCGTGATCCACCAACCACCTGGAGACACAACCCCCGATCCGGGTACCCTGACCGCATGACCACGGGAACCGAAACCGTCGCCTACACCGACGAACAGCGAGACGCCGCCCTCGCCGCCCTCGCCGAACTCCTCGGCGGCCCACCGGACCCCGACCTTCTCGCCCAAGCTCGCGCGTTCGCCGCCGACCCCGACACGGCCAACGCCCACCTCCACGCCGAGGCCGAGCACTCCGAGTGATCGGAGGCCGCGTACTCGACACCAGCGCCCTCTACGCCTGGAGTCGACGATCCCCCTACATGGCCGCCGTCGTCTGGTCCAGCGTCCAAGACCACACCGTGATCGCCGTCCCCATCCCCGCCCTCGCCGCCGCCCTCGGCCAGATCCGCGAACGCGACTGGGACCTCGTCGACACCCTCCTGGACCTGCCGGTCACCATCACCACCGGCGACCTCACCCGCGCCAGCGCCTCCAACCTCGCAGCGACGCTCCGCCCCGCCGGAAGCCACGCCCCCGCAGCGCTCACCGCCGCCTCCGTCGTCGAAGCAGCCACCTCCCGCGGCTGGCCCGCCCTCACCGCCGAGCCCTACCCGCTGCACTCCCTCGCCCCCCACCTCGTCATCGAGCACCTGCCCTAACCCCGCGCTGAACCTCACCCGCCGCCCCGTTCCGGGGTCGGCGGGTTTTTTCGTGCGCCGTCTTGCCGAGGCCAGACACTAGCTATCGCCGTCCGGCATCCTCCCCGCGATCCCGTCCCATCGGACCGCGAGGAGAACCACCGCCATGGCCGCACACCGCACCACCCCACACGGCACGGCCCGGTGACCCGCCCCATGCCCGCCGTCATCGCGACCGCACTCCTCGCCGCCGCCGGGATCGCCGTAGCCACCGCAGCCGCCGGCTACGTCCTCGGCCAACGCCAAGGCCGCCGCCAGGGGCAGCGGGAGAACGCGCGCCTCACCGCCCGCCTGGACACCTTCACCACCATCCTCCGGCCCCTCCCGGCGAATCTCCGCGCCGGCCGCCGCGGCGTCCACCTCTCCGACGCCGATCTGGCGACGCTCGCCCTCCTGGTCTCGCACCCCGGCCCGGATGGCGAGCAGCTTCTCGCGCTGGAGTCCACGTTTCACCCAGAGAACCCCTAGACGCACATCAAAAAATTAACTAGTCTTTGAGGTGTTCGAAAGGGCGACCATGCGGGGTCGCCCCCAGCAACACCGGAAAGGCAACACCTTGCGCACGTACCTTCGCTACCTCGCCGACGACCTCCAGACCATCGGCTTCCCCCCGGCCGCCACCAGCCACGCCAACACCGGCGTCCAGGTCTTCATCAACGACGACATCCACGTCGCCATCGCCACCGAGACCGGCCACATCACCATCGCCCGCCTCCACCCGGGCGCGTCCGACATCGTCTGGGACCTCGACTACGGCAAGCGCCACCCCGTCCTCACCGGCCGCTCCACCGCCGCCTGGGAGATGCGCACCGACACCGACACCCCCGCGCCGGTTCTCCTCGCCGTCGTCCGCGAGGCCCACACCCTCCGCCGCCTCGCCGCCTAACACGATGACGCGACACACCACCGAGACGCCCGCCCTGCGGATCATCCGCACCGCCGCAGACCTCCAAGTCGGCGACTGGCTGAACACCGGCCGCCGAGACGTTCAGGTCACCCACCTCAACCCGCCCACCCGGGAGGAAACCCTCGCCGAAGGGCGCCGCGAGGTCTGGTCCCTCGGCTCCTGCTACCCGATGGACGCAGACGACCCCGTACGAGCCACCCCCGGCTGACCGCCCCCCCTTGAGCTGGTCGCCCCCGCCACCAGGCGGGGGCGACCCACCACCCCCCGCGACGCCGACCAGGCGCCCACCCTCAGCAGAGGAGAACACCCCTTGAGTACCCCTCTTACCCCGCCCACCCCGGAGAACGTCGCCGAGTTCTTCGCCTTCAACGACGGCGAGTACGACGACGGCGGCAACCTGTGGTTCCCGTCGATCAAGGCGACCGACAACGTCATCGAGATTGCCATCACGCCGGGCGACGAAGACGGCACCGAGACCAACGAGGTTGTCCACTTCCGGGCAGTCGTCGCCGAGGGCGAGCAGACCCCGATCGTGTTCGACCGCGCCACGTTCGAGCGCCGCATCAACGAGCGATTCGACAACGCGATCAACAAGCTGGGCTTCGCCGCCCCCGAGATGTGGCCCGCCCACATCGCCGCCCTTCGCGAGCAGATCCTCAACCTGGACTTCGACCTTGAGGCCGCCCAGAGCAACACCGGAGAGGCGGACACCCGATGAGCGCCGACACCACCGCCCTGGCCGCCCTCACCAACCCGCCCGCCTCCGACGACCTGATCGAGGAACTCGCCGACACCGTCCGTTCCCGGCTCGACCACGAGCACCCCGAGCCCGGCAGCGGGGCGGACTGGTTCTGCCTCAACCTGGTCGGCTACATGGGCGAGCGCATGGGCAACGTCCTCACCCGGCTCCGCGCCGCCGAGACCGAGCGGGACCAGCTCCGCGCCGAGGTGAAGGCCAACCGGCAGCGCTGGTACCACGACGACCAGAGCCGCACCCTGTGCGTCGCCGGACACGACCCCGAGACACGGCAGTGCGCCGAGGGCGGCGGGCCAGTCTTGTCCGAGGTCGAGTACCTGACGCAACTGGTCGAGATCTGGCAGGGCCTCACGAAGAAGGCCACGGAGGGCGAAGACAAGGCCCGCGCCGAGTTGACCACCGCGCAGGTGGACGCCAAGAAGTGGGCGAGCGTCGAGCACCTCATCGAGCGCGCCATCCGCAAGGGCTACCAGCTCGACCCCGACGACCTCACGGACGCCCTCAACCCCACCCCCTAACCCCCCTCCCGCCCCCGCTCACACCCGGCGGGGGCGGCCCACCCCTTCCCCTGGAGCCACCATGACGCGAATCGTGGACCTCTTCGCAGGCCCAGCGGGCTGGGACATGGGCGCCCGCATCCTCGGCATGGCCGACCCGATCCACGGCTACGACATCGACGCCGACGCCTGCGCCACCGCGACCGCCGCCGGATTCCTCCGCACCCAGGCCAACGTGACCGACCTTGACCCCGACAGCATGCCGGGCGTGACGGACGCCATCATCAGTCCCCCTTGTCCCACCTTCAGTACTTCCGGCAAGCGCACCGGCTTGGACGACCTCCACCACATCTTGGAAGCCATCAGGCAACTCGGCGACAGCCAGGCCGGACTCGGCCCTGACGACGTCTGGGCCGACGTGTACGCCAGAGTGCAGGACGTCCGCTCCGCCCTGGTGGTGGAGGCCGTCCGGTTCGCGCTCCGACTCCCACACCTTCAGCGGCTGGTCTGCGAGCAAGTTCCCGGCGTCACCCCCATCTGGCAAGAGATGTGCGCAGAGCTGGCCACCGCACATGACTTCACAGCGTGCAACGTCCTCACCCTGCACGCAGAGGACTTCGGCCTGCCCTCCCGCCGGACCCGAACCTTCGTCATCGCCACCCGCAACCAAACCCCAGACCTGGACGGCCTCCCCTTCCGGGAAGGGTGGACGTGCGGCAGATACACCGCGCCGGCGAACCTGACCCCGGGAACGCGAGCACACTTCCCCCAGACCACGATGGCGTCAGCGCTGAACTATCCGGCCGGGGAACGGATCAACACCCGAGGAAACCGGCGCACATCCGGCGGCAACGAGTTCAGCACCGACGGCCTGTCCTGGTGCCTCACCGAGAAAGCCCGGAGCTGGAAGCGCGTCTCAGACGGCGCCCCACTGACCGCATCCCAAGCGGGACTACTGACCGGCTTCCCCGCGGACTACCCGTGGCAAGGCAGCCGCTCGAAGCAGTTCCTTCAGGCCGCCGACGTCGTCTCTCCCCCCGTTGCCGCCGCCGTGCTCGGCACAACCCTCGGCCTCGACTGGGAAACCCCGGTGCGCGCCTACCTCGCCGACCTGTACCCGGCCAGCACAACCACCCTGCCCGCCCCCGAGCCGGTCCAGCTCGACCTGTTCTCGGGAACCGCCGCGTGACCACCATCCCCCCCGAAGGGACTGACCTCCGATGAGCACCCCCACCGCCCCGGCCGCTCTCGCTTTCCCCACCGGGGGAGCATGCACCAACCGCCCCAACCTCATGACCCCGAACCCCGACGACACCCAGGCCGTGGACGCCGCGATCGAAACCTGCCTGTCCTGCTCGGCCTACGTCCAGTGCCTCGCCTGGATCACCGCCACCCCCACCGACCAGGACCCCGGCGGCATCATCGCCGCCCTCACCGAAACCGACCGAGGACTCCCCACCCCGCGCCGAGCCGACCCCGACGAGAAGCTCCCTGACCCCGACACGAGGCGCTGCACCCGCTGCAAAACGGTCAAGAACCGCAGCGAGTTCTACGCCCATCAGGCCAGGTGGTGCATCGACTGCCGCCGCGCCTACGGCCGGGACCGCTACCACCAGCTCAACCCCGGCGCCCGGCACTACGAACCCGTCGAAGGCCGAACCCAGAAGGCGTGCCCCGACTGCGACCAGACCAAGCCCCTGAAGGACTTCCACCGCAACCAGGCCCGGCCGGACGGCCACGCCAGCATCTGCAAGCCCTGCCTCAAGATCCGCCGGAAGAACCCCCGCCTCCGGAAGAAGCAGCCCGCATGACCCAGCCCACACTCCACCCCCACGAAAGGCCCCCGATGACCTTCCCCGCGATCGGCGCCACCTACGTCCTTGTCCACGACGGCCTCTGGATGTACTACCTGCCCGAGACCCTCAAGCCCGCCTACGGCGCCAAGGGCGACATCACCGCCCACGCGGACGGCCAGCTCATGACCAAGCTCCTCCAGCCCGGATGGTGGGGGAGCGCCCACCAGGCCGAGCAGATCACCATCCACGTCCCCCAGCGCGACCGCGTCATCGGCTACAGGCTGGACGACCCCGCCACCGAATCCGAGCGGTTCCCCGCCACGCTCACCACCGAGAAGTACGACGAGCTCCGCGAGCAGAACGACATCTGGTTCCAGATGTACTCACCCCTCTACCAGTCCGTCACCGCCCAAGCCCTTTCCCTCACCGGCCCCTGGACCGTCCTGGAGAACGCCGCCCCGGCCCCGGTCGGCGACCCCCGCCCCTGGCACGCCAGCCTCCCCACGATCCTCACGCAGCGCCCCGAGTACGCCCACCTGTTCCCCGGCGCCCTCAGCGGCTTCCGCGACCACCTGAGGAAGCTCATCGAGGCCATGCCATACGTCCGGCACGTCTTCACCCGCGACGAGTTCGAGGTCGTCCTGGAGGTGCCGCTCGAACTCCCCGAACACCAGTGGGTGCCCTCCCCCTACCCCGCCCGACGCCGCCGCGGCGAAGGCCACAACCGGCAGGTCACCATCACCCGCCGCCTCCACCTCCCCATCCCCGACCGCGTCCCCGGCGTCACCCGCGCCGACGCCGAACGCGTCTGGGACGAGCAGACCGCGCACTGGACCGCCGTGGTCACCTCCGCGTCCGCGAAGGCGTGCAACACCTGCCGAGGCACCGGCCACGTGGTGGACGGCTCCACCGAGTACGACGCCAAGAAGGCGTAACCCGCCCCGCCCCGGGCGGCGCCCGCACGGCGCCGCCCACTCCCTGAAGGAGAGAACCGATGAGCTACCCCCACAACAGCGCTGACTGCGACGAACACCACGACCTGGTACGCGACTTCAACGGCCCCCGCCCCACCATCGTCGTCCTGTGCGGCTCCACCCGCTTCTCCACCGCCTTCCAGGAAGCCAACCTCCGCGAGACCCTCGCCGGCCGCATCGTCCTGTCGATCGGCTGCGACATGCGCACGGACACCGAGATCTTTGGCGACATGCCCGAGAACGAGCTGGCCGACGTCAAGATGCGCCTCGACGAGCTGCACAAGCGAAAGATCGACCTGGCCGACGAGGTGATGGTCCTCAACTTGGGGGGTTACGTCGGGTCGTCCACTCGCTCCGAGATCGAGTACGCCGAGAAGGTCGGCAAGCCCGTCCGCTACCTGGAGCCCACCACCCAGGGGGAGACGAACACCGCCAGGGGGGCCGAGTGAGCGCCGCGCCGCCGAACGATCCCTCTCCCTCGTAGGAAAGGAACGCCATGCCTGACACCAATATGAGCAATCGCCCAGCAGCAGCGTCTACGTTAGACGATCACGAAAAGCCTGTAGAGCATCGACGTCAGGTCGGGCTCTCGACCGCCAAGGAGCTTCCCATGTCGGACGCTATCCGTGATCACGTGCGCAAGATTCTGCGAACCTACGCTGCGGACGATGAAGCGAAAACCGCCGCCATCCGTGAAATCGAAGCCTCCGGCGGCAAGATCATCACCGGCGGCCAGATCTTCGGAGACGAATGGGAGATTCTCGACTGGCGCACCGGCACGCGCATAGCTCACGGCGACGGCGGCATGCAGGGTTACGACGAGACATGCGCACGCCTGGACCCCGAAGACACCTGGCGGCACATCGACCCGCTCTCCGAGAGCCTTGAGTCTTCCGAACCGCCCCCCACTGACGGCGTTCCCCCCAGCCTGGCGCAAGCCCTACAGGAATGGATCGACAGCACAGCCACCCCAGACGAGGAGATCGCCGAGGTGGCTGACTGGGACGTTGCAGAGGTCACTCGATGCCTCAGGGCCGACCACCCCTGACGCGCTATCTGACACCTCCCAGACCTGGGCACAGCACAACGGCGGCCACCCCCTCGTGCGGGGTGGCCGCCGTTCGCGTACCGCTAGCCCTACACCGTCATCACAGGCGCGGAGCCCAGGGGAGAGCGTTCACATCCACCCCGTACGCGACACTCACCACGATCACGACCGTGATGACGATCGCCCGCACATGACGACCCCACTCACCAGGGATCCGCACAGACCACTCGAAACACTCACCGGCAGCCACATGACCTCCTACAACCTCGAAACGACAGAACAGATTGCCGCCAGGCCCAGAGGAAAATTGCGGTAGCTCTCACCGCTGGCTACGCTGAAGGTTGCTTTAAACCCGGTCAGCGTGCAGTCCAAACTCTGGGCCTGGCGCGATCTCGAAAAATCAGGCTCGGTCCGTTCCAGCGGACCGGGCCTTTCGAGTTCTCAGGAAGCATACCGACGTCTCCCCACAGTCAGAGAGCGTCCAAGCCCGCTCCTCGGCTCCCTGACGCACCCTGACACGCCCTGACTCACGGAGACTCACGAAAACTCACGGAAACTCGCTGAAAACTCCCCAGGACGCGCCCAGGATTTCCGTAAAAAAATTCCAGCGGACCCACCATCCGAAACCAGACGCAAGCCCCACCCTCCCGCTACACCTGCCCGCATGGACACGCATGCAGCCCTGACCAGCCCCTTCCCGGGCACACCCATCTACGACAACCTCACCCACGAATACGGCATCACCCCCGCCGGCCTGCCCCGCACCGCAGCCCGCGGCCCCTTCGACCCCTTCAAACGCCCCGCCGCTGTCGAACTTCTCGGCCAGCCCGGCGATGTCGTTGCGGTCGACGCAGGTGCGAAGCCCGCCCGCACCCACCCGTACTTTGCCGTTGCGGCCGACCGTGTTCCCGACCTCCCCGACGTCGACGAGCAGACCGCGACGTACCCGCGCATCCCAGCGTTACCTCTGGCCCTGGCCGACCGGTGAGCCACCGCCAGCCCGGCCAAGAACCCGGCACCCGATGGCCAGTCGCCGCGTTCCGCGCATTCCTGCTGCTCCTCGCCAGCGTCCACGTATGGGCTGCGGCCACCACGACCAGCACCCCGCTGCGGATCGCCGCCTACACCGCCGCCGCCGCCGTCATCCTCGCCGAGCTGGCCCGCGCCACCCTCACCTAACCCGCCCTGCTGCCTTTCTCGGACCGGAGTCTGAAGATGACCTCGCCTGCGCACGTCGCCCGCATCACCACCCGCATCCCTGCCGCCGCCCTCGCCCGGCTCCCTGAACCCGCTCTGGACGAAGGCGTCAGCGGCGCGCACTCCGTCGTCAATGCCCAACAGTCTGACCCGGCGGCCCCGTCGCTCCACGAGCACGCCACCGCGCTCCTCGAAGGACTCGGCATCGACACCACGGAGACGCCGACGAAGGGGACCGGCCGCCGTCTCCTCAACGCGCTCCGCGAACTCACCTACGGCTTGCACGTCAACCCCGGCCGCCACCTGGAGCAGCCGATCCGCCACACCCCCGTCGACTTCCCACCCACCACCGGCATCCTCGCCACCACCGGCATCCCCATCGCAGGCGTCTGCACCTGCCACGCCCTCCCCACCCTCGGAACAGCCGACCTCGCCCACCTCCCCAAACACGGCTACGCCGTCCACCCACCCGCCCAGAAACTCATCTCGTTCACCCAGGAGCACGCGGCCCGCCCCACGAACCCCGAACTCCTCACCCAGGTCCTCACCGCAGGACTGGAGCACCACCTCACCGCGGCCGGCGTCGCGGTCCGCGTCACCCTCACCCCCCTCTGCCTCGCCCTGCGCAACGGCCGCACCGCCGGAGCCCGAACCACGGCCACCCGAACCACTGGCGCCCTCCAACACCCCGACCGCCAAACCGAACTCCTCACCGCCTGGAGCACCCCATGACTGACACCGACAACGACCTCGACCACCCAGAGGGCTCGGAGAGCGACGAGGAACGCACCAAGACCGGCCGACCACTCAAGCTCACCCCCGAACTCCAGGACAAGCTCTGCGAACACCTCAGCAACGGCCAATACCTCACCACCGCATGCGCTCTCACTGGAGTCTCCAAACCAACCGTCTACCGATGGCTCGAACAGGCAGAGGACCCGGACGCCCCGGCGGAGTTCCGCGACTTTCGAGACGCAGTCACGCGCGCCCGCGCGGAGGCTGAGGCGGCGATGGTCGAGGTGGTGATGATCGACGCGAAGGGTGGCGCGGTCGTGAAGGAGGTGACCAGGTACAAGCCGGACGGGACGGAGGAGACGGAGAAGCAGTTCACGCCGCCGAACGGGAAGATCGCGCTGGAGTATCTGGCCAGGACCCGACCGGCGGACTGGCGGCCGATCAAGGCGGTCGAGGTGACCGGCGCGGACGGCGGTGCTCTCCAGGTCACCCATGGGGTGGACCTCGGAGCGCTCGCGGAGAAGATCAGCCAGGCCCGCCAAGACCACGAGGCCGGCCAGCAGCCGGGGGCGGAGGCATGAGGCCGCTGCCGGCGGGTGAGGCTGCTCAGAACCCGGTGGCCGCGCTCGTCGCTGCTCACCTCGACGACGACGAGCAGACAGTGCGCGCTGTCGGATGCGACGACATCGAAGCCGTGGACTACCTCTGGGGCTCGCGGTACCTGCAACTCCGCTCAGGCGACAAGAGCGAGGTGACGACCGAACTCCCCGCCGAGCTGGCCAACCACATCGCCCGCTACGACCCGTCGCGCGTCCTGGACGAGGTCGCGGCCAAGCGGCGGATCCTGGCCCGGCACCCGGGCGCGACGGCGAGCAGCGAATGCCCTGGCTGCGGGGCGCACCTGGACGGCACCTGGGTGACGCCGCCCGGTGGGACGTGCCCGGAGCTCGCTGATCTCGCTGCCCCGTACGTCAGCCCCGAGGCCGAGCGGGTGGTGAGGTGGTGAGGTGGCCGTGGCCGCGTCGGCCCGAACCGAGTCTGTGGCTGCCTGGGGTGAAGTGGCCGCCGGTGTACCGCGGCCCGGCGACATCGCAAGCCGTGCGTACGACGCCGGATGTCAGCCCACAGGGGTCCCCGAACCCCCATACCGACCTGATCGACGTCCTAACCCCCCAGGGAGCCCCCGATATGACTGTGTGTAGCCGAAATGGCGAGGATGCGGGTTCTCGGCCCGGGAATCCTGAGACCCTCATCCCCTTTATCGCTACGGACCGTGAGGGAAAGCAGGTGATGGGGCGGCTGTGGAAGCTGTTTCAGGAGGCGGAGCAGCGGGCCGGTATCGCCGAGAAGGCGCTGGCGAAGGTCGCGGAGCTTGCCGCTCAGCATCTGGCCGACACGAAGCCCCGTCAGGGCCGGTCGCCGGTCCTCGGCGCGCTGGCGGGCGGGCCTGCGGTCGCGCACTTCGCTGAGCTGGTGCTGGCCATCACCGGGCCGCCGCCCGCCCGGGTAGGGGAGGAGCGCGTCGAGTACGTCGAGATGTGGCCCTTCCCGGCGGGTACGTGGGCAGCTGTTCTCGCTGAGGTTCAGCGCCGGTCCGCGCCGCTGCATGGTCTTCTCGCCCTGCACTGCGTCTCGCACAGCGTGATAGAAGCTCCACACCAAGGGCTGGCCTATGACCAGCAGGGGCTGATGCTCCACTTCGACCACAAGGACGCCCGCGACCGCTTCGCCGAGATGAAGGGATGGGAGGTGCTGGAGACTGCGCTCACGCACGTCGTCGGAGGCGGCGAATGGCGCATCGCGTCCGACTGGGGGGCGCCGAGCGGCACCCCCGAGGCCGCTCCGGTGGAGGACGCCAGGAAGTGGGGGGACGTGATGCAGGGGGCCGAGTGGACGCAGATCGTTCACCTCGTGAAGAAGCGCCGCCCCTTCCTGGGGTATCTGCTCGAACGCCGCTGCACCGCAGCCGACGTGGACATCGCAACTGCTGCGGACGTGGTCGAACAACTCCCCGACGAGCGCACGATACGGATCACGTTCGACACTCCCAGCGCTGAAGCCCAGTTCTCCGAGTTCGCTGGCCACCGCCTCCTAGCGGAGGTGCACCGCGAGGTCGTCGGCGGGCAATGGAAGGTCGAGTTCCGCGCCGCTCCGGAGCCACCCCAGAGCAGCCCCGAGCCCGCGCCCGTGGAGGACGCCGAGGATCGGCGACCGCAGGGCATCTTCACCGACCTGTGCTGGTCGCCGGTCATCGCCGAGGTGCGGCGCCGGTCCGCGCCGCTCCATGACCTCCTCGTCGAGGACTGCCGTTCCTACAGCGTGATGGACGGCCCGCACGGGGGTGAGAAGACGATGGCGTTCGGCTTCGTCCGCAGAGAGGAACGTAGCCGCTTCTTCGACCTGGACGGGCGGGAGATCCTGGAGTCTGTGCTCGCAGACGTCGTCGGCGGCCTGTGGTCCGTCCCCGACCTGCGTCCCCCCGCCGAGCCGCCCCCGAGCAGCACCGCGGAGACCCCGCCCTCGACGGCCCCGAACACCTGGCTGACGGCTCTCGACCTCGTCCGGCAGCGCGAGCCGCTCGTGTGGGACTTCATCGCCCGGTACTGCGTCGGCATGACCGTGGACGCGGGGGCGTTCCCGGGATTCGACACGCCGAAGCTGATGCTCACCTTCGCCCACGACAACATCGTGATCCCGTTCTCTCAGCGCCTCGTCATCCGCCCGGACAAGGTCCAGGAGTACTGGCGGGTCCTCGGCGAGGCGCTCACCGAGATCACCGGCCAGCAATGGCTCCTGAACAACACCGTCACGGGGTCGAAGGCCGCCGCCTCTCTGGCCGCCGAGGCGCCCGAGCACAACCTCCACACCGAGGGGCTCGGCAAGGACGTCCTGGAGGTGCTGAAGACCGCGCAGAACCTCGCACGCATCGACCCGACCGCGACCGCGGCCGACCTCGCCGCCTTGCTGGCCAAGCTCTACCCCCAGGCCGAAGCCGACGCGCCACCCGCAGCCACGCACGTGACGTCGCCGGGCGCCTGGCTGGCAGCCCTCGACATCCTCAGGCGGCGCGAGCAGGACGTGTGGAGCTTCCTTATCCGGCGCTGCGCCGGCGTCGCCGTGGAGAAGGCGGAGGACGACCGGCCTCGACTCGTGGCCACCTTCGACGGCCCCGCCCTCGCTGACCGGTTCCTCACCCTCACCCACGAGGGACGCCGGTACGCGACCATCCTCGTGGAGGCGCTGAACCAGGTCACCGGCGAAGACTGGTGGGTCGCCGCCGACCCCGGCACCCCGGTGCCCGCTGTGCCCCTGGTCGACGCTGCGGCCGTCGAGGAGCGAGTGAGGGCCGACATCGCCGCCCGCCTCCGCGCGGAGCGGCAGGACTGCGACAACCACCCGTGGTCCGGCTGGGGGGCGTCGTGCTGGACGTGCGGACGCAACGGCATCCTCGACCGCGCCGAGTCGATCGCTCTCGGACAGTGGAACCCGCCCGCCGGGAAGGAAGCACTCGGCGAGGTACCCGAGTACGGCACCGACGCCCACCGGTGGTGGCTGGCCGGAATCCGCCGCTCCCACCAACTCCGCGCCAACACCATCGGAGACGACGCCCTGGCCGCACTGGAGACCGCCGAGGACCTCGCCCGCCGCAGCCCGGCCATGACCGCGGCCGACCTCGTCGCCGAGCTGGCCGCGCTCTACCCGCAGCCCGCCCCCGAACCAGCGCCCAACATGGCTGAAGTGCTCGCCGACGCCCCGAACCGCCCGCATGTCGTGGCCGCCCCCTGGCTGAACTTCGGCCGACCCACGCTCGCCCGCACCTGGGCCGACACGCTCGCGGTCATCGGCCCGTACCTCGCCGGGGACGCCCCCGAGACGGTCCTCGCCGAGCTCGGTATCACCCGGGGCGATTTCCTCACCGTCTGCTGGTGGGAAGCCCACTGGGGAACCCGCAGACAGGAATGGGGCGACTGGGCAACCCAGCACGCCGGGGCACTGAGAGAAGGACACTGGCGCGGCTTCGACGACGTCCCGTACCCGCCCCGCCCAGGCACCGGTGGGCAGGAGCCGGACAGCGAGCCGAGTCCAGCCCCAGGGGGAGACTCGACCCCGCCGCGGCTCCTGGCGGCACTGAAGACCGACACCCGATCGCCAGAGGGCATGGTCGATGAGGGGTGGCAGACAATCCTCGACACCCTTCGGCTCCGCAGCGAACCCCTGTGGCTCATGCTCACCCGGCACTGCGTCGAGATCAGCGCGAAGATGAGCGTCTTCGACTTCGACGAGCACACCATGCGGATCGTGCTCCGCCACGACTCTCCCGCAGACCTGTTCCTCTTCCACGTGAAGGAGGATCCCGGCTACGTGACCCCTCTCACCCAGACGCTCTCCAAGGTCGTCGGCGGCCGGTGGCGCGTCTCCTTCGAGGTCGCCCCAGGGAACGAGCCCGACGAGCTCAACGACGACTCGGACACCGACCCCGCCGAGGAACAGGCCGTGACCCCGTGCCCGTACCTCGCCCCGGCCAACCGGTGGGGCTCCGTAATCTCGCTGGACTGACACCCCCTGGGAACGCGAAGACGCCCCTACCCGATCGGGTAGGGGCGTCAGCCGTACAGACGTCAGGGCTTTTCGCGGTACTCGTCGAGGGCGTCCAAGGCGCCCAACGTCACCATCGGCGCTCTCTCCTCGTAGGAGAGAGCAAGGTCCTTGAGCTTGTCCGGATCCGCGCCGCCCCTCAGCAGGCTGAGCGCGGTCTCCTTCGCCTCCGCATGCGCGTCTTCCATGTCAGCTGCGACCTCGGTTCATCTCCCGCTGCACATCGGCCAACTCGGCACGGGTCTTCTCCCGGTCCTTGCGCTTGGCCTTGACCTCGACGTACGGATGCCCAGTCTCTTCCAGGGCCTTCTTCGTCATTCGGGTCTGCGCTCCGTTGCGCATCTCGTCCACCTGAACAGGGTCACCGTAGACGAGAAACGTCTTCTTCCTGCCGAACATGATCGTGCTCCTTCCTTGGGCTCAGCAGTCGCCGAGCGCGGCGTCCGCGTCGTAGTTCTCGACCGGCAGCGCCTCGGCCTCCGGCACGGTCTCCTCCGCCGAGCACGTCGGCTCCGGCGCCTCCTCGGCCGGCCGGTCGCCGTCGCGCTCCTGGGTGGTGGACGAGTCGCCGGTCAGCCAGGAACTGACGGGGCCGTCCCCCTCGGCGGGGCCACACGCCACCAGGGCGCCGAGCACGGCGACCGCGGCGAGCACGGCAGCGAATCGGGTTTTGGGCATGGCGGAACTCTCCTTGAGTGAGGTGGGGGTCTTGACGTTCCGTCCTCCGCCACTCCGCCCGCCCTGGTTGGGCGGGGGAGAGGCGGCCAGCGCAGCGTCAGGAAGCCCAGACCTTGAAGTAGTGGGCGTCGTCCATGTCCAGCGCGTCGGGGTTCTCAGCCGCCCACGCGATGAGGCGCGCCGCCTCCTCGGCGGCGGCCTCCTCGACCCGGGGCGGCCGGCCGGACTCCGGCTGGTACAGCAGGTCCCACATCAGCACCTCGACGAGCGCGACCGTCCACGGCCCCGCCTCCCGGCCACCTCGCAGGTGCTCCCCGGCCTTGGCCGCCTTCGTCGCCAGCGCCAGACACGCGACCGCGAACCGGTCCGGCTTCCGCTGCTCCGCCTCCAACTCCTCGGCCAGCTTCGTGGCCATCTCCTGGATCCGCGCGGCGGTCTTCAGCATGGTGCTCGTCATGTGCTCGATCTCCTCAAGACAAAGAAGGGGGGGAACCTGGGTCGTGGCGTTCCGTCCTCCGCCCCGCCCTCGGGCCGATGGGGTCGACCAGGGGGCGGGACGGCCAGCGCAGCGTCAGACCGGGTCAGGCGCGAGCGTCGGCGATTTGCTCCCAGAACACGGTCTGCTGGGCGGGGGTGAGGAAGGACGCGAAGTCCTCCAAGTCCTGGTCGGTCTGGGTGGCGAGGATGGCGATAGCGGCGGCGCTCATGGTGTCTCTCTCCGGTTCGTTCAGGCGGGGGTGGTCAGGGGTGCGGAGGGGCTCCCGTGGGGAGCCCCGATCGCGACGGTCAAGCGGCGAGTTCGTCCTGCCCGTCCTCGGCGTGACCGGCCGCCACCTCGAAGTGAGCCGCGCTGCTCCGCAGTCCCGGCACCGCCGCTGCCGTGCGCTCATGTGCGGTCTCGAACGAGGCGCCGTCGACGTTCTCGACCATGTCGCACACCTGCTCGGCGACATCGGCCGTGCGGCCCGCGATGAGCTCCAGCCGCGTAAGCAGCTCGGCGAAGTCCACGTCTGGGGCGCCGTCCTCGTCGCCCTGAAGGGCGGTGAGCAGGTCGCTCAGCGCGTTCTCGGCGCGGAGGGCCAGCACGATCGGGTCAGCGGCCTCGGGGGCGGGGGTGGGAACGGAGGCGAGTGCGGGGGCGATCACGCGGGTGCAGCCGCGGGTGTCGGCGAGGAGCTGAGCGAGCATCTGGTGTTCCTTCCGGTGGGGAAGCGGCCCCGCATGGCCGCTCCGAGAACGTGGCGAAGGTGAGAAGTGAGGAGGCCCGCCCCAGCCGGGGCGGGCCTGAGGTGGCGCGGGGGCTATCCCCACGCCACCGTCGTGTGATGGTGGTAGGCCCAGATGGCGACCTCCCGCAGTTCGGTGAGCCTCCCGGCCAGGTAGCCGGGAGCCGTACCGCAGTAGATGAACCGGCCGTCTTCGACGGTCGGCCGCCCCTGCTCGTCATCGGTGGTGATGTCGAGCAGGCCCTGGGCGAGGAGGGTCCGACCGAGGAAGTCCTCGGCGGGCGCCTCGCCCCACCCCTCCTGCGCGTCGTAGCCGAGCAGGTCAAGCAGCCGAGCGGCGTTGCCGTTGGCCATGTTGACCTCCGGCCCGTTGCGGAAGGAGGTGGAGAAGGTGATCGACATGGTGACCTCCGATTGGTGGGGGATCGGTAGCTCCGGCGTTCGGCCGGTCCTGGAGGTCCCATGTCGGGCCTGGTCCGCTGTTGAGTTGTTGCCCCTTCGGGCACTTCAAAGACTAGCTTTTCTTTGAAATGACGTCTAGGGGTTCATGATGGAAATACGTGGTCGGGTGCCAGCGGTCACACCTCACGCCCCCGGAAGAACTCCCGCAGCGCCTCCAGATGCGCCTCCTCAGCCGCCGTCACATCCCCCGAACCCCCGTGCTCCTCGGCGAACTCACACCACGCCACAGCCGCCCTCAGCCCCGCGAACTCCGCCCCCAACTCCCACGGCTCCGCAGGCGCCGGGGGAGCCGTCGCCACCCCGTACCGGCGCCCCAGCTCACCCCACACCACGGCGTCGTCCTGGCCGGCCGCCCGCCACAACACCGCGATCTCCTCTCCGGGCAGCGCCTCGGCTTCCTCGCCGACGATGAGCACCGCGTACGCGGGCGTGATCCGCAGCTCCACCACCCCGGCCGGACCGTCCAGGAAGAACCGCAACTCGGCGGCCGTGTGCGCGGTGAAGTAGTTGAAGCCAGGGCGGTCCATGAGCATCTCCTCAAGGTCGGTACAGCAGGAAGGGGGGTGGGGTGCTCGCACCCCCGAGCAGGAACGGGCACCCCTGGGACGCGCGGTCAGGCGTCGGCATACGCCTCGCGACGCGCCTCGAACTCCGCCCACACCACGACGAGCTCCCGCGTCACGAGATCCGCCGCCCGCGGGTCCTCGCTCTGCGCCATCGCCTGAAGGTTCGCCACGCAGGTCTTCGCCGCCCGGTTGGCGTGCCGAGCCTCCTGCCACCTCCCAATGACCCGCTGGAGCCGCTGCTCGGACACCGCGCTACCCCGCCGGTCGTGGAACTCCCCGGCCTGCTTCACATCGCGCTGCGCCTCGATCAGGCCCAGCCGCGCCTTGCGCTGGTCCAGGCCCGCCGCGAGGTAGCGGTTCACCGTCTGGCACTCGGTGGCGACCAGCCGGTCACGGATCGCGTGCTTCATACCTGCCTCCAATGAGCGGGGTGAGGGCCGCCCCCCGCCCGGCAGGCGGGGGGCGGCCAATGTGACCGGTCAGAGCCGCGAGTGTCTGTCCCCGCGCACCCGCAGCACCCGCCACCCGACGAACGCGACCAGGGCGAGCGTGCCGCCCACCGTGAGCACCGCGACGAGCACGACCGTCCCGACCCCAACCCCGCCGCCGCCGTCGTTGCTGGCGAGGCTGTAGAACGCCACCGGAGCGGCGGGCGCGGTCACCGTGACCGTGGGCAACACCCTCGGCTCTCGCTCGTCCTCAGCCGCAGCAGGAGATGCCGGGGGAGTAGGAGCAGGAGCGGGCACCACCACCGGAGCGACCGGCGCGGGAGGAGCCGTCACGACCACCCGCACCGGAGCACCGCCCACCGTCCGCGTCACCGTCGCCCTCGGCGACGCCTTCACCGTGGCCGACGCCTTCGGCTTCGGTGTGACGGTCACGGTCACCTTCGGCGCCGGGGTCGGCGACGAAGACGGGGAAGGAGTCGACGGCTTGTCCTGCCCAGCACTGGGGGTCACCGTCACCGTGGCCGTCACGGTCGGCGCCGACGAAGGCGCACCCGTCGCCCCGACTTCCCGGGACGCGAGCACCACCGTGCCGTCCATCACCGCCACCGTGTGCACGCCCGACCGGTCCGGCGTGTACGTGCCGACCAGCGACACCGCACCCGTACACAGCGCACCCCCCGAACCGGACGCGACCAGCACCGCAGCACCACCAGGAGGGGTCACGACCAGCTCAGGCGAGCACACCCCCGAGGCGGTCGCCTCGACCGCGACCGCCGTCCCCGCAACGAGGACCGTGCCCGCCGTGGGGGAGACGACGACACCCTTACCCGCCGCGAACGCGGGGGAGGGGACAGCGACCACGAAGGCCGCAGAGACGACCACGAGGGTCGCCAGGGCCAACACCAGACCCTTGAGGAAACGCGGCATACGGCGTTCCTTTCCGAATTGGAGCAGGTGGCGGGACCGCTTCCCGCCACCTCCGAACACCCCCAACTCTAGCGTCTCTTTGAAATAGCGTCTATGGGTTCAAAAGAGGAAAACGAGCATTCCGCACCACCTCCGACCAGCCCAAACACCCCCACACACGAAGCAGGACCCCGCCCAACCGGGCGAGGTCCCACACCACCAACCAGAGCGCCGCAACCCCCGCTACGGCTCCACCCTGCCGACCAGCACCGGCCGCCCACCCCCCACGCGCCCCACACGCTCCGGCCCCCGCCAGCACCCCCCGCACAACGGGTTGCCCTCCCGAGTCCGCCAGGCGTCCACCTTCAAGAGCTGGCGCGGGCACCGGTAGCAGGTCACCAAGCATCCGCAGTCCCCGTCATCCGCCCCGAAGCACACCAGCTCCCCGCAGCACCGCGACTCCATCCCCTCCCCGTCCGCCGCCTCCACCGTCCCCGGGAACCCCTCCCCGCAGTTCGGGCAATGCAGATCCGTGAACGGGTTCGCCGGCGCCTCGTCGACGTCGGCGGGCAGCAGGTGCGGGCGGTGCTTGACGAGCTCGGCAGTCATTCGGGGTGTCCCTTCCGGTTGGGCGGTGCCGCTCACCGCCACCCCTCAACCGTACCCATTTGAACCCATAGACGCTAGATCAAAGAGACGCTAGTATTGGGGGTGTTGGAAACGGGGTGGCCAAGCGGTGGCCACCCCCCGACACCGGAAGGAACACCTACATGGGCAGCACCCGTAACGACAGCCTCCACATCACCCACCTGCTGCGCCTCGCGGTCGGCTTCGCCTGGCTCTCCCAGAGCCCCACGCTCGATCAGCGCGCCCTCGCCCGCCACATCGACCTCGCCCGCACCCTCGCCACCACCCACCAGGGCGACCCCACCGCCTACCGCGCCCTCGCCGCCCAGATCACCGCCGCCCTCGCGTTCCTGGGACGTCACCTCTCCGTCTGCGGCGACTTCGACCACGTCCGCCCCGACTTCGTCGCCCTCCGCGACATCGCCCAGGGCTACCTGCGCACCCTCACCCCCGACCAGCGCCGCCACCTCGCCGCGTTCCAGGGCTTCGAGCACGCCCACCTCGTGGAGGAGAACACCCGCCCCGGCGGCGACGGCGCCCTCGTCATGTGGCTCAACCCCGTCTACTGCCAGCAGACCAACCCCCACCTCGCCCGTGTCCAGGACGCCGCCCTCACCCGCTACGCCGAGCGCTACCCCACCCTCACCGCCGCCGACCGGGACCTGACCGACACCCTCACCCACGACAGCATCACGGTCATCTTCGCCTGACCCCTCAGACCGGCCGCCCCGCCTACCCCACCCGGCGGGGCGGCCCCCACCCCCGAGAAAGGACCCGCACGATGCTCGAAACCCGGCCCATCGACCTCAGCAAACTCGGCGAAGACCTCAACCTCGCCGTCGCCACCGCCGAGATGACCGCCGACCAGGCCGTGAACTTCATCCTCCACCTGTGCGGCCCCGAGATGACCCCGCAGGAAGCCCGCCGCATCTACCGCAACGGCGACGCCACCCAGATGGCATGCGAGTGGAAGATCCACCCCACCAGCGGCAACCTCATGCCCCTGTACGGGCCGCCCCGCCGACTCTGGGACCGCCTCCACGGCAAAGACCGCAACATTCCCGTCATCCCTGAGATCGCCACCACCTACCCCGACATCACCAACTTCACCACCTAACCCCACACCTCCGAAAGGGCGCCCGCACACCAGCGGGCGCCCCTTTTCGCATGCCCCGAATCGAAGCGAGACGCAAACCCCAACCGTCCGGCAGGGTGCCCGCCATGACAGCGCCCACGGCCACCACAGCCCCCGCCGAACCAGTCACCATCGCCCGCATCCGCGCCCTCGACCAGGCCGGACACAGCCCCCGCGCGATCGCCCAACAGCTCCGCCTCCCCATCTTCCAGCTCGGCCCCGTGCTCGCCCTCACCGACGAAGACCTCACCGCCCGTCACGCGGCGGGGCAGAGCATCGCCGACATCAGCGCCGCGACCGGCATCCGCCAAACCCTGCTCCAACGTCTCCTCACCAACGAAGACGAGTCCCCCGCCCCCTCCCCGGTCCCCGCCGCTGCGGAGCCCAAGCAGGCAGACGCCGCAACCATGAACATGATCCGCCTCTACACCGAAGGACAGACCCTTAGGGAGATCACCGAAGCCACAGGCACCAGCTTCAACGTGGTCCGCCGCATCCTCCTCGACGCAGGCGTGCCCCTACGCCCCGCTTCCCGACGCCCCACCATGAACGAAGAAACCGCCCGCGCTGTCGTAGACGCCTACACGGCCGGCCACAGCATCCGCGCCACCGCCGAGAAACTCGGCATCGGCCGCGCCCTCGTGTACGACGCACTCAAAGCCGCAGGCGTGACGTTCCGACCGCCCTCCCGCCACCCAGTAGTCACCGCCGAGGAAAAGGCCCGCATGGTCGTTGCGAGAAAGGCGGGGCAGCCCATCGCGCGCATCGCTGAGAAGACTGGCCGCTCCCGACACACGGTGAAACGCGCACTCAGCAAGACACCCCCGCCGCGCCCCATCGACCTCGAGGCCGCCCGCCTCTACGAGCAGGGCCTGTCCCTGACGCAGATCGCAGAACGCGCTGGCATCACCGGCGTAGCCATCCACGGCCGACTCGTCCGCGCCAGGGTTTCCCTCCGACGCCCTGGGGGGCATATGCCGCCGCCCGCCAAACAGGCACAGATCCTCGCCGCCTACACCGAGGGGGAGACGCTCAGAAGCATCACCGTGCGTTTCCGCGTCGGCTCATCCACGATCTTCAAGATTGTCGACGCCGCCGGGGTCCCACGCCGCCGCGCCCACCCCGCCGAGAAGTAACCACCCCAGGGAGGAGGCGAACACCGCCCCTCCCCACCTCCCGGATCGAAGCGAGACGCAAGTCCTGACGACCCGACATCCTCACCCCCGACTCACCCGCACACCCAGGGAGGACCCCGTGCCGATCGACCTCATCACCCGCAAGGAGTGGGGCGCCCGCCCACCTCGCGGCGCCTACACCTACCTCGCCTCCACCAAAGGCGTGAAGGTCCACTACACCGGCGGCTCGGTGGACCCCGACATCGTCAACGACCACGGCATGTGCATCCGCCTCATGCAGTCCTTCCAGAACCAACACATGGACAGCAACCGCTGGATAGACCTCGGCTACACGGCCGCCGCGTGCCCCCACCGGAAGGTATTCGAAGGCCGCGGCCCCCACCACGTCCCCGCCGCGAACGGCGCCGGCCTCAACAGCGCGCATTACGCCGTGCTCGCTCTCGTCGGCTCCTCCGGCTTCGTGAAGCCCAACGACGGCGTCCTGTGGGGAGTCCTTGACGCCATCGCTTACCTCCGCTCTCGGGGAGCCGCTGGCAACGACCTCAAGGGACACAAGGACGGCTACTCAACGAGTTGCCCCGGCGAGCCCCTGCACGCCTGGGTGAGGAAGGGCTGCCCCGCCCCCACCGGGGACGGCAAACCCGCCACCCCCACCCCGGCGGCCAAGCCTGCCGTCAAGGCGCCGGCCGCCCGTCTGCTCATGTACGTCAAGGGCCGCCCCATGATGCACGGAGACGACGTCAAAGCCTGGCAGCGCACCCTCCGCGACGGCGGCCACGCGGTCGCCGTCGACGGCTGGTACGGCGAACACACCGCCGCCATGACCCGCGCCTGGCAGCGCACCCACAAGCTCCCCGTCGACGGCATCGTCGGCCCCGACACCCGCCGCAAGGCCGCCGCGCTGGCCGCCCGCTGACCCCGCACTGACCACCTCACCGAACGGAACCCGCATGTCCCCCTTCGCCAGGTTGCGCGACGCGATCGTCATCCTCACGATGTTCCTCGCGACGCTCGTCTACCCCGTCACCTACGTCAGCCACGCCTTCCCCAACAGCTTCACCGCGCTGATCCTCGCGGTCATCCTCGGATGGGCATGGTGCGGCAGCGTCGGCACCGTCACGAGCCGCCTGCGCCAACTCGCCGACGACCCGCCCCCTTGCCCGCACCCGAACAACGCCGAAGGGCTCCTGACCACCCGCGCCCGGTACACGCTGGCCTCCTGCTTCGCCGCCACGATGTGCCTGCCCCTGTCAATCGCTCGGCGAATCTCCGACACCCCCTTCGACACCATCACCCCCGCGCTCATCGCCGCCTTGGGCATCGGCGCCGTATGGACCCTGCTGCTCTCCCAAGCGCTCAAGAACCTCATCACCCGCGCCCGAGCCGCCGCCGAGAAGGCGGACAGTCGATGAGCAGCATCTACCGTGTTCTCTGCCTCTCCCACGACCCGGCCATCACCGCCGAGGCCGAGTACGACCGCCCCGAATATGCCGCCACCGCGATCGCTTCAGGCATCCCCGAACACGCGGACTGTGACCTGCTGATCGGCCGCTACTCCTACCCGCTGGTCGAGGTCGGCTGCCCGCCCACCACCGGCCCCGAACACGCAGCCCGCCACCGCTGCTACCCCCACTCCGTCACCGAGTGGGTTGATGTGGCGTGGCTACGCCTCCTCGCCGCCGTTCACCAGTCCGGCGCCGAAAGCATGTGGAGCCTGACCGGTAACGCCCGGCTCGCTCATTGGTCGCGGGAGCGGCTGCACCGCCTACGCAACGAGCTGGGCATCGATGCGGGCGCACCCGCTGACCAGACGACCGGGCAGAGCGGGGCCACTCAGTGACCGGCGGACACGGACACGTCACCCCCCGCCCGGACGGCGCCAAAGCCCGCTGCGGCGGCCCCCGCATATCTACGGCGGGGGACGCGTGACGCGCCGCCCTCGGCTGTCCCGCGTCCGGGCCTGGGCGTGGCGGAGGCTGGACGCGGTCGCGCACTTCGTCTACTGCCCGGCGATGCTCGGCCGCCGCTGGGGCCGCTGGCACTGGAGCCACGACATTCACCTCATCCCCGGCTCGTGGCTGGAGTGGGTCTGCGCTCACACCGACCGCACGAATCCGGGGTGAGCGGGCGAGTTCTGAGACAATTTTGGATTTGCCAACCGCCTAGCGGTGCTAGATCGCCGCTGTGGCCGCCCTACCTGGGCTTACGGCATTCACCCCAGTCCAGGCAGTGACTGACGTGGGGGGTGTCCGCGCCAACCCGGCATGAGGCGCCCTCACACTTTCCCTGGTCAGACACCTCACCGCTTTCACGCCTTCCTGCCAGAGAGTAAGCGTGGCAAATTTTGTGATCTTGACACGTGCTGGTCACCCGTGTTGCCACTGGACAGCCAGGAATAACAGCGCCTAACCTCGCCACACCCGCAACGGTTCCGGTGCCATGGCAAACCTGTTGCCCGGCACCTGGAGAACCCTGTGACAGCCCGAGAAACCGACCTGGAGAGCGACAAGACCCTCGTAGGGCGCAAACTCGTCGGCGCCCGGCTGAGAGAAATGCGCCTCGCCCAGAACCTCACCCAAGGCGAAGCCGCGAAAGCCATCCGCGCCACAGGGTCGAAGATCAGCCGCATGGAAGAAGGGCTCCGCGGCCTCCGCCCCAACGACCTGAGCGACCTCCTCACCCTCTACGGCGTCACCGACCGCCACCAGCAGGCGATGCTCATCTCGGTCGCGACCGGCGAACGCAACGCCGACTGGTGGGACCAGCGGTCACTACCCCTAGAAGAAGCGGTTCGCTGGCACCGCGAGGGCACCGCCACCCTGATCCGCAGCTACAACCCCACCGCCGTCCCGGACCTGCTACAGACCCCGGAATGCGCAGCGGCTCTCTTCCGCACCAGCCGACACCCGCAACCCTCACAAGATCTCGTCGACCACGCCGTCAAGTACCTCCAACAGCGTCAGCACGCGCTGGACACCGACGACGGCCCCCGGTTCTGGGCCGTGATCGAGGAACCCGCCCTGTGGCGACCAATCGGCGGCATCACCGCACACCTGAAGCAGCTCGACGCGCTGATCGAGCGGATCCAGAACCCGCGCATCCGTATCTGGGTGAACCCCATGGACACGACCTTCATGCCCCGCTGCGCCCCGTTCTCCATTTTCCGCTTCCCCATCGAATCGCAGAAAACCGTGATTCATGACCTCGGCGCGGAGCACGTCTCCGACTGGAGAGGCGACGAGGAGCGGGTGATGACGTTCGACCGGCTCGTGATCGCCGCACGCGCCCACACCGCGACGGCCGGAATCCTCACCAAGATCCGCAACCGTATCCACGCTGAATCCCTCCTGGAAGGCTCCTCATGACCGGTCTCGCTGTCGGAGACGTCGCGGTGCCCAACGGCGCCCGCATGTACGCGCAGATGATCCTCTTCGCGCTCCGCAAGAACGCCGCCCAAACAGGCCGGCCCATCCCCCCGTCCCTGAAAGACGCCGCTTTCACCGCCGACGTCGAGGCCGTAAAGCTCCTGATGGAGAGCCACTCCACCATCGCTGTCGCCTGCACCTCCAACCGCGGGTTCCTCGGCCGATCCGTCCGCTACATGTCGAGCGTGGCCGGCATCGACCAGTTCCTCGACATCGGCTGCGGCCTCCCCGTCGAACCAAACGTGCATGACATCGCCCGCGAGTACCACCCCGACGCGAGGGTCGTCTACGTCGACAGCGACCCCGGCGTGGTCGCGAACTGCTCAGGTCTCCTCGACGGGGAGGGCGTCACGACGATCATGGGGGACCTGAACCACCCCAAGACGATCCTCGACCACCCCCAGGTGCGCGACACCCTGGACTTCACCAAGCCGATCGGTCTCATCGTGGTGGGCGTCATGACGTTCATCCCCACCAACGTCCCGCAGATCATGACGGAACTTCGGGAAGCCCTGGCCCCCGGCTCGCACCTGGCGCTGTCGCACGCCTGCTCCGACAACATCCCAGACGACGAACTGGAAGCCGCCAGAGCCGTGTACAGGCAGACCAGCAACCCCGTCCATCCCCGCTCCATGGAGGAGATCCGGGACATGTTCGCCGGGTTCCGCCTGGTCGACTCCGGCGCGGACGACCCGATCCCCCTGGCCGCCGACTGGCGGCCCGACCCCGAAAACGACCCGTTCACCGGCTACCGCAGCTTCGAAGTCGTCGGCGGCGTCGGCGAACTGAACCGCTGAACCAGCCCAGCGGGTAGAGCGTGGCGAACCGCACCGCCCTACCCGCTACCACCACGATCCGAACCACCCGCCTTGCTCAGCCTCGGCCCTGCGGAACAGCGCGACCAGGCCACCCCGCCCGGAGACCACATGGACGACAGCGCAACCCCCCACTCCTCCGACTCCGGCCGGCTCGCCCTACTTGAGGTGTTCCTGGCCGGACACCTCCCTGACGGCCCTGACGACTGCATGCTGTTCCTCGGCCGCATCAACAAAGGGCTGAAGCAAACCACAGCCGAGGTCGAACTCCTCACCGCGCTCCGCGACCTCGAGATGCTCCGCCTCGCCGACAACAAAATCGCCGTCGTGGAACGCATCGGCGCCCGCTGCGGCATGTCGAAAGGCTGGGTGTCGCAGCGCAACACCGCCACCCGCACCGGCGCAGCCCGCGAGACCATCAGGAGCGTCCTCGCTGAGCAGGCAAAAGCCGTTCAGGCGTACGCCGACGACTCCCGGCTGCTCCTCATCAGCATGTTCCTCACCGGGCACTTCCCCGACCACCCCACCGACCCGATGGCGTTCCTCGGCCTCATCAACGAGACCCTGCGCCAAACCACCGCCGAGGTCGAACTCCTCACCGCGCTCCGCGACCTGGAGATGCTCCGCCTCGCGGACAACAAAATCGCCGTCGTGGAACGCATCGGCGCCCGCTGCGACATGTCGAAAGGGCGGGTGTCGCAGCGCAACGCGGTCTCCCGTACCGGCGTCCCCCGCGCTGTGATCGGACGCATCCTCACCGAGCAGGCCGCACGCGCCCGAAAGTACGCCGACAACCCCCGCACCCCCGAGGTGGCCCGCACGATCGCACTCACCCGTGCGGCCACCTTCAGCGCGGCCTCCGACCGCTGGATGGAACGTTACGGAGTCCGCTCCGGCGTCGCCGCCTTCATCCCGGTCATGTTCTTCCCCGGCATCCGGGAATGGGCCACAGCGAAGATCACCGCCATCACCGGAGCCGGGGCTGGGGGAGGGGCCGCCGCCGGAACCGGCGCCGTCGTCGCCGCCACCCCCGTAGCCGCCACCCACGGAGTCGGCGCCGTCGCCGCGCTCGTCAACGTCGTCGCCACCGCCACCGGCACCACCGCCACCGTCGCCAGCGCCACCGTCGCCGGGGTCGGCCTCGCCCTGACCGCCCCCACGATCGCCCCCGCGATCGCTGACGTCGTCACCCCCGACCCGCCCCCCGTGGTCGCCGAAACTCCCACCCCGGCCACATCGCCGGACCTGTCGCCTTCGCCGACCAACGACGGTCCGACGAAGGCCGGGGTGGGTCCCGCGTTCGCCGCCACCTCACCCACCCCCACCGCGGCAGGCACCACAACCGCGCCCCTCCCCAAACCGGCCCCGGCCACCTCGGCGTCGACCACCTCCACCTCGGCGCCGAGGTGGTCGCGAAGCCCACGAACTCGCCACACCAGCACGCCCACCCCCACCTCCAGCGAAGCCGCACCCCCCACTCCCACAGAAAGCACCACCCCGGCCACACCGCCCGCACCGCAACCCGCCCTCACAGCCCCACCGGCACCCGCAACGTCTCCCACCTGCACCCCACCGGCCGGCGGCATGCCGATCCCCGCCCCCGAACCCACCACCAACGACACCTCGCCGCCGCCGGAGCCAACCACCGCCCCGCCCGCCCCGGAACCTCAGGGAGAGGAGCAGAGGCAGACCGCACCAGAACCGACGACCTGCCCGCCCCCCGTAGAGGCGCCCGCTGAGGAGGCGCCGCTCCCCACCACCCCAGCAACACCGCCGCCCGCCGCCGAGGAAACCAGCGGCGCTGCCGTGGAAGGCGCCGCCGACGACATGTTCCGCATCACCACCTGGCAGCCGCCCCGCCGAGCCGCCAAGAAACACATCCGGCCGCGCCGCGAAGCGACCGTCCCCTACGCCTGGGGGTATCGGCCCGCTGACGTACGCAAACTCCTGTACGCGGCGAACTGACCTGGGATCAGGTGCGGCCCCGGGAAGACGATGGTGGCCCCTCCTTCGTAGGGGGAAGGAGGGGCCACCACCGGCAAGCACCGGTCAGGACGGCTCAACCTCTGCCGCCAGGCGGGCATCCCGCTCCTGCTGCATCGCGTCCCGGACCTGATGCCAGGTTCGGGCTCTCACCGCGGCTTCGACACCGGCCCGCGTCCGGAACGTGGCCGACAAGCTCCGCTTCTTGAGGCTGGCCTCGTCCCCGTCCGGGCCGCTCAGGGTCAGCGTCCACTCCCCGGCGCGCAACGCATAGATCCCAGGGAGGGCGTTGCCGAGCGCCGCGCCCCAGGAGAGCCCAGTTCCCCGCGCGACGAGCTGGCTGTGTCCGAGACGAACCTCAGCGATCCACGGGTAGTCGGCGTCACCGTGCACGAGGAGGTCTCCGCGGCTCCGGGCGACCTCGTGGTCCCGGGCGACCTTGGCGAGGGCGAGCAGGAGCGATTCACCGTACGTCGGCGCCCCCTGCGGCCCGTCGAGCTGGGTGAGGGAATCGACATGCTCGCGGCTGCTCGCGAGGACGGCTTCGGGGTCGATGCCGAGCGCGTCGGCGAGATACCGGGCCGCGCGGTCGAAGGACGGGTCTTTGTCGCTCATCAGGGGGTGTCCTCTCCGGATTCGTCAGTGATGGGGTGCGCCTGCTTCGTCTCCATCCACAGGCTGCTGAAGTAGGGGACTCCGTTCGAGTCGACGCCGACCCCCATGGAGATGTTCTCAGCCGTGCTCGCCAGATGCCGGTCCTCGGGCGAGAGCGACCGGAGGTAGGCGTCTCGCTCGTCGTTGCTCATCTCGGGAGTGCTCATCGCGTGGACCCCTATATATAGGTGTGGTTTTTGCGTCTCTGACTCTACCAAGAATAGCTAACGAGAATCTCAATTCTAGAAAGCTATCTACGGTATGCTGTCCCCAGCACCCCGGAAAGGAGCATCCCCCAGATGAGCAGCGACGAGACGATCAAGCTGAACGTCAGCTTGGGCATCGGCATCAGCAACGCTGAACAAACCGCCACCCTCAACACTGGCATTACCCGCACGGACTGGGAATCCATGTCCAGCGACGAGCAGGAGAAAACTGCCAGCGAAGCGATCAACGACTGGATATGGGAGCACATCGACACAGGCTGGCAAGTCGCCGACTCCTGACCCTCCCCGGTTCTCTCCTCCGGTGCTTCTGGCCGGACAGCCTCAGACGCAGGAGAGAGCACTCAGACCCCTCCCCTCCCCTCCCCGGAAAGGAGCACCCCCCAGATGAGCATGCGTACCCAAGTCAGGGCCAACCTGATCGAGCGGCTGAAGGCTACGCTGGCCGGTCAGGTCTGCGACGCCTTCGGCGGCCCAGCCGCGGAGTGCAGGCACTGCTGGAAAGCGCGCGACAACCGGCCGTTCGGGCGGGACGCCACACCGGGAGACCTGTACGGCAGCGGACCGGACATCCAGGAGTGGATGCTGCGGTGCCGCCGCTGTGGCCTGGACTGCACGGTGGAGGGCCACCCGAACGGTTGCCCGCGCACGCCCGGCGACTCTGTGGAACTCGCGACAGCCGCGATGCGGCCGTGCTACTGCGGGCAGGCCATCGTGCTCGCGCCGGACTGGCTCGGCACGTGCTGCCGTGACACGCCGCCGGTGCGCATGCCGGAGCCGTGCCTGCTGTGTGACGACCACCACTGCCGAGTGTGCGACCCGAACGACCAGCCCGAAAACTTCTTTACCTCGGAGAAGTTCGGATGGGCGCACGCCCGCTGCGTCGATCAGCGCCAGCCGGAGTATGCGGAGGTCCGCCGGGCCAAGCGCCACACGCCGCTCGGCGCGACCAGATAAGGAGCACCCCCCACCATGAAGGCCAAGGACATCAAGCCCGGCGAGGTCTACGCCTACCGGGACCGCTTCGGCCCGGTACGGCCGATCGTGTTCCTCGCCCCAGTAGACCGCGATCACCTCTACCTCAAGACCCGCACCCCCGGCCCGGCATTCAAACGGGCAGGAGACGGCTCCGCGCCGCGCGCCGGAACCGTCTACAACGGGGGCACCATCGGCTACCCCGCCGCCCTGGGCAACGAGCAGAGCAACCCCGAAGACCTCCGCGCGGTCACCCTGACCCGATTCGAGCGCGTGACCAGCACGCTGGGGCGCCGCTGCGAGTACACGCTCGTCACGGCACTGGCGCGCGTGATCGGCCCGTGGGAGAGCACCACCCCCACCTCCCCGGAAAGGACCACCACGTGATGACCGCCGACCAGTCCCTCCCCGAGGAAGCCGGATGCGGATGGGAATGGGACCACACCGCCCGACCAGGCGACCCCGAATGCCGCGAATGCGGCGCCGAACTCGACACCGGCGAAGACGAGGACTGACCGTGAACCCCGTGACCAAGCACATCAAGGACACCATCGCGGCCCTAGGAGTTCCGCGACGCTCGATCGTCGCCAGAACTGACCTCGGCATCACGTCCGCCGCGATCCACGACCCCGCGCACCGGCGGCTCGTTGCGGACCGCGCCGAGGAGCTTGTTCGGCCGGGGAGGTACGGCGTCTACATCACTCGGTACTCGTGCGGGTGCATCCCCACCGTGCGGGTGAACAACGACCCGCGTCACGCCGGGCAGGTGACCACGATCCCTGGGGAGCACTTCGGCCACGTCTGCCCGGCGACAGCAGACCCGCCTCGCCCGGCCACGGCCGACGCCGTCCAGGCCCCGGACTCCTAAAGCTACGCCCAGCCGCAAAGTAGTGACCAGGCAGACAAAACAGAGATGGAGGCGTAATGGGATGGTCCAACGAGGACGGCGAGCACGAGGGGTGGGACGCCGCCCAATTCCCGGACGGCGGGCTCTCGGTTGGCTCCGGAGGTGGCGGCGCGCTGGCGCGCCAGTTCGCCCCCGGCCCGCTGCACGGGCAGCACAGGGGCGAGCCGGAGACGGTCGATGGTCGCACCGCGATCGGGTGGCGGGGCCTGTGCGAGTGCGGCTGGCGCGGTCAACTGTGGGAGCGGGTGGCCACCCCGGGCGAGCACGACCCGGACCGGCGCCGCATCTACGACATCGACCCCAGCCCTTACGGCGACGCCCCCGGTGAGGTCGGGGACGCTATTCACGTCGAGTGGAAGGGCCACCTGGAGCCGGAGAGCCTGAGCGCCGACCAGCCGTCGATCGAGCGGCCCACGCCGAAACGCCCCCAGGGCACTGCCTGCCCGACATGGTGTGTCGCTGGCCACGAGCACGACGACTACTTCCGCATTCACCGGAGCGAGAGCGTGGCGATCGGGCAGTCGTCCCTTCGCCCCAGCGTTCTCATCAACGTGGGTCGCGTGGACGAGCCAGCGAGGATCGGCAAACCCGTCGTCCAAGTGGGGCTCCTCACGAGCGCCGAGAGCGCTCGCCTCTCGCCGCAGGAGGCGGTCATCATGGCTGACGTACTCGACGCCCTGGAGCCCGACTGCCCCAGTCCCACCGACGTCCTCTCCGTCAGGCTGCGCGAGGCCGCTGCCCTCGCCACCCCCGAAGACGAGGACTGACCGATGACACCCCACCGACTCGACGGCGGGAAGGGCGGCTCCGCCGACTACGTCCGCCGCTATTACCAGGTGCCCGCCTACCGGGGGGACCGAGTCATCGTAGACGGGAAGCCCGGCCGGATCGTCGGCTTCCGAGGTGCGGGCCTGCGGGTCCGGGTCGACGAGCCGCCGCACCTGGTGCTCTCCTACCACCCGACGTGGCGGGTGGAATACGTGGACGGCGTGACGCGAACGGCCCGCCCGGCCGGGGTCGAGTGGGCCGACACCGAACTCACCGACGCCAAGGCAGGTACCCCTCTCCTGCGAGGTGGACAACTGCTCGCCGGATACCGGGACGCCACGTTCCTCTCGTGTCCGGACGCCCGAACTATCAAGCAGCGGCACATCGTGGTCGTCTCCCACACCTACGCCGTCGCAGGTGGCTCAACCGAGGCCACCGCCGCGTGCGACCCCCGCCGAATCAAGATGGGCGGCATGGTCGAAGTCCCCGCGTACGAAGTCCCCTTGAGCAGCCGGTGCCGCCGCCCGGCATGCGCAGCACTGTTCGCCCAAGCCGACGCCGCCCACGAAACCAGGAAGGCCAGCGCTTCATGAATCCTGACGAGCACCGCCCCGTAGACCCGGAACTCGACACCCTGCGGGAAGCTGCGGACACGGCCTACCGGAAGTTCGCCGAGCACGCGACTGTCACTTCGGCAGAGAACGCCGTCGCGAACGCCCGAGCGACAATGCTCAGGGACGAAAGCACGAAGGCGTTCCGGCGTATCTCCTCGATGCGCGGCCAGGTGACCCGCGCCCAGAAGGACGGCGACGCCGTGAAGATCGCCGCGGCGCACGAGAAGCTGAAACAGGCCGAAGCGGATTTCGACCGGATCTCGAATGCGTGCCTCGAAGAGGGGTGGCAGATCGTCGAGGCCGAGACGGATCGCACCGCAACGACATTGGCCCTGATGAGAGAGTCATGGGATGCGGGCGACGCGGTGATCGAAGCGCTCCGCCGTCCGAACGAGAGGCCGATGTGATGATCGCGCTCGACCTCCCCGAGGGTCTCTACGTCATCCCGGGCCTGCGCGCCCCAGACACCATCAGGAAGGTCACCATCTCATGACCATGCCCCCGTACCAGCCGTCAGCCGACACCACCCTCCTCAACCCCATCGACCCCTACGGCAAACCCGAACTGGGCGCCCTCGTCACCGCGCTGTCCGCGCACCTCGACAACCCCACCTACAGGATCGAACTCGGCGGCCCGCTGGAAGTGCAGGGCACCGCGTGGGCCACTGACGACGAGTCCGCGCCCGCCACGGCCGCCGTACGACGCGACCTGTACGACGTCGCCGAGGACGCGATCGCCGCCGTCGAAGCCCAAGGATGGACCCACGCCGAACCACCCCGCATCACCATCACGGCCACGGAGCGGCGCACACCGCTTGGGGATCCGCCTCCGCGCGTCGGCGCGCACGTGCTCCTCACCCTCCACTGGCCCCGCCCCGCCGACACCGGAGAGGATCGCACCCGATGAACCTCGACGACTTCGAGGCAGGCTGCGCAGCGATCCGTGAAGCCGCTGGGCAGCGCGCCCAGGACGTCACCCAGGACGACGTGTACCGGGCGGGCTGGCTCCTCACGGACGCTGCTCGTAGCCTCATCCAGCTCGCCGGAGACCTCCGCACCAAGGTCGGCGCCTACCCCGGCCGGTACGTTCTCCGCGACGACGAAGGCACCGACCCCGCCGTCCGGATCACCCAGGCTGTCACCGAGTTGGACGCGCTCACCCGCGCTTTCGCCGCAGCCGAGCAGCACGCCGCCGCTTTCCACTCGGCGTTCAGCCACATCGCAGTCGACGTCGACCCCGACGCGGAACAGGCCACGCAGTGACCGCAGAGCACCGCCTCCCGGCCGTGGCCGATGACCCGGTACGGCTCCCCGCCGTACCGGCCCCCATCGACCCCGCCAAAGACCCCTACCGCGTGTACCTCGACTCCCTCGACGCCGAAACCTCAAAAGCGGACATGGGCGCATGCCTCGACCGGATCGCCCACATGCTCAACCCCGACGTCACCTCAGGCGCAGGCCAACCATGGCACCTACTCCGCTACGAGCACACCACCCACATCCGCAAACTGCTGATCGAGCGGAAGGTCGAACTCAAAGACGGCAAGACCAGACCCTGGTCACCGGCCTACGTCAACAAACACCTCGTCGCCCTCCGCCGCGTCCTGAGAGAAGCCTGGCGACTCGGCCTGATGAGCGCCGAAGACAGCAAACGCGCCTCCGACATCCCGAACCTGACCGCCACCCGACTCCCCAAGGGCAAGCACGTCGCCTCCGAAGCAGTCGGCGCCGTCTTCGCCGCATGCGACGACGACCCCACCCCCCTCGGAGCCCGCGACAGCGCCCTGTTCGCTGCCCTCTACTCCACCGGCTGCCGCCGCGCCGAACTCGCCAGCCTCACCCTGACCAACTACGACTCCGCCGAACGATCCCTCCGCGTCATCGGCAAGCGCAACAAGGAACGCCTCGTGTTCCTCACCAGCGACGCCGTATCCCGCCTCGAAGCATGGATCGCAGTCCGCGGCGAAACCCCCGGCGCCCTATTCCCCCGCTTCCGCCGAGGAGGCCACGCCGCCCTCAACCAGGACGGCACCCTAACCCACCTCACCCCCCAAGCCATCCGCTACATCCTCGCCAACCGCATCACCCAAGCCGGAGTCGCCTCCCGCACCCCCCACGACTTCCGCCGCACCTTCATCGGCGAACTCCTCGACGCCGGCGTCGACCTCGCCACCGCACAAGCCCTCGTCGGGCACGCCTCCCCGAACACCACCGCCCGCTACGACCGGCGGCCCGATCGCACCCGCCGCGCGGCCGTCGACAAGCTGGCCATGCCGCAGGCCCGGAGGATCCGGCCACCGGCGGCCGGATAAGGCCGTGAGACCCGCACACTAGCTCCCCTACCCTGGATCTCGTGACAACGCCGACCAAACCACCATGGCGACCGCTCTGGGAGCGAGTCGCCGGGAAGACCGGCGAGCGTGAGCTCGTCGAAGACGTGCCCGACTACCTTGAGCCGGTCTTATTCAAATGGGTCCTGACTGCACTGCGTGAGTACCAGGGCCTCGCGACGTCTGTGCAGCTCCGGCTCCGCCGGACCATCTGGGTCCACCCAACCGATCAGCCCCGAGGCACAGCCATACTCGACCTTCAGGGGAAGGACTTACTGGAGGCGATCGACGTCGTGCTGGCCACGAACGTCACCTTGCTGAGGCCTCCTGGCCGCTACATGGAATGGGAAGAGCAGCAGTTCCGCAAGAAGTGGGTCGTCACTGTCAAAGAGCTCCACTTCAGGCTCATCGAGGCTGGTTCCGCCTGGCAACCCAACGCTGAATTCGACGGGCTTGAACGTCGAGTCGACGAGACCGTCGCCGAGGCTGCCAAAGCCACGATCGCTGCCGCACCTACCGACGCCGCCACACACCTGAAAGCAGCCTGGGCGGCAGCGTATGCGTTCCACCCGGACCCGGAGAAGGCGTACAGCCAGGCGATCAAGGCCGCTGAGGCGGTCGTCATCCCGGCGACGATCCCCAACGCGGGTACCCCGACGCTGGGCACGGCGTTGAAGCACCTGGAGGACACCAAGGCGAAGTGGACGACGGTCCTCGACGACAAGAACGGGAACCCCGCCTCCGCCGAGCCCGTCATCGGCCTGATCAGAATGCTCTGGCAAGGCCAGCGCGACCGGCACGCCGGCGGGCCGACGTCGAAGCCGGCCACGCAGGAAGCCGCGGAGGCCGCTGTGCACGCGGCGGTCCTGATCGTGCAGTGGTTCAACAGCAAGGCTGTCGTCAAGAACCCGTGACGAGAAAGGACCGGCTGACCCGCGCTTCCTACGAGCGTTGATCAGCCGGTCCTTCGGGCCGTAGCAAGTCGGCCGTACGCCCCTCATAGACGCCTACAGGTGACGCGCGGTCGCCTTACTGGGTTCACATCACTTCGGGTACGAGCTCCCGCCTGATGGTGGCCTTCCAGCCTCCGCGGCGTAGATGGACCGTCCCGTCCGGGGTAACCCGCGCAGTGGCCCCGTAGATGGGCAGGCTGCCGTGCTGAAGCCAGTACGAGCGCACCTCCTCCAGCACGTCCCACAGGCGGCGCGGGCCGCCCTGGTGGACTGTCGTACGCCCGTCGCCGCAGTCGACGGCCCGAGCCCAAGAACCGTCCGCGTGGAGCATCCACGCCGTCCGAGTTCCGTCCTCTTCCTCGAAGTAGTGCTCGATGTCGGGGGCCGTGAGCTCCACCATGGTCCGTAGCTCCCAGGCGTCGATCACGTTGACGACCGGGTAGGCGCTGACCGTCACCTCGTCGCCGTCCTGGTCGCGGACCTGCTCGAACATGCCGTTCAGGTCGTCGGGGTAGTCCTCGCCGGTGCGGGTGGTCATGAACATCGCCCAGTCGCGGGCGACGTGGCCGACCGCGCCGCCGTCCGGTGTCTTGTCCGCCACGATGATCATTGAGCAGTTCGTGATGGTCGTCACCAGGCGGCCGCCCGGCCGCAGCGCGGCCAACCACCCGGCAGGGATCGGACGCACCGACACCGTGGCGACGATCCGGTCATAGGCTCCCGGGACAGCACCTGTCCCGTCCACCGTGGCGATGCGCGGACGCAACCCGACACCGTCGAGGCGCTCAGCCGCAACCTTCGTCAGGTACGGGTCCACGTCGATGCTGGTGATTCGGTGGTCGCCGAGACGGCGAGCCAGTAGTCCGGCGCCGTATCCGGAACCCGTGCCGACGTCGAGCACATCCGCGTCCAGGGGGATGGTGGCGTGTCCGAACAGGCTCAAGACCAAGCTGGGCAGGGTCGAGGACGACGTCGGGTAGCCGCGCGGCCGATCACCAGGTGCCGCGTGGTCAGCGTGGAGCGGCCCGATCTGCGTGACCAACGTGCGGTCGCTGTAGGCCGCTCGCGCCCACGCGGCCTCGTCAGCCGGACCGTCGTACACTTGACGCCCGCCCGGCCCTGGAGCCCACCAGCGGGGAACGAGCAGATGCCGGGGCGTTTCGGTGACTGCTTCACGCCACCGCGAACGCGGATGGGTGACCTGAGCGGCGAGCGCGGCAGCGTGCGGAATCCAGTCCATGGCTCATTCTCCATCGACTTGCTGAGCCGGAGCGCAGTCTCCGCCGTCGCTGGCCGGGTTGCACTCCGGCGCGCACGCCTTGCCGCCGCTCCTCGGCACCCGGGCCAGGGTCTCCTGCCACGCACGCCCGGTGAGCACGTCGCCCAGTGGTTGTTGGAGCACGTTGCCCGTGACGAGGAACCGGCCCATGACGCACGGCCACACGTCCCCCGCAGGGGAGACCGCGACCCTGCCCTGCCCGCAGTGCCCACACAACTCGTCGACGCTCGCCCCTCCCGGGTTCGGCCGGCCGAGAGCCCGCAGCCGGTCCGTGCGGATCCTCTCCACGCCGAGGCTGCGCAGCAGCGCTTCGGCTTCCGTGATTCGCTGGCCTGCCTTCATGGCGACGAGAGTGACCCGCAGTGGGATCGACCGGGCCAGCGCCTCCATGATGTTGGCCTGCGTCCGAGGCAGCGTGTTGCGGCCGGTGATCCGCATGTGCTCGACCGGGTCATCGGTGTAGAACGACGTCGCGAGCTGCGCCCCCGGCGCGCTGATCGCCTCCCACACCTCATCTGGCAGGTGCACCAGGTTGGAGAACACCTCGGCGTCGACCCCTGCGGCCAGGGTGTGACGGATCAGCTCAGGCAGTCCGCGGTGCTGTGTCGGCTCTCCGCCGATGAACTGCACCTGCCGGGCGCCCAGGGCGACGGCCTCGTCGATGACGCGTTTCCAGTCCGCGACGGTCATGGTGCCGTCCGTTCCGGACGGCCCTGATTCGGCGTAGCAGTGCGTGCATTCGAGCTGGCAGCGGCCCGTGATCTCAGCCGCGAGGTACCGCAAATCCATGGAGGGTACGGCGAGGTGGGGTTCGTGCTGCGTTGCGGTCAACTCTCTTTCCCCTTTTTTTCCGGTGTGAAGCGGACCGGGGTGTTCAACCGTGACGATCCGCCGGTGCGGGGTGCTGGTCAACGCCTACGGTGGCGCCGACGGTGAGAGACCGCGACCCCGGAAGACGCTCCGTCTCCCTGAAGTGCCCCTCCCGAGAACGGTGTCGTTCCGGGGCCGCGGAGTGGTGCCTGGCAGACCCTGGTGACCGGCCACGTTGGGTGTGAGCGCGGCAGGCACGGGGTGAGGCAGGGTCTGCCAGAGTCCAAGTTCAATCTCGACGCACTGCATGAGGCGCCGTAGCTCGCTGGTCGTGGGGGCCTCGACGATACGAGTCTGGTCGGGGTCGCGGCACTCGAACGCGGTGAAACACTGCCGCCAGGTGCGCCACATGACCAGCCATCCGGGCGCGGACTCCTGCACCTGCTCAGCTTCGGCGACTTTCAGCGCCCGCTCGGCCTCGGCCTGCTCACGGTCACATCGGCGCATGGCCGCCCTCTGGCATCAGCAGGTCCGACAGCAGCGGGCCGCGTAGCAGGTCGGCTGCGAGTTTGCCGCGCTGGATCATGTAGTGCTCCGCGAGCCGGGCGGCGGCCGTGGCGGGGGTGGTGGCGTACGTCAGCAGTGGGCCGCCGCGCTGGCTGAGGGTGGGGGTGGTCCACCAGAAGACGGCGCCGTCAGTGCGGGCGATGAGCCCGTAGTAGACGGAGACCGCGACCTCTCCCCCGGACAGGGGGTGAGCGTCAGCGGGAATGTTGTACCGCGCCAGCAGGGCGACGAGGGTTTGGCTAGCCCTCTCAGCCTGTTGAGCTGGGGTGACGCAGGGCGCTTGGTCGGCGAACATCCCCTCACGCTAAACAGCGGAACGAGACGGAGGGGACACAGTCTGTGTCCCCTCGTTACGGTCAGACCAGAAGCCCAATTCGATCGGCCAACTCTCTGGCCTGAGGGCGAAGCCCCGCCGGACCATCGACGAGATCCAACGTCATCCGCCGCGCGTACCCGTTGTAGCGGATCGTCTCCGGCGCGGCGTGCTGCGCCAACTCCAGAGTTCCCAGCACCGCCGCATGGTCACGCTGCAAATGATGCGCGCGAGCCACCTCGATCAGATGTCGGCCGCGGCGCGGCCTTGATGGGATCGGCGCGGACACGGCGTTGTCGGCCTGCCGGGCGGACTCGCCTCCCTGGTGAAGTTCCACCGCCACGGTGACCGCGTGCGCCCCCATGATGACTCGGGAGAACGACGTCCACGGCTGGTAGTAGTCCGCGGGCAAGCTCTCGGCGACCCGGGACGCTTCCTCCCACTGCCGCCACGCCTCGCCCGCGTCGCCGCACCGGGCCGCGGTGTAGGCCAGCTCGTACGACAAGGCCCCCCACATCGCGCGCAGTCCTACCCCGGCGCCGTCCAGGAACGGTTGAATCGCGGCCAGCCCCTGCTCGTTGACGTCGCGGGCCGCGTCGTAGTCTCCGCAGTCGCGGTGAGCGTTCGCCAGGAACCACACCGCGCACGACAACGCCAGCGGGTCTTCGGACTCCTGAGCGGCCAGCAGCGCCCGATCGGTGACCCGCCACAGCAGATCCTGCGCAGGCTGGAACGCCAGGAACATCTGGGTGAGGCCGTACGTTTCGGCGAGCAGCGCCTGCGCGCGCCGCCGATCCTCGTCCCGGTACAAGGCCGTGGCGAGCTGCATGTCACGCAGCAGGTCCGGCAGCAACCTTCCCAGCGCGGTCCGATGATCCGGGGAGGAATGCCGGACCCGCCACGCCGCATCCAGTCGGGCGCGCAGCGTCGTGAGGGGCTGCACCGCCCCGGCCGGCAGTAGCGTCGTGGAGTTGAGCGCCGCCCGCACGTCGTCGAGCGCCGGATGCCCCGGCCCTGAGAACATGCGGACCGGGATGGACTGCTCCCCCGTCAGCTCCACCAGGTCCTTCACCCGCAGCGCCTCGGCGAGCTGCACGAGGATCGGCAGCCGCGGGTTCTGCTGGAGGCGCCCGCTCTCCACGTCCTTCAACCAGGACACGGACTTGCCGACCAGGCCGGCGAGGACTTCCTGCGTCATCCCGCGCCGCTTGCGGATCATGCGGATTCTCTGGCCGATGGTGAGTACCGGACCCGCAGGTTCGTTGGTAGCGTCGTACATAAGGCCCTGCCCTTCCCTGGTGACGTCGCACTCTCAGGCTAGGTGGCAGGGCCTTCACAATGCGAGAGATCCGCCGCACGCTTCGCTGTTGGATCGTCGTGAGACCACGCGTCATTTCGGAGTACCAGGACCATCTTGCCCTTCAGCAACGAAAGAGGACCCGTGTCCAAGATTGAATACCAGTGCCTGACCGGCGGCGACGCCGCCGAGGTACTCAGCGACGAGTACGTCAACCTGTACCTGGCGAACTACGACGAGCGACCCTACTTGTCCGGGCCGCTCTACAGCCGCGAACGGTTCCTCGACCGCACGGGCGAGCAGATGAAGAACCCCAGTTTCGTCCTGGTGTCGGCCCGAGACGACTACGAAAACGAACTCCTCGGGTTCGCCTTCGGCCTCATGTTCGAGGCGGGCCAGTGGTGGGGCGAGGAAGCCGCCCCCGCCGCCCCTGACATGCTCGCCGCACAGAAGTTCGCCGTGGCCGAACTGAACGTCCGATGGGGCCAACGGCGGCACGGCCTCGGCAAGACGCTCCTCGCGACGCTCCTCGCCCAGCAGGAAGCGCCGTACGCCACGCTGCTGGCTTCCCCCGACGCCCCAGCCCACGCCATGCTCCAGCGCTGGGGATGGCAGGTGGTAGGCCCTGCCCACGACGACAGAACCAGCGACATCCTGGTGCTGGCGCTCGACGCCGGATCGTAGCGAGACGTAAGCATCGGCCGCCGTCTACCTTGCGGACTCCCACCACCCACCTGGGAGAACGCGTATGTTCCCGAACCTCTCCGCCCCGCCCCAGACGACGGTGCTGTGGCCGATCGGCACCCGCCAATACTCGCCGAAATCCCGCCGAGCTCTGCGCCGCACCGTGCTGCTGGCCCAAGCGGCCGGCCTCACCGTCGCTCACACCCACGACCACGGACGCCTGCACCGCATGCACCTGCTCACCCTGACCGGCCCCTCCTGGGCCATACGGGACTACTGGAAGCGCATGCTCCGCATCCTGCCCACCCTCGACCGCAGCGGGAACTACCGGTGAGCGGCCCGGTCGATCCGCCCGCCGTGACCACACCCGACGATGAGACGTCCGCGCTCGGCGTCCTGTTCTGGGCTCCGCTCGGCACCGACCCTGACGACTCGGACGCATGGCAGGAGATCGGGACCGTCGATGACGTCGCGTTCGAACTGCCCGACGAGGAACCGGCCCTCGCGGAATGGTCCGCGCCGCTCCTACCTCGCACCTTCACCATGCCGATCCAAGGCGGCGGCCTTACCTGGTGGGGCCACCTCGTGCTCTTCCACCGCTCTCACCCGGCCGCGCGCCGCGCCAAGACCGAGTACCACCGGAGACGCCGATGATCCGCAACCTGAAGAAGCTTCAGCCGCGCCGGTACCTCTACCTCGCCCGCAAGTACTGGCGGATGAACCCCTGGCGGCACTGGTGGCTGCTCCACGTGTGGGACGCCATCCGCGCCGACCTACGAGAGGAAGGCCAACCATGGACATCCTCAGAAGACGCCGTGCCCGCACCCCTCACCAGGGTCATACAGACCTGCTCCGCGTGTCCCTCCCAGTGGGACGCCTGGACCACCACAGGCCAGTACCTCTACCTCCGCTACCGGTCCGGCCGAGGCACCGTCGACACCTACGACAACCCCGACTCCGACACCTGGACCGAAGTTCCAGACGGCTGCGTCGCATACTTCGAGCAGGGCGACGGCTGGGACGGGGAAATCACCCTGGAGGACTTCCTCTCTGCTGCTGGCCTGGAGTTGGCGCCGGATGCGGAGGTGTCATGACCCCCGCCGAGGCTGCGGCCCGCGCCGCCCGAAAGAACGGCGTCTTCCTCTACGACGAGGTGGCGGCCGAGATCGCTCGCGCGGTGCTCGAAGCGCACGACACCGTGTACCAGGTCCGGGAGGCGGTCCCGAAAGAAGTCTGGGCAGCCCCCGACGCCCAGACTCACATCCGGAGGGGCCTGCGGAAGAGCCTCATGGCGGAACTCGCCGACAAGGAACTGCTGCCTGTCGCATTGCCCACGGAGTCTCTGCGCTACCTCGCGTATGGCTACTGGATGACCAAGACCAGTGCGTACGCGCCGCCGGGTGTCGCCATGCGCGCGTGGGCGGATTCGTACGTCGGGGACGAGGTACCCGCCAACCTAGCTGAGACCGACACCGTGGCGTGGGAGACCGTGGAGGTCACGCTGACGGTCCCCGTCAGGGAGGCGACAGCGTGAACCGCCCCCGCTTCTCGTGGCTGTCGCCCCGGCTGGAGTCTCGCCGTCGTGATGACGGCGGCTGGATCGTCTACAAGGGGCCAGCCCGGCTGGAACACGAAGACCCGGCGCGGTGGCGGCACGTGCAGGTCGAGATCGTCATACCCGCCGAAGACGAGCGTGAGCTCGCGCTCCGCGTCGCGTCCCTCGACTCCTTCCCCCGATTCAACCCGCCACAGCCGTCGCCGATCGTGGAGGTCGGTCCTGCCGACCCAGGGCTCCGGCCAGACGGAGAGCGGGTGGATCGCAGCATCCCGTTCCTGATCCCGTCTGCCACGGCGCCCCGCCTGGCCGGGGAATGGAGTGTGGTCCTTCCCCGTTCAGCCACCCCCGGGGCGGTTGTGCGGTTGCGCACCAGCCTGCTCTCAGCGCGGCACCTACTCGCCGTTCCCTACGGCCCGTTGGAATGGGAGGCCATCCTTGAAGTCGACGAATGGATGGAGACCCCACACGTTCAGGCGTCCCCTGGTGGTGAGGACTCCCAGCAGGCCGGGCAGTAGCCGTACCGCAGCTTCCCTGCGGTCGTCTCAGCGGAGCAGCCCTTGCATTTCCTCGGCTGCTCCGCTGCCGGGATGTTGGACTTCACCACGCCCCGCTCCCACGCATACTGCTTCCGCTTCCCCGGCTTCCGGCCGGTGCGCCGGCCGCCGTGCGTCATGTCCCTGGCCATTAGGGCAACGTAGCGCGGGGGTGTAAGGAAATCACTGCGGCGGGGCCGGGTGGACCTCCAGCCACTCGCGCGGGTGCCCGCCGACCTGCCGCATCAGCACCGTGGTGAGGAACGGGACCGAGAACCACCAATGGATCGACTCGATCTCCATGTAGCCGTTGTGGTTCCGGCGCTCCCGCCGCGATTCAAGCCAATGTTCGGCCAGGCGCAGGCAGCGGCTGCCGTACTCGATACGGGTTATGTCCCACACGGGAGGCTCGTCCTCTGGCGCGGTGTTCACCTTCGTTGCCCAGGCGTGGAGGAGCGGGCGGATCTTCGCGTGCCAATCCTCGGCGGGAACGTCGAGCAGACGCACGGCGGCGAAGTCCAGGGGCATCATGAGCGCATCGACGGCCGTCAGGTCGTCGGCTTCGACGGCCGCGCGCAGCTGGTGCGGGTTGGGCGCCGTGTCCGGCTGCTCGTCCAGGAGCAGCGCGTACGTCAGAGCCAGCACCCACGTGTAGTCCAGGTGATAGCCGTGGGATGGCTTCTCCCGGAAGCGGTCTGTGAGGGACTGGGCGCGGCCGAGGGGGAGGTTCGCGGCCTGGCAGGTGGCCCAGCCGGTGCGGGGCTTTCCGTTCCGGTCGACCGGGTGCCAGGTCTCGCACACGTAGCCCGGGTGCGGGCTGCCGTCGCATCCGTGCGTGCAGGGCGTCGTCACGATCGGGTACAGGCGTGGCGGCTCGCTCAGCAGCTCGGTGGTCTCCCGGTCCAGCGCGCGGGCGGCAGCGTTGTACGCCTCGCCGGTCGCGGCCATGCGACGCCGGATGTCGTTCTTCCTCGCGGAGTTCTTCGTCATGGTCAGAGCCCTTCAGGCCAGGGTGCCCACGCCACCCCGCCAGGGATCGTCAAACCATGCGGCGAAGCGGAAGTTCATCTCTCACGCGATCCGGGGGACCTTGTCCTCGTCGCCTCCCGGCGCGTGGGGCCGGAGGCTCGGAAGCGGGCGGGCGTGGCCGCCGCTGGCACTACCGTACGCTAGCGACCCACCCCTGTGGAGGTTCACTCGAACGATGCGCCGCTCGGCGAGCCCAGACGGTAGCGGCCCCGGCCCGGCACTCTGTGCGGCATGGCTGCGGGCATCTTCGACTTGGACATCGAGCAGGGATCTGACTGCACGTGGGTCCTGACGCTCACCAGCAAGCCCCCCGACCCGCAACCCATCGTGTTAACCGGGTACACGGCTCGCGCTCAGATCCGCCCCAGCCGTGGCCGCGACACCGCAGTCCTGCACGAACTCACCACCGCCAACGGGCGGCTGGTCATCGACGGCCCTGCCGGAACCATCACCATCCACATCCCCGGAGACGAGTCCACCCCGTGGGTGTGGACCGAAGGCGTCTACGACCTGGAGCTCGTCTCCCCGTCCGGGGCGCCGACTCGTCTCCTCATGGGCGCGGTCCGTGTGGACCCGGAGGTGACCCGTTGACCGGCATCGACGTCACTGTGCAGCCAAGCGGCGGCGTCGACGTCACGGTGCAGCAGGCCAGCACCGTGGACGTCACCGTCGCCCTCCCCGGCATCCAAGGCGCCACCGGCCCACCCGGGGAGCCGGGACCTCCCGGCGCTCAAGGCCCACCGGGAGCACCGGGCGAGCCCGGTCCGCCCGGAGAAGACGGGGAACCTGGTCCGCCTGGCCCCGAGGGCGGCGCTGTCCAAGTCGACCACACGATCGCGAACCCGGCCACCGTGTGGGAGGTCACCCACACCATGGTCCGGCAGCCGACCGTCACGACCACCACCGCCGATGGGGAACTCGTCGAGGGCGACGTGTCCTACCCCACCGCCTCCACCGTCCGCGTCACCTGGGCCGTGCCCATGGCCGGTCTGCTTCGCCTCACCTGATCACGCAACTCACACCTCGGGGGACCTCGTCATGCCGAACTGGTATTCGCAGCACAAGTTCAACAAGATCCCCGTCCTCGGACTGGTTCCGGAGTCCGGCGGCACCGAGCCGGACAGCCCCGCCGTGGGCCAGCTTTGGGTCGACACCACGGCGGGGAAGGTGAAGTGGCGTACCCCCGGCTCCGCGTGGATGGCCGTCGACGACGTCGCCGATGGCGCGGTCACGGACGCGAAGGTCGCCGCCGGGGCGAACATCGCCCTCAGCAAGCTGGCCACCAACCCGTTGGCCCGCGCCAACCACACCGGCACCCAGGCCGCCAGCACCATTTCCGACCTGGCCACCACGGTCAAGGCGTACCGGCTGGATGAGTTCGCCACCCCGACCGCTGATATCCCCATGGGAGGGATGAAGCTCACCGGGCTGGCCGCACCCACCAACCCCAACGACTCCGCCCGCCTGGCGGACGTTCAGGCCGCGCAGGCGGGCATCGACATCAAGCCGTCCGTCCGGGTGGCGACCACGGCGAACATCGCCCTGTCGGGGCTGTTGACGATCGACGGCGTCACTCTGGTCGCCTCCGACCGGGTGTTGGTGAAGAACCAGACCGACGCCACCCAGAACGGCTTGTACGTCGCCGCGTCCGGCGCGTGGGCGCGCAGCAGCGACACCCTCACCGCGAACACGTTCGTGTTCGTCGAAGAGGGCTCGGCCATGGGCGATTCCGCGTGGATGATCACCACGGACGGGGTCATCACCCCCGGCAGCACGTCGATCGCGTGGGCGCAGTTCGGCGCGGGCGGCGGCATCTCCGCAGGCGCTGGTCTGACCCTCACCGGGTCTGTCCTCGACGTCGTCGCCGCAGACGGCAGCATCGTGGTGGACACCGACTCCATCGCGGTCGGCCTCGTCAGCATCGCCCAGGGTGGCACCGGAGCCACCACCGCCGCCGGGGCACGGTCCGCGCTCGGAGCGAAGGGCTCCTACTCCGAGAACCTGCCCGCGCTCACCGCCGGCGTCTGGGCCGACGTCGTCCACGAGCTCGGCACCGAGGACATCGCTGAGCCGTCGTTCCGGGACCTGTCCACCGGCGAGTTCGTCCGCCTCGACGCGAAGGTGGTGGACGCCGACACCGTCGCGGTGCGCGCGGACCTCCCCGTGTCGGCGGACACGATCCGGATCACGGTGATCGGCTGATGGGCCTGCACCTGGCGGCGATCCGCCTCGCCCAGCTCTCCACGCCGCCCGCCGCGCCCCCGCCCGGGGAAGTCGTCTTCTACGCCGGCGCGGACGGTCGCCTGTACCGGCGCCCCGCCAGCGGAGCCGCTGTCGTCGTCTCACCGAACGCCTCCGCGGTGCTGCCCGCCGACACGGTGGTCACCGAGGACACACGGGCCGATGTGCCCGGCCTGGGAATCGGCGTGACGCCCGGCAGCTACCAACTCAGCGGGACCATCTGGGCAACCATCGACCCAGGGATGTGGGGGACGGCGTGGGTCGGCGCCCCGGCCGGTACCCGGCTCACGGCAACCTACGACCTCGCCACCACAGGCGACTTCGGCGACGGCAGCGACTTCGGTCAGCTGACCGGAACCGACTCCAGCTTCGCCTTCGCCTACCCGCACGCGAGGACGGCCGCCGTGGTGCTCTCCGGAGGGATCGTGGTCACCGAGCCGGGCACGGTCCGCCTCCAGGCGGCGCACTCCCGCAACGCGTTGGCCCGCGCCTTCGACGAGGAGTTCGGCAACCTCAACGAGGAGGCCGGCTGTGTCTACGAGTGGGTTGACGACATCGGCCACACCGCGCCGGGCGCGGTCCGGGTGACTCCCGACGACAGTGGCGACGACGTGATCGCCGGGCTCAGCACCCAGGGCGGGGACATCGAGGCGGGGGCCTACCAGGCGTCGGCGTGGCTGTACTCCCCCATGGGGTGGGGGCAGGCGGGTATCACCATCACCTGGTGGTCGAACTTCGACGAGGAGCTGGGCTCCGAGTCCGAGGTGACCGCGATCGCCGCGGGCACGTGGACGGAGTACGTCATCAACGCCGCCGCCCCCGAGGGCGCGTATAGGGCGACGCTGAGAGTCGTCATGCTGGGCGCACCCACCGGTGAGGACGTGCTGTACTTCGACGACGTCGCGATCGACAGCGTCGGCTCCCAGCTCACCCTGGCACAGGGGTCGTTCTTCTGCCTCACCCGCATTTGACATCCTCCCCTCCCTAAAAGGGAGGGGATTCCTGGCTCAGGCAGCCTCCTGGAGCGGCGCTCCAGGAGGTCTTACGCCCTCGACACCAGCCGGGTTGAGACCAGCCCGGTTGAGCATTACGCGGGCGGAGTTCTTGTCCCTGGGGGAGGAGACTCCGCATGCGGTGCAGGTGTAGGTGCGTTCTGACAGCGGCAGTGCGTGCTTGGTTCTCGCTCCGCACTGCGCGCAGTCCATAGTGGTGTGGGCGGGGTCGACCAGGTGGACGGCCCTGCCGTGTTTGCGAGCCATCTCGACCAGGGCGGTCTTGGTGGCGCCGATCGCGCCGTCGGCGGCTTTGCGAGCCATGGTGGACTTGGCCAGGAACTTCGGCTTGAAGTCCTCCACCGCCAGCACGTCGTGGTCGCGCACCACGGCCTTGGCCCATTTGCGGGCCGTGTCCTGGCGTTGCCGGGTCACCTTACGGTGGGCTTTGGCGGCCTGGCGCTTGGCCGTGCGGTAACCCTTCGAGGCGTCCTGCCCGCGCTCCGGCTTTCGGCGGGCCATCATCTTCTGATACCTGGCCAGTTTCGCCGCCGCGTTCCGGCCATGCTGGGGGTGGGGCAGGTCGTGGGTGTCGCTGGTGGTCGTGGCGATCTCTTTGACGCCCCAGTCGATGCCGATCGCCCGGCCGGTGGCGGGTAGTGTCTCGGTCGGGGCTGGCACGACGAAGGAGGCGTACCAGTGGCCCAGGGGGTCGCGGTAGACGCGCACACTGGACGGCTCGGCGGGCAGTACGCGCGACCACACCACGGTCAGGGCGATACCTCCGGCCAGGTGCAGGCGCCCGTCCTTGAGCCGGAAACCTCGTCGGGTGTAGTTCAGCGTCAGCGCCGCCAGGTCCTTCTTCTTGAAGCGCGGCATGCCCGCCCGCCGACGCATCGGCAATCGGTCCTTGATGTCTTTGAGCGCCTTGGCGCGCGACTTGCCAAAGTCGCGGATGATCTGCTGCTGGGGCACTGATCCGCCCTCGCGCAGCCACTCGTGCTCGCCGCGCCAGCCGGTCAGCATCTTGTCCAGGGCGGCCGGGCCGCACTTCTGCCCGGTTTTGTGTGCGGCGCGGGAGGTGACGACGCACTCGTTCCACACCCACCGGCACCGGTCCCACTCGGCCGTCAGGGCGGCGAGCGCGGAGGACGACACGCGCAGCCGGTAGGTGTACCGGGCGTGCCCGGCCTCCGGCTCAGTCGGCGTCGTCATGGTGTCATCATACCTCATTGAGGTCGCTACCATGGTGTCATGGAATCCGAGAAGCGCATCACCCTGAGGATCCCCGACGACCTGCATACCCGCCTGGTCGCCCGCGCCGGGCGCCAGCGGCGCTCCCTGAACTCCGAAATCCTCTGCCTGCTGGAAGACGGCCTTGCCGCCGATCACGACGGATCGACGGCTCCTGCCCCGCCACGCGGGAGGCCGGATTCCTCCCCGGCCTGAAGGCCGGAGCGTCCTCCGGTTTTCTCGGTGAGTCGTGTTCGCCGAACCGGGGTCGTCGCCCACCGCCCCTCCAAGGTGGGGGTGACGACCCCGGTTCGGCTTCCGCTGTGCAGGCCCTGCACAGCGGAACCGTATATCTAATTCGGTCGGCGAAATCGTTTCCACAGGTTAAGCCCTATGACCATAGGGTCACAAGTCCCTAGCGCATAGTAGTGCTGTGACCATAAGTGGTTGTGAAGATCGACTTCGGCGCCGACCGGCCGCACCACCGCCAGCTCGCCGACATCCTGCGCGCCGACATCACCGCAGGCCGCCTCAAGCCCGCCCAGCAACTCCCATCGCAGAACAGGCTGATGCAGCAGTACGGGCTCGGCTCCGTCGCCGTACGACAGGCACTAGCCATCCTGCGCCACGAGGGTCTCATCACCACGACCCGAGGCGAAGGATCAGCCGTCATGGTGTATGACCGCAAGCCCTACCACGTCGCCCCCGGCGCCGACGTCGAATTCCGCATGCCCTCCCCCACCGAGCGGCGCGAACTCCGCGACGAAGCCGCAGACGAGACCGCGATGCCCGAAGGGGTGCCGATCGCCGTCATCACGCCAGGCCCGCGCAAGCACCGGGTGATGCTGCGCGGCGACCGGTGGCGTCTGGTGTTCGGCGACGAAGGCGAGACCGGCAGGCCCGGAGCCTAGTCGTCGGTCTCGTCGGCTTCGCTTTCCTGCGGCGGGTAGAGCTGGTCGAAGGCGTTACCGACCTGCGTTGCGCATGCTTTCGCGATGTTCCAGACCCCGGCGCCTGCGGCCATGGAGACCACCTCGGCCGTGTCCCAATACTCCAACGCGAGCTGGAAGACCACCAGGAACGTGACCGCGTAAACGTAGGAGACGACGATCAGCCGCATCTGCTTACGCGTGAAGGACGGGACGGCGTTCTCGTCAGGCAGCCACGGTGAGCCGAGCGCCCCCTCCGGCAGCGTGGACGGATCCTCGTCCTCGTCCTCGTCCTCGTCCTCGTCTTCGTCGTGGGGAGCCTCCCCCGGGGTGGGCAGGTATTTCATCGGGGAGGGCGCGTCCCGGGTGGCGTCAGCGAACGCTTCAGCCACCGTGGAGGTCGCCGCCAGCTTCGCCAGCAGATCGTTCACCTGCTGGCCGTAAACGCCACCTCGTAGAGGCGAAGCCCCTTGCAGCCCCGCCGTCTTCGCCAGACGCTGCGCCGCCTCCACAAGCGGTGCCGTCGCCGAAGCCGCCATCGAGGCGTGCATCTGGTCAATGCCGGCCGAAGTCCTCATCGAGGCGTGAAGCCGCTCGATGCTCGAGGTCATCCCCGACGCGCGCATGAGGTTCTGGCCTAGCTGCCGGTTCAACTGCTGCTGTCGTGTGATGAGCTGCGCCAGGGGCGAGTCAACGACGCGGGAAAAGGGGTCCTGGGGCACGCACGCACTGTATCCGGGACCCGGCGCTGCCACGCGTCACCTTCGGAGGATCACAGCCGGTTTCAGATTGCTCACGCGACACACCCTGAAAACCTGTCACGCGTGGTTCTGATTCAGATATGGTCAGCCGCTATGAGTGGACTGAACCGTGGGCGAGCTACCGATGCCCGTCGCGGCGCGAAGCCGGGCCGCGTCCCTAAGGGGGGCCACCGCCAGAGCGTCCGTTTCACGCACGACGACATCTACCAGCGCGCCCAGAGCACGTGGAAGATCCTGGGGTTCGACAGCTTCTCGTCGCTGATGGACTTCACCGTCGCGATCGCGCTCGGCAAGTGGAAGTCGTTCGGGTTCGAGTCCGAGCAGGAGAGCCGCGACTACCTCGCCGCGCTCGGCCGGGGGGAACTGATCGCGCCGCCGCACCTGCGCGACGACCAGGCGATGCTGCCACTCACCCAAGACTGCGCCGCGTAACCACGACGGCCGCACCCCGCCACATCCCCGAGGGAGATCCATACCAGCAGCGTGATCTACGGATGACTCCGTAGAAAACAAGAAGGCCCCCGCGCGTTTCGCCGACCAAAGCTACTGCGCGGAGACCTTCTTTCAAGCGACACCCGGCCCGGCTCGTCGAGGCTGGCGCTTCTGCGTGCCTGGCCGGAGTCCTGACGTCAGGAGCCACGATAGACGATGGCACCCTGGCTCTGCCAGTCATGCCCGAATTCGGCGTGTCGGATTCGGGTGATATTCGCCGAGCCACGCCAGAAAACTCCATACCGGCCCAGGAGCCTGGGCACGACACGCTGACCGCCGCCATGACGTGGGCGCTGTTTGCGCCGCGCCTCGGCGCGGGCGACCGCGTCCGCCTGTCCAAGACCGTCGCCGCTGGGAAACATCAGTACCCCGGCCGTGATGAGGTCGCGCTGACCGCCCGGCTCCCCGCATACGTCGCCGCGGTGTACGTCTACCGGCACGGCCTGACGAAGGTCCTGTTCGGCGACTTCGACGTGAAGAAAGCGATCGTCGCAGGCTCGGTCGACCCGGTGGCGCTGGTCGGCTGGGAGTCCGCCGACTTCGCCCGCCTCATCACCAAGTGCGGCGGCCACAGCTTCGGCGACCAGGCCCCGGGCGGCGGCCGTCACCGGTATGTGCCGTGGGCGGCGAACATCGGTTTCGGCGACATGCGGCGCGTCGCCCAGGCCCTCGCCCGCCGCTACGTCACGTTCGACCCCGCGCCGATGCTGAACATCCGTGAAGGGCTGATCACCCCGCCCGGGGCGTGGCACCGCAGCGGCGGCTTCCGGGCGCTGACCGACCCCGTCTCCCACGCTCAGCGTGTGCTGGACGAGCCCAACGGCCCTGACGTGTGGTCGCGACTTCTGGACGCGCTCCAGCCGGAGTTGGAAGCCCTGGAAACCGCCCTCCTGGCTGAGGCATCCCCAGACGCCGCCACCGTCGACGTCGTCCTCGAGGAAGTCGCGGCCGGAATACGGCAGAAACGGGCCGCGCCCAGTGATCAGGCTGCGTGGGCTGTCGACGAGGACGGCGTCGACTGGCTTCCCCGCCCGGACGGTCCCCTGCCGCGCCTGTCTCCCCTGCGGGAGCAGATCGCCAAGACCGGAGAGTTCGACGCCAGCGTCTACGGCTCCCCCTCCGAAGCCCGCCAGGCCGTCCTGTCCAGCGCTGTCTCCTGCGGGTGGAGGCTGGCCGACGTCGCTGCCCGGATGCGCGCCGGCGACTGGCCCGGCCTTGTCGGCTTCTACGCCCGCTACCGCGACGACCGGCAGAGAGTCCAGGCGTTGCAGGCGGATTGGAAAAAAGCGGTCCACTGGATCGCGGAGCGGGAGTTTGGCCGCGAGATCCACACAGGGGGGAGTACTCACAGGGGGGGTTCCGGGGAGGGGGTTCGGGCCGAGGTGAGACCTCCGACGTCTGGGACGGATCCTATCTCGGAGCTTCGGAAATCCCGGCGATGGTATTCGGCGTACGTCGCTGCGGTGCGGAACCAGCGGTGGGCGGGGCGAAAGCTCATTACGGTTCGCAGGGTGCTGCTGGCGATGCTCAAGGCCGCGCAGCTTCGCCACAGCATGGTCGTAGGCTTCGGAGTGCGGGAGCTTGCGCTGCTGGCCTGCCTGGACTACTCCACGGTGGCCAAGACCTTGAAGGATCTGAGAGAGGAACCCGATCCGTTTCTCGACTTGGTGGAGGAACACCACGGGGACCGGCCGGACGTCTACCACCTGATCGTGCCACACACCTACGCCGAAGCCGCCGCGTGGCGGCGCCTGCGGCCCGGCCGACTCGGTGGTATTCACCAGGTGTTCCGGGAGCTGGGCGGGCCGGCCGCGTTCGTGTACGAGCAACTGGGCGACGTGCCGATCCGAACCTGTGACGTTCCGGGGCTGGCGGTGCTGTCGGTGACCGCCACGAACGACGCCCTACACATCCTCGCTGAGCACGACCTGGCGAGACGTACACGCTGGGGGTGGGTGCGCGGGTCGGCCGACCCGGACAAGGTAGCCGAGCATCTCGGCGTGCCGGAGGTCGTCGCCGGGATCGTGAAGAAGTACCGGCGGCAGCGCGCCGAGTGGCGGGCGTTCCTCGCGATCGTGGACGCCTTCGGCCCAACCGACACAGAGACAGAAGAGGATCCGATCCCGTTGGAGGACATCATGGCCGCGGGTCCTCCCCCATGGATGGAAGACGAACCGCATGGCCCGCCGGTAGCGTCCGGGACCGGAATATCACCCGATCTGTTCGGAGCCGTTCGAAGTTGTTCAGCCCGGTAGCCGATGGCGTCAGCAGCGGAAATACTGACGTTGCCACCTTTCTTATCGAGTTCTGACCAGGCCGATCCAGAGGGCAAAAAATAAGGCGCTCCGGTGTTGCCGCACCGGCCGCCCGAGGGACCCAGAGGCATGCTGGGTCCCTCTCAGCCTGCACCGGTCCCGGTTCCCGAACAGGCCAACTCGCGGTTGTGTGAATCCTCTAGATCGTCGGCGGGTGATCGCCGTACCGTTGTGTCATGTCGTCCGAGGCTGACGTGCCCGCCCTGTTCGACGTCGCCGACCCTACCGACGCCGACCAGGCCGCGCGGCTGCTCACCGACCGGTACGCGTTCGGCGACGACCGGTGGGCGTGGCAGGAGCACGGCGTCACCCTCTCCCCCGACGCTGCGGCGCTCGCCGTGCTGGCCGACCCGTCCCCCAGCGCGGACGCTCTCGTCGCGCTGCTGGCACTCACCCCGTCTGGGCGAGCGGTGTGGGACCTGCACGAACAGCTCGTCATGACACTCGCCCGCACCCTCCCGCAGCCGGTGCCGTGGGAGACCCTCGGCCGGGCGCTGGGCACGTCCAAGCAGGGCGCCCAGCAGCGTTTCGAGCGGCGCCAACGAGACGCCCCCCGCCTGGAGGCATACCGGCCCACCCTGGACCGGCCCCGCCCCACAGGTGGGCGGGCGTGGCTGGACGAACACGCGAGCGAGCTCCGCCACCGGGTGGCGATGGTGCTGGAGTTCCACCGCCCCGAACTGCTCGACATCGACTCGGCGACTGCGTTCGCCGCCCACGACCTCGGCCGCATCCACTACATGCTCGGTGACGCCGACGTACTGGCCGGCGCCCGCCGTCTGGTGGACGTGATCGAGCGTGCGGTGGCGGGGCGGGCGCATCTGCCGGTGTGGGATCAGGTGCGGCTGTCGTCGCAGGCCCGTGCGGCTGTTGACCGGCTCACGGCTTTGGTGCGTTCGGCCCGGTAGGGCTGACTCTTCGCGCATGTGAGCCCGCGTGCTTCCACCGTGGGCTGTTTCGGTGTTTCCGCAGGTCACTACGTGTAGACGTTAACTCCTTCGCTGCGTAACTTTCCGCCTCGCCATGAACGCGCGCCCTTCTCATGCAACACCCATAGACGCTTATTAGAAAGTAAGCTATTTTATGAGGTGTTAAATGGGTGGCCGTGTGGAGCTGCCCGAACACCGGAAGGAACACGCATGCCGACGAAAACCGGCCCGGCCCGGAGGTACCGCAGACGCGACCGACGTCTCACCCTCACCGAGCACGACACCCTGGCCGCGGTCTACGTCGGCGGCCCCCCCTGCTCGCGTACCCGGCCCCGCGTCACCACCGTGACCCGCCTGCCCGGCGGAGTGTGGCTGTCGATCAACGTGACCCAGGGAGCCGCGCTCCTCACCCGTATCGACCTCGCGGCCCCCGGCCTGCCCTGGCCGCCCCCGCCTCGCCGCCTTCGCCGCATCCTGCGCGCCTGCCCGTGACCGAGGAGACGACCATGACGCAGCCCGCTGCCCGCCCCGCACCGGAAACGCTCGCCGGAGTGTGCGTCCCCGCCGGAACGTACAACCCGAACATCGAGGACCCGCGCCGCCCCAGCATCGCCCGACAGCGCAAGCACGCCACCGACCTGGTGTACCGGGTCTTCCAGGCGTACGGACTCGACTTCGACGCCTGGGAGATGGGAACCCCGCTGCCGCCGGGTCTCGCCGAGGACCTCCGGCGCGGTGTGGACATGTACGACGAGCTGATCGTCGACTACATCGCCAGCCTGACGATCGACCCCTCCGAGGAGCCTATGGAGGAGGAGCCGTGCCACGCCGAGCCGACCGCGACCGCCGCGTGACCCCGCAGCCCGCGATGCGTGAACTGATGGCGCTCGTCGCCGCGATGCGCCCCGACTGGGACCCCGAGCAGATCATCGCCGAGTTGGCCGGATGCCCCTGGTCACTGCGCCTGGCCGTCGAAGCGGTCCGCGCGACCGCCACCGACGACGACCGGCTCCGCGTGGCCAACGCCTTCGTCTTCACCCCTTCCCACCGCGTCTCGGCGACCGCCGAGCAGCTCGCCGCCTACACCGACTACATCCGGCGGCACCTGCCGTCCGGGAGAACGGGCCACACCGATGACTGACCTTCCGCCCGTCTCCGACCTCTACACCGACGAGGAGCGGAACCTGATCGCCTCCCGGCTCCTCCCGATCGCCGCGCACCTCGTCTGCGCGATCCGAGACGAAGGCCCCGACGCGACAGCCGACATCATCAGGGACCTGTCCCCCTCCGACTGGGTGGCCTTGACCGGCCTCCTCGCCGCGCTCGTGCCAACCGACAAGTCCCTGCCGGAACTGCTGGCGTGGACCGACGACGTCTGGCCCCTGGGAGCGGAGAACCTCCCCGCGTGGCTCATCCCGTTCGCCGCCGACCGGGAGCCTCACCGCAACCCGTGCGGCACCCACGCCGGATTCAACCGCCACAAGGCCAACAACGAGGACATCTGCGCCCGCTGCGCCGCCGCCGAGCGCGCCTACCAGCGAGCGCACAAGCGCCACCAGACTGCCCAGCGGCACGCGGCGAACGCCCGCCGTCTGGCCGTCGCATGACCGCGCCCGCTGAGCCCGCGTGGCTCGCCGCCGACCCCTATCCGGCCCCGCCCGGCGGTGGTCCCCACTGGGAGGACTGCGAGCGCGTCCACCCTGGGTGCGCCTACCGCCTCGGCCGCCAGTCCGTCCCCCATCCGCAGGAGACCCCGGTGCCCTCCCCCACGCCCAAGGCGACGTTCCCGCCGAACATGCAGCGCTACGTCGCCGAAGCGGTCATCCGCGTCGCCCTGGACCGGCACCCGCACCTGCCCATGGTTGCAGCCCTCACCGGTAACCCCCCGCACGCCCACGGCAACCAGGGATACCGCCGCAGGACCGACTGCGGGGCACGCGGCGTCATCCACCTCTATGCCACCCTCACCGGCATCAAAGTCAGCGGCACCGGCTGGCCCACCCACCCCGGCGGGAGTGAGCGGAGGGTGTGCAACCCGCCGATCCTCATCCCCTACCCGCCCGGCCCCGCCGCCGAAATCCTGTCGGCCACCTACCGGGCAGCCGTCGACCAGGTCATCGACACCGTCGCCAACCTGATCCGCCGCACCCGAGACGAGCACGACACCGCCGCCGCTGGCGACGAGGCCGCGGAGCGGGCGGCGCTCGCCGGCGCGTGCGCCGACGAAGCCGCCTACCTGTGACCTACGGGCAGGCATCCGCCTCCCGCCCCTTCTCCACCCCCACCAAGGAGAGATCACCGTGTACGAGACCCGCGCCTACGACAACGAGCACGGACAGCCTGTCGTCGTGCTCGTCGCCACAGGCACCCACGACGTGTCCCGTCTGGCGCACCTGCTGAACGGCGGCACCTGCGAGCAGATCAGCCTCGCCCGGCAGGTCACCCGCCAGGTGAAGCGTCACAACGGCGGCAGGGCCGCGCTCCGGCTGCTCGCCGACCACGGAGGTCCTGACCTCCTCACCCGCGTCGGCGAGACGCCGCCCCTGTTCGACGTGACCACCGACACGCCGGACCTGCCCATCGACGCCGACGCACCCCCCGCGTTGCGGATGCTCAAGATGTATGCCGCCCGCACCCTGCACGCCTACGCGCTCGCCCACAAGACCTACCCCTCCCTCGACCGCACCCCGGCGCGGGAGGAGATGAACCGCTGGAGGCTCCGCTACTCCTTCGCCTCCTACGCGTACGGCGTCGTCCACCTGCTGCGCGAGCTGATCGAGCACGCCCCCGACAAGGCCGACGAGATCGCACAAACCCTCTGGAACGCCTGGCGCGACGCCGAGACCGACGAATCCGTACGGGACTGGCTCACCGAGTGGGGCATCGACCCCGAGAAGATCGTGCAGGAGGCGTTCGAGGACGCCAAGACCGCCGACGCGGACCTCGGCGTCGGCACCACCGTTGTCGTCCTGGCCACCGCCTACCTGAGGGTGCTCCGCTTCGGCCCGAACGACGCCACCTGCCTGGTCGCGGGAGAGCAGGTGAGCAATACCCTGTGCGGGATCGACCTGTTCGCGCCCGACACGCCCACCTGGGCCATCGGCGGCCAGCACACCAACCCCGAATGGACGTACACGCCGTGCCCCGGCTGCGTCGAGGCCGCCCGCACCTCCTACCCCGGCCAGCCCATCGTCGGCGTGCTGCCCGTCTCAGAGCCGGTCGCCGCCGAACTCGGCGTGCAGGCGCTCAACGACGAGACCCTCCTGCCGCTGGTCGCAGCGAAGGAGGTCAAGGCCGATGCCTGAGCTGAAGCAGCGCGCCGGGGACCAGCCGCTCCCCACGGTCAACGACTACCCCGACATCCAGTCCCTCGTCATCCAGGACATCAGCGATCGCCGCGAGGTCGGCATCGGCCGGTACGGCACCGCCCTCCAGCCATGGAACGGGCGAGACGAACTTCTGGATGCCTACGAGGAGGCCATGGATCTGACCTGCTACCTCCGGCAGGCCATGGCCGAGCGGGACTCGGCGCCGCGCGACACCGCCCCCTGCGACTGGTGCGGGGAGGCGTCCGCGAGCGACGCCGTCACCATGACGTACTCGGCGGGCAACCAGACGCACTTCCTGCTCTGCCCGCCCTGCACCAACCAGGCCACCACCCAAGGCGCCGCCTACGCCGCCGTACGGCGCCTCCCCCTCGCCGCGGCTACCACGGCCACCACCGCCCCGGCCGCAATCCCGTTCGACCCGCCCACCCCGGGCGGGCACCACGGGGAGCTGACGCAGCCCGACGAGCTGCACGCCGCAGCAGAGCGGATGCGCGCGGTCGCGCGAGCCGCCCGCGAGGAGATGCGCCGCGACCCCCAGTGGCACCACACCTACGGGCAGGAGATCAGCGCCTCCCTCGGCGGACCATGTGGAGATCTCGCCGAACTCTGGGACCCCGACCAGACCGAAGACGTCGCCGACCTCCTCGACGAGTTGGCCGACGACATCATCGTGCAGGCACCCGCCTGGGAGAACGACCCGAAGGTGCGGGTACCGGTCGCCGTCCTCGTTGAGCAGCGGTACGCGCGCCCGCTGGCCATCGCCCGCCGCATCAACGTTCGCGGAGACGCCAGGAGGGCTGTCTGATGGCCGTCACGAACTCCAGTATCGAGTGGACCGACTCGACATGGTCACCCGTCACCGGTTGCACCAAGGTCAGCCCCGGCTGTGACAACTGCTACGCCGAGGGGATCGCGCGCCGCTTCTCCGGCACGAAGGCGTTCCCGAACGGCTTCGAGGTGACGCTCCGCCCCGAGCGTCTCGACCAGCCGCTCCGCTGGAAGAAGCCCCGCCGGATCTTCGTCAACTCCATGTCCGACCTGTTCCACGACGCCGTGCCGGACGAGTACATCGCCCGCGTCTTCGCGGTCATGGCGGCCACGCCGGACCACACGTTCCAGCTGCTCACGAAGCGGCACGGCAGGATGCGGTCCCTGCTGTCGTCTACAGCCTTCGTGGAGGCCGTACAGGTCGCGTTCGATGCCCTCGCTGACGAGCACGAGATCGACCTCATCCCCGGACCGTGGCCCTTGTCGAACGTCCATCTCGGTGTCTCGGTCGAGGACCAGAAGTGGGCCGACCGCCGTATCCCCGCCCTGCTGGACACCCCGGCCTCCGTCCGCTGGATTAGCGCTGAACCACTGCTCGGGCCGGTCGACCTATGCGGCCCGATTGTCAACGGGCATCGGCCGAGGCTGACGTACTGGCTCACTGGCCGCCCCGGCTGGGGCAACGAGTACACCACCGATACTGGGATAACGATGACCAGCCCCGTGACCGGACCGCGTCTCGACTGGGTGGTCTGCGGTGGAGAGTCCGGCCACGGCGCCCGGCCGATGCACCCCGACTGGGCGCGCTCCCTACGCGACCAGTGCGTGGCCGCTGGGGTCGCCTTCCACTTCAAGCAGTACGGCGACTGGGTTGCTGAGTCGATGTGGCTGCACCGCGACACAGCCCCGGCCGCGTTCCTGTCGACGGACGGCACCACCCGGCCGCTGGTCAACGGGAAGCCGACCGCCGCGCCGATGAGCCGTGGCAAGGACATCACGATCCGCCGCGTCGGCAAGAAGGCCGCCGGGCGTGAGCTGGACGGCCGAACCTGGGATGAGATGCCCGCCGAGGTGGCCCGGTGATCGGCCGCACCTACCTGGAAGCCGGGCAGCCCGTCGTCGTCCAGGTGGCGCCGTACGAGAAGCGTGCCGGCCGCCCCACCCCGAGGTTCCCGCTCGTGCGCGTCGGTGACTACGCGCCGCGCAACGTGCTGATCCGCCGCGCGGGCGGCGAGCTCGTTGTCCGCCCGTTCCGAGGGCTTCGCCGCCTCACCCCCTGAAATTCCGTTCTGGGGCGGTTCCGAGGACCTGCTCCGCCGCCCCGGAACGGCACCAACACCTCTGGAGGAGAACCAGCGTGGTCACAAAGCGCGTCTCCCGGCCGGTCACACCGGTAGGCCTGTCGCAGGAGGAGTACCGGCGGCAGGTAGCGGCCGACATGAAGGAGAAGGTCCTCCAGGCCAACGTGCGTCGTCTCGCCGCCGCGATGGGGTGGATGGTGTGGTGCTGGTGGAACAGCCAGCACTCCCCGCCCGGATTCCCTGACCTTGTGCTCGTCCACCCTGGCCAGGGCCGGATCCTGTTCCGGGAGTTGAAGCGCTCTGGGTCGAAGGGCCGCATCACCACGGCGCAGAAGGCGTGCATGGCGGCTCTGACGGCGGCCGGGATGGACGTCGCCGTGTGGCGGCCGGAGGACTGGCTGAACGGCACCGTCGAGGCCGAACTCGCGGCCCCCTTGAACGAACGCCGGTGTGTGGCCCCCGGCGTCGACCCCACCGTGTAGGAAGGACTCCTCTCATCATGGATCACACATCAACGACCACCACGCCCAGCCGCAACAGCGTCCCGGCCGTGGGTGAGCAGGCAGTCATGGACGCGCTGCATGCCGCCGCGGCCGGGGCTCGCGCGGAGCTGGCGCGGGCCGCCGAGGGGAAGGCGGGGCTGCTGCTGTCGTGGGCAGGAGGCGCGTTCGCCGTCGTGGCCACCCTCGCTGTCACCGGCCCGGCTCGGCTGGTGGGGGTGGCGCTGGCCGGGGTATGGGCGGCGGTGCTGCTGATCGCGGGCGCGGTGCTGCTGCTCCTGCTGACAGTTCTCCCCACCCTGCCCAAGCGGGGCGGCACCGGTTTCGTCGCCTACGCCGAACTGCCCAACCCGGCCGCGCTGCTCGCCCAGGTCCGCAAAGAGATAGAGATCGATAAGCACGGGCTGGTGGTCGCGGCCGACGCGCACCGCCTGTCTCAGCTCGCGGTGGCGAAGTACCGGAGAGTGCGGTGGGCGGTGCGTCTCCTCGTCGCCGCCGTCGTGGTTCTCCTCGTCACACTCCCGGCGGGCCTGCTGCTGTAGCCCACACCACCCTCTGACGGCCCCGCATCCCGGCTTCGGCCTGGGCGGGGCCGTTTGTCGTTTCCAGGGATCATGACAGGGGCTCCTCATTGGAACCCCCGCAACATCATGTAACATTCGCCGCGACAGGTGATCCCCACCCGTTGTGTCACCCAGATCGTGCCCCTCGATCGAGCAGTAAGGAGGGCACCCACCTGTAAGGACGCCCACCCGATGAACATCCCCGACGACATCGCCGCCCTCCAGAACATCCCGGCCGGCCCCGGGTGGGAGCGCGCCGCGCAGAAACTCCTCGCGAAGCTACGGGCCATGCCCGCCGGCATCGACCGGATCCGCGCCGCGCACGCGATCGTCACCTCGGCGACCGAAGCCGCGGAGAGGCACCGTGCGGAGATCGACGAGTTCGTCGCGGTTCTCCTCTACCGGTACGGCTGGAAGAAGGCTCGGCTGGCGCGAGCTTCCGGTATCGCGGTCGTGGTGCTGTTCCGCGCCCGTGTCGTGCTGCCCGAGCCTCCGGCCGACCTGGTGATGGCTGAGGCGGAGGCTGAGGAGAACCTCACGACGGCCGCCGCCGCCTACCGCAGCCAGCAGGGCCTGGCGAAGGACGCCCGGGAGGTGCGCCGCGACGACATCCAGGCCATGTACCTGGGCCACCTCGACGGCAAGCTGTGGGAGACGGGCGAGGTCGGCCGGAAGGTGAGCACGGAGGGGGTGGCGCTCAGCGACAGCCTCGTCAAGGCCGACCTCACCGCCCGGGACATCGAGCGGCGCCCAGCCTCCGGGCATCGGGTCGCGACCCCCGATGGTCCGGCCGCGCCGCTGGCGGACATCGCGCGGATGATGCACGTCGCCCCGAACCGGCTGAAAGACGCCGTGCAGGCGGCCAAACGCGGCAATCGGTTCCCCACCGCTGCGATGGAGGGTGACCTGTACGTGCCCCGCGCCGTGGCGCAGTGGTGGCCGACGACGGAACGCGCATCGAAACGAGCGTACGGGCCGAAAGGCGAGCAGCTCGCGACGCTCGCCCGCCGGTACGGCCTGAACTACCAGGCGGCCAAGACCGCGGTCCGGTACGCGGAAGAACGCGCCGGAACACCCGAAGGGCTCCCCGCTGGGGTGCATCACGATGACGGCACGTTCGACGAGGAGAAGTTCCTCACCTGGTGGCGGGCACGCGCCGAGATGCTGGAGGCGGGGACGACGTTGAAGGCCATCGCCGAGGACCTCCGCGTCGACTACGGGTGGCTACGGGATCGGATCAAGGCGTACAAGGCCAAGCACGGCGGCGCGCTGCCGGACGGGGTGCAGCTCCCCTACCGGCGGTGGGACAAGGACAAGTTCGTCGCCGAGGTGTGGCCCACCATCACCGGTTCGTAGCCGCTGGTCAGCGGGGGTTGTCGCGGTAGTAGTCCGCGAGGATGACGACAGCGAAGAGCAGAGAGCAGGATCCCGCCATGATGGCGAGGTCCTGCTCTCCTTGTTTCCACGAGAGGCAGGCGTAGAAGAACGACATCACGAAGCACGCCCAGATCATCCTGGTGGTGGAGCGTTTCTCCGCCGCCCTCTTGTCCTCTGGGCTCGTCTCGTGTCGCGGGTTCCCCCACATCACCATGGCCACCCCTTTTTCGTCGTGCCTTGAAGTGTGAACGACAGTCACGTTTTGTGTCCACTAAATAGCTGAAAGTCCTCATTGTTCGGGAGATGGCAGGGAAACCAGACGTAAACGACCCCAGGTCGGCATCCTCCCGGCCGTGGACGAGCAGCAGACACGCGCCGGGCAGGCCCCGTGACCGCGCTCGCTCTGCCCGCACCCTCTAAGCGCCGCAGCGGGTCGAAGGTGGGCGCCGCCTCCAGAGTGCTCGCCGATTTGAAGGCGCTTCCGCCAGCGGTGCGGCGTCCGTTGCTGGCCCAGATGAAGCCGGGAGAGCTCGTACAGCTCTTGTCGGTGTCCGCCGACCAGGACGGCACCCCGTATTCGTTGTGGCGGGATGATCCGGTCGGGTTCACCGAGCAGGTACTCGGTGAGGCGTTGTGGTCGAAGCAGCGGGAGATTCTTGAGGCGCTGACCAGGTTCAAAACGGTCGCGGTCCCGGCTGGCTTCGGCCTCGGTAAGACCCACCTCTCGGCGCGGGCGGTGTGCTGGTGGTGTTGCACGCACCCGGTGGGTACCGCGCTGGCGGTCACTACGGCGACCCGGATGCGGCAGGTGCACCGGCAGATGTGGCCGCACATCCGGCACGCGGTCGCTCACGGGAACCTGCCCGGGTCCGCGGACATGGTGCAGTGGAAGGTGCGCGACGTCGAGAACGTCGAAGTTGTCGTCGCCTACGGCTTCACGGCGACCGAGCACGACGAGTCCGCGATGCAGGGCATCCACGAAAGCAACTTGCTGCTGATCGTGGACGAGGCGGGCGGTATCGGCCCGATCATTGGCCGGTCCACCCGTAACCTCCTCACCGGCAGCAACGCCCGCATGCTCGCGATCGGGAACCCGCCCACCGATGTCGAACGGAGCTGGTTCGAGGGGCTCTGCAAAGACGGCGAGGACCCTGACCGGCCGCATGTGACGACGATCCCGCTCGCCGCGACGGACTCCCCCGCAGTGACTGGTGAGGTGACCGACGACCGGGTGTGTCACTGCCCGGCAGGGCAGGAGGGACACCTCGTCTCCTCTCACCTGGTGGACCAGGAATGGATCGACGAAGCGATCCGCGATCACGGCCCGGACGCGCCGTACGTGATCGCGAAGGTCCACGCGAAGTTCCCGAAGGGCGGCGCGAACCAGACCATCCCGTCCAGCTACGTCGACGCTGGCCTGGAGCAGGAAGACCCCGAAGGCGCGGGGTGCGTCCGGTTGAACACGCTCGGGTTGGAAGAGACCAGCGACCATGTCGTGCGGATGGGGGCTGGTACGTGGGTGCGGATCGGTGTGGACCCTGCTGCGGACGGTGGCGACGAGCTGGCCATCGCCCGGTGCGTTGGTGATCTCGTCACGGTGGAGCACACGTCTTCGGGAGCTGCGAACCAAGATTTCGTCACGGTGGCCGGGGTCGTGCTGGAGCACGTCAAGAAGGCGGAAGCACTCGCGCGGCGCCTCGGGTCAACAGCCCAGGTGCACGTGAAGATCGACGTGAACGGCGTGGGGTGGGGTGTGCATGGACTGCTGACCAAGTGGGGGCAGGAGGGTAGGCACGGCGCGAAGATTATCCGGGTGATGGTGTCGGAGAGCACCGACCGCGAACCTGACATGGCGACGATGCGGCCTTGGAAGAAACGCGACGAGATGTGGCTGGCGGGCCGGATCTTGCTGCGTCCCCGCGATGATGGGCGGACCGCGCTTCGGCTGCGTGTCGACAAGAAGACCGCGGCTCAACTGTCGGCGCCGCGTAAGACCACGAACAGTGGTGGATTTACGGTCGTGGAGTCGAAGAAGAGCCTGAGAGAGCGGAAGGTCCCCAGTCCTGATCGCGCTGAGGCTTGCCTGATGGCGGTGTATGAGCCTGCGGAGAAGCCAGCCAAGCAGGTTGTCCAGCTCATTGTCTAAAAAGTCAGGTGACGCGGGTCAATGCCGGATGGTTGACGTCTTGTCGGGGATAGTTCCGTTGCTGAGGTTTAGGGCTGTAAACAACCCGTTACGGAACATGCGTGTTTCTTGCTGTACTCCCGGTGATGTGCGGTTTAACGTTCAAGCGCGCGGCCTGCTCGGCGAGTTGGTTCGCGCGTGACGTGGACACATGACTGCCTGGCCTGCCGTGCCCTTCCCCGGCTGGGTGGTTGTCGCACCGCCCTGGGGCGGGGAGGGGAGCACACATAGATGACTGACACGGTGGCGCTGACGAAGGAGCAGGTGGAGGCGCCCACGGGAGGGCATAACGACGACGCGCCGGTTACGGAGGCGTCAGCGGGGGGACATGAGTGGGTGGCCGGGACGGATGTGCCGGTCAGCCCCGAGCAGGCCAGGCAGATCACAGTCCGCGACACCTTCATGATCCACGAAAAGACGTGGGCGAGAGCGCGGCGGGTCTACTGCAACTGGTGTAACCAGGACTACTCGCGGGCCGTGGACCGGCCGTGCCCGGGGCCGCAGGCCGAGCACCTGCACGGAGGCACGCCAGGGGAACGTGCCAAACGGACCCAGGTTCCGGCGGAGTTGCGTGCCGATAACGTCGCGGCGGCGGCGTTCATGCAGCGCAGCCGCATCGACTTCATCCGCTAAACCCGCGTCCCCGACCCGGAGGAGTATCCGGGCGGGGACGCAAACACGTCTTCACCCCTAGCCTGCGCGCCGTACCTGAGCAGCACACCCTAGGGAGACGGCGCGTGGACCAGCAAACCCCGGATGCGGCGTCCCCAGACCGCCGCCTGCTTGACCTCGTCGCCCTGGTGCTGATCATCGTCGGCTGGGGTGGACTCGGTACGGCGTTGTTCCTGACGCATCCGCTGCTGGCGGTCGCGTACGGCTCCTTGACCGTCATCGCGGCCGGTGTCGCCCTCGGCATGAGCCGGTAAGGGGGTGCGGCGTTGAAGTTCCTCGCATCTCTTCGCACCCGCTCTCCCGGCCCGGCCCGGGAAACCAAGGCGTGGGACATCTCCGGGTGGAACCTGAGCAACCGGATGACCCTACGGGGGCACCGCAGCAACTGGACCGTCGAGCGCGCCGTGCAGGAGGGTTACGAACGCGTCGTCTGGGTGTTCAAGGCCGTCGACACGATCGCGTCCCAGCAGGCGAAACTCCCGTTCCGGTTCGAGCAGGTTCACGACGACGGCACCCGGGAACCAGTCCTCGACGACCCGCTCGTCAGACTGTTGAACCGGGCGAAGGTCAACGACCTGGAAACCGGCTACCAGTTCCGGCACCGCCTGTCCGGGCAGATCCTCCTGTCCCCCATGGGCGCGTTCGTCGAGATCGAACGGAACAACGCCGGCGACCCCATCGAGTTGCATCTGCTGCCGCCTGGCCGGACCCGCCCGGTGGCCGGGTACGACCCGGTGACGGGGAAGCCGAAGCTCCTGTCGCACTACGAGACGATTGACGCGGCCGGTGCCCGTCATGCGATCGACCCGGAGAACGTGCGGTGGTTCCGCAAACCGCACCCTGCGGACCCGTATCGGGCGATCACTCCGCTCGAAGCCGCGGGCCTGGCCGTTGACTTGGAGTTCCTGGCGCTGCTGTACAACGCCACCTTTTTGAGGAATGACGGCCGCCCGGGTGGGGTGATCGGTATCAAGGGGACCGAGGTCGCGCCCGGGGAGATGAACCGGATTCGTGACAACTTCGCGCCGGGCGCCCACCACGCGGGCAAGGTGTCGGTGCTCAGCGGTGAGCTGTCGTACATCGACCTGTCGGCCAAACCTCGGGACATGGCGTACGCGGAACTGTCGAAGATCACGAAGGATCAAATTCTCGCCGCGTTCGGCGTCCCCGAGTCGGTGATGGGGAACGCGAGCCAGCGTACGTACGAGAACGCTGCTCAAGAAGACGACACGTTTTGGCTGATCACCATGGACGACCATCTACGGCTGGTGTCGTCAGGGTGGGATGAAGACGCCGACGACGACATCGAAGCCGGGTTCGACACCTCCGCTGTTCCGGCGTTGCAGCGCGCGGAGGCGGCCAAGCGGACCGAGGCGCGTGAGGAGTTCGCGGCGGGGCTGATCAGCATCGACGAGTACCGGGTGCGGGCCGGCCTGGAGCCGTTCGACACGGTGCATTCGCGGTCGATTTTCGTGGCGCAAGGCAAGACGCCGCTCCCCACCTCGGAGGAGGATGCGGTCGCGCTCGGGATCGCACCCCCCGAGCAAGGAGGGGACACGGGCGGGGAGTCCACGGTCGAGGTCGAGCAGATCACCGACGAGGAAGGCGCCCTCGGGGAGGAGCAGGCGGCGCTACCGCCAGGCGAGAGCGCCCCGACCGGACAGGCCGGCGTCGGTGAGGAAGCTGTAGGGGGCGCCCAGGACGCCAGCGTCGACGCCGACGATGGTGGGGAAGGGGTGGATCTCGCGCAGGACGACGGCGCCGCTGAGGCTATGGCGCGGTTGCAGGAGCTTCTCGACTCCGACACCTCCGACGACGAGGAGGAGGAGGACGAGGAGGAGGACGAGGAGGAGGGGCGGGAGGCGAAGCGGCTCCCCTACGGCGCTGATGGGCCTGCTGTGCCCGCTACGGCGCGGGTGCGGGACCAGCTTGACGATGCCCTCCGGTCGGGGCTGGGGCAGCTTGTGGAGCGGCTCGCGGAGCGCACCGCTGCCCGGGTCCTGTCGCCCAAGCACCGCAAGGGCACCCGGCATTTCGTCGCGGAGTACGAGGTGGACACCCGCGTCGGGGACGCGCCGTTGGACGTCGACAAGCTGATCCCCGACTACACGGGTGAGGCTGAGCAGGTGCTTCAGCCGCTCGTCGCGGACGCGGCGGCACAGGTTGCGGCGCACCTCGGCGTCAAGTCCGGCCACGTCGACACGGTGAGCGGCGCGGTGGATGAGACCACGGCGTGGCTGGTGTCTCAGGTCGAGGCGACGGCCACCGACGTGCGGACCATGGTGGCCGAGCTCGATGCGCGGGGCGAGACGGCTGAGGAGATCGCCGCATCGGTGCGGGGCACCGTCAAGGGCTGGTCGTGGTGGCTGCCCGGCGGGGCGGCGCGGGCAGCGACCGCGTTGGTGAGCGGCGCGGGGCAGGCGGCGGCGGGCAGCTTGGCCGGTGGTGAGGCGATGGTGTTGTGGCGTGCCCGGCATGCCGAGCACAAGGCGCTGGACGGGCAGGCGCAGCTTGGTGGGGAGCCGTGGCGGGTGAATGGTGCGGTGCTGCGGTATCCGGGGGATCTGGCGGGGTCGGTGTGGGAGACGACGGGCTGCACGTGCTTCATGGTGCATGTTCTCCCGGAGTCCACTACGGCAACCCCCTAGACGCTTTTTAAAAAGCAAACTAATCTTTGAGGTGTTGTCAGGGTGATTGCTTGTCTCGCGAATCGAAGCGAGACGTAAGCGCCACCCATGCGGTTCCCTCGCAGTCCGAGCGGCGGACCAGCGCAGGAGCCCGCTTCCACCGGAAAGGACCACCCGCCATGTGGCACACCATCACCGGCCGAACCGAAGAGCGCACCCCCTACGACGGCACCGGCATCACCGCGCCGTGCGCGGACGGCCGCCACAGCGGCTGCCAGGACCCGAACTGCGCCTGCCCCGCCGGAACCTGCACCCACGCCCGCGCCACCCGCAAGAGCACGTCATGAGCGTCACCTTCCCGCCCTGCGTGTTCTGCGCCATCATCGCCGGGTCCGCCCCGGCCACGATAGTCCGTGCCTGGCCGGACACCATCGCGATCAGCCCCCGCCGCCCGGTCACCCCCGGCCACACCCTGGTCATCCCCCGCGTCCACGTCGCCGACGTCGGCCAGGACGTCGGCGTATCGGCGGCCACCATGATGCGCGCCGCCGAACTGGCCGCCAACCACCCCGACGCGAACGTCATCACCTCCCGGGGGGCGGCGGCCACCCAGACGGTTTTCCACCTGCACCTGCACGTCGTGCCCCGCACGCTGGGGGACGGCCTGCCGCTGCCGTGGACGCCGCAGCACGCCGCCCGCGCCGCCGAGAGGAGCCAGGCATGACCATCACGGTGGTGTGGGCGCGCGAACCCATCCCGGCAGGCCCCTCGGTGTTCCTCGCCGGACCCACTCCCCGGGCGGGCACCGTCCCGTCCTGGCGGCCCGACGCGATCGACGCGCTCACGGCAGCCTGGACCGGGCCGCAGCCGTTGACCGTGCTCACCCCCGAATCCCGGGGCGGCATCCGGGCGAAGCACTACGACGACCAGTTCGAGTGGGAGACCAGCGCACGGGACGCGGCCACCGCGATCCTGTTCTGGATCCCGCGCGACCTGGTCACCCTGCCCGGGTTCACGACGAACGTGGAGTTCGGCCACGATGTGCGCACCGGCCGGGCGGTGCTGGGGTGCCCGCCGGACTGCCCGAACCCTGAGCGCAACCGGTACCTGATCCATCTGGCTCGCCGCTACGCCGTCCCGGTGTGCGACACCCTCCCCGACGCCGTCACGGCGGCCATCGCGATCGTCCGAACCTCATGCTCGCCCTGATCCTGCGCGCCCGGGAGCTGCTGCACACCCGTGTATGCGGCTCCTGCGGGTCGCCCAACTGGTCCACCGCCACCCGCTGCCGCTCCTGCGGTAGCTGAACCCCTAACTCTCCGAAAGACGAGACCTGATGAGCTACCTCAAGCCTGGCGAATCGCTAGAGCGGTATGGCCGCAACAAGGGCGGCCGGTACGCCCACATCATCCGGGGCGGCAAGTTCGTCGAGGGTGCGGAGAACTTCGGCCTGTGCTGGGCCGATATCACCAAACCCGCCACCGAGAAGGACCGCCGTCGCGGTTGCGAAATCTGCTGGAAATGCGAGGACCGAGAGAAGACCGCCGAGCCGAACCTCTCGGAACCCCATGAGGGCGGCGCACTTCGCGACGCGGTCGTCGTCATCGAGGGTGATGAGGCGCCGATCGTCTTGAAGCGGCCCGAGGAACTCGGCATCCCTGAGGAACTGCGCGCCACCGCCACTCAGCTTCGGTGCGAGCACTCGTTCCCCGTTCAGCCGCCCCACGGGTCGCTCTTCGCGCCTGGCCCATGCAGCCGATGCGGGGTGGCATGGGCCGCCTGTGCCAGGGACATCCCCGACCGGCTCCGCGAACCGCTCGCTGCCCTGCTGGACGAGGCGGCCAACGAGGTCGAGACCGTCCTCGCCGAGGAGGTCACCCTCGGCCCGGACGACACCTACGACAAGGCGGTGCTCGACCATCAGGGTGAGATCCGTGCCGATCTCACCCACGCCCTGGCCGTCGCTCGCGCCGTGACCGGGGGCGACCGTGGGTGACGTATGGCTGCCGGTCCGGGATGCCGCCCGAGACGACATGTTGGCCAGCTTCGTCGCGATGCCCGCCGAGGCCCGGATGAGGCTGCTCGACGAGCAGCCGGACGTGTACTGGCGGGCGCTGGACCTGTACGTGGAGCACCTCACCGGCCAGCTCACCGAGTGCGCCAAGGCGCATCGTGCGGATCGGCGGTCGCAGCGGTTGGGTGCTGGTCTGTCTCGTCTGGGTGGGGTGTTCACCCGGACCCGCTGACCACACCACCCCGGAGGGGGCGGGAGCCTGCACGGCTCCCGCCCCCTTCTTGTCGTAGTCGGACGTAAACGCCTGCGATCGGGTTGCCTGCCCCCTGCCGAGTTGGGACGCCCCGGGGGGTTACGTTGACGGTTACGCAGGATGGTGCGCTCACCTGGACAATCGGGGGCGTCACCTACGAGGTGAAAGCCCGGCGAGGCAACAACTTCGACCCCAACCAGTTGCGCGACCGTAAAGGCCGGTGGATCGAAACCGGCGCCTCCGTGAGCATCTGGGGCGGCGGCAAAGGCACCGTGGAGCGCAACCTCGGTGGCGGCTACCTCGAAGTTCGTACCCCAGAGAAGCGGAAGCTCCGTGTTCACCGCAACTATCTGACGGTTGAGGCCCGCGCGGATGGGTCCAAACCGACTGACACCAGTTCGGCGTCGAAGCCTGCCCCGTTAAAGGTTGAGAAGCCGTCCGCAGGGGTGGAGGACTTCACCCCCGCTGGTGATGGCCGGGTGCGGGTCGCGGAGTTGAAGCCCGGCCAGCCGGTCCTGGTGTACGGCACCGACCAGTCCGGTGAGGCGACCAGCGCGGTCGGCTGGGTGCGGGCCGTCGACGCCGACGCTGGCGGGCACACCGTCACTCTCGATGTCGGGGGCGGCGCTACCCGGCAGGTGGGAACCGACCCCGATGCGGTCGCCCGCCCGATCCCTGAAGAGCCGCTCGCCCGCCTGGTGCAAGCTGAACGGGACGGGGATCCGAACGCCGCGAGTATCGCGGCGGGAGTGGTCGCTGCGATCCGCGACGCCGACGACGCCGAGGCGAACACCCCAGCGGCTGGTGTTGGTGGGCGTGGCGACCAGCAGCCCAACGCCGCCCCTGGTTCTCCGATTACCGCGAAGACGAGCAGACCACGGCACGAAAACCGGTGGGGCATGTTCGCGGACGCGAAAGCCCCGGTCAGCTACCACGACGACGGGGAGATCGGGCAAGCAGTCAAAAGCCTCGGCGAGGACGCGCAACTAGACGTCGATGGGGAATCCCTCATCAACACCCTCGAAGTGCTGGCCACCGACGCGGTCATGGGCCGCCGCAGCAGCCAGGAAGTGCTCGACCAGATCAAGACCCTCCGCGACCGGCTCCCCGAGGGGACACGAGCTCGCCGCGCCCTGGACAGCGCAGTCGCCGCCCTGGACGCGCCGGACACCCCGCCGCCGACACTGCCGGACGGCACCCCGGAACCTCTCCGGCAGCTCGCCGCGGACCTGCACGCGGTCCCCCTGATCCGCCGCGACCCGGACCAGGAGATGGCCGGCCTGCTGTCCATCGTCGACGCGTGGGAGCAGGGCAACACGACGCCGCGCCGCATCGCGACGGACGTCGCCAAGCTGGGCAACCGCCGGCACGAAAGCTTGGAAGGTAAAGCCGAGATTGACCGGGCTGTTGCTCGTGCCGGGAAGGCGTTGGAGGAGCTACGCACCCGCGACCGCCGGGCGTTCGACCCGCCGAGCAGTAAGCCCGCCGCTGAGCATGAGGCGCCTGAGGTGGATGCACCTGCACCGCAGGCGCGTCCCTCCACAGCGGATGCCCCTCGATCTCGTCAACCGGACGTTGACGCCCCCGAGGAGACCCCCACACCCCCTCCCCCGCCTCCGGCCCCGGTGCCTGCGGCGCCGCAGGCACCGGCCAGCAGGGGCACGCTGACAGCGGGAGATGTCCGCTCCGGCGACCGGATCACGTTCGACGTGTCGGTGACCGCGCAGAACGTGGAGCGGTTCTCCGGCGGTACGAACCCTCCTGACGTCGGAGACCGGGTGACCGTGCGCGGTGTGCTCGCCGCGGACCCTGAAGAGGACATGTTCGGCGGACACACGGTGCGACTTGCCGCCGAGGGTGCCCGGTGGGAGACCGGCCGAGGTATCGGCCCTCTCGGCGGCGGCCGGGAATTCATGCTCGACGACGGTCACGTGGTCACGAAGGTCGGCGCCGGGCAGGAACGCAAACCCGCCCCCACCCCAGGGCCGCAGGCGCGGCAGGACGGCCTGTTTCTGGAGCCCGACAGGGCCGGTACGGCGGAGATGTTCGACCCCTACGCGGACGACTTCGAAACGGTCGGCGCTGAGGCGCCCCGCCAGCCCGACAGGCCGGTATCGGCCCCGGAGAGGTCTCCTCGTGAGGAGGCTCCAGCCGGGGGTGGAACACCGGAGGCGGTCACCCCTGAGGTTGTGCAGGCGCGGGTCCGAGACGCCTACCAGGCGTTGGCCAAGGAGCCCGGCGACTGGGTGAGCCTGACCCAGCTGCGTGACCGGCTCGGCGCTGACCTGCCGCGAGAGCAGGTCGATGCCGCACTGCGGCGAATGAACCGCATGCCGGATGTGAACCTGGTGCCCGACGATAACCAGAAGATGCTCACACGGGAGGACCGGGCCGCCGCGCTGCACATCGGTGAGCAGGACAAACACCTCATCTCGATCACCTCGGAGCCTGCCTCTGCCGCCAAGGTGGACCGGACGCAGACGCCCCCCGATTCGGCGCCGGAATCGTCTCCCCGCCCGACGCCGCAGAACCTGTCCGACACCGAACTGGACGCGCAGGTCGCCCAAGGTCAACGCCGTATTGACGGTGCCCGCGCGGCCGGGGCACGCAACCGCGACGACGGCGACTCCGCGCTTGCGGAAGCTTTGGCGGAGCCAGCGGTAACAGAGCGGGACCGCCGCACTCAGAGGCGGGCATCTTCGGCGGCTGCGGCCAAGCCTGAAGACGAAGGGGGGCCAGTCACCCCGGAGGTAGTGCAGACGCGAGTCCGCGACGCCTACACCGAGCTGGCGAAAAAGCCGGGCGACTGGGTGAACCTCCGCCTGCTGCGTGACCGGCTCGGCGATGGGATGTCGCGAGAGCAGGTCGATGAGGCGCTGCGGCGGATGATGCGCCTGCCGGACGTGAACCTTGTTGGGGAGGGCAACCAGAAGATCCTCAAACCAGAGGACCGGGCCGCCGCAGTACACATTGGTGAGCAGGACAGGCATCTCATTTCGATCCTTCCGGCGGCCGACGCAGTCGCTGAGGTGGACCTGCCGGATTCGTCCACGGCGACGGCGCAGCAACTCGGCGACGCGTTCCGCGGCCTCGGTATGCCGCGCACCGCAGACGCCGCTGTCCGTGCTCGCACGCTCCTGGACGGGGATCGGCGCGAGTGGACTGCGGAGCAGCGCGCCGAAGCGGTCACCGCGATGCGGGAGTTGCACGCGGCGAAGTTCGCTGAGGACGCGCGCATCACCGACCGTGCCCAGGCGCGGTGGGCGCGTGACGTCGTGGATACGCAGTTACCCGAGCGGGCGCACGCCGTGGGGGCGGGCCGTCTCGATGAGCGGACGGTCTCGGTGATCGACTCGTATGCGGGCCTGGAGGATGAGGACCTGCTGGGCGAGATCCGCTACGCCTCGCCGGGATCAGCGTCCTACGACCACTTCGTGGACGAGTTGGGGCGGCGAGGGTTCGACGCGCAGGGCCAGCCCCTTACGGGGGACGGTCGCGGCGAGGAGTCGGAGACTCCCCCGAGGGTGGTGCCTGACGCTGCCCCGGTGCCGGACTCGCCTGCCGACCCGTCACCGCAGGACTTGTCAGACACTGAGCTGGACGCGCAGATCGCCCAGGGTCAACGCAGCGTTGACGCTGCCCGCGCCGCTGGGGGGCGCAACCGCGACGACGGCGACAGCGAGTTGGCCAGGGCGCTGCTGGAGCCGCTGGTCGCGGAATGGCAAGCCCGGCAGCAGCGCGTCGCGCAACTCGACCAGGAGGCGGCCAGCGCGGAGCGGTCTGGCGGGCTCGTGGACGCTGAGGACCTCACCCCGGGTGACCGTATCCGGGTGGTGCGCCGCTCCGACGACGTGCGGCGGGTGCGGGGGCGGTTCGGCCGAACCATGATGGCCCAGGACGAAGGCGAGTCGTGGGTCGGAACCGTCCCCGAGGGCTACCAGCCTGGTCAGCCGGTGCGGTTGGACGACGTTGTGATCGAGCAGGCGGGGACGGTGCAGCCCCGCACCATGGCCGACCCGCCCGCTGTCCGGTTGGATGACCAGGTTGAGCGGTTGGACGCCGACACGGCTGCGGTGTCTGTGCGTGAGGCTGCGGAGTTGCGGGGGCAGGAGCAGCAGCGGCGCGCGGATAACGCCGCGCAGTGGGATGCCGCGCAGCGGGAGCTTCTGGAGGGGGCGGGTGGCGCCGCGTTGGTGGACGCTGTTGCCGGGTTCGACGCGGCGGCCGGGGGCGGTAGTACCCGGGAGGTGGAGGCGGCGTGGTTGGCCGCTGACCGGGCGCTGGCCGAAGCGATCGCATCCGCGCCGGCGTCCGGGTTTGATCGGCAGCGGCTGAGCACGTTGCAGGCGGGGTTGGCGACGCGGCTGGTCAACGCTGGCGGCAGCATCGGGAGTGCCCGCCGGGCTGGGAGACTGCAGGGGCCTGATGCTCCCCCGGTGCGTGGCGGGGATCTGGTGGAGGGTGACCGGCTGCCGTCTACGCCGGACATGCCGGGCGGGGTCGTGCAGGAGGCGGTCCCGGCAGGGGATGTCAACCTGCTCACGTTGCGCACCGATGAGGACGCCCGGCAGGTCCGGGCGGTGCCTGCTGATCAGCCGGTGACGCTCGATGAGACGCCGGTCGACGAGCTCGCCCCAGCAGCAGCGCCGGAGGGTGCGCCGGAGCCGGGGGTGCTGGCCGAAGTGGTGCCGTTGCCGGACGGGGTCGCGGCGGGCCGGGTGCGGCTGCGGACCGATCAGCGGAAGCGGCTGCTGGACCTTCACCTCGACGCCGAGGGCAGCGGCGTTGATGAGGAGGTGCGGCAGGCGGCGGCGCGTCTTCGTGCCCGGCAGGATCTGTCGTCGACGCAGATGCGTGCCCTGTCGGATCACCTGCGGGGCATGGCTGCCGACGACTCCCAGCCGGGGGCTCGGCGCCGGTCGCTGGCGCGGACCGCGTCATGGGTGGACGCTGCTGAGGCTCGTTTGGAGGGGTTTCCGCCGCCTCCGCATAACCCGCACCGGGACGCCCCGGAGAAGGCGTACGCCCGCAACCTGACGATGGGCGACACGATCGCTCTGCCGGGCGGCGACGGTGAGGTGTCGTACGGCACGGTGACGGTGGTGCGCCCCATCCGAGGGTTCGGGCTCGTCGCGGTGCATGTGCGGCGTGACGACGGGGCGGTGGAGCAGCGGGTCCTACCGGATGGGGTGGATCTGTGGGTGATGCCGGACCTGCCCGAGGATTGGCCCGCGCCGCCTCGCCCGGACGTGCGTGAGCACATCCGGGCCGACCGGCTCAACGTCGGCGACGACATCGTCATCGGTAGCCGCCGCTTCGGTACCCCCGTCACGGGGACGGTCGTGTCGGTGGAGCGCACGAACCGGGAGCTGTCGGCCACTGAGTGGTACGAGGTGACCGTACGGGGTGAGGACGGCTCCGAAACGACCGTTCCCCTCGGTGACCGGGGGTGGGCGGCGGTGGTGCGCACCAAACGTGGACCGCACTCCGAAGGCCAGGCGTTCGCACAAGCGATGCCGGATGAGACCCCGGAACCGGTGGGGCACGGTGACTTGCGGGCCGGGGACCGGGCGCAGGTCGAAGGGGTCACTGGCGTCGTCACCACCATGAGCCACCGCCCGGGCGGCGCCACCGTCACCCTGCTGGGCGACGACGGCCAGCAGCACACCATCCCCGTCTTCGACGACGCCGACAGCCCGCCGGAGATCACCCGGCTCATCGCGGCGGACGACAACGCGGGCGCCCGCATCACCCAGCAGCTCCGCTACCGGGAGCAGGTCACCCGGGAGCGGGAGTTCACCGACTTCCTCGCCGGGGTGGAGACCCGCACCAGCCGCGCAGCAACCTCTGAGGTGACGCGCAGCATGCAGGACCTGCCCTCCGACACGTCCCGAGACGCTGCCCTCGACGCCGCTGAAACAGCGCTGAGCGGGTTGGTGCGCGGCGACGACGCTGGGGCTGCGGCGGCGCTCGCGCGGCGTCTCGGCGCCCAAGATGACCTTCAACAAGCCGAACTGGAGCGCCTCACCCAGGGCATCACCGGCGCAGTCGCCGGGCGAGCAACCAGCCGTCTCCACACCGCGTTGCAGCACGTGGACCGGCTACCAGGCGAGTCATGGCCAGACGCGGTCACCCGCCTGGCCGCGTACTACCGGGACCATCCGCCGACCGACCGTCTCGCCCTGGCGGGCCAGTCGCTGGCGGCGCTCCGTACCCGGCTGGGAGACGCCGACACCAGCAGGGAGCAGCCGCCTGCTGGGCTGCCGGACGGCGCGGACCTACCCGCCCGCCTGGCCGCGTACCGGGCCGCACTCCCCGAAGACCTGGCCAACCTCGGACGGCAGCCCGTCACCCGGGCGACGTTCGCCCCGACCACGCTCGCCGAGCTGGAGACCGCGCGAGTTCCCGAGGTGCACACCGCCACCCTGTGGGCCGACGACGTCGCCGACGACGACGGCCCCGGCGAACAGGCCATGGCGCACCTGGGAGCGGTGCGGGCGGCCGGCCGGGATGTCGACACCCGGTTCCAGCATCACCTCGGCGGCCGGGAGACCGCGATCAACGCGGAGTTGGACGGGGTGACCCGGAGGCGAGGGCGGGCGTACACCGACCTCGACGGCATCGACCGGGACGTCGTACAGCAACGCACCACCGGCCGCGACCAAGCGGCCCGGGATGCCGGGTACGACGACTTCGGCGCGTACTCGGCTGCCGCCCCCGAGGAAGCAGCAGCAGCGGCGGCCCAGGTGGAGCAGGCCATCCCCGCTGAGCTGATTCGCCGCCGGGAGGCCGCGGTGGCGCAGTGGCAGCAGCACGCCGCCCGCGAAGCGGAACTACGCGGGATGCTGGCCACGGCCCGCCGTGACGCCCTGGTGGCGACCCTGGCGGAGATTCGCCCGGTGGGTGGGGACGGCATCACCTACACCGACCGGTCCGGGAAACCCATGACCGGCCGGGCTGGAAGCAACGCCGCCGCGTTGAAGTACGTGGAGCAGGTGCTGCCTTCGGACTGGTTGGCTGCCGCCCGACAGTTGGGGCCGGTGGAGGTGGTGACCGGCCGTGGCCAGCACCGCCACGACCCGGACAATGGGCGGTCCCGTATCAGCCTGCCCGCCGATGATGACTCGGCGATGGCGTTGCGTGACGGCGAACCGGTGCGGGTGCCGGTGCCGTCGTCGCAGCCGGGCGGGGTACCGAAAGCAGGGGTCGCTGCTCACGAGCTGGGCCACCGCATGGAGGCGACCATCCCTGGCCTGGTCGAGGCGGAAAGGCTGCTGCACTTCGACCGCACCAGTTCCGGACCGGCCGGGCAGCGTGAGCGGGGTGAGCCGATCACGGGAGCTGACGGGTTCGAGGCGTACCCGGGTGACTTCCCCAACGCCTACACCGGCCGCGTCTACCGGGACGGTGAGGCGTACGAGGTGTTCCCGGCGGTGCTGGAGTCCCTCGCCGGTGGCCGGGACAGCGCGGATGATGACCTGCGGCAGTGGGGGCTCGGGGTGCTCGCCCTGCTCGGCACCGACCCGGGCGGCCCATCCGGAGGCAAGACCAGCCCAGACAAGCCCAGCGACCCGCTGGACGGCATCGACGTCGCCTCCCTGTCCGACACCCGGCTGAGGGAGCTGCTGGCCACGGTCAGCGACCCGGACGCGCGGGCGCGACTCCGCGCCGAACTCGACAGCCGCAACACCCCGCAGACCAACGACGACGAGGACCTGTCCTCCCTCAGCGAGTCGGAGCTGTTCGACCGGGTGGAAAAGGGGTGGGCAGGCTACGGCGAAGACCCCGCCGTGACCGCAGCACAGAATCGGCTGCTCGCCGAACTCGAAGGCCGGGAACGGGACCAGAAGCGCAGCCTCGGTGATCTCACCGAATCCGACCTCGCGACGATGGACACCGACGACCTGGCCGGGCTCCTCACCGGCAACTGGCACCGCTACGACAACGAGCAGAGCGTCGCGGCGATGCTGGATCAGATCATGGCCGAACTCGACGGCCGCGACCGGGCACGCCACGCCGACCAGGGCGACCCGTACGCGGGCATCGACCTGGGGGCCAAGTCCGATGACGAGTTGGAGGAGCTACGCGCCCAGCACGAGGCGTCCTACAACTCCGACCCGAACTCCGCCCGGTTGACGAAGCGGATCTTCGCGGAGATGGACGACCGCGACGTGGCCCGCGCGTCCGCTGGGGAGGATCAGCGCAGCGACACCGACCGGCGCATCGACGACCTCATCGCCCAGGGGTGGACGCCCCGGGACGCCTACGCCGAAGCGCACGGCCTCAACCCCGACGAGGTCGAGCGGCAGGAACGCCTCGCCCTCATCGACGCCGAGCGTGCCCCCGGCGAACGCCGGGAGGACACACTTCGGCGGATGCACCGCCAATGGGTCCACGAACAGTGGCTGGCCGCTGAGGAGGCGACCCGCGGCTACCTCCTCAACCGGGCCGGGGTCGCCGCGAACATAGACCCCAAGAGCCTGTGGGGTGGAAACTCGTCCCGCGCCGGAAAGTACGCCAGCGAGGAGTTGAAGCGGTGGTGGGCTGAACAGCCGAACGGCGGCCGGATGACCTACGCCGAGTGGCGGGCGCAGTGGATCGGCGACCAGGCAGACCGGCGAAACACCCGGGAACGCCGTCAAAGCAGCAGCAACGGAAGGGACTTCGGCGTATGAGCGAGTCGAGCAGCGGGCCGACCGAGGAGGAGCTGGTGAACGCGCGCCGCTCCGGCCGGCTCGCCGCGGACAACGGGTTTCCGCCGGGGGTGTGCCGGTATCCGGCGGGCACCCCTCTGGCGCAGGTGTGGATGCAGGCGTACACCGACGCCCTGCCAGATGAGCCGGGGGACGCGCTGTGATCATCGAGGGGTACATCGACGGCATCTACTACGCCGTCACGGCCGGCACCCCCCGCCCGGAAGCGGCAGCCACCATCGGGGTGGTGTCGGGGTCCCGGCACGCGGTGCTGCTGCTGGAGATGCACAACGGCCGCGAAACCCCCGCCGGGGAGATCCTCGACGTGGAGGACGCGGAGTCGGTGCGGGCCGCGTTGGAGGCGCTCACCGACAACGTGCGGGTCCGTCCCAGCGAAGGCTGACGTAACCAGCGCGAGACGGCATGGTGCCGTTCCGTGCGGGGGAGATGGTGGCGGCTCGGGTTCGCGATCGGCGTGTTCGGGGGGACGACGCTGCTCGCGGTGATCTCTGACCAGGTCAGAGACCCCGGGCCGCCCACCATCACATTCATCCAGGGCACCCCGCCGCCCGCGCTTCAAGGGGGACTCCCATGACTCTGCACAAGCAGGACGGCACCCGGCTGTCCAAGAGCGCCGCGACCGCGCTGTTCGAAGCCGTGACGGACACCGATCCGCTGATCAAGGCGACCGTCACCATCAGCGAGCGCTTCGACCACGAGAACGCCGATCCGGCGTTCCCTACGGATGGCCAGCGCATCAAGTTCCGCAAGGGGCAGATCATCCGCACCAGCGAGCTGAACGCCATGTACCCGGCGGCGACGATCGGCACGATCACCCCGGCGACCGGCGACGCTGCTGGCGGCACCGCGATCGTCATCGCGGGCACGAACTTCTCGCCGGGCTCGACGGTGACGGTGGGTGGTACCGCCGCGACGTCCATCGTGGTGGTCTCCCCCACGAAGATCACCGCCGTGACGCCGGCCAAGACCGCCGGGGCGCACAACGTGGTCGTGACCACCGACGCGGGCGCGGTCACCAAGACGGGTGGGTTCACCACCACGAGCTGAACCCAGCAGACTCGGGCGGTCCACGGTGCGCGAGCCGTGGACCGCCCGCCTGCTTTGCGGGCGCGGCGCGCTACGCCGCGACCATGTCGTGCCACAACAAATTACG
>NZ_JBEPDA010000021.1:0-153048 GCF_040299985.1 Streptosporangium sp. NPDC000563 | reverse complement strand
ACCTCCGGTGTCGCTCCGGCTCCGTCGTTCGACGACGGGTTGAACGTCCAGCGCGTGCTGGCCGCGGTCGAACGCAGCGCCGACGACCAGAGCCGCCTTACATCTGTGGAGGGAATATGAGCAGGCCCATCACATTGTTCACCGGCCAGTGGGCCGACCTGCCGTTCGAGGAGGTCTGTCGTCTCGCCTCGGGCTGGGGATACGACGGCTTGGAGATCGCCTGCTGGGGCGACCACTTCGAGGTCGACAAAGCTCTCAGCGACGACGACTACATCCCCCGTAAGCAGGAGATGCTCGCCAAGCACAACCTGAGCGTCTACACCATCTCCAACCACCTCGTCGGCCAGGCCGTCTGCGACAGCCCCATCGACGCTCGCCACCAGGGCATCCTGCCCGCCCGCATCTGGGGCAACGGCGATCCCGAGCAGGTCCGCCGCAACGCGGCCGAGGAGATCAAGAACACCGCCCGCGCCGCCGCCAAGCTCGGCGTCGACACCGTGGTCGGCTTCACCGGCTCCTCCATCTGGCACACCGTGGCCATGTTCCCCCCGGTCCCGCCCCAGATGATCGAAGACGGCTACGCCGACTTCGCCGACCGCTGGAACCCCATCCTCGACGTCTTCGACGAGGTCGGCGTCCGCTTCGCCCACGAGGTCCACCCCAGCGAGATCGCCTACGACTACCACACCACCGTGCGCACCCTGGAGGCCATCGGCCACCGCCCCGCGTTCGGCCTCAACTGGGACCCCTCCCACATGGTCTGGCAGGAGATCGACCCGGTCGCCTTCATCCTGGACTTCGCCGACCGCATCTACCACGTCGACTGCAAGGACGCCAAGGTCCGTACCGGCGACGGCCGCCGCGGCCGGCTCGCCTCCCACCTGCCCTGGGCGGACCTGCGTCGCGGCTGGGACTTCGTCTCCACCGGACGCGGCGACGTGCCCTGGGAGGACTGCTTCCGAGCCCTCAACGCGATCGGCTACGACGGGCCGATCTCCATCGAGTGGGAGGACGCGGGGATGGACCGTCTGGACGGCGCCCCCGACGCCCTGGAGATCATCCGCAAGCTGAACTCCATCACCCCGCCCTCCACCGCCTTCGACGCCGCTTTCTCCTCCGACTGAGTCGGCCGGCCCCAGGTCTCGGGACCGAGAGCCTGGGGCCTTCCGACCGGGAGGATCCTCCGGCCGAGGGCTTGGCAACGGGAAGCCCCGGCCGGAACTCTGAGGAACAGGAATCGGACAGGAGCTCGGGCCGTAGTTCTCGGCCCGGGTCCTCGGCCGATGTCTCTGACAGGAATTCCTGACTTAATTTCATGAGTTGTTTTCATGAGTTGAGCTGGTCTGACGGAAACACATGGCCCTGAGGCATATATCCGTAATATCCGCATAACGTACGATTCCTTGCACAAGCGGGTCGGACCGTCAGGTTCGGCCCGTCGCGGGGTCGTCTCCTTCGTTCTAACGACCACGTAGTACCCGCCGATGACATCCCCTCCGACCGGACGGCCGCGACGGATGCCACCGGCGCCGCCCGGCCCCGGCCGGGCGGATGAAAACCGTCATCCCCCAGGAGTCGACTCACCACAGGAGGCCAGATGCGTACGGGAGTGTGGCTGGTAGGAGCACGAGGCTCCGTCGCCGTCACGAGCGTCATCGGAGCGCTGGCGGTACGCGCCGGTCTCGCCCAGCCGACGGGCTGCGTCACGGAGCTCCCCCAGTTCCGAGGCGCAGGACTGCCAGGGCTGGGAGACCTGGTGTTCGGCGGGCACGACATCGTGCCGACCCCGCTGGAGAAGAAGGCGGCCGCGCTGGCCGGAGCCGGGATCGTACCGGCCAGGCTGCTCGAACCCCTGCGCGACGAGCTCGCCAGGGTCGAGGAGAACCTGAGGCAGGTGCCGGCCGCCGAGAACCAGGCCGCGACCGCGGAGCTGATCGGCGCCGACATCACCGAGTTCCGGCTGCGGCACGGTCTGGAACGGGTCGTCGTCATCAACGTCTCGACCACCGAGCCCGCCCCCGAGCCGCGTCCGGCCCACGCCGACCTGGAACTGCTGGAGTCCGAGCTGGCGGCCTCCAGGGACCTGCTGCCGCCCAGCGCCCTGATGGCGTACGCCGCCTTCCGCGCGGGCTGCCCCTACCTGGACTTCACCCCCTCGACGGGCGCCAGGCTGCCCGCCCTGGACCGGCTCGCCGACCTGATGGGGCTGCCGTACGGGGGTCACGACGGCAAGACCGGCGAGACGCTCGTCAAGTCGGTGCTCGCCCCGATGTTCGCCCAGCGCAATCTCCGGGTTCGCACCTGGTCGGGGATGAACCTCCTCGGTGGGGGAGACGGCGCCAACCTCGCCGACCCCGCGGCCAACGCCGCCAAGGCCGCCAGCAAGCAGCGGGTGCTGGGCGAGACGCTCGGCTACACCCCGCAGGGCGAGACCCGCATCGAGTACGTGGAGGACATCGGCGACTTCAAGACCGCCTGGGACCTGGTCACCTTCGAGGGGTTCCTGGGGACGTCCATGCGCATGGAGTTCAGCTGGCACGGCTGCGACTCCGCCCTCGCCGCGCCGCTGATTCTGGACCTGGCGAGGCTCACGGCGGCGGCGCACCGCCTTGGCCGCACCGGGCCGCTGGGCGAGCTGGCCTTCTTCTTCAAGGACCCGCTCGGTGAGGCGCCGCACGCGCTGGCCGACCAGTGGCGGGTGCTGCTCGCGTTCGCCGACACCCTCGGTGAAGGGGAGCGGGTCTGATGCCGTCGCCGCGCGACCTCGCGGAGCTCGTGCGCGCCCCCGCCGCCCTCTCCGTCCCCGGTGACGTCGTCGCGGGAGCCGCCGCCGGCCAGGTGCTGGGCGGTAGGACCCTCGGGCTGGCGTGCTCCTCGGTCTGCCTGTACTGGGCGGGAATGGCCGCCAACGACTGGGCCGACCGTCACCTGGACGCGGAGGAACGCCCGGAGCGGCCGATCCCCTCGGGCCGCGTGTCGCCGGGCGCCGCGCTCGGCGTGGCCGCGGGGCTCACCGCCGCGGGCCTGGCGGCGGCCGGGCTCTCCGGTGGACGCCGAGCCCTGGCGGTCGCCGTCCCGCTCGCCGCCGCCGTATGGTCGTACGACCTGGTGGCCAAGAACACGGCGGCGGGACCGCTGGTGATGGCGCTCTGCCGAGGCCTCGACGTGCTGCTGGGTGCGACCCCGGGACGGAGCGTCGCCGACGCGCTGCCCTCGGCGCTCACCGTCGCCGCCCACACCTACCTGCTCACCGCGCTGTCGCGGGCCGAGGTGTCCGGCTCGGACCGGAGCCTGCCCGCGGCGACCCTGGCCGGAACCGTCGCGCTCGCCGTGGCCACCGCCCTGGGACGCGGCGACGCCTCGCCCACTCCGCAGAGCGCGCGTGCGGCGCGGGTGGTGCGGGCCGTGCAGGCGGGACTGACCGGCTGGTACGCCGCCAGGTTCGGCATGTCCCAGGCTCAGGCGGTCGCCGAGCCCTCGGCCTCCCGGTTGCGGGCCGCCGTCGGCACCGGCATCGTCGCGCTGCCCGCCCTGCAGGGCGCGCTCGTCGCCCGCAGCGGCGCCACCCGTGAGGGGATCGCGGTCGCGGCGGCCGTCCCGCTCGGCCGGGCCCTCGCCAGGAAGGTCTCTCCCACATGAGCCCCGATGGCGCCGAGACGAGCGCCGAGACGAGCACTGTGACGGGCACTGGGACGAGCACTGGGACGAGTGCCGGGCTGAGGTTCGGCTACGGCACCAACGGGTTCGCCAACCACCGGCTGGACGACGCGCTGCGGGTCATCGCGGACCTCGGCTACCAGGGGGTCGCTCTCACCCTCGACCACGACCACCTGGACCCCTACGAGGAAGGGCTGGCCCGCAGGGTCGCGGCCGCGGCCGACCTGCTGCGCGATCTCGGCCTCGGCGTGGTCGTCGAGACCGGCGCCCGCTACCTGCTGGACCCCTGGCACAAGCACGCCCCCACGCTGCTGCACGACGAGCGCGAGAAGCGCCTGGACTTCCTGAACCGGGCGGTCGCGATAGGCGCCGACCTGGGAGCCGAGGCGGTGTCGTTCTGGGCGGGTGTGCGCCCGGAGACGGTCGACGAGGCCACGGCCTGGGCCAGGCTCGTCGACGGCTGCGCCCGGCTCGCCGAGACGGCCTCCGCCGCCGGGGTGCCGCTGGGCTTCGAGCCCGAGCCCGGCATGCTCGTCGAGACGATCGCCGGATGGCGCAAGCTGCACGCCGAACTCGGCGAACCGCCGGGGTTCGGCATCACGCTGGACATCGGCCACTGCCGCTGCCTCGAACCGGATCCGGTCGCCGACTGTGTCACGGCCGTCGCCGCCCACCTGGTCAACGTGCAGATCGACGACATGCGCCGAGGGGTGCACGAGCACCTGGAGTTCGGCGAGGGGGAGATCGACTTCCCGCCCGTGCTGCGTGCCCTCGCCGGCTGCGGCTACCGGGGCCTGGTCGCGGTCGAGCTGCCCCGCCACTCGCACGCCGCCCCCCAGGTGGCCGCCCGATCCCTGAGCTTCCTGCGCACCGCCGCCGAAGGGACGAACGCATGACCTCCGAACCCAGTAACCAGACGGACAGCCTGCTGGCGGCGCTCGGCCAGGAGTGGCTCGCCGACGCGCGCGCGAGCGTCGCCGCCAAACCGGGAAGTGTCACCCGGCACTTCGCCGCCGCGGGCCGTCGCGCCGGACGGGCGCCGTTGCCGGACGCGCCCGGCTGGAGTGCCGACGAGGCGGCGAGGGCCGTCCTGCTCGCCGCGCTCCCGCCGGAGGAGGTGGCCGGGCAGGCCGCCGACCTCTACCGGTACGGCGACGCCGACGAGAAGCGCGCCGTCCTCAAGGCCCTGCCGATGCTGCCCGTCGGCGCGGAGGCGGTACCACTGCTGCTCGACGCGATCCGCACCAACGACACCCGCCTCGTGGCCGCCGCACTCGGCCCGTACGCCCGCCACCTCGACCAGACCATGTGGCGGCAGGCGGTGCTCAAGTGCGTGTTCATGGGTGTGCCGCTCGCCGCCGTGGACCGGCTGGAGGAGCGGGCCGACGCCGAGCTGGCCGGGATGCTGGCCGCGTTCGCCGAGGAACGCACCGCCGCCGGACGCGACGTCCCCGCGGACGCGACCGCACTGCTCGACCGTCTGAACAGCGAGAAGGAGGCATGATGCGGATCTTCGACCCGCACATCCACATGACGTCACGCACCACCGACGACTACGCCAGAATGGCCGCCGCCGGGGTGCTCGCCATCGTGGAGCCCGCCTTCTGGCTGGGCCAGCCCCGTACCAACCCCGGCTCGTTCACCGACTACTTCGACTCGCTGATCGGCTGGGAGCCGTACCGCGCGGGGCAGTTCGGCATCGCGCACCACGCCACCATCGCGCTGAACCCCAAGGAGGCGGGGGACCCGCGCTGCCGGCCCGTGCTCGACCTGCTCCCGCGCTACCTGGAGAAGGACCGGGTCGTCGCGGTCGGCGAGATCGGCTACGACTCGATGACCCCCGAGGAGGACGACGCCTTCGAACGGCAGCTCGCGATGGCCGTCGACCACGAGCTGCCCGCGCTCGTGCACACCCCGCACCGCGACAAGGCCGCCGGCACCCGGCGCACCCTCGACGTCGTCGCCGCCTCGGGCATCGAGCCCGGACGGGTCGCCGTCGACCACCTCAACGAGGTCACCGCGGGAATCGTGCACGACTCGGGCTGCTGGATGGGCTTCTCCATCTACCCCGAGACCAAGATGTCGCCGCCCCGCATGGTGGAGATCCTGCGCGAGCACGGCCTGGAGCGGGTGCTGGTCAACTCCGCCGCCGACTGGGGCGTGTCCGACCCGCTGCTCACCCTGGAGACCGGAAAGGCGATGCTGGCGGCCGGGTTCAGCGAGGACGACGTCGACCGGGTGCTCTGGCGCAACCCCGTGGAGTTCTACGGCCAGTCGGGACGCCTGGACCTTTCCGAGGTCGCCGGGGCGCGGGAGGCGACCTTCGAGGGCAGCTCCATCAAGCGCGGAGGGTCTTGATGCGGCTGCTTCACCCCGGTGGGCGGGCGTTGCACCTGAGCTACTGCACCAACGTGCACCCGGCGGAGGACCTCGGTGGCATCGTCGGGCAGCTCGACACCTACGCGGTGCCGATCCGTGCCCGCCTCGGCGCCGACGTGCTCGGGCTCGGGCTGTGGCTGGCCGCGCCCGTCGCCGCCGCGCTCGCCGCCGACCCCGGGCTGCTGGCCGGTTTCCGCCGCGAGCTGGACGCGCGGGGACTGGAGGTCGTGACGCTCAACGGCTTCCCCTACCGCTCGTTCCAGGACCCGGTGGTCAAGCAGGCGGTCTACCACCCCGACTGGACCACTCCGGAACGGCTCACCTACACCCTCGACCTGGCACGCGTCCTGGCCGCTCTCCTGCCGGACGACGCCGCGAGGGGGTCGATCTCCACGCTCCCGCTCGCCTGGCGCGACCCGTGGGACGAGGACATGTCCCGTCTGGCCACGCGCAGGCTCGACGAGCTCGCCACCGGGCTCGCCGCCGTCGAGTCCGCCACCGGCCGCGTCATCCGGGTGGCGTTCGAACCCGAGCCAGGCTGCGTGGTGGAGACCACCGACCAGGCCGTACGCGCGCTGTCCGGTGTCGACACCGACCGGCTCGGCATCTGCCTGGACCTCGCCCACCTGGCGTGCGCCTGGGAGCGGCCCGCCGACGCGCTGCGCCGGTACGCCGAGGCCGGACTGCCCGTCGTCAAGGTCCAGGTCTCCGCGGCACTGGAGAGCGACGACCCGGAGACCCTGCGCGAGTACGTCGAGCCGCGCTTCCTGCACCAGACCCGCAACGCGGCCGGCGACGAGGCCGACGACCTCGACGAGGCGTTCGAGCGGAAGCTGCCAGGACCGTGGCGGGTCCACTACCACGTGCCCCTGCACGTCGCGCCGCAGGCACCGCTCGGCACCACCGTGCCGGTGCTCCGCGAGGCCCTCGCGGAGCTGGTCGGCGGTCCCGAGCCGCTCTGCGACCACTTCGACGTGGAAACCTACACCTGGGGGGTACTGCCGCCCGCGCTGCGCCCGCAGACCCCCGACCGGCTCGCCGCGGGCATCGCCGACGAGCTTGACTTCGCCCGCGCCGCGATGCGCGATCTGGGAGTGAAAGCATGACATCGTTGCTCGTCCTCGACGTGGTGGGACTGACCCCGAGGCTGCTGGCGCACATGCCGAGGCTGCGCGCCGTCGCCGACGGCGGCTTCCAGGCCGAACTCGGCACCGTACTTCCCGCCGTCACCTGCTCGGCCCAGTCGACCTTCCTCACCGGCGTCGCGCCCACCGAGCACGGCGTCGTCGGCAACGGCTGGTACTTCCGCGAGCTCGGCGAGGTGTTCCTGTGGCGCCAGCACAACGCGCTGGTCGGCGGGGACAAGCTGTGGCACGCCGCCCGCCGCGAGCGGCCGGGCTTCACCGTGGCCAACGTGTGCTGGTGGTACGCGATGGGCGCCGACGTCGACTGGACGGTCACCCCCCGGCCCATCTACCGTGCCGATGGGCGCAAGGACCCCGACTGCTACACCTACCCGCCGGGCCTGCACGAGGAGCTCACCGGCAAGCTGGGCACCTTCCCGCTGTTCACCTACTGGGGGCCGGGCGCGGGGATCGCCTCCTCCACCTGGATCTGCCGCGCCACCGAGCAGATCATGAAGGACCACAACCCCGACCTGACCCTGGCGTACGTGCCGCACCTGGACTACGACCTGCAGAGGTTCGGCCCGTCCGACCCGCGCTCGGCCGCGGCCGCCTCCGAGCTCGACACCGTGCTCGCCCCTCTGCTGGACGCCGCCGCCGCGCGCGGGACCACCGTGGTGGCACTGTCGGAGTACGGCATCACCGACGTCTCCCGCCCGGTCGACATCAACCGGATGCTGCGGACCGAGGGCCTGCTCGAGGTCTACACCCAGGACGGCATGGAGTATCTCGACCCCTGGACCTCCCGGGCGTTCGCCGTCGCCGACCACCAGGTGGCCCACGTCTACGTGGCCGACCCCGCCGACATCCCGGCCGTGGCCAAGCTCTGCGCGGGCCTGCCCGGAGTCGCCGAGGTGCTCGACGAGGAGGGCAAGGCGAGGAACGGGCTGGCGCACCCCCGGGCGGGGGAACTCGTCCTCGTCTCCGAGCCCGACGCGTGGTTCACCTACTACTACTGGCTCGACGACACCCGCGCCCCCGACTTCGCCAACCTGGTCGAGATCCACCGCAAGCCCGGCTACGACCCGGCGGAGCTGTTCTTCGACCCCGCGGATCCCGGAGCCGCCAAGCGCCGCGCCGCCATGGCGCTGCTGCGCAAGAAGACCGGCATGCGCTACACGATGAACGTCGTCGGCCTCGACGCGGGCGCCCGTGCCATCCGAGGCTCGCACGGCCGTCTGCCCGACAACCCCCTCGACGGCCCGGTGCTGCTCTGCTCGGATCCGTCCGTGGCCAGCGACCGGATCGCCGCCACCGAGGTCAAGGACCTGCTGCTCCAGCTCTCCCTGCGCTGAGCGGCACCTAGACGGCGCCGCCCGCCTGTGCCTTACACCCCCCGGGCGGGCGGCGCTTTCCACCTTCTTCCCGCACGCCTTCCGGACGGGATCCCGGCCGCGTCACGGTCCCGTTCGGGATGGCGCTCACCGCCGGTTCGCCGGAGTCCTTAACATTCCAGGACGAGAACGGGGAGCTGCGCTGGTAGGCGCGCGGGACCGACCGCGGGGTCCAGTACGGCGGTGCGTTCCGGTGCCCCGCGTCATCCGGACCCCGATGCACGCGCCGGAGACGCACGAGGCCATGGCCGCCCGGTCGTGTCGGGCGGCCCGGCGAAGGCTACCGTGCCCAGGCCTCGCGGCCGGTGGTCACGTCGGCGCCGGTACGCAGCGACTCCCCGATCGCCAGGCCGATCAGGTGGTCCTGGCAGCCGTCGGCCAGGGAGTAGGGCTCCGGGCCCTCGCCCCGGCACCAGGACGTCATCCGGCACAGGAGCGAGACGACGGCCAGGTCGTCCTCGGAGAAGTGCGCGCCCCGGTACTCGTTGCGGTAGACCACGCGCCCGTCGAAGCTGATGTGGTCGAGTTCGCGGCCCTCCAGGTTCAGGTCGATCCCGGTCTGGCGCCGGGTGAGCCGCGACTCCACCGGGGTCCTCGGGTCGGCCAGGCGCACCACGCTGTCGTCCACGATCTCTCCCAGCGATCCCCGGACGACGACGCGCCGGGCGCGCAGCGGGTTCCACCACTGGTTGTCGGTGAAGTCGTAGAGCCCCATCCCCTCGGCGAACCCCAGGGTGGCGATCGTGGTGGCCGCCCCCTTCGGCGTGGAGTCGCCCGTCCAGCCGTCCCTGGACAGCGGGTCGGCCAGCGGGGCGGTGAACGAGCGCGCCGTCACCGTGGTCTCCCCGAAACCGGCCCCGAGCAGGTGCCGGATCAGGGACACGGCGTGGTACAGGTGCGTCGAGGAGATCTGCGCGGAGGTCACCTGCCCGATGACCCCCTCACGCACGAGCGCCAGCCTCGCCGCGTGCCCCGGCATGTACGAGTACTGCTCGGCGACCTGCACCAGGCCGCTGGACCCGACGGCCGCCCACAGGTCGCGCAGCCCGTCCAGGTCGGCCGCGGGAGGCGTCTCGGCCAGCACCGGCACGCCGAACCCCGCGAGTTCCTTCGTCACCTCGGGGGTGACCGGCCACGGCACCGACGGGATGACGAACTCGGGACGTCCGGCCGCGAGCATCTCCTCGACGGAACGGAACGCCGGCACACCCCAGGCGGCCTCGACCTCGGCGCCGCGCTCCCGCGACCTGGTCACCACGCCGGACACCGACAACCGCTCGGGCAACTGCCTGGCCAGGCGTACGAAGAACTCCGAACGCCACCCGCTGCCGACCAGCCCGAAACGTCCCGCCGTCTGTGAGGTCATCGCACTTCCTTGGAAGGGGGTCCACGTCGTGACCCGCCGGGACCGGTCCGTCAGGTCCCTGCGGGTCACGACGCGAGTGTCGGACAGGAGACTACTCGGGCCGGTCGGCGTGCCTCGGAGGGCATGCCTCCGGAGACGCGCCACCGAAGGGGCGTCAGCCCGCCGGGTGGCGGTCGCGGCGGGTGCGGAGCTTGTGGCGGTTGCCGCAGCGCTCCATCGAACACCAGCGCCGCGCCCCGGGACGCGAGGTGTCGAGGAAGAGCAGGGAGCAGCGCTCGCCCCCGCACATCCTGATCCGGTCGAGGGCCGGTCCGCCGAACACCTCGACGGCGTCGCGGGCCACGGCGGAGAGGAACTGCGCCCCGGTGACGGGGGAGGCCCAGGATCGCTCCAGGGCGGGGCCGATGACCGGGACGGGCGGCGGCGCGGCGGCGGCCTCGTTCAGCGTGGCGAGATCGGCCGCCGAGAAGGCGCGCGAGCCCGAGGCGGCGGTCGCGGCGAGCCGCTGGAGGGCGGCGCGCAGGCGGAGCGTGGCGGAGAGGTCGCCGGCGGAGACCTTGACGAGGTCGCCGAGACCGGCCCGGGAGTACGGGATCCAGGAGGCGAGGTCGCCGGGTGTGTGGAGCCGCTCCCACCGCGCGAGCTCTCCCTCGCCCCCGGTGACGAGAAGCTCCAGGCAGAGCGTGCCGGCGTCGAACCTGAAGCTCCTCCTGCCGGGCGCGGTGAGCTCCATGCCGTTTGCCAGGGTCATGGGTCGAGTGTAACACTGACACCGGTTAAACCGGTGTCAGTGAGGGAGAGGGTACGGCGATGAGCCCTGAGCGTGAGCGGACCGAGCGCGAGTCGATCGAGCGTGAGCTGGTCGAACTGTCCGAGCGGGCATGGGAGGCCAACAGGAACGGCGACGCGGAGTTCTACGACCGCCTCCTCACCGAGGCACCGCTGAGCGTGTCGCAGTGGGGGATCGTCGACGACCGGGAGGCGATCCTGAAGGGGTTCGCCGAGAACCGCAACCCGTACACGCGTACGGATCTGAGTGACCACCGGGTGATCGTCCTGGGTGACGGCAGCGCGACGCACACCGTCACCGTGGAGATCGACGTGCTCGTCGGCGGCACGGAAAAGCAGACCATGAGGGTCTTCGCCACCACCGCGCTGACCCGCCGCGACGGCGAGTGGCGAGCCGCCCTGTTCCAGATCAGCCCGGCCCCCACCGGCTGAGACACGTTCCTGTCCGGAGATGCCGACGAGCGGCGTCTTCGCGTGGGGCGCGGTTCACGCGAAGACGCCGCTCGGAGGCGGTCAGCCGACGCCGCAGTCCCTTCCGTCGAGGCTGAAGCGCACGGGGGTGGGCGCGGGACCGCTGTGGGAGGCGACGAATCCGACCTGTGCCGTCGAGCCCGCGGGGATGACCCTGTTCCAGTTCTCGCTCGTGGCGGTGAGCCGTGAGCCGGTCTGGGTCCAGCCCGCGGACCAGCCGGAGACGAGGCGCACGGCCGATGTCGGGTAGTCGATCGTCAGCCTCCAGCCGTCGAAGGCGGTCGTGCCGACGTTGCGCACGGTGATCTGCGCGCTCAGCCCGGAACCCCACGTCGTCGCGTGGTACGACACCGTGCACGACGGCGGCAACGGGCTGGGGGTGGGGGAGGGGAGACCACCCCTGGCGAGGGCCGACAGCGGATCCGACGGAACGCTGAGGTTGCCGGCCGCGTCCCTGGCGACCACGACGTAGGTGTAGCGCTCCCCGATGACCAGGCCGGATTCGCCGGAGCTCTGGTACGAGGGATGGGTGGTCGTGCCGACCTTGACGTATCCCGTCGCGGTCTCGCGGTAGACGTCGTACGCCGTCACCGCCACGTTGTCGCTCGACGGCTGCCAGCAGAACGCGACGCCCCGGTAGTCCCACGGACAGGGTTCGTTCAGGCCGGTCGGCTTGGACGGGGGCACGCGGTCGCCCGGCGGGGGGGTCGGCGAGGCGCTCGGCGTCATGCCGACCGTCGCGGACACCGTGATCAGAGCGGAGGGCGGGCTGATGTTCCCCGCCGAGTCCCTGGCCACGACGTACATCGTGTACGAGCGGTTCAGTTCGCCCGAGAAGCCGCCGACCGTGCCGGTCGTGGTGGTGGCGAGGACGAAGCCGTCGACCCCCAGGCGGTACAGGTCGTAGCCGGCGACCCCCGTGTCGTCCGTCGAGGGATTCCAGCAGATGGAGGCGTAACCGGTCGAGGTGGGGATGCCCGGAACCGGGCAGGGCCGCGTTCCGGTGGGACGTGTCGGTGGCGTGGTGTCGTCGGCCGCCCCTGCCGGGACGGCGAAATGAGGGGCGTTTCTCGCCGGGGCGGCGGCCAGGGCCGTCTCTCCGGCCGGGCCGATCGTCGGTGCCGCGATGAGTAAGGCCAGGGTGAGAAGTCCGAGGGTGAGGAGGACCGCCCCCAGGGATCGCCTGCCGGATTGCATGATGCCCCTATCGGATCGCGTCGGCGTGTGACCCCCCGCAGGGATTGTGAACCACTTCCGGCATCCCGTAAAGCGGGCCGGTCCGGTGCGCCTCGGTCTTCGGCCCGGTCTGTCGGACGAACCGAGGTGAGGGTGTGGGCGAGGGCGGCTATCGGCGGGGTGTCCGTCGTTCGTGGACCCTGTCGACCGTTCCGGCGAGTGTCGGCGGCGGTTTTGTCGGTGGGCTGTCGTAGCGTCGGTGCCCACGACCGTGGCGGGTGTGTCGCGAGCGGAGTCGACTCCGAGCCCGGCCGGACGATCGGGAGTGTGGCGCGGTGCCGGCACGGGTCGGCGCCGGGATCGGAAAGGAACCCCGGTGAGTGGTGTACGAGTGCTGGTCGGCACGCGCAAGGGCGCGTTCATTCTGACGTCCGACGGCAGACGCGAGCGGTGGGACATCAGCGGCCCCCACTTCGGGGGCTGGGAGATCTACCACCTCACGGGATCCCCCGCCGACCCGTCCCGCCTCTACATGTCGCAGTCCGGCGGCTGGTTCGGGCAGCTGATCCAGCGGTCCGACGACGGCGGCGCGACCTGGGAGCCGGTCGGTAATCACTTCCAGTACGACGGCGTCCCCGGCACCCACCAGTGGTACGACGGCACGCCGCACCCGTGGGAGTTCGCCCGGGTCTGGCACCTGGAGCCGTCGCTCACCGACCCGGACACGGTGTACGCGGGTGTCGAGGACGCCGCCCTGTTCCGCTCGGCCGACGGAGGGCAGAGCTGGCAGGAGCTGCCCGGGTTGCGCGAGCATCGCTCGGGGCCTTCCTGGCAGCCGGGTGCCGGTGGGATGTGCCTGCACACGGTCGTCGCGGACCCGCGCGATCCCGGGCGCATCACCGTGGCGATCTCGGCGGCGGGGGTGTTCAGGACCGACGACGCCGGCAAGAGCTGGCAGCCGAAGAACCGGGGTCTGAGCTCGGAGGGCATTCCCGACCAGGACGCCGAGGTCGGCCACTGCGTTCACCACATCGCGATGCACCCCTCGCGCCCTGACGTGCTCTTCATGCAAAAGCATTGGGACGTGATGCGCAGTGACGACGCCGGTGAGTCGTGGCACGAGATCAGCGGCGACCTGCCCAGCGACTTCGGGTTCCCGATCGCCGTCCACGCGCACGAGCCGGACACCGTCTACGTCGTCCCGATCAAGAGCGACTCGGAGCACTACCCGCCCGAGGGAAGGCTGCGCGTCTACCGCAGCCGGACGGGCGGAAACGAGTGGGAGCCGCTCACCAGGGGCCTGCCGCAGAGCCACTGCTACGTCAACGTGCTGCGGGACGCGATGGCCGTCGACTCGCTGGACTCGTGCGGCGTCTACTTCGGCACCACCGGCGGGCAGGTGTACGCCTCGGCCGACTCCGGCGACAACTGGATGCCCATCGCCAGGGACCTGCCGGCCGTGCTGTCCGTCGAAGTCCAGACGCTGCCATGATCCGCGTCGTGCTCCCGGCGCATCTGCGCAACCTCGCGAGCACCGGAGGCGAGGTGGAGCTCCATGTTCAGGGGCAGGTGACGCAACGTTCGGTCCTCGACGCGCTTGAGGCCCGCTACCCGATGTTGCGCGGGACGATCCGCGACCACGTCACGCAGCGGCGCCGCCCCTTCGTGCGGTTCTTCGCCTGCGAGCTGGACCTGTCCCACGAGCCGCCGGACACCCCGCTGCCCGAGCCGGTCGCGACAGGCGCCGAGCCGTTCATGGTCGTGGGGGCGATGGCGGGCGGGTAGGCGCGGGGGAGGAGAGCGGTCCGCCTCCCTTCGGCCGCGGTATATCGGGGATGACCGCAGGGAGGGGACGCTCGGCTCGACGTGCCGGAGGCCGGGGGACCCTCCGGGAGCGCGCCCGCGTCCGGGGCAGGGGGACGCGGTCGTCCGGAGGTGGCCCGGGGCTCGCGTAGGGAAGGCGTCAAGTCTTGGCACCGGGGCGTATGGAACCCGTCAAGACGCGCGGGAAGCGCGGAAAACGGCGGTTTCCTTGCGTATGCCTCACCCGTCGGGTGATGGCGGACAAACCCCGGATGCGAGGAGTGGGGATGGCTGACGTCATCTTCGTCGCCCTGACGATCGCGGTCTTCGCGATCCTCGGGCTGGCCGTCAGAGCGGTGGAACGGTTGTGAGCGCCGTCAACGCCGTGGGTCTGGTCGTGGTCGCCGCCCTGGTGGTCTTCATGGTCGCGGCCCTGCTCTTCCCGGAGCGCTTCTGATGTCCTCGACCACGGCGGGGATCTGGTTCATCGGATCCCTCGTCGCCGCCCTCGCGCTGGTCCACCGGCCGCTGGGCGACCACATGTACCGCGTCTACACCGGTACGAGACATCTCGCCGCCGAACGCGTGATCTACCGGCTCGTGGGTGTCCGGCCGGACGTCGAGCAGAGGTGGGGCGTCTACGCCCGAGCCCTGCTGGCGTTCTCGGTGACATCCGTCCTGTTCCTCTACGGTCTGCAGCGGCTGCAGGACAGGTTGTTCCTGTCGCTGGGGCTCGCCCCGGTGCCCGACCACGTCGCCTGGAACACCGCCGTCAGCTTCGTCACCAACACCAACTGGCAGGCCTACCCGGGTGAGTCGACGATGGGCTACCTGGTGCAGATGTCCGGTCTGGCGGTGCAGAACTTCGTGTCCGCCTCGGTGGGCATGGCGGTGGCGATCGCGCTGGTTCGCGGCTTCGCCCGCAGGAGGACCGAGGAGATCGGCAACTTCTGGGTGGACCTGGTCCGCGGCGTCGTCCGCGTCCTGCTGCCGCTCGCCCTCGTCGGCGCGGTCGTGCTGCTGGCGGGCGGCCTGATCCAGAACTTCACCTCCCCACATGAGGTGACCACCCTGACCGGCGGCACCCAGACGATCACCGGTGGTCCGGTGGCCGGTCAGGAGATCATCAAGGAGCTGGGCAACAACGGCGGCGGGTTCTACAACACGAACTCGGCCCACCCGTTCGAGAACGCCACCGCCTGGACCAACTGGTTCGAGATCTTCGTGATCCTGCTGATCCCGTTCGCGCTGCCCCGCACGTTCGGCCGCATGGTCGGCGACCCCCGGCAGGGCCACGCGATCGTCGCGATCATGGGGACGATCGCGCTGGCGAGCGTCGCGCTGCTGACCGCGCTGGAGACCGCCCACGGCGGCACGGTCCCGCAGTCGGTGGGCGCGGCGATGGAGGGCAAGGAGGTGCGCTTCGGCGTGCCCGGCTCCGCCGCCTTCGCCGCGGCCACCACGCTCACCTCCACCGGAGCGGTCAACTCCTCCCACGACTCGTTCACCGCGCTCGGCGGCATGCTCACGATGTTCAACATGATGCTCGGCGAGGTCGCCCCCGGCGGCGCGGGCGCGGGCCTGTACGGCATGCTCGTCCTCGCGGTGATCACGGTTTTCGTGGCCGGCCTCATGGTCGGCCGCACCCCCGAATACCTGGGCAAGAGGATCGGCTCCCGCGAGATCAAGTTCGCCGCGATGTACTTCCTGGTCACGCCGCTGCTCGTGCTGACCGGCACGGCGCTGGCGATGGGCTCGGCCGAGCGGCGGGCGAGCATGCTCAACGGCGGCCCGCACGGTTTCTCCGAGGTGCTGTACGCCTTCACCAGCGCTTCCAACAACAACGGCTCCGCCTTCGGCGGCCTCAGCGCCAACACGCCGTGGTACGACGTCGCCCTCGGCCTGTGCATGGCCTTCGGCCGCTTCCTGCCGATCGTCTTCGTTCTCGCCCTGGCCGGATCCCTGGCGAGGCAGGCGCCGGTGCCCGTCTCCGCGGGCACGCTGCCCACGCACCGCCCGCAGTTCGTCGGCATGGCCGTCGGCGTGACGGTGATCCTCGTCGCGCTGACCTTCCTGCCGGCCCTGGCGCTCGGCCCGCTCGCGGAGGGAATCCAGTGACGCCCCGGACGCTCGAAGTGCGGGGCACCGCCCCCGTACCGGGGGAGGGAAAGGTGGGCGGCGGCCTCCTCGATCCCCGGCAACTGCTCACCTCGCTTCCGGAGGCGGTCAGGAAGCTCAACCCGGCCACGCTCTGGCGCAACCCGGTGATGCTGATCGTCGAGGCCGGCGCGGCCTTCACCACGGTGCTCGCCGTGCTCACCCCGTCGTTCTTCGCCTGGGCCACCGTGGTCTGGCTCTGGCTCACGGTGATCTTCGCCAACCTGGCCGAGGCGGTCGCCGAGGGGCGCGGCAAGGCCCAGGCGGCCACGCTGCGCGCCGCCAAGCGCGACACCACGGCGCGGCGGCTGCGCGGACGCGACTCCACCGGCTGGGACGTCGTCGGAGCCTCCGAACTGCTGCGGGGTGATTTCGTCGTCGTGGAGGCGGGGGAGATCATCCCCGGTGACGGCGACGTGGTCGACGGCATCGCCTCGGTGGACGAGTCGGCCATCACCGGTGAGTCCGCCCCGGTCATCCGCGAGTCCGGCGGCGACAGGTCGGCGGTGACCGGCGGCACGAAGGTGCTGAGCGACCGGATCGTCGTCCAGATCACCCAGCGGCCCGGCGAGAGCTTCATCGACCGGATGATCGCCCTGGTCGAGGGCGCCGACAGGCAGAAGACGCCCAACGAGATCGCCCTCAACATCCTGCTCGCGGCCCTGACGATCATCTTCCTGGTCGCGACCGCGACCATGCAGCCGCTGGCGATCTACGCCAAGGCCCAGAATCCCGGCGTACCTGACTCACTCGCCCTCACCGGGGACGGTGTCACCGGTGTCGTGCTGGTCGCGCTGCTGGTGTGCCTCATTCCGACCACCATCGGGGCGCTGCTCTCGGCGATCGGCATCGCCGGCATGGACCGGCTCGTGCAGCGCAACGTTCTCGCGATGAGCGGCCGCGCGGTCGAGGCCGCGGGAGACGTCAACACCCTGCTGCTGGACAAGACCGGCACCATCACGCTGGGCAACCGGCAGGCGTCGGAGTTCCTCACCGCCCCCGGGGTCTCCGCCGACGAGCTGGCCGCGGCCGCGCAGCTGGCCAGTCTCGCCGACGAGACCCCAGAGGGCCGTTCCATCGTGGTCTACGCCAAGCAGGCGTACGGCCTGAGGGAGCGCGGGCCGGGAGAGCTGGCGGGTGCGGAGTGGATCGGGTTCACCGCGCAGACCCGGATGAGCGGGGTCGACCTCGACCGCCGCCGGATCCGCAAGGGCTCCGCCACCGCCGTCATGAAATGGGTACGCGAGCACGGCGGTCACCCCACCGACGAGGTCGGCGGCATCGTCGACGCGGTCTCCGGCTCCGGCGGTACCCCGCTGGTCGTCGGGGAGGTCACGGGGGAGGCCGGGGGCACCGGGAACGTCGGGGACACCGGGAACGCAGTGGGCAGGGCGCGGGTCCTGGGGGTCGTCCATCTCAAGGACGTCGTCAAGCAGGGCATGCGCGAACGCTTCGACGAGATGCGCAGGATGGGCATCCGCACCGTCATGATCACGGGCGACAACCCGCTGACGGCGAGGGCCATCGCCGACGAGGCGGGTGTGGACGACTTCCTCGCCGAGGCCACGCCCGAGGACAAGCTCGCCCTGATCAGATCGGAGCAGGAGGGCGGCAGGCTGGTCGCGATGACCGGAGACGGCACCAACGACGCGCCCGCGCTCGCTCAGGCCGACGTCGGGGTGGCGATGAACACCGGCACCTCGGCCGCGAAGGAGGCCGGCAACATGGTCGATCTCGACTCCAACCCGACCAAGCTCATCGAGATCGTCGAGATCGGCAAGCAACTGCTCATCACCCGCGGCGCGCTGACGACCTTCTCGATCGCGAACGACGTCGCCAAGTACTTCGCGATCATTCCCGCGATGTTCGCGGCGGTCTACCCGGGCCTGGACGCGCTGAACGTCATGCGCCTGTCCAGTCCGCAGTCGGCGATCCTGTCCGCGGTCGTCTTCAACGCGGTCGTCATCGTGGCGCTGATACCGCTCGCCCTGCGCGGTGTGCGCTACCGCCCCTCCAGCGCGTCGAGGCTGCTCAGCCGCAACCTCTACGTCTACGGTCTGGGCGGGATCGTCGTGCCCTTCGTCGGCATCAAGTTGATAGATCTGATCGTCCAGTTTCTTCCGGGGATGTCTTAAATGGAACGCCTGCCCAGCTGGATCCTCCGGCATCTCGCCGCGCTCCGCGCGCTGCTCGTCCTCACCCTCGTCACCGGGGCCTTCTACCCGCTCGTGGTCACCGGCATCGCCCAGACGGTGTTCCACGCCGGCGCCAACGGCTCCCTCGTCCAGAAGGACGGAAAGGACGTGGGAAGCGCGATCGTCGGCCAGAGCTTCACCGGCGCCGACGGCAGACCGGTCGGCCGCTACTTCCAGAGCAGGCCGTCGGTGGCCGGTGCCGGCTACGACATGCTCGCCACCGCCGCGAGCAACCTCGGGCCCGAGGATGTCGTGGACGTCCTGCCCGTCCCCGGGACGAACGGCGCCGACGGCAGGCGGAGCCTGCTCACCCAGGTCTGCGCCCGCTCCAGGGCCGTCGGGGAGCTGGAGGGGGTCAGTGGCGCCCGGCCGTACTGCGCGCCCGACGGGGTGGGCGCCGTGCTGAAGGTCTTTCCCGTCGCGGGCATCCCCTCCCGGGTCGTGAGCGTGAACCAGGCCTGTCCCGCGAGCCCGTTCGTCGCCGAGTATCGTGGTGTGAGGGTCGAGTGCGGCAGGCCGGGCGAAGATTACACGGCCGGGCGCACCGTCCCGGTCCGCGGCACGGCGAGGGCCGTGGTGCCCGCAGACGCGGTCACCGCCAGTGGCTCCGGCCTCGACCCGGACATCTCCGTCGCGTACGCCGACCTTCAGGCACCCCGGGTGGCCAGGGAGCGCGGCCTTCCCGTGGAGACGGTGAGGGGGCTGATCATGGAGAACACCACCGGCCGTCCCCTCGGCTTCATGGGCGAACCGGCGGTGAACGTCCTCGAACTCAACCTGGCCCTCGACCGATGAGCAGGGGGCGAGGGCGGCTGCGCGTCTATCTCGGGGCAGCTCCGGGTGTCGGCAAGACGTACATGATGCTCTGCGAGGGGCACCGCCGCCTCGCGAGGGGCACCGACGTCGTCGTGGGCCTCGTCGAGACCCACGACCGTCCCCGCACCGCCGAGCTGCTCGACGGCCTGGAGGCGATCCCGCGCAAGAGCATGGTCCACCGCGAAAGCGTGTTCACCGAGCTCGACGTGGACGCCGTCATCGCCAGGAGGCCCAGGGTGGCCCTGATCGACGAGCTGGCCCACACCAACGTGCCGGGCTCGCGCAACGCCAAACGCTGGCAGGACATCGAGGAGATCCTGGAGGCGGGCATCGACGTCATCTCCACCGTCAACATCCAGCACCTGGAGTCGCTCAACGACGTGGTCAAGGAGATCACCGGGGTGGCCCAGCGCGAGACGGTGCCTGATGAGGTGGTGCGCCGCGCGGACCAGGTGGAGCTGGTGGACATGGACCCGGAGGCGCTGCGGCGGCGGATGGCGCACGGCAACGTGTACGCCCCGGAGAAGGTCGACGCGGCACTGTCGAACTACTTCAGGGCCGGCAACCTGACCGCGTTGCGTGAGCTGGCGCTGCTGTGGGTGGCGGACAAGGTCGACGAGCAGCTCGACCGCTACCGCGCCGAGCACGGCATCGCGGGCACCTGGGAGGCGCGCGAGCGCGTCGTGGTCGCGCTGACCGGTGGCCCGGAGGGCGACGCGCTGATACGGCGGGCCGCCAGGGTCGCGGGCAGGGGCCAGGGGGCCGACCTGCTGGCCGTGCACGTCACACGCTCCGACGGCCTGGCCGGAGCCGACCCCGCGAGCACGGCCCGTCAGCGCACCCTGGTGGAGAACCTGGGCGGCACCTACCACCAGGTCGTCGGCGACGACGTACCGACCGCACTGCTGGACTTCGCGCGCGGCGTGAACGCCACCCAGCTGGTGCTGGGGGCGTCCCGGCGTGGCCGGTTCGCCCAGATCCTCTCGCGGGGGGTCGGGGTGACCACGACCGCGCGCTCCGGGTCCATCGACGTTCACATGATCACTCACGACGAGGTGAAAAGGACACGTGCCCGCGCTCCGTCACGGGCCGCGCTGACCCGCACCCGCCGGGTGGCGGGCTGGCTCCTCGCGGTTCTCGGGCTGCCGCTCCTGACACTGGCGCTGCGGCCCTTCCACGGCGCCGTGAACCTGCCGAGCGACATACTCCTCTTCCTGCTCATGGTGGTCGTGGTCGCCCTGGTCGGCGGCATGTGGCCGGCCGTCACCGCCGCCGTGCTCGGCTTCCTGCTGCTCAACTACTTCTTCACCGCGCCCGTCGATCGCCTCACCGTCGCAGCCCCGGAGAACCTGTTCGCGCTGAGCGTCTACGTACTGGTGGCCGTCATGGTGAGCGCGGTCGTGGACGTCGCCGCCCGCCGTACCCGGGATGCGGCCCGCGCCCGCGCCGAGGCGGAGGTCCTCTCCACCCTGGCCGGGCACGTGCTCCGCGGCGAGCACGCGCTCGCCTCGCTGCTCGCCCGCCTGAGGGAGACCTTCGTGCTGGCCTCGGTCACCATGCTGGAACGCGTCGGCGAGCAGGGACCCGACGACCAGTCCGACCCCGAGGCGTGGCGGATCGTGGCCACCGCCGGTGACGCGCCCTGCACCTGCCCGGGAGTCGCGGACACCGACGTCGTCGTCGACGAACGGCTCGTCCTGGCCATCCGGGGCAGGCTGCTGGAGGCGTCCGACCGGCGGCTGCTGGAGGCGTTCGCCGCAGAGGCGGGGGTGGCACTGCGGCAGGACCGGCTGGCGCGGGAGGCGGAGCGGGTCAGGCCGCTCGCCGAGGCCGACAGGATGCGCACCGCGCTGCTCGCCGCGGTCAGCCACGACCTGCGCACCCCGCTCGCCTCGGCGAAGGCCGCCGTGGAGAGCCTGCGCAACACCGGCGTCGACTGGTCCGCCGAGGACAGGCGGGAGTTGCTCGCCACGGCGGACGAATCCCTGGTCAAGCTGGACCGCCTGGTCACCAACCTGCTCGACATGAGCCGCCTGCAGGCGGGAGTGCTCGGGCTGGCACTGGAGCCGACCGCGTTCGAGGACGTCGTGCCACGCGCCGTCGACGACCTCGGCCCGCTGTCCCGGTGGATCGAGGTGGACCTCTCCGACGATCTGCCCGAGGTCGTCGCCGACCAGGTGCTGCTGGAACGAATCCTGGTCAATCTCATGTCCAACGCCGTCCGCCACAGTCCCGAGGGCCGAAACGTCCTCGTCACGGCCGGCGAGTACGGCGACCACGTGGAGCTCCGCGTCGTCGACCGGGGGGCGGGCATCCCGCGTGACGCCTACGACCGGGTCTTCATGCCCTTCCAGCGGCTCGGGGACCGCGACAACCACACCGGCGTCGGCCTGGGGCTCGCGCTCTCCCGAGGGCTCGCCGAGGCGATGGCGGGCACCCTGATGCCTGAGGAGACACCGGGCGGCGGTCTCACCATGGTCCTGACACTTCCGGTTTCCTCCCCCTCGCGACCGCGCCCCCCGGAGGAACGACGGTGACCCGTGTCCCACCGCAGTGGAACGAGGCTCGAGGGCTGTTTTCCGGCGTCTCCGCGTACTTGGCCGATAGGACTCGCACCCGAACTCCCCGCCGCGCCCGGTGACAGCCGGTAGGGGGCTGCGTGGAAGGCTGTCAATCATGACTGTTCTGGACATTCCAACGGTGAAACTGGTCAACGGCGCGGACATCCCGCAGGTCGGCCTGGGAACCTGGCCCATGTCGGACGCGGAGGCGGAGATCGCGGTCGCCGCCGCCGTCGAGATGGGCTACCGGCTGGTGGACACCGCCCACGCTTACTACAACGAGACCGGGGTGGGGCGTGGGCTGCGGGCCTCCGGCGTGCCGAGGGAGGAGTTGTTCGTCACCACCAAGCTGCACGACGAGTGGCACGGATACGACGCCGCGCAGGAGGCCTACCAGGCCAGCCTGGACCGGCTCGGCCTCGACTACGCCGACCTCTACCTGATCCACTGGCCGCGGCCGCGCAAGGATCGCTACGTGGAGGCGTGGAAGGGCATGGTCAAGCTGCTGAGGGACGGTCGCGTGCGGGCGATCGGCGTGTCGAACTTCAAACCGGCCCACATCGAGCGGCTGCTGGCCGAGACCGGCGTGGTGCCCGACGTGAACCAGATCCAGCTCAACCCGTTCCTCACCCGTGACGAGCCCCGGGCCTACAACGCCGAGCACGGGATCGTCACCCAGTCCTGGAGTCCCATCGGGCGAGGGGGCGACCTGCTGGAGCATCCGGTCGTCACGGCCGTCGCCGAGCGGCACGGCAGGACCCCCGCCCAGATCGTGCTGCGCTGGCACATCGAACTCGGGCTGATCACCGTGCCGAAGTCGTCCAGTTCCGACCGGATAAGAGGCAACGCCGACATCTTCCACTTCACCCTCACCTCCGAGGAGGTCGCCGAGCTGTCCTCCCTCGACCGGGGGGAGGCCGCCGCGATCGACTCGGACGCGGCCGACGGCTGACCTCATCGGACCTCGGCGAACCTCACCGCCTCGCTGACCCCTCGCCCGCCGGTCAGGTGTCGCCGCCCGCGGCGACCGGGTCTCGCGCAGCCACGAGAACATTTCACGGTTAACCTATAGAGATAGTAGATTTAATCGAGACCAGCCCGTATGAGGTCGGCGGCCGGAGGCAGAGGCGCACTGTCGGGGGGACTTTCGGATGCACGTCACGGCTCGGAGCGACTACGCCATAAGAGCGATGCTGGTCATCGCGCTGAGCGATCCCGACCCGGTCAAGTCGGAGACGATGGCCCAGGCGCAGGAGATCCCGGCGAGTTTTCTGCGCGGCATCCTGACCGATCTGCGCCGCGCCGATCTCGTCTTCGCCCAGCGGGGGCACGAGGGCGGCTTCACGCTCGCCCGGCCGCCCGTCGACATCTCGGTCGGGGACGTGCTGCGCGCGGTCGGCGGCGAACTGACCTCGGTGAGGGGAGTGCCGGCCGGTGACGTCGCCTACTTCGGAGAGGCGGCGCGACTGCGAACCGTGTGGCTGAACATCGAGACCTCGATAAGCGCCATCGTCGACACCGTCAGCCTGGCGGCCCTCCTGACGCCGGCGACCCGGACCGGCGGTCGGCGCAGGGGGTGACCTCGTGCGTGGGACGAAGATTCCCATCCTTTGAGACGCCTTGCTTGAAACGTGACTTGACGTCGCCTTGGCCTTCATTCACCATAATTCCTATCAACAGAGTGGGAAAAATAGGAAGGGGGGCTTTGTGCGTGCGCTCATCCTCTTGGGCCTGGTCGGCTTCGCGGCGCAGCTCGTCGACGGAAGCCTCGGCATGGCCTACGGTGTCACCTCGACGACTCTGCTCCTGGCCATAGGTACCAACCCCGCCGCCGCCTCGGCCACCGTCCACCTCGCCGAGATCGGCACCACCCTCGCCTCCGGCATCTCCCACTGGCGCTTCAACAACATCGACTGGAAAGTCGTCGCCAAGATCGGTGTTCCCGGCGCGATCGGCGCGTTCGTGGGAGCGACCTTCCTGTCCGGCCTCTCCACCGAGGTCGCGGCCCCGATCATGTCGATCATCCTGCTCACGCTGGGTGTCTACGTCCTGATCCGCTTCACGGCCTTCGGCCTCCCGCGCGGCAACCTGGGCAAGCCGCTCCGCAAGCGCTTCCTCGCCCCCCTCGGTCTGGTCGCCGGATTCGTCGACGCCACCGGTGGTGGCGGCTGGGGGCCGGTCGGCACCCCGGCGATCCTCGCCAGCGGCCGCCTGGCGCCGCGCAAGGTGATCGGTTCCATCGACGCCAGCGAGTTCCTGGTCGCCATCGCCGCCAGCGTCGGCTTCTTCGTCGGCATCGGCTCCGAGAACATCGACTTCTCCTGGGTCGCCGTCCTGCTGATCGGTGGTGTCATCGCGGCTCCCATCGCCGCCTGGCTCGTCCGTCACATCCCGCCGCGCATCCTGGGCTCTGCTGTCGGCGGCATCATCGTCCTGACCAACATCAGGACCCTGCTGCGCAGCGACTGGATCGACGCCTCCGGTGGTGTCCAGACCGCCGCCTACATCACCATCGCCGTCCTGTGGGCCGCCGCCATCGCCTACTCGGTCCGTGAGTACCGCCGCGACCGGGACAACGAGACGGTCGAGGCGATCGAGGAGGAGGAGAAGCGCCGCGCCGCGGAGCAGGAGACCGCGGGCACCGCGAGCTGACCCCGGCGGCGTCCTCCGGCGCACCGCACGCGTGAAGGCCCCTCTCGCACGAAGCGAGAGGGGCCTTCACGCGTTTGCGCCCGCGCCCGGTCCTCGTCCTGAGGTCGCGCGTGACGGTCAGGACTCCGGGAGGGGCGGGGCGGCCGGTCGGTTCGTGGTACGCGTCCCCGGGATGCCGCCCGCCTTCACGGGCTCTTGGTCATGGGCAGGCAGGGCGGCGTCTGGAACACCACGCCGTCCAGGAAGTTGCCGGCTGTCGGGGTGCCCCCTGCGGCCGACACCGACTCGAAGGCGAATCGTGTGGTGGTCTGTCCGGGAGGGACGACGTACGTCCCGGTGTACTGGCGCCAGGCGGTGTTGTCGTCGGAGATGTCCGGGGAGGAGGCCCCGGTGGGGACCTGGGCCACGGTCGCGCCCGGTGCGCCGATGAGCACCCGCATCACGTCGGTACCGAGACGGCCCCGGTGATAGAGCGACCAGGTCATCGGTGTTCCCGGAACGGTGGGCAGGTCCTGATAGAGAGTGGAGACCTGGTTGGCGTTGAGCTCGGCGAACTGCCGGCCCTCGGCGGCCGGGATCCCGCTCGCGCCGCCGGGCCAGAACTCCAGCTTGTTGTCGGTGGCGGTGGTGCGCCAGCCGACGGCGGGGTTGACGGAGGCGTCGGAGATGGACCAGTCGACCGTGGCCACGGGCGGAGCCTCGAAGCCTCCGTTGACCAGGTTGACCGGTGTGTAGGCACAGGTGACCGTGACCGTGACCGTGGCGGTGCTGGTTCCGCAGGCGGTGGTGATGGTGTAGGTGAAGGTGTCGGTGCCACCGAGGTTCGCCGCGGGTGTGTAGACCACGGTGCCACCGGAGATCGTCGCGGTGCCGTTGGCGGGCTGGGTGACGCCGCTGATCGTCGGTGAGGTCGCGGTGTCGTTGGCCAGGACGGGCACGCTGACGGCCGTGCCCTGGCCGGTGGTGGCGGTGTCGTCGGTGGCTCTTGTGGGTGAGATGGACTGCCCGGTGGCGATCTGGATCGGGGGGGCGGGTGTGTTGTTCCCGAGCTGGCCCGGCGCGGCGATGACGCTGCTGATCCCGGTCGGCCGGATGGTCATCGCTCCCCCCGCGGTGCCCTGCCTCACCTGGAAGGTGATCACCTTCGCGGGCGGGTCGGTCTTGGTCCCCGAGGAGGCGATCGTCAGGGTGGTGCCACTGATGGTGCCGGTCCCCGACTGGCCGATGACGTCGGCGTGGGCGAGCAGCGACGACAGGTCCCAGGTGGTGGTGTAGCGGCTGACCAGCAGCGGCCACTGGGCCGTGCGGTGCGCCAGCGTAATGGTGAAGATGCCGCCCGGTGCGATCTGTCCGCCCCACAGGGGCGGGGAGGTGACGACCGGGACCGACCCGCTGCCCAGCCTCATGCCGAGCGCGTTCTTCCAGTAGTAGTCCACGGGGTAGGTCGCCTGTCCCTGCCGGACGCACGGCGCGGCGGCTCGTTTGACGTCCTGGCGCGCGGTGGCGGTGGCGGTGGCGTGCGCACCGGTGTCGGCCGTCGCGGGTGTCCCCGGTACGGCCAGCAGCGCCAGCAGGGCGCAGGCCAACGCGGTGAGCGCGGATCTGGATCGTTGTGACACCAACGTCGAACTCCCGTTCTGTCGTGAGGGATGTCCTCGTAGATCAACTTCACAGCGCACACCACTCTCTGTGGTCGATCTGTCGCGTTAGGTGTTCACGTGGCTTCCGTGTCGCGTCCGGCGTACGGCGTCGGCACCGCGGACCGGACCGCACCCCGGGCCGGAACGGCTACAGCGGGTGGGCCGGGGCGTCCGCCGGCGGACGCCCCGACGGGCCGAAGTGCTCCGACACGCGCTCGGCGGGGTAGGCGCCGTTCTCGGTCACGATTCTCGTCACCAGGTGCGGCGGGGTGGCGTCGAAGGCGGGATAGTGGCCGGTCACGCCCTCGCCCGCGGTGCGGGTCCCCAGAACGTGCAGGACCTCGTCGCCGTTCCGCCGTTCGATGACGACGTCGCCGATACCCGGTGCCCGCGGATCGGGTGCCGGGATCACCACGTAGTACGGGACGTCGAAGGCGCGGGCGGCGAGCGCCACCCCGAGGGTGCCGACCTTGTTCACCACGTGCCCGTCCATCGTCACCCGGTCCGCCGCGGTCAGCGCCACGTCGGCGAGCCCGTCGGACAGTACCGAGGCGACCATCCCGTCGGTGATGAGGGTGGGCCGGTAGCCCATCTCCACGAGTGTCGGCGCGGTCAGCCGTGCCCCCTGCAGGTAGGGCCGGGTCTCGGTGCAGATGAACTCCAGTCGCTTGCCCGCCTCCTGAGCGGCCTCGACGGTGGCTATCAGGTAGGCGTCCGCCCAGCAGTGGGTGAGGACGCGGGCGCCGTCGTCGAGCAGCGCGGCCGCGTGCCTGCCCATGGCCGCGCTGCTCGCCAGGTAGGCCGCGTCGTGCTCGGACGCCGCCCGGGTCACGGCCTCCACCAGTTCGTCCCCGCAGGCCTGCGGCAGTGGCCCGTTCACCGTGGCGGCGAGGACGGCCTCCACGGCGTCGCGGATGTGGTTGTTCGTGGGCCGGGTCGCGATCAGCCGGTCGCCCGCCTCGCGCAGCCGCGCCGCGGCCCGGCCCGGCGGCTCGCCCCGCGCCTCGCGGGCGGCCAGTGTCATCCCGGCGGTCGCCGCGAACGAGGGGCCGGTGCTCTGGGTGACCATCCGCTCGATGGCCACCGCGACGTCCTCGCTGGTGGCACAGCGCACCCAGCGGTGCTCGAAGGGATAGACCCGGCGGTCGAGGATCTCCACGGCGTCCTCGGTGATCCGGACGGAGTCCGCGAGGACAGGGCGCCTTCGGGTCGTGCTCATGAGACCTCCAGCGGGGGATCGGGCGGTCTGCCACCGTTCTGCTCGCCACACCGGACGCCGCTCGGCGTCACCGCCGCCACCGCGACCCGGTTGCGCCTCGCGCTTATGCCCTTTTTGGGAGGCTGTGTACCCACGGAGGGCGGGTCGTTCCCGGACAACCCGCCGCTTTGAAGGAACGAAGAGCCCGAGCGGACCCGGAGACGAGGTCAGAGGGACACCGAGTCGACCGGAAGTGGATTCGGCGGAAGCCGGAGACGGGTCAGGCGAGCTTCTCGCCGATCTCGGCGATCTGGGCGCGCTGCTCGGTGACCATCTTCTCCGCCAGGAGGGTGGTGGGCCGGTGCCTGCCCAGCGCGATCGCGACCTGGGCCATCTGGACACCGCTGTTGAGGTGCTTGCCCAGCACGCTCAGCCACAGCTTGTCGAAGGCGGCGCCGGACCGTTTCTCCAGGGAGGCGATCTGGGTGGCCGACAGCATGCCCGGCATGTCGTGCGCGGAGTGGTCGCCCTCCGCCGGTACCTCGACCTCCCACGACCGCAGCCAGCCCGACATCAGGTCGATGTCGGCCGCCTCCTTTTTCTTGATCTTCGCGGCGAGGTCGTTCACGTACGGGTTCTCGCTCCGGCCGGTCACCAGGTCGGCGAGCTGGATCGTCTGCCGGTGGTGGGGGATCATCTCCTGGGAGAAACGGACGTCCGCGTCGGCCCGATCGCCGGCGAGTCCCACCGCCTGGACGGGGGTTTCGGCGGTCATGGCCGCTGACGAGCACCCGGCGGCCAGCATGGCGGAGACCAGCAAGGAGGCGGTCAGAGACCGTCGCTTGCGCGACCGCCGGGTGCTCATCGAAATCACTGCCCCTTTCCTGCGGGTGGGAAGGATCATTCGTGCCGTTCCGCCCTGAGATACGCGGGTCCCCTTCCCGCGGTTCAGGGTTCGCCGGAAATCGTGTGCCCGGAATTCCGGGCGCCGGTTCTGCGGGCGGGGCACGGAATTCCGGGACCGGGGAGCGAGGGAAGGCGGTTCGGGAGTGTGAGCCCTCCCCGCCGCCGGTGGGTCAGCCGGGGGCCTCGCGGTGGTCGGAGACGCTGTCGAGCCAGGCGCGGTGCAGGTCGGCGTAGCGGCCCGCCCGCTCGACGAGCTCGCCGGGCGGGCCGTCCTCGGTGATCCTGCCGCCCTCCATCACCAGCACCCGGTCGGCGATCTCGACGGTCGACAGGCGGTGCGCGATGATCAGGGCCGTCCGGTCCGCGAGGATCGTCCGCATCGCCCGCTGCACCAGCCGCTCGCCGGCGACGTCCAGGCTGGACGTCGCCTCGTCGAGGATCAGCACCGCCGGGTCGGCGAGGAACGCCCTGGCGAACGCCACCAGCTGCCGCTGCCCGGCCGACAGCCGGCCGCCGTGTTTGCCGACCTGGGTGTCGTACCCGTCGGGGAGCGCGGAGACGAACGTGTCGGCGCCGATCGAGCGGGCCGCCGCCACGATGTCCGCGATGCTCGCGCCGGGTCGGCCGAACCTGATGTTGTCCGCCACCGACCCGCTGAACAGGAAGTTCTCCTGGGTGACCAGGACCACCGCGGCGTGCCGCGTCTGCTCGCCGAGGTCGCGCAGGTCGACCCCGTCCAGCAGCACCCGCCCCGCGACGGGGTCGTAGAACCTGGAGGTCAGCTTCGCCAGCGTGGTCTTGCCCGCCCCCGTGGTGCCGACGAGCGCCACGGTCTGCCCGGCGGGGACCACCAGATCCAGCCTGGGCAGCACGGGGGTGCCGTCCAGGTAGGAGAACTCCACGCCCTGGAACTCGATCCTTCCGCGTGGCCGCTCCAGCGCCACCGGGTCAGCGGGCTCGGCCACCATGGGGTGCTCCTGCAGAACGCCGGAGAGCTTCTCCAGCCCCGCACCGGCCGACTGGAACGTGTTATAAAATTGCGAGATCTCCTGCATCGGCTCGTAGAACTGGCGCAGGTAGAGCAGGAAGGCGGCCAGCACTCCCACCGTGACCTCGCCCTGGATCGCGAGCGTGCCCCCGTAGAGCAGGACGGCCGCGATCGTCACGTTCCCGATGAGCTTGACGCCCGGAGAGAAGATCGCGACCAGGTGCATGCTGCGCCGGTTGGCGTCGCGGTAGTCGGCGTTCAGCTGGGAGAAGATCGCCTGGTTGCGCGGCTCCCCGCGGAACGCCTGGACCGCGCGCATGCCGGCCATCGACTCCACGAAGTGGACGATCACCAGCGCCACGGTCTCCCGGGTCCTGCGGTAGACGATGCTCGACTGCCGCCGGAACCAGCCGGTGAACAGCATCAGGACCGGCAGCGGCAGCAGCGCGACCACGCCGAGGTGGACGTCCAGGACGAGCAGCAGGACCGCCGTGCCGACCAGTGTCAGCACGGCGGTGACGAGGTCGTCGAAACCCGACTGCAGCATCTCGGAGATGGCGTCGATGTCGGAGGTGAGCCGGGAGACGACCCGGCCCGAGGTGTAGTCCTCGTGAAACGAGAGCGACAGCCTCTGGAAGTGGACGAACACCCGCCGCCGCAGTTCCAGCAGGATGCTCTGGCCGATGTGCCCGGCCATCCTGAGGAATATCCGCCGGGTCACCAGCTGGACGGCCGCCGCCGCCAGGATCGCCACGACGACCGTCACCAGCGTTCGCGGCCCCGCGCCCGCCAGTATCGGCGGGATGCCCGCGTCGATGCCCACCTTGACCAGGTAGGGGATGGAGAGCGAGGCGGCGTTGCAGGTCACGATGATGACGACGAGCAGGACGAGTCTCCCGCGGTACGGGCGCAGCAGGTCGCCCAGCAGCCGCCTGGACCTGTCGCGCAGCAGGAACGACACCTGCGCCGACAGCTCCTCCTGGTTCTCGGCCGCGACGCCCCGCCACTCCCGGGACCCGTTCGCGTTCTCGGCACCGGAAGGCTTGGCCGAGGGATGGGTGGAGGGTTCGGTCGCGCTCACAGCCGCGCCTCCTCGGCCTCCGGGGCGGCCGACAGCAGCGCGCGGTACTCGGGCACGCTCGCCATGAGTTCGTGGTGCTCGCCGACGTGCGCGATCGTGCCGTCGAGCAGCAGGGCCACCCTGTCGGCGAGGAGTACGGTGGAGGCCCGGTGGGCGACGACGATCCCGGTCGCCTCGCGCAGCACATGCCGGAGCGCCTCCTCCACCAGGGCCTCGGTCTCGACGTCGAGGGCCGACAGCGTGTCGTCCAGCACGAGAATCCTGGGACGGCTGAGCACCGCGCGTGCCAGTGCGAGCCGCTGGCGCTGGCCGCCGGACAGGGACATGCCCTGCTCGCCGATCCTGGTCTCCAGCCCCCACGGCAGTGTGTGGACGAACCCGGCCTGGGCGATCCGCAGCGCCTGCTCGATCTCCTCCTCACTCGCGTCGTGCCGTCCCAGCGTGAGGTTCTCCCTGACGCTCATCGAGAACAGCGTCGGTTCCTCGAAGGCGGTGGCGACCATCGAGCGCAGTGTGGGCAGCGGCAGGTCGCGGACGTCGACCCCGTCGATCGTGACCCGACCGGTGCCGACGTCGTGCAGCCGTGGCACCAGGGAGGTCAGCGTGGTCTTGCCCGACCCCGTCGCGCCCACGACCGCGAGCGTCTCTCCCGGACGCACCTCCAGCCAGACGTCGTGGAGCACGGGTTTCCCGTCACCGGGGAAGGTGAACCCCGCTCCCTCGAAGCGCAGGTGCCCTCGGGGCCGTTCGATCACGGCGGTACCTCCGACGATCTCCGGTTCGGTGTCGAGCACCTCCATCACCCGGTCCGCCGCGGTCATCGCCTCCTGGCCCATCGTGAGGATGAAGCCGAGCGCGGAGACGGGCCAGACCAGTTGCAGCATCAGGGTGGCGAAGGCCACCAGCGTGCCCAGCGTCAGCGTGCCGGAGCCGACCGCCAGGGCACCGAGCAGCAGCACGAGCGCGAGGGTGATGTTCGGGATCACCTCAAGGAAGGTGAAGAACCTGGCCGACAGGCGGACCTTCTCCATCGAGGTCCCGTAGACCTTCAACGCCCCTTTCTCGAAGATTCCGGAGACGTACGGGCCGCGGCCGAACGCCTTGATCGTGCGGATGCCGGCCGCGGACTCCTCGACGACCGTGGCGAGGTCGCCCTGCTCGTCCTGGACCCGCCGGGAGATGGTGATGTACTCGCGTTCGAAGCGCAGGGTGGTGACCATGATCGGCACCGCCGAGGCGACGACCAGCAGCCCGAGCGGCCAGTACATGTGGAGCAGCAGCCCGGTCACCGTCGCGATCTGGACGGTGGTGAGGACGAGGAAGAGCAGGCCGAAGCCGAGGAAACGCCGGATCGTCGACAGGTCGGTCGTCACCCGGGAGAGCAGCTGGCCCGACTGCCAGGAGGAGTGGAACCCCATCGGCAGCCGCTGGAGGTGGCGGTAGATGTCGTCGCGGAGGCTGGTCTCCAGGCCGAGGACGGCGGCGGCCAGCAGCCACCGCCTCAGGAAGACGAGCAGTGCCTCGATCACGCCCAGCGCGCAGGCGAGCAGCGCGAGGGGTGGCACGGCCCCCGCCTCGCCGCGGGCGACGGGACCGTCGATGATCTCTCTGCCGATCAGCGGGATGGCGATGCCGATCGCGACCGCGGTGAGGGACAACACCCAGATGGCGACAAGGCGGCCGACGTACGGGCGGAGGTAGGACTTCAGTCGCCACAGGGAGCCCGTCCCGGCGCGGCGCGAGGGGAGGGGGCGCGAAGTCAGGGATGCCGGGTTGGTGGCGGAGGCGTGAGTGTTGTCGGTGTTGTTGGTGCTGGCTGAGGTGTTTCCGGAGTCAGGGGGCATCGGCAGGCGGCACGCTCCTCACGGTGTTCTGACGAGGTGAGAGCCGTCCGGGGCAGGGCAGGCCGGAGCGCCATCCCTCCCAACCGGTCTCCCGTACCACCGCTCCAGGTGGCGCCCCGTCGGATCACCGCCACCCGCGTGACGCGGGCGACCATCCAGTTTCCGCACCCGGCCGCGGCGTCGGCAACTGATCTGACGGTCGGCATGGTGTAACCACCGGGCCAGAATGCCCATTGACCGCGAACCCCCTCCTCGGAGTGAACGGGCGGGTCCGACAGCCTTTCCGGTGCGCGAGGCAGTGTCACCGCGCCAAAATAGGGGGGCTAAAATTCCCGGTGGTGTCGAGCGCGAGGAGGCGGCCCCCGATGGACCTGAAGACGCTGCACGAGGTTTCCGGGCTGAGCGACCCCATCGAGCGCGCGCGGGTTCTGAGCCGCCTCGTGACCGAAGAGCAGGGACTCGTCGCGGAGGCGGCGAAGATGCGCCGTCAGGCGATCGCCGAGGCCCGTGACTCCGGGATGAGCCTGGAGGAGATAGCGGCGCGCCTGGGCGTGTCCCCCGGCCGCATCTCCCAGATGAGGAAGGGGCCGGCGGCGCGGGTCCCCGAGGGTCCCACGGTCCGTGAGCCGAAGGTCGTGGTGCGGCGGGCGCTGCCCACCGACCCCGCCGATCGAGGCTCGGCGTCCCTGTTCCTCGCCGAGGCGGAAAGGCAGGGCGTCACGCCCGGCCGCAGAATGCTCTACGTGGGACCGGAACCGGCCGGTGAACACGTGGCCGCGCGCCTGCGCGTCGAACCCGGTGCCGAGGTGATCGCCCGCAGGAAGATGATGACCGCCGACGGGATCCCGGTGCGCGTCGCCACCAGCTACTTCCGGGCGGACCTGTTCGGGGGCACCCGCCTCGCCGAGCCGGGGTTCGTGAAGCCGTCACTGCAGGCGGCGCTGATCGCCCTCGGCCACACCTTCGGCCGCGCCGAGGAGAGCCTGACGGCCCGCCCGCCGACCTCCTTCGAGTACGAGACCCTGGAGCTCGAACCGGGGGAGTGGGTCGTTCACATCCTTCGCACCGGCTACTCCGACGAGGACGTCCCCGTCCACGTCCTGGAGACCGTCTGCGCCGCGAGCAGGCACGTCTTCCCGATCGGCCAGGTCTCCGGGCACGACGAGTTCTGACCGGCCCCGCCGGGTTTCCCGCACACACCCGCGCACCCGAAAGGCGGAGGCGAGACGGACCCGCCCGCCGTGCCCGCGACGCCGCCTCCACGACCGGGTGACGCTTCGTCCTGAAGAGGAAAAAAGGGGAGGCCGCAGCGGGCTGGGCGACTGTATGGTCTGTGACATGACCTGGCGACATTGATCCTGAACGATCGGTCGGTCCGGCGCGAGCTGCCGTGGACCTCCGGAGATGCCGAGCATCCCGAAGTCCGCCAGCCCTCGCGAGAAGGACCTCATGACCACTTCTTCTTTTCTCCGTGCTTTTTTTCGTGCGCCCGAAGGGCGTGCGAAGCGCCTCGCCGCGACGCTCTACGTCTACACCTTCCTTGATGAGTTCGTCCTGTTCTACCCGTTCTACGCGTTGCTGTTCGTCGACACGGGTCTGTCGACCGCCGAGATCTCCTCGCTCCTGGCGATCTGGTCGGTCACCTCCGTCGTGCTGGAGGTCCCCTCGGGGGTGTGGGCCGACGCCGTCTCGCGGCGCGCGCTGCTCGCCCTGGCACCGTTGCTCGCCGCGGCCGGTTTCCTCCTGTGGGTCGCGGCCCCCTCCTACTGGGTGTTCGCCGCGGGCTTCGTGCTGTGGGGTGCCTCGGGAGCGCTGCAGTCGGGCGCGCTGGAGGCTCTGGTCTACACCGAACTCGACCGCCTGGGCGCGACCGGCCGTTACGCCGCGGTCATCGGCCGTGCCCGCGCGATCGGCACGGGCGCCGTCATGCTGTCCATGGCCGTGGCCGCCCCGGTGTTCGCCGTCGGCGGCTACCCGCTGGTCGCCGCGGGCAGCGTCCTGGCGTGCGTGCTCGCCGCGGTGGCCGCGCTCGCCTTTCCCGAGCGCCGCGTACGCCCCGGGGAGGAACGCGAGGAGGCCGGTGGGGAGGAGACGCCGGCCGGTGGCTACGCCGCGATCCTGCGCGAGGGGCTGCGGGCGGCGCGCGCCGACCGGCCGGCGCGCCGGGCGCTGCTGCTGGTACCGGCGGTGACGGCCCTGTGGGGTTCGCTGGAGGAGTACACCCCGCTGCTCGCGGTCGGCACCGGCGTCACCACGCACGTCGTACCGCTCCTGGTGCTTCTGGTCTCCGTGGGTGTCGCGGCCGGCGGCGTGCTCGCGGCGGCCGGGCGCAGCTTCACCGACCGGGAGTTCGCCGCGCTTCTCGCGTTCGGGGCGCTCGCGCTCGGCGCGGGCGCGTTCAGCGGCGTCGCGGTGGGGTTCGTCGCCCTCGCGACGGCCTTCTGCGTCTTCCAGATGGCGACCGTGCTGGCCGACGTGCGGCTCCAGGAGAGCATCACGGGCACGGCACGCGCCACCGTGACCTCGCTGGCCGGGCTGGGTACGGAACTGGGCGCCGTCCTCGTCTACGGCGCGTACGCCGCGGCCTCGGCGCTCGTCGGCCATGCCGCGATCTTCACCGCCGCCGCGGTGCCGTACGCCGTCCTCGCCCTGCTTCTGTTCCTCGGCGGGTCCCGTTCGAGGAGGGCCGCGACCACCCGGTCCCCGCTCGGCGGTCCATGAGGATCGCCGCTCCCGTCGGATCGGCCGGGATCGGCGTCCATGGGGCGGGCCGCTCCTGCCGGACCGGTGATCCTCGCCGGAGAGGATCGCCGGTCCGCGCCGGTGCCGCTCGGTGCGGACGGACCCGTCGGACCCCGGCCCGGCGAGTCGGGCAAAGGTCAGCGCTTGGTGAAGCGGGGCAGGCCCAGTTCGGCGAAGACCGGACGATGATCGGTGTGGGGCAGGTGGTGGACGCCGAAGGTCCTGATCGCCATGCGTGAGTCGGCGAGCACGTGGTCGATCGTCACACCGGGGACGTTCCAGCCCTGCCGCGGCCAGGTGGGGGTCAGGCCGTGCCCGGTGGCGTCGGCCACGTCGCGGTAACCGCTGTCGAGCAGATCGCGTACCGGCCGGTGGTCGAGGGTGGCGTTGAAGTCTCCGGCGAGCACCCGCAGCTCGCCGCCCGCCCTGGGCAGTGCCCGCAGTCCCTGCTCCCAGCACGGCACCCTGCCGCCGTACCGGGGCGCGCAGGGGTGGACCGAGACGACCTCGATCTCGTGGCCGCTCGGGTGCTGGATCACCCCTCGCGCCTGCCGGAAGCCGCCCAGCGCGATCAGCGGTCTCTCGGTGACGGGGTACCTGGAGTAGATGCCCGAGCCCCCCACCCCGTCGACCGCGCGGTCCACGACGTGGGGCATGCGACGGCGCAGCCCGGCCGCCTCCAGACGGTCGCGCGCGGCCGGGGTGACCTCCTGGAGGGCGAGTACGTCGGGGCCGAGGGAGCCCACCAGCCTCATCAGGGCCTCGGTGTCGCCCGCGCCGACGGCGAGGTTCGCGGCGAGCACCCGGAGCCGTCCTCCGTCGGCCGCGGGCTGGTCGTCGTCGCCGAAGTGGCGGGGGAGCACGATCGTCGCCAGCGTCGCGCTCGTGACCAGCGCGAGGGCCGCGGCCGCCCAGCGGCGCAGGCCCAGGGCGAGGAGTAGCGGGATCACCGAGGCCGCCGCCACGTACGGCGTGAACGCCACCAGGGCGACCCACTGCCAGATCGGGGTCCAGCCGCCGGCCCTGAGCAACGCCCAGGCCGCGAAGGGCAGCACCGCCGGCCAGACCAGCAGGCTCACCCATCTCGATCTGATCATGCCCGGAGCGTAACGGTCCTCTGTGCAGTTTCGATGGAGATTGAGGTCTTTATCGGCGCATATGCCTGGAATCCGGAGATGCGCGTGCTCCGCGCCGCAGTCCGGTCAGGAGCCGCGGGTGAGGTCGTACGCCTGCGCGATGAGCTCGTAGGAGCGGATCCGGGCGGCGGAGTCGTGGACCATCGTGGTGATCATCAACTCGTCGGCCTCGGTGCGCTTGCGAAGATCCTCCAGCCCCTGCCGTACTCCGGCGGCGTCCCCCAGCACCAGCTTGGACAGATAGTCGTCGAGGAAGTCGCGCTCCATCGGGCTGTACGGGTGGTTCTCCGCCTCCTCGGGCGTGGGGATCGGCTGCGGGGCGCCGCGCCGCAGCCGCAGCATGGACAGCCCGCCGGAGCGGGCCAGGCGCAGCGCCTGCTCCGGGGTGTCGGCGGCGACCGCGGAGACGCCGATCATCGCGTACGGCCGGTCGAGCACGGCGGAGGGTTCGAAGGACGACCGGTACAGGTCCAGGGCGGGGATGGTGTTCTCGCCGCTGAAGTGGTGCGCGAACGCGAACGGCAGGCCGAGCCTCCCGGCGAGCCGCGCGCTGAAGCCGCTGGAACCGAGCAGCCAGATCGGCGGGCGGCCCGACTCGGGGGAGCGGGGCACCGCGACGACCCGCTCCAGAGGGTGGCCGTGCGGGAACGCGCCGTCCAGGAAGGCCGTCAGCTCGGCCAGCTGCTCGGGGAAGTCGTCGGCGTCCAGGCCGTGCCGCCCGCGCAGGGCCCTCGCCGTGGCGGGGTCGGTGCCTGGGGCCCGGCCGAGCCCGAGGTCGATGCGGCCCGGGTGCAGCGCGTGCAGAGTGCCGAACTGCTCGGCGACGACGAGCGGGGCGTGGTTGGGCAGCATGACACCGCCGGACCCCAGCCGGATGCTCCTGGTCGCGGCGGCGAGATGGGCGATCAACACGGCGGGCGAGGAACTGGCCACGGACGGCATGCCGTGGTGCTCGGCCACCCAGATCCGGTGATAGCCCCACTCCTCCGCACGCCTGGCCAGCTCGGTGCTCGCTCGCAGGGTCTCGGTGGGTGTCACGCCGGAACCGACGGTCGCCAGCTCCAGGATCGACAGGGGCACCTCGGAAGAGCCGCGGGCCGTCCCGCGGATGTCGTCATCAGCCATGTAGGCGGCAACCGGGCGAGGCGGAGGTTTATTTCTGCCGGTCACCCGGCATCGCCGCCGGGTTCCGCCGGTCGGCTCGTCGTGGCGTCGCCGCTGGGCGAGCTGTCCGGCTCTGCGGGCGGTTCGTCGTGGCCTGCCGTTGGGTGAGCTGTCGGGGTCCGCGGGCGGTTCGTCGTGGCGTCGCCGTTGGGCGAGCCGCCGGGCACTGCCGACCGGTTCGTCTCATCGCACCGCGGGATCGCCTACCGCACCCGGGATGATCGTCCCTCGGGCAGGCCCAGCGGGACCGGTCGTCCGGGGTCGGGGGAGACGAGCAGGTGGCCGAGACCGGCCTCGGAGAAGGCGGCGAGCACGTCCGCCCGGTTCTCGGTGAAGTGGGTCCAGCCCTCGACGTGGAGCGGAACGACCTGCCGGGCCTCCAGCAGGCGCGCGGCGGTCACCATCTCGGTGGCGTTCAGGGTGAGCCGGTCGTCGATCATGGGCGTGCGGACGGCGCCGCCGAACAGCAGGGCGACGTCGACGGCGGGAAACCGTCCGGCGATGAGCTCCACGCACTCCAGCGAGGCGTTGTCCCCGCTGACGTAGACGGTGGGCAGCCCGTCGCCGGTGAGCACGAAGCCGGTGACCTGACCGACGAAGGGCTCGCATCCCGGCGGGCCGTGCAGGGCGGGAACGGCGGTGACGCGGAGGCGGCCGACATCGTGGTGCTGCCAGGGGCGCAGTGGGGTGACCCCGGTGCGCTCGGCTGCCTCGGGCGTGCTCAGGGTCAGCGGCGCCGCGGACATCACCTGACGGCCCAGCCTGTCCAGGTTGTCGGGATGCTGGTCGTGACTGAGCAGCACCAGGTCCACCCGGCCGACGTCGGCGGGGGAGAGAGCCGGGCCGATGGTCTTGGTGAGCGTGAGCGGCCCGACGGGGTGGTCACCCGGCGGATCGAAGGTCGGATCGGTGAGAATGCGCAGCCCGCCGAGCTCCAGCAGGGCCGTGGGACCGCCGATCACGGTGATGGTGGTCGTCATGGCGGCTCCGTTCGTCGCACGGCCGGGCATCGTCTTGATCACAGCCTCGATCACGCGGGCCGAACGAGACGCGGGCCGATCTCCGATCGAGCGTATCTCCCAGAGGACGGCCTTCCCAGTAGGAAAGGCCGCGAGGATCTCGCGTGTCCCGCACCCGCCGGTCATGGCCGCCGCCCGGCGACCATGACCTCCCACCTGCGCTCTCCGGTGCTCTCACGGGGTCACGTCGCGCTCACGACCCCGCGGGACGGTCAGACGGGCAGGACCCGCAGGGCGGGGTAGCGAGGCGAGTTCAGGTACAGCTTGTCGGTGCCGTGCTCCTTCTCCAGCTCCAGGACGAACCGGTAGCGGTAGAGGCCCGGCCGGGCCTCGCTCATCACCGCCCCGGCCCAGTAGTAGTAGACGGCGGTGTACTGGTCGCGCATCCGGTCGGGGGCGCCGTAGACCTTGAGCTCGGTCATGATCCGGCGTTCGGCGACGTCGTCCTCGTCACCCTTCTCGATGTCGAGGAAGACCAAGTTGTTGATCTTCGGCATCGGCGGCCAGGTGCCGTCCGCGCGGCGGTGCATGTCGATGGGGCGGATGATCCAGTTGATCACCTGCCCCTGCTTGCAGATGGTCTCCAGGTGGTCGGTGCCCTGCCCGACCCCGCCGACGCTGTTGTCCATCATGTAGAGGCAACCGTCCAGGGACTTCGTCGCGGCGGCCCTCTCCATGTCGACGAGGGTCACCACGTTCAGCTGGACGGAGTTGAGCTGGCCACGATCGGTGAAGTCGGTGGCCGCGTACGCCTGGCTCATCGGCCCTCCTTTTCCTCGGTGACGGGACCGGCCAGGGCCGGTCGGGCGGTGGCGGTGAACGGCGTGCTGACGGTGCCGAGCAGGAACGAGAGCCGGTACGGGACCGGTTCGGTGAGGTCCTGCTTCACCTCGGCGGTCCAGAACACGATGTCGGTGCCGGGATACACCTTCTGCGTGGGTTCGGCGACCCGCGGGTCGATCTCGATGCCGGCGAGGGAGACGTAGGTCTCGCACTCCAGCGGGATCACGTTCCACAGCAGGGTGTCGCCCTTGCGCACCCGGCTGTGCAGCGCGGGGGTGCCGAAACCGGTGGACCCCGCGGTCTTGTTGGTGTCGTAGCAGTAGAGATTGTCGTCGAGGTTCTCCGACGCCAGCGCGGCCACGGGGTCGACCACCGCGGTGATCGTCACGGGCCGGGTGGGCTTGGCGGTCCGGCTTTCCTGCTGCTTGTTCCTCGGGGGCATGTGGTTCCTCCGCTCGAAGGTGTTCCGATTCGGACGGGTCAGCCGGCGGCGGGGACGGGTGGCAGGGGGAGCACGCCCAGTCCGGCACCGGTGAACCCGTTGCGCTTCGGATCGTTGATGATCTTGAGGCTGGACTCGCAGGTCAGGTCCACGGACTCCCAGACCATCTCGCCGCCCCGCTCGACCAGCTCGTGCAGCTGGATGTGCATCGTGTACGGATAGACCCCGGGCCGGCTCGTGTCCACGGTCGCGGCCCAGTACCAGCCGTCGTAGATCATGTCGGGGGACCCGTACTGGGCCGGATACATGATCTTCTCGCTCACGGCCTGGCCGGTGATGTCGGTGATCACCGGGGCCGGGTAGTTGTAGGCGCCGGAGCCGCTGGTGGTCTTGCCGGTGACGTCCAGCAGCTTGGCGTCGGTGAGACCGCGCCCGCCACCGCGCTTTTCCGCGTGCTTGCCGACCCGCCGCTGCAGCCGCTTGAGGTCGCCCTCGCTCACGCCACCCTCGGCGTTGAGCGAGGCGAGCTCGTTCAGCGTGCGCTGGTCGTCGGCGCGTTCCTGCTCGGCGAGGTAGTTGCGCGGCACCGTCGGCGGGATCGAACCCAGCGCCGCGGGCAACCAGTTGAGCACCTGCTCGGTCGCCTGCGACCCGTCGAGGAAATGGGTGCCGGGCACGATCGTCACCAGCTGCTCGGTGCCCACCCCGGTCGAGCCGAACAGCTTCATGTTGTCGAACCAGTACGTGTTGCCGTTGAGCGACCGCGTCTTGAGCGCGTTCTCGACGTCGAAGAGCACGATGATCCCGTGTTGCTGGGCCATGAGACCGCCTTTCGCGAAACGTGGCTCACACGCGCAGCAGCGCGGGCGAGTCGATGGACAACACGCTGTTGGGTCCTTCGTGGAGCCTGACGGAGAGCCGGTAGCGGTACGGGACACCGGGCGTCATGTCGTAGGGCACGACGCCCTCCCACACCAGCAGGTCGTGGTTCTCGTATCCGTTGGAGCCCATGGCGTCGACCGCCGCCCCGGACACGACACCGGGTGCCGGAACGGCGGAGTGGCCCACCGGGTGCGGTGACGCGGCCTGGCCGGCCGCGGGCGCGGCCGGGGCACCGGACAGGAACTCGATGGCCTGGATCTCGACCGGCGTCTGCACGTCCACGTGGATGGGCGTCCACTGGACGATCTGCCCCGGGGCGACCACCGTGACGAGGTCGGGGGTCCCCTTGTGCCTGCTTCCCGCCGCGCTGTCGTCGACGAGCGAGATATTGCCGTTGTGCAGCGTCCGGTCGGACAACGCCCCGACGGCGTCGACCATCACGACGATGCTGATCCTGTCTTGCATCGATCCTCCCTTGTCGGATGTGATTCGGGTCTGCGGGCCACCACTCAGCCCCGGTCCCTGACCAGCGGCGTCTTGCCGACGGTGGTCCGCTCGATCTGTGGTGAGGAGCGGGGCACGAACACCAGCCGGAACCCGTATCCGGTCTGCTCGATCGCCGCCGCGGTCGCCTCCCGGTCGTTGAAGAGCGACAGGGAGCTCGGCAGAGCCTGGGTGAACAGCTGCCGCGTCCCGCTCGGGCCGAGGGCGTGCTCGACGGCGGCGGCCGTCCCCTCGGCGTCGTCCACCGCGACCAGCAGGGTGAGGGTCCGGTCCTCGCGGTGGTTGTGGAACTGGACCTCGTGCGCGACCAGGTCCAGGTCGACACCGGTCGTCGAGCGCAGCCGCGCGCGCAGGGCCGCGTACGCGAGCGTCGCCGAGTACTGGCTGTCGTTGAGGTGCAGCACGTCGGCGGTGCGCCCGGCGAACTCGAACCGCTCGGTGCGCAGCCCCGGCCCGTTCAGGGCGGGGCGGCGGATCATCCGGTCGCCGAGCTTGAGCCGCAGCAGCGGCGTCTCGTCGGAGTGCAGCCGGGTGACGACCAGCTCGCCCTCCTCACCCTCGGCGACGGCCCGGCCGTGCTCGTCCACGATCTCCACCAGGTGCAGTCCCGGCACGGCGGAGAGCGCCGGCGAGGCGTGGTCGAGCTGAAGCCCGACGCACTCGGCCTGGGTCGCGGCGAAGTAGCTGAGGATCGACACGTTGGGGAAGAACGCCTGCAACTCGTCGCGCTTGCGCTGGGGCAGGGAGCCGCTGCCGTACATCGCGACCCGGAAGCTCGCCCTGGCCTGCGGGGACAGACCCGCGCCCAGCTCGGGCAGGAGCGCGATGCCCGCGGTGATGCCCATCAGCGCCTTGTGGCCCGGGTAGGAGAACATGTGCTCCAGCACCGGCGCGCTCACCGGGCCCGCACCGATGTAGTTGACCTCGGGGACGTGGGACAGGACGCCGCCGACCATGGTCCCGCTGCTCCACATCTGGTAGTCGGCCAGCGTGGTGAACAGCCAGCGCGGCGCGGGACCGCGCAGATAGCGGCCGAGCTGGTAGGCGCCCATGAACGCCCCGGAGATGCGGTAGGTGTCGCGCAGCTCCCGCAGGGAGTACACGATCTCCAGGGGCATGCCGTCACCGGTGCCGCCGCTGGCCACCACCTCGAACCCGCCCCGGTCGAGCGGCACGACCATCCCGGCCCGCGCGCCCATGAACATGTCACGCTGCACGGTCTTGTCCGAGAGGGGGATCCGCTCCCACTCGGACATGTCGGCGGGGGCGTCGCGGATCCCGAAGTAGTGCAGCCGCTCGCGCCACAGCGGGTTGAGCAGGGCGATGCCGACGAGCTGCTGAAGCCGGCGGAACACCAGCGCGTTCTGCAGGTCGAGCGGGGACTCGCAGTACGGGGCTCCGGTGAGCCGCCCGCACTCCTCCAGCTTGCCCGCGAACGACGGCAGCCCGATGACGTCGTCCACCGAGCGGGGCCGCAGCTCCTCCTCGGGGATCAGTCGTGCCGCCAGCTCCGCCGAGGTGGCGAGGTCCACATCCGTCATGGTCATGATTGGCTCCTGTTCCGCTGGTCGTCGCGGGTCGTGGCGCTCGTACGCAGCACCCGTTGCCCGATGTCCCTGATCTCGTCGATGAGCATGGTCAGGTGGCCCGCGTCGATCAGGTGGTTCATCACCACCACGCGCAGCGCCGCCACCTTGTCGATGTCGACCTTGGAGATGAAGAAGCGCCCGCCGCCCCGGATCCGGTTGCGGATCTCCAGTTGCAGCCGATGCGCGATCGCCGGTTCCAGGTCGTCCGGCAGATATCGGAAGCACAGGATGTTGGACTCCGGCTCGTGCGCCACGGCGAAGTCCGGTTCGGCGGCGAGCATCCGGTGCGCCTGCCGGGTCACCTCGCACAGCCGGTCGATCCGCTGTGCGAACAGCGCCGGGCCGTAGACCGACCAGACCGTCCAGAGCGGCATGATCATCGGGCGTTTCGTGCACTCGAGGTTCTTGTCCGCGCTGTCGTAGGCGCTGTAGACGTCGGGCTCCTCATCGAAGACGTAGCTGGCCCGCTGCCGGAACGCGCCGCGCGCCGCCGCGCCGTCGCGGTAGAAGAGCAGCGTGCACGGCGACGGCATGAACAGCATCTTGTGGGCGTCCCAGGTCAGGGAGTCGGCCTGCTCGATGCCGCGCAGCCGGTGCCTGTGCCGGTCCGACAGCAGCAGGCTCGCCCCGTGTGCCCCGTCCACGTGGAGCCAGAGCCCGTGCCGGCGCGCCACGGCGGCGAGCTCCTCCAGCGGGTCGAAGGCGCCCACCGAGGTGGTCCCGGCCGAGGCCACCAGGCAGAACGGCCGCAGGCCGCGCCGGTAGGCCTCGTCCAGCGCCGGGCCGGCCAGCTCCGGGCGGATCCGCCCGGCCTGATCGACGGGGAGACGGATGATCTGTCCTTCTCCGATGCCGAGGACTCCTGCCGCCCGGGTCACGCTGTAGTGGGCCTCCTCGCTGACCGCGATGGCCGGGGGACCGGGCAGGGCGCCCGCGCCGCGGGTCCAGATCTGCGGGAAGGCGCGGTTGCGGGCGGCGAGCAGCGCGGTCAGGTTGGCGAGGGAGCCCCCCGAGGTCGTCACCATGGCGAACCGGTCACGGTCCCAGCCGATGAACCCGTTGAGCTCCTCGGCCATGAGCCGCTCGGCGACGCTGGGGAGCTGCCCGGCCTCGTAGAAGGAGGAGGGCTGGTTGACCACCGAGCCGACCAGGTCGATGAGGCTGGCCAGCGGCACCACGCCGGAGAACTGCCGTCCCATGTAGCCGGGTGAGTAGACGGGGATGCCGGTCCCCGTGTACAGGTCGACGATCTGGTTCACCCGCTCGGCGTCGAAGTCGGCGATGCGCCGCCGTTCCCGGGTCATCAGCTCGCGCGCGGCCTTCAGCAGCACCGCGGGATCGAGGAGGTCGAGTCCCCGGACCGACCGGTCGCCCAGATACGTCGTCAGACGGCCGACGATGTCCATGGCGCCGTCGTGGAAACGCTCGGGGTCGAAGGCCGCGGTGAGGCCCGGCATGGCTGAACGGGAGCCTTCGCCGGTCGCCGGCTCGGGCGCCGTCGGCTCGGGAAAGGAACTCTGGACATCGGAAAGCGAACTCGTCATGGAGGGGCCTCCAAATGACCCGAGGTCGAGAACTCCCAAATGTTCGTGCCTGAATGGGAGCTCGGAGACGGTGAATCGAACTCCCGGCGATCACGTGAGGGTTCTCGCGAATAAACGCGTGGTCTTCGGTGATGCGTCGATCGAGAAAGAGGTCCTCGACGTCGGGGGACGCTAGGCGGCATTCGTGCCGTCACCGGCCGTTCCCGGTGTATGGAACGGTCCAATATCGAGGGGTGTCGATGAGTGATGGTGGAAGATGGTGCGAGAATGCCTCGCCACCCTTGATCAAGTGGTTGAGGTCGGTCTGGCGATCAGGGTCTGGAGGAGGGTCGTCGTGGACGAGTCACGGCTAATTCGCCCTGAATTTCAATCGCCGTATATGTTGGCACGCCCTTCATGTAAGTGACCTAATCATTGTTCACGGCAGGGGCGCAAGACCTCGGATGCAGGTGGAGTGGCAGATTGCGGCCACGGTTAACGCGTGTGGTGATCGGTGTGAGGAGATGGTCGGCGAGTCTCGGTTGTTTTACTTCTTATGGGTTTTTTCTCATTAAATTTCATTAAAGTCGGCATTCGGGACATTTGCCCCCGTGGGCCGTGCCGTGCCGTGTCGCGTCGTGTTGTGCCGTGCCGGGTGGGCTCGTGCCGTACGGTCGGGCCGTCACCTCGACGCCCCGCCGCGCACCCGTGAGCCGGCGGAAAGACGCGGCAGGCGGGCGCGGGGAAACCCGGCAGGCGTTTCACGAGCCGCGAAAGCAGGCGTGCGGGGTGTTCACGAGCCGCTCGCGGAGGCGTGCGCGGGTGCGGGGACCTGGAGGTCGTGGCCGAAGGAGCCGAGTCGTCGGGCGGTGGCGGTGAGCCGGGCGGTCAGCTCCGGGAGCCGGTCGTCACCCAGCCGTACCGCCGGGCCCTGGATGGCGAGCGCGGCCAGCACGTTGCCGTGGCCGTCGCGGACCGGGACGGCCACGGCCCGGACCCCGGTGACGCGCTCCTCGAAGTTGACGGCCGCGCCCCGGGCGCGTATGCGGTCGAGTTCGGTCTCCAGGCCGGCCCGGGTGGTGATCGTGGTGTCGGTGTAGCGGGCGAAGGGCTCCGCCATGCCCACCCTCGGATCCCCGAAGGCGAGCAGGGCCTTGCCCATCGCGCACACGTGGATCGGGTTGCGCTGGCCGGGCTCCTGCTCGTAGCGGAGCGGCTGTCTTGAGGGGACCTGGAGCAGCACGGCCACCTCGTCGCCGATGCGCACCCCCAGGTTGACGGCCTCCCCGGTCAGGTCGCGCAGGGCCTCGAGTTCGGGGAGCATCGTGGTCGCGCCGAGGCGTTCCAGGGCGAGGCGGCCCAGCGTGGCGGTGGTGATCCCGAGGTGGTAGCGCTCGGTCACCGGATCCTGGCCGAGCATGCCCGCCGCGTGCAGGGCGCGGACGATGCGGTGGGCGGTGCTGACCGGCAGGTGAAGCCGCTGCGCCACCTCGGTGGGGGAGAGCGTCGTCGACCGCTCGAACGCGCGCAGCACCGCGATGGCGCGTTCGATCGCCTGGGTGCCCCTGCGGGCGGCGTCTTCAAGCTTCGGCTTCATCGGGTCCACCGTTCCAGCTTAGGGCGGAGAGCTATTTCCTACACTCTTGACGGGTTTTTAGGGAATTACTACTATGTGGAATGAAGATCTTGCCATGTGGGATCTGGCTCGTTTCCCTGAGAGGACCCCCGTCATGCCTGTCCGTCGGCTTCTGCGACCACTGGCCCTGCTCATCTCGGTCGTTCTCGTGTTGACCGCCTGTGGCGGCGGCACCCAGTCGGTGGGCAGCGCCTCCGGCGCGGAGGGAGGCACCCTCAAATGGGGCTGGAGCCTTCCCACAACGTGGGATCCCGTCACCTCCAGCGCCGGTAACGACGTCAACGCCCTGTCCCTCGTCTACAGTGCCGTCACCCGCCTGGACGACAGGGGCGACGCCGTCGGTGGCCTGGCCACCGCCTGGAAGTACACCGACGGCGGCAAGAGGGTCACCTTCACCCTCAGGGCCGGGCTGACCTTCTCCGACGGCTCCCCGCTCGACGCCGAGGCCGTACGCAAGAACCTCCTGCGCGGCCGGGACCAGAAGGACTCGCTCATCGCCTCCCAGCTGCGCGGGGTGAAGGACGTCGAGGTCGTCTCACCGACCGAGTTCGGGATCCTGCTCGACCGGCCCGACCACCAGATCCCCAACCTGCTCGCGGGAAAGACCGGGATGATCGTCAACCCCCGGGCCTTCGAGGCGGACGCCAGGGCCGTCAGCGCCGAGCCCGCGGGCGCGGGACCCTTCACCCTCACCCAGCTCGTTCCCGGCTCGCACGCCAACCTGGACCGCAACCCGTCCTACTACGACGTCGCGAACATCCACCTGGCCAAGTTCGAGCTGAAGACCGTCTCCGAGCCCGCCACCGTCGTCGCCGGACTCCAGTCCGGCCAGTTCGACGTCGCGATACTGCCCGCCGCCCAGATCGACGCGGCCAAGGCGGCCGGGCTGAAGGTCGACCTCATCCCGTCGCTCATGGTCCGGGTCCTGGACGTCAACAACAAGATCGCGCCGTTCGACAACCCCAAGGTCACCGAGGCGCTGAAGTACGCGGTCGACCGTGAGGCGCTGCTGGAGACCTCGGGATTCGGCGTCGGCGAGGTGAACACGCAGCCGTTCCCCAAGGGCCACCTCGGCTACAACCCCGAGCTGGAGAACCTCTACCCGCACGACCCCGCCAAGGCCAGGAAGCTGCTCGCCGAGGCGGGGTTCCCCGACGGCGTCGACGTCCCGCTGACCACCGCCGACCCCGAGGGCCTGCCCGAGCAGGTCCAGGAGCAGCTCAAGGCCGCGGGCATCAGGACCACGATCAAACTCATCGCCCCGGCGCAGCACACCCAGCTCGTCTATGTCCAGCACAACGTGGCCCTCGCCCCCGACGCCTTCGTCGGCCGAGAGTCACCGCTGCAGGCGCTCGGCGTCGTCTACGGGCCGGAGGGCCTGATGAACCCCGGCCGCAACACCCCCAAGGCGCTGCTGGAGCAGTTCGACAGGGTCCGCGTCACGCCGCCGGACGATCCCGGCTACGCCAAGACCGTCCAGGACGCGGTCGCCATCGGGGTCAGGGAACTGCCCAACGTCTGGCTGTTCTCCACACCGCGCATCTTCGCCCGCAGCCCCAGGGTCTCCGAGCTTCCCACCAACCTCGCGGTGCAGCGCTTCGACGGCGTACGGGTGACGAACCCGTGACCGCGCTGGGATCACGCGCCCCCGCGTCCGCGCGGGGAGCGGGGGAAGACGGGGAAACCGGGGGAGCCGGGAAGGGCGGAGGGGACGAAGAGGTCGGCCGGCCCGTCGTGACCGCGCCCTCGGCAAGACCCTCCCGGGTCCGCCGGAGCGCGGGGACCGCCCGGTGGCGCGCGGTGGCGCGCGGATCGGCCGCCCTGGTGGTCGTGGCGCTCGCCTCCACCTTCGTCACCTACGGGCTGGGCGCGCTGGGCGACGCCAATCCGGCGGCGGCGGTGCTGGGAGAGACCGCGACCCCCGAGGACATCGCCAGGATGAGCCACGAGTTCGGGCTCGACCGCCCCTTCCTGGAGCAGTACGTCACCTGGCTGGGCAACGCGCTCACCGGAGACCTGGGCCGCTCCTGGTTCACCCGGCTCCCGGTCGCCGAGAGCATCGCGCAGCGCCTGCCCGTCGACCTGTCGATCACCGGCCTCGCGGTGCTCATCGCGATCCTCGCCGGGGGCGCGGCCGGCGTCGGCGCGGCGGTGAGCAACGGCGGCAGGTTCGACCGGATCGTGACCGCCGTCTGCGCGGTCGCCTCCACCCTGCCCGCGTTCGTCGTCGGCATCGGACTGATCGTGGTCTTCGCCGTGATCGTCCCGGTGTTCCCCTCGGGCGGGTACGTGCCGCTCACCCAGGATCCCGTCCAGTGGCTGAGGCTGATAACCCTCCCGGCGATCGCGCTCAGCCTCGACGCCACCGCCGACCTCGCCAGGCAGCTCCGTACCGGCCTGGTGGCCGCCCTGCGGGAGAACTACGTGACCGGCGCGGTGGTCCGCGGGCTCCCGGCGCGGCGGGTGCTGTTCCGGCACGCGTTGCGCAACGCCGCGGGCCCGGCGCTCACCGTACTCGGGATGCACATCCCACGCCTGATCGGCGGCGCGGTGGTCACCGAGGCGGTCTTCGCCCTGCCGGGTCTCGGCCAGCTCACCGGCGAGGCGGCGCTCAAGCACGACGTGCCGGTGATCCAGGGCGCGCTGCTCACCACCATCGCGCTGGTGCTCGTCTCCAACGTCACCGTCAACGCGGCCGTCGCCAGGCTGCGGGGTGCGCGATGAGCTCCTTCCGCAGGGCGTGGCGGCTGCCCTCCGTCAAGCTGTCCGTGACGATCCTCACCGTCGTACTCCTCGTCGCGGTGTTCGGCGACCTGCTCGCTCCGCACGACCCGCTCGCGCAGAACCCCCGGCTGCGCCTGCTCGGGCCGTCGGGAGAGCACCTCCTGGGCACCGACTACCTCGGCCGCGACGTGCTCAGCCGGCTGCTCGCCGGGACCGGTCTCTCGATCGCCGCGGCGGCGGAGGCGGTCGCCATCGGGCTGCTCCTGGGGGCGATCCCCGGCCTCGCCTCGGTGTTCTTCGGCAAGGTCTTCGAGTGGACGACGATGCGGCTGGTGGACGCGCTGCTCACGCTGCCGTTCGTCATCTTCGCCATCGCCGTCGCCGGGATCCTCGGCAACGGCCCGCACCAGGCGATGGCCGCCATCGGACTGCTGCTCGCGCCGGTGTTCTACCGGGTCACCCGTACGGCGGCGCTGGGTTTCACCCGCGCACAGTACGTCGAGGCGGCCGAACTGCTCGGCGCGTCCCGCTCCCGGATCCTGCGCACCCACATCGCGGGCAAGGTGCTGCCGACGGTCGCGGTGACCGCGGCGGGGGCGTCCGCCGCGGCGCTGCTGGTGGTCTCCTCCCTCGCCTTCCTCGGCATCGGTGTCGAACCCCCTGCCCCCACCTGGGGCGGGATGCTCGCCAGCGACCTGGGTTACCTCCACCAGCGGCCGCTCGCCCCGCTCGCGCCCGCCGTCGTGATCATGCTGACCGTCGGCGCGCTCAACGCCCTGGCCGACGCCGTACGCGACACGACCGGCCTGCACACCGACAGTCACCGTATCGACGAGAGCGAGGAAGTCCATGCCCGCTGAAGCGCTGTTGAGCGTGCGCGACCTGCGCGTGACCGTCTCCGGAGGCCGGGCCGAGGCCGTGCGCGGGGTCTCCTTCGAGGTCGCCCCCGGCGAGGCCGTCGGCCTGGTCGGCGAGTCGGGCAGCGGCAAGACCCTCACCTGCCGTGCGGTCCTCGGCGCCCTCGCCCCCGGCTGCTCGGTGAGCTCCGGCGAGATCGAGTTCGGCGGCCACGACCTGACGGGGGCGAGCCGCAGGCAGTGGCTCGGGATCCGCGGGAGCAGGATCGGCGCGGTCTTCCAGGACCCCGCCTCCTACCTGAACCCGTCCCTGCCGGTCGGCGACCAGCTCGCCGAGGTGCTGCGGGTCAAACTCGGCCTGCGGCGGCGCGCCGCCCGCGAGCGCGCCGTGGAACTGCTGGGCGCGATGGGCCTGCACGATCCGGCCCGGGTCCACGGCCAGTACCCGCACGAGCTGTCCGGCGGCATGCTCCAGCGCGTCCTCATCGCCGTCGCCGTCTCCTGCGATCCCGAACTGCTGATCGCCGACGAGGCCACCACCGCCCTCGACGTGACCGTCCAGGCCGAGGTGCTCGAACTTCTCGCCCGGCTGCGCGCCGAGCGCGGCCTGTCCATCGTCTGCGTCTCCCACGACCTGGCGGTCATCGCGGCGCTCTGCGACCGGATCGTCGTCTTCTACGGCGGCGAGATCGTCGAGTCGGGGCCGGCGAGAGAGGTCCTGGACAGTCCGGCGCATCCCTACACCGAGGCTCTGCTGCGGGTCGCCTCGGCCGGAGACTGGGGCAGGCGGACGCTGGAGGTCATCCCCGGCCAGCCGCCGCCCGCGGGCGCCTCGCTGCCGGGCTGCCGCTTCGCCGGCCGCTGCTCCTTCGCCGAGGAGGCATGCTCGGCGGCTCCCGTTCCCCTCACCGCCCACCCCGGTGGGCGCGAGGTCCGCTGCCTGCTGCGCCAGGAGCCGGTGGGGCGCGACGCGGTGGGCGTCGGCGCCGGAGCGCGGGGGAGCGACCTGTGAGCGGCCCCGAGAGCACCCCGGTGACCGGTTCCGGGTGGACTCCCGCGACCGCGGCCGGTCCCGCGAGCACCTCCGCGACGGGTAGGGCGACCGCGGACGGCTCAGCGGCCACCCCCCGCACCGGCCCGGCGGGGACGCCGCTGCTGGCCGTGCGGGGCCTGAACGTGTCACTCGGCAGACCCGCCGTGCGGATCCTCAGCGAGGTCGACCTCACCGTCAGGGCCGGGGAGATCCTCGGGATCGTGGGGGAGACCGGCTCGGGCAAGACGACCCTGGCCAGGGCCGTCGTCGGCCTGGTCGGCCCCGACTCAGGTTCGGTCGAGGTGGAGGGGGTCGAGATCTCCTCGCTGAGAGGCAGGGCGTTGCGGGCGCATCGCCGTACGGGAAAGGTGCGGTTCGTCTTCCAGGACCCGCTCCGCTCGCTCGACCCCGACCACAGCGTGGGAACCGTCGTCGGCGAAGGGCTGGCCGTGCGGCGCGTGCCCCCGGCCGAACGCGCGGCCAGGGTGCGGGCGGCACTGGAGCTGGTCGGCCTGGATCCCGCCCTCGCGGCCAGGACGCCCGGCCAGATCTCCGGCGGGCAGCGGCAGCGCGTCTCGATCGCCCGCGCGATCGTCGCGGAGCCGTCGCTGCTGATCTGCGACGAGCCGGTCAGCGCGCTGGACGCCTCCAACCGCAACCACATCCTGCGCCTCCTGGACGACCTGCGCGGCAGGCTCGGCGCCGGTGTCGTCGTCATCTCCCACGACCTCAGCTCCCTGGCGGGCGTCGCCGACCGGGTCGCGGTCCTCTACCGGGGCCGGATCGTCGAGGAGGGCCCGATCGGCGAGGTCTTCGACGACCCCCGCCACCCCTACACCGCGCTGCTCGTCGCCTCGGCCCCACGCGTGGCCGGTGCCGCCCGCCACAGCCTGGAGCGGCTGCGGGCGGCACCGACCGACGGCGCCATCGGTGCCGTCGGTGGCTGCGTCTTCGCCCACCGCTGCCCGTTCGCCACCGAGACCTGCGCGGTCGTTCCCGAACCGGTCGTCAGGGGCGGGCGCGCGGTCGCCTGCCACCACACCGGCACCTGGCCCGCACGGGCCGCCGCGTCGACGCCCGCCCCCGATCCCGTCCCGGTGGCCGTTCCCGGCCGCGGCTCCGCCCTCGAAAGCCCTCTTTCCGAAAGCCCTGCTCCAGAAAGCCCTGCTCCCGGCTCCGTTTCCTTCCGCGGGTCCGCGGGCGGTCCCGGTCCCGCACCGAACCTCGCCTCCGCTCCCGTCCCCGATCCGGCCTCCGGTTCCGTTCCCCGCTTCGTCGCCCGCTAAGGAGTACACGCATGTCCATCGAGATTCTCGGCATGGTCGGTACGAAGGACTTCTCAGAGACCCACGGTTCATTCGTCGACGGCCCGCCCATCGACGTTCCCTACCTGGCCACGTTCGCCCGCGCCCACGAGGCCGCCGGGTTCGACCGGGTGCTGATCGGCTACGGCTCGTCCTCGCCCGACGGGTTCGCCGTCGCCGCGTCGGTGCTGCACGCCACCGAGCGGCTGCGCGTGCTGATCGCGCACCGGCCCGGCTTCGTCGCCCCGACGGTGGTGGCGAGGAAGCTCGCCACCCTCGACCAGCTCACCGGGGGAGGCAGGGTCGCCATCCACCACATCACCGGCGGCGACGAGGCCGACCAGCGCCGCGACGGCGACTTCCTCGACCACGGTGGCCGCTACCGGCGTACCGGCGAGTTCATGTCCGTGCTGCGCCGTACGCTCACCTCGGCCGAGCCGTTCGACCACGAGGGCGAGTTCTACCGGTTCGAGGGCGCCTACAGCTCGGTCAGGGCCGACATTCCGCTCTACTTCGGCGGGGCCTCCCCGGCGGCCGTCCAGACCGGGGCCGAGCACGCCGACGTCTACATGCTGTGGGGCGAGCCGCTGGCCGAGACCGCCGAGCGGATCCGGCGCGTCAGGCAGGAGGCGGCCAGGCACGGCCGGGAGATCACCTTCAGCCTGTCCACCCGGCCGATCGTCGCCGCGACCGAGGCCGAGGCGTGGGAGCGGGCCGAGCGGATCAGGGCCGCGACCGCCGCGCGCGTCTCCGGCGGCGGACTCGGCTGGAGCAAGGGGAAGAGCGAGTCGACCTCCGTCGGAGCCGCCAGGCTCCAGGAGCAGGGCGCCGAGCGGGAGGTGCACGACGAGCGGCTCTGGTACGGCGTGACCAACCTGATCGGTCCCGGCGGCAACTCCACGGCCGTGGTCGGCACCGCCGAGCAGGTCGCCGAGGCGCTGCTGAAGTACCACGACCTCGGCGTCACGACCTTCCTCATCCGCGGCTTCGACCCGGTGGACGACGTCGTGCGCTGGGGCGACGAGCTGGTGCCGCTGCTGCGGCAGGGGGCCGAGCGGCGCGAACCCGCGGGCGTGGGCGCGTGAGCGCGACACGCGAGGCCAGGGGTGCCGGCCCCGAGCAGCCCGGGCGCCTCCGGCCGGGCAGGGCAGGACACTCGCGGCGAACCGATCACCAGGGACACGGCACAGGAGGTGGTGGCACGATGAGCGCCGAGGCGGTCGGCGGCGGGCAGCCGCGCGATGTCTTCCTGTCCGCCTTCCGCAGGCACGCCGCCGGGGTCGCCGTCGTCACCGCCCCGGGTCCCGCCGGTTTCACCGCGACCTCGCTGACCTCGATGTCGCTCGATCCGCCGCTGCTGTCGTTCGGCATCTCGGTCGGCTCGTCGAGCTGGCCGGCGATCCGGGACGCGGACGCGTTCGTCGTCCACATCCTCGCCGGAGACCAGCGGGACGTGGCGGAGCTGTTCGCCAGGAAGGGCGCCGACAGGTTCGCCGACCGGGATCGCTGGGAACCCCTCCCCGGAGGGGAACCCCTGCTGTACGGGGTGGCCGCGTGGCTGCTCTGCCGCACCCAGGAGCGGTTCATCGCGGGGGACCATCGGCTGGTCGTCGGCCGGGTCGTGGAGGGGCACACCGATCCCGCCCACCCTCCGCTGCTGTACCACGATGGAGGTTTCGGCGCGCTCGCGCCGCACCCTTCCGACCGAGCCAGGAGTGACTGATGCCGATCGTCCTTCCCGAAGACCCCTTCCACCGCCGCCTGCACCACATCGCGCCCGGCGGTCTCACCTCCGAGACCGCCCAGACCGGTGGTATGCGCCGCCGCGCGGCCATCAGCGGAGCCACCGTCGGCTCCAGCCGTCTGTGGATGGGGCAGACCCACGTGGCGCCCGCCACCGCCTCGGCGAACCACCACCACGGCGAGTCCGAGACCGCCATCTACGTCGTCAGCGGCCACCCCTCGTTCGTCTTCGCCGACGTCGAGGGGGAGGAGCCCGTCGAGGTGCGCATCGACACCGAACCCGGCGACTACATCTTCGTGCCGCCTTTCGTCCCCCACCGGGAGGAGAATCCCGACCCCGACCTGGAGGCGATCGTGGTCATCGCCCGCAGCACCCAGGACGCCATCGTGGTCAACCTGGACGATCTCACCTGGACGGGACCGGTTCTGACCTCACGGTGACGGCGGCCCGTCGCGGGCCACCGTCACCGTGAGGTCAACGGGAAGTCACTGGGAGATCATCGCGAGGTCATCGCGTGCCCGCCGCCCGGAACGCCGGGCGGCGTCCAGGCCGGTCGCCTCTCGCCCACCGGCGCGGAGGGTGCGCCGGTGGTGAAAAGATCGCGGGCGTGTCCGAGGCGCCGGGCGGTGTCCGACCGGCCGTTCACCCGCCGGTGTCCCCGGCCGCCAGGCCGCCGGCCGCATCCCCGGCCAGCCGGTCGTCCGCCACGACCCCGGCGTACACCAGGGCGGGAGGTACGTTGCGCCAGATCGGCCCCAGGGCGTCGACGGTGGTGAACGTGCTGTTCATGAGGCCGCGGAAGTGCCGGGAACGCTGGAACGGCATCACGGTCAGCGTCGTGATCGTGCTGAAGGCGCCGCCGGGGGCGAGACAGGCCGCGATCTCCTCCAGAACGCGTTTCTGCTGGGCCTCCTCGAACAGGGTCCAGGGGAGCGAGGAGACGATCGCGTCGGCGTGGGACAGACCGGCCTCCCGCAGTATCTTGCCGAGGTCACCCGCGTCCCCGCAGATCACTTCCAGCCAGGGCCTGCTGCGCCGCAGGTGGTGCACCATGCCCTCGTTGAGCTCTATGGCGAGCTGCCGCCCTCCCACGGGGAGACGGTCGCGGATCGCGTCGCTGATCACTCCGCCGCCGGCGCCGAGTTCGACGACCGTGGCTCCGGGGGTTGTGGGAACGATCGAAGCCGCCAGGCGTGCGACGGCCTTCGAACTGGGAGCGATCGCCCCCAGCTGGTGGGGATTACGCATGATCGCACCGAGGAATGTGAACGTGTCACTACCGGCAGGACGATTTTGAGAGAGCATCGACAGCTTATTCCCCCTGTTGAGGGGGTTATGCCAGATACGGGCTTCGATGATCGGGGTTCCACCGCCGTACGGTCGCCGTACAGGTGCCGGTCCGCCGGGCGAAGGATACGGGCGTTCCGGCGGCGGTGTGGTTCACCGTCGGTGACGGTCGCGACCCTCCTCTGCCCCGGGAAGGCGAGGCGAGGTACCGTCGTCTTATCGGATCCCGGTCATGAGGGGAGCCGCCATGCCAGACGATTCCGATCACGTGCTCGACTCCATCGACGGTGCGGTCGACGAATGGCTCGCGATGAGCGACGACTCGATGCGCTGGACACCGCCGGAGAAGGCACGGCCGAAGCCCCAGCTCGGCCTGCCGGTGCCGCCGCTGCCGCAGGTGCTGGAGGACTTCATTCAGGAGGTCGGAGCCCGCCTCGGCCCGCCCGCCCAGGCCGTGGTCGACGCGTTCCGTCCCTTGGGGGAGGGGGTGGTCGACGCGGTCTCCACGTTCCTCGACAGCCCGCCCGTACGGCAGCTTCTCGATCCGCCCGGCCCGTCGGGTGACCGGCCGGAGGAACTCGGGGTTCACGCGTTTCCCGACACGTTCGGGACGCAGCCGGAGGACGCGTCCAGGCCGCCGCGTATGATCGAGTCACGGCTGGAAGAGGCCGAGCCGCCCGCGGGCCCGTCCGATCGCGAGGGTCCGCTCGGGCCGCCGGATCGGTCCGGGGCCTCTCCCGTGCGGGAGCGGCCGGACGCCGGGCCGTCAGGAGACGGGGATTCTCCGGCCGGGTCGCAACCGGCGTAGGTTTCGGGGACTTCCCGGTCGTCTCCGGTCATCGAGCCGGGCCGGACGGGGCCGCACCCGCGCGCAGGGAGCCTTGTGGGCGGAGCCCTTTGGACACGGGCCCTTGGAAGGGACCGCCTTGGGCGGAGCCTCCTGAAGGAGGCCCCCTTGGAGGGATTGGACGGATTGGGCGGACCTTCACCGTGGCCGGTCGCCGACGGTGCTTTGTCCGAAACTCCGGTGAGATCTTTCCGCGGAAACAGGTGAGTCTTCCCGTCGGAGGGGAAGCGGGTGTGTCCCGATCGCGGGGGAGACGGGCGCACAGTTTCACTTTCGCCCAAAGTGTGCGGTGAAGTGCGAAACTCCCTTTTTCGGGCAAAGAACAAAAAACGCATTAACCGGCGTAGTTCAGGGGTGATGAGGCAATGGCGGGTCTGGCGGGGCCGATCGCGGTCGGCGTCGAAGAGGAGTTCCACGTCGTCGATGTCGACACCCGGCACCTGGTCCCACGGGCCGGTGTCCTGCTGGAACAGCTGCCGGCCGAGCGCTTCACCCATGAGCTGCAGCGTTCCGTGGTCGAGGCCAACAGCAGGCCCTTCATGCACCTGGAGGACCTCGGGCACGACCTGACCGCGCTACGCCGCACGGTGATCCAGGCGGCGGACGGACTCGGCCTGGGAATCGTGGCGGCGGGCAGCGTGCCGATGGTGGATCTGGAGGCGCTGAAGATCTCCCCTGACCCCCGCTACGAGCAGATGCTCGCCGACTACCAGCTGCTCACCCGCGAGCAGCTGATCTGCGGGACGCAGTTCCACGCCGACGTCGAGGACCGCGACCTGGCCGTCGCCGTCGCCCATCGCCTCGCCCCGTGGCTGCCCCCGTTGCTCGCCCTCAGCTCCAGCTCGCCGTACTGGCTGGGGTCCGACACCGGGTATGCCAGCTACCGCCCGCTGCTGTGGCAGCGCTGGCCCACCGCCGGCCCCGTACCCAGGTTCGAGTCGGCCGCCGAGTACGACCAGGTGGTGCGCGACCTCGTCGCCTCCGGGGTGATCACCGACCCAGGCATGATCTACTTCGACATCCGGCCCTCGGCGCACCTGCCCACCATCGAGCTGCGGGTCTGCGACGCCTGCCCCCGCGTGGGCGACATCGTGCTGATCGCCGGACTGTTCAGGGCCCTGGTGGCCAGGGAGCTGGACGCGGCGCAGAACGGCCCCGAGCGCACGGTCCGCCTGGAGATGGTCCGCGCCGCGTCGTGGCGGGCCTCGCGCTCCGGGCTGGAGGGTGACCTCGTCGACCCGGTCGAAGGCACCCCACGACCGGCCGCCGAGGTGATCCGGCGGATGGTGAACAGCCTGCGCCCGCAGCTGGAGCAGTACGGCGACTGGGAGCTCGTCACCTCCCTGGCCACGGAGTCACTCGCCAGGGGGAGTTCGGCGGCCCGCCAGCGGCAGGCGTACGCCCGCGGCGGCCAGTTGTCCGACGTGGTCGACCTCGTCATCGCCGAGACGCGATCACAGGAGTGGGAGACCGCCTTCGGCGGGCCGACGCCCAGGATGCACACCAGCCTCCTGGACGGCTACGAGGCCCCGGGCGACGAGGCGATCATCGAGGGCACGGTGCGCGAGTCCTACCAGCCGGTGCTGCGGGTCCTCGACCGCCTGGGCCTCGATGGACTGCGCGAGCGGGAGGAGAGGCGCGACGCCTACCAACGCGACAACGGCATGACCTTCCAGGTCGAGGGAGGCGGCGAGAGCCGGATCTACCCGTTCGACATGGTTCCCCGGCTCGTCCCGCCCGGCGAGTGGACGGGGATCCAGCGGGCGCTGCCGCAGCGGGTGCGCGCGCTGGAGGCGTTCCTGCACGACGTCTACGAGGGACGCGAGATCATCAGGGACGGCACGATCCCCGCGTGGGTGGTCGACGAGTCCCCCGGCTACCGCAGGCCGGGCCGCAGGGTGCCGCAGGGCACCGTACGCTGTGCCGTGGCCGGACTGGACCTGGTCCGCGACAACGTCGGCCGCTGGGCGGTGCTCGAGGACAACCTGCGGGTGCCCTCCGGGCTCGGATACGCCGTGACCAACAGGCGGCTGATCAACGAGCTGATGCCGGAACTCGCCCCCGGCGAGGAGGTCGCCGACCCGGGCGCGGGCCTGCGGATCCTGCGGGAGGCACTGCTCGCGGCGGGCTCCGGTGACCCGTCGGCCCTCGCCGTCGTCTCGGCGGGACCCGAGGACTCCGCCTACTACGAGCACAGGATGCTCGCCGAGGAACTGGGAGTGGTCCTCGCCGTACCGGCCGACCTGTCCTTCAAGAACGGTCATCTGGAGATCGACGGGCGCAGGATCGAGGTGCTCTACCGCAGGATCGAGGAGAGCGCGCTGCTCGGCGGGCGCCTCGGGCTGGAGATCATGGACGCCGTCGAGCGTTCCGCGCTCGTCCTGGCCAACGCGCCGGGCAACGGCGTGGCCGACGACAAGTGCCTGTACCGGTACGTGCCGCGCATCATCGAGTACTACCTCGGCGAGCGACCCCTCATCGACAACGTCCCCACCTACCTGTGCCGTGACGCCGCGGACCGCGAGCAGGTGCTCGACCGGCTGGCCGAGCTGGTCGTCAAGCCGGTGGACGGGTTCGGCGGCCAAGGCGTGGTCGTCGGCCCCGACGCCTCCGCCGACGAGCTCGAACAGGTCAGGAAGACGATCCTCGCCGCCCCCGAGGGCTGGGTCGCCCAGGAGACGGTCCGGCTGTCGACGCACCCGACCTTCGACGGAGACCGGTTGAGCCCGCGCGTCGTCGACCTTCGGGCCTTCGTCTGCTTCGGCGAGACCGCGAAGGTGCCGCCGACCGCGCTGACCCGCGTCGCCCCGGCCGGCAGCATGATCGTCAACTCCTCCCAGGGGGGTGGTTCCAAGGACACCTGGCTGCCGAGTGGGGACGTCGAGGTGGGGCTTGAGCGATGAGCTCAGGCGCGAGCCCGAGGCGTGAGATGTGCGATCTGAGCGGTGAGCTCCGGCGTGAGCCGGTCACCGGGGGGTTTCGATGTGTGGTTTGAGCGGTGAGCTCCGGTTCGACGGCCGCCCGGCGGACGTCGCCGCAGTGGCCCGGATGAACGATGTGATGCACGACAGGGGCCCCGACGGGGCCGGCCTGTGGTCGCTGGGGCCGGTCGCCCTCGGCCACCGGCGCCTGAGGATCATCGATCTGTCGGACCGGGGTGCCCAGCCGATGGTGGACAGCGACCTCGGCCTGACGGGAGTCTTCAACGGATGCCTGTACAACTACCGTGAGTTACGGCGCGAGCTGGAGGGTCTGGGCTACCGCTTCTTCTCCACCTCCGACACCGAGGTGCTGGTGAAGTCCTTCCACCGCTGGGGGAGTGGCTGCGTCGACCGCTTCAGGGGCATGTTCGCCTTCGCGGTCGCCGAGCGCGACACCGGCAGGCTCACCCTCGGCAGAGACCGGCTGGGGATAAAACCGCTGTACGTCACCCAGGACGCGAGGCGGCTGCGTTTCGCCTCGTCGTTGCCCGCGCTGCTCGCCGGGGGCGGGGTGGACACCGGCATCGACCGGGTCGCCCTGCACCACTACATGACGTTCCACTCGGTGGTGCCCGCCGAGCGCACCATCCTCGCCGGGGTGCGCAAGCTCCCCCCTGCCACGGTGCGCACCGTCGAACCCGACGGCACCGTCACCGACCACCTCTACTGGCAGCCGCTCCACACCCGCTCGGCCCTGCCCGAGTACGCCGGGCTCACCCCGGACGAGTGGTGCGAGGCCGTGCTCGACCAGCTGCGGACGGCCGTACGCAGGCGCATGGTCGCGGACGTGCCCGTGGGCGTGCTGCTGTCGGGGGGCCTGGACTCCAGCCTGATCGTCGCGCTGCTGGCCGAGGAGGGTCAGGCGGGCCTCGCGACCTTCAGCATCGGGTTCCCGTCGGCGGGAGGGGAGCGGGGGGACGAGTTCGTCTACTCCGACCTGGTCGCCAGGGAGTTCGGCACCGATCACCGGCGCATCCTCATCGACGACACCCGCATGCTGCCCGCCCTGGAGCACGCGGTGCTCGCCATGAGCGAGCCGATGGTGAGCCACGACTGCGTCGCCTTCCACCTGCTGTCGGAGGAGGTCTCCAAGCACGTCAAGGTCGTCCAGTCAGGCCAGGGCGCCGACGAGGTGTTCGCCGGCTACAGCTGGTACCCGCCGCTCGCCGGCGTGTCGCGCGAGGACGCCGCCGCCGTCTACGAGAGGGAGTTCTTCGACCGCTCGCACGCGGCGCTGGCCGGGATCCTGTCCCCCGAGTACCTGCTGGACGAGGACGTCAGCGGCGACTTCGTCCGCCGTCACCTCGCCAGGCCAGGCGCGGACACCGCGCTCGACGCGGCGCTGCGCCTGGACACGAACGTCATGCTCGTCGACGACCCGGTCAAGCGCGTGGACAACATGACCATGGCCTTCGGGCTTGAGGCCAGGACCCCGTTCCTCGACCACGAACTCGTCGAGCTGGCGGCGGCCTGCCCGCCCGAGCTCAAGCTCGCCTCCGGCGGCAAGGGCATCTTGAAGGGCGCCGCGCGCAAGCTGCTGCCCGCCGAGATCATCGACCGGCCCAAGGGGTACTTTCCGGTCCCGGCCATCAGGCACATCCACGGTCCGTATCTGGAGCTCGTCAGGGAGGCGCTGACCGGCCCCGCCGCGAGGGCCCGCGGCCTGTTCGACCAGCCATATGTCGACAAGTTGCTGGCGGCTCCGGACGAACACCGCACTACCCTGGGGGCGAACGCGTTGTGGCAACTCGGACTCCTGGAGCTGTGGTTGCAGGCACAAGGAGTTTGATGACCGAAATTCTCGGCGCCCGTTCCCGCCCCTCGATGGGCACGGGCCTGACCGCCTGGAGCTGCCGGGCGCCCGCCCTGGCGCCCGACCTGAGCGCCGTCGCCTTCATCGGCGACCGGGACGGCTCGCCGAGGGTCTGGATCCAGCCCCTCGGAAGAGACCTGGAGGCGTGGCCTCCCGGGGAGCTCGAGGATCTCCTGGATCTCCACCAGGAGGACCGAGGCGCCTGGCCGATCGACACGGGGGCCGAGCCCGTCGCCGACGTGAGCTGGTCCCCCGACGCCCGCAGGCTCGCCGTCCTCGTCGTGCCCGGCGGAGGGGAGCACACGCAGGTCTGGACGGTGCGGGCCGACGGCGGCGACCTGCGCCCGCTGGCCGCGCCCGAGGGCGGGTCGGCGTCGTTCGTGCGCTGGACGGGCCAGGGGGAGGTCCTCCTCGTCGCGGAGGTCTCCTCCTCCGGCCGTACGGACGCGGTGCTGATCGACGCGGGCTCGGGAAGCCGGGAGGTGATCGCGGCGGGGGCGCTCATGCACCCGGCCGCGGTGAGCCGTGACCACCGGCGGATGCTGCTGCGGCGCGGCCCGCGCGGCGTGCGCCGGATGTACGTGGCCGATCTTCCTGCCCTCGCCGGCGACCCCACGGGCCACCCTCCCGCCCTCGCCGGCGATCCCGCGGGTCCCGGCGCCCTCGTTCCCGGTCTGTCCCATCCCGGGGATCTCGCCGCGGACCCGTCCGGTGACCTCTCCGCCGACCTTCCCGCCGGGATTCACCTCGACCTGCCCACCGAAGATCTCTCCGATCTCTCGCCCGGCCTGCCCGCCGACCCTCCGGCCGGGATTCGCGTCGATCTTCCCGCGGGCCATCTCGAAGACGTCCCGCCCGGCCTGCCCGCGAGCCTTCCCGACGAGGCCGCCGGTGACCTGCCGGGCCACGGGGAGCTGCCGTTGCTGGCCGGGCTGACCGGCACCACCGACTACGGCATCCTCTCTCCCGACGGGAGCACCGCCTACCTGCTGTCCGACGTCGGCCGCGACCGGGCCGCGCTGGTCGCGGTGGGCGAGGACGGGGTGGGCGTCGTGCTGGCCGAGCGCTCGGACGCCGAGCTGGACCAGTTCGCGCTGAGCTCCGACGGCCGCCGCGCGGTGCTGGTGTGGAACGACTCCGGCCGCTCGGAGCTGGAGGTGATCGAGCTGGACACCGGCCGGACGCGTCCGCTCCCGCCCCTGCCCGCCGAGGTGGTGTCCTCGATCAGGGTGTCCCTGGACGGCAGTCTCGCCGTCCTGGCCGCCGAAGGGCCCGGCCACCCCTCCCACGTGCTGCTCTGCGACCTGGAGGTGGGCGGCTACCGGCGGATCGCGGGATCGGACCGGATCCCCGAGGCGGCCGGCGCGGAGCTGATGCGCTTCCAGGCGGGCGACGGCATGGAGCTGACCGGCTGGCTCTACCGCGTCCCCGGCGTCCCCGGCCCCGCGCCCTTCGTCGTCTACCTGCACGGCGGCCCCGAGAGCCAGGAAAGACCCACCTTCAACCCGCTGTTCCAGAACCTGCTGGCCGCCGGGATCGGGGTGTTCGCGGCGAACATCCGCGGCTCGTCGGGTTTCGGCCGGGCCTTCCGCAACGCCGACAACCACGCCCTCCGCTTCGACGCGATCAACGACGTCGCCGACTGCGCCCTGGAACTGGCACGGGCGGGCATCGCCGACCCGGCCAGGATCGCCTGCATGGGCCGCTCCTACGGCGGCTACCTCACGCTGGCCGCCCTCGTCACCCACCCGCGCCTCTTCCGCGCCGGAGTCGACGTCTGCGGCATGGCCGACTTCGAGACCTTCTACGAGCGGACCGAGCCGTGGATCGCCGCGGCGGCGGTCAGCGAGTACGGGCACCCCGTCACCGACCGCGAGCTGCTGCGGGCCCTGTCACCCCTGCACTCCTTCGACCGGCTCGCCGCTCCGCTGCTGGTCGTGCACGGCGCCCAGGACACCAACGTCCCCCTGTACGAGGCCGAGCAGGTGCTCCAGGCGGCGCGGGCCCGTCAGGTGCCCTGCGAGCTGCTGCTGTTCGAGGACGAGGGGCACGAGATCCGGCAGATCCCGAACCGGGTGACCTTCGTCAAGAACGTCGTCGAATGGCTCAGATGGCACCTCGCGGTCCCCGATTCGGAGTGAGGCCGCCTCACTCCGGCACCCCGGAGCGAGGCCGGTCACCGTGGCGAGGGAGGCCGTTGGCACCTGGCGGCCCCCGACCCGGAGCGAGGCCCGACGCCGGTCTCACCTGGGCGTGAGACCACGGGGGGATGATCGCGCCCATGTGGGGAGGGGCCCGGTGCCGGTCTTAGCCGGGCGCGAGGCCGGTCACCGCGGCGTGGGGGGCGCCGCCTCCGTCTCGGTCCGGCCGGTCCTTGTGGCGAGCACCTCCAGGGGGTTGGCGAGGAGCTCGGAGAAGGCGAGTTCGGCCGCGCCGACCAGGGTGGCGTCGTCCCCGAGGGCCGAGACGCGCAGCCGCACCCTCTCCCGGGAGATCACCAGCACGTTCGCCTCCACCCGCCTGTGCACCTGGGCCGCCGCGCCCGGGTAGACCTCGCGCAACATCCCGCCGAAGATCACCAGGCCGGGGTTGAAGAGGTTGATCAGGTTCGCCACCCCGATGCCGAGCCAGTCGCCGATCCGGAGCAGCGCCTCCGTGGCCGCGGGGTCCCCTCGGTCGGCGGCCTCCACCACGGCTCGTACGCCCTCGCGGCCGGTGAGCTCGGAGGAGCGGCCGGCGGCGTCGATCAGGGCCTGCTCGCCGACCTCCGCCTCAAGACAGCCGCGCGAGCCGCACCCGCAGGGCCGTCCGTTGTACGGGTTCACCATCATGTGCCCGAGCTCGCAGCCGTACCCGCCGTCACCGTCGAGCAGCTTGCCGCCGACGATGATCCCGCCGCCCACGCCGACGTCCCCGTGCAGGTAGACCAGGTTCTGGAAGCCGACGCCCACCCCGCGTTCGAGCTCGGCCAGCGCGCCCAGGTGAGCCTCGTTGCCGACCGCCACCGGGAGCCCGAGTCCCAGCCTGAGACCGAGTTCGGTGCCGAAGGCCTGGTCCACCCAACCCATGTTCGGCCCGAAACGCACCATCCCGTCACCGGGCCTGATCATGCCGCAGTAGGCGGCGCCGACCCCGACGCACACCGAGTCCGAGGGTGCCTCGCGGTCCATCTCGCGGGCGAAGGCGGCGAGGGTGCCGACCACGTCGTCGAGATCGGCCCCGGCGCGGGGCCGGACCGCCTCCCTGCGGTCCAGGATCGTTCCGCCCAGCCCGACCCTGGCGGCGACCAGCCGGTCCACGCGCACGTCGAAGGCCATCACGTGGAACCGGCAGGACTCCGGGCGGACCACCAGCGACGGCCGGCCCGCCTTGCCGGTGTCCTTGGGGAGCTCTTCGCGGACCAGGCCCGCCGAGGTGAGGTCCGCGGTCAGTCCCATGATCGTGCTGCGGTTCAGGCCCATCCGGTCGGCCAGTGCCGTGCGGGAGAGCGGGCCGCCCAGGTGGACGTGCCGGAGCAGAACGCCAAGGTTGTGCCGGCGAATCTCCTCCTGGGAGCGACCGGCTTTCAGCATCGTGGGAATCCTGACGACTGAGGGCTTGCCAACGTGGTGCGTCACGACGGCGGGACAGGATCGCCACGCCGACCTGAGGCACTGTGATAGATCCTGTCACACCGGGGGAACCCCGGCCGATGGCTGCGGAAGCGTTTTCCGTCACTCCTGGCCGGCGCCCCGGGCTCGCCGTTCGGAAGGTGCCGGATCTCGCGATCACAGATTATGAATCTACATTGTAAAGGGCGCGGTCCGGTGAAGAACGCCGGAGGTGTTCCAACTGTCGGAACTGTGAGGAGTGCGGTGCGGACAGCCACATTAGTGTCCGGACGTGACGGCCGGCGACGCGGTGTCGGCGCTCGTCGATCGTGCGGGCCGGCCGGAACGCGAAGAAAGGCGCTCGCGCGTTCGTCGGGCGCGGGCCTTCGGACTTCACCGATTCCTGACCATGCGGTGACATACCACCAAGCTGGAAAGGAAGACCGGTCCACCGGGCGGCGTCGGTACGGAGGGAAGGGAACAGTCACATATGTCAGGTCCTTTGGAAGGCGTCAGGGTCATCGACCTCGGCCGGGTCGCGTCGGCGCCGTTCGGAGCTCTCATACTGGGCGACCTCGGCGCGGAAGTCATCAAGATCGAGGATGTCAACGGCAGCTTCGACCGCCGGATCGGGCAGCCGAGCCGTAACGGTGTGGAGGCCTTCTTCATCAACACGAACCGGGGTAAGAAGTCCATCGCCCTGGATCTTCGTTCGCCCGAGGGGCGCGAGGCCGCACTCACGCTGATCGCCGATTCGGACGCGGTGGTCGCGAACTTCCGGCCGGGTGTGCTGACGGCGATGGGCCTGGACTACGAGGCGATCCACGCTCGCAACCCGCGGGTCGTCGTCGCCGAGATCACCGGCTTCGGGGAGAGCGGCCCGTACCGGGACATGCCCGCGTTCGATCCGGTGATCCAGGGTCTGGCCGGCATGATCGCCCTGCAGCGGCCGGCCGCCGGCGGGCCGCCGGACGTCATCCACAACATGATCGTCGACAAGATCACTTCGCTGTTCGCCGCCAACGCCATCAGCGCGGCGCTCTACGCGCGCGAGCGCACCGGTCTGGGGCAGCGGCTGGAGATTCCGATGCTCGACTCGGCCGTCTACTTCCTGTGGCCCGAGGGCATGGCGGACCAAACGTTCGTCGGCGACTTCGAGGCCGGCCGGATGGGGGTCAAGACGCTGCGGCTCACCGAGGTCGCCGACGGCTTCGTCGTCTACATGGCCATCGCCCTGAAGCAGCGGCTCGGTCTGCTCGACGCCGTCAACCGGTCCGACCTGCGCACCGACCCGCGGTTCGCCACGCAGAGCGAAATGATCAAGCGCGAGAATCTCGACGCGCTCGAAACGATTGTCCGCGAGGAGGCGCTGAAGTTTCCCAAGGAGGACTTCATCAAGCGCATGAACGACGCGGGGGTGCCCTGTGGGCCGGTGTTGGAGACCTCTCAGGTGGTGCGCAACGAACACGTCGAGCAGGTCGGTCTGCTGCGTCAGTGGACACATCCGGTCGGTGGTGAGGTGCGTTCGCCGCGCCCGCCGGTCCGGTTCAGTGACACCCCGGCCGATCCGACGCTGGAACTGCGCCCCTTGGGGGGCGACGGTCCTGATCTGTTGCGCGGCAGCGGCTACAGCGAGGAGCGCATCGCCGAACTGATCGAGGCGGGCGTGCTCAATCCGGGCGAGCCGCGGTAACGTCCGCGTGATCACGGCGGCACGCCGGAGCCGCCTGCGCTGCGCCGGTGTACGAGGGCCGGATCAGGTGGCCGGGGAGGAGTCCGGGCCGAGCACCGCCGGTCGGCACAGGTAGGCGGCGCCTGCGATGACGACGGCGGCCACGATCAGTGACGTCGGCAGTCCCGCCGTGTCGGCGAGTACCCCGGTGGCGGTGGTGGCTATCGGGCGTACACCGAGGAAGGCGAGGAACCACAGCGCCATCACCCGGCCCCGGACCGAGTCCGACGCTTTTTCCTGGATCAGCGTCGTGACGCAGATGAAGGCGAGGGTCATGCCGATGCCGCTGAGTCCGAACGCACCCAGCGCCACCGGCGGGATCCAGGCGACCGCGAGCGCGAGCAGCCCCACCGCCATCAGCAGCATGCTGGCACCGGTGAGACGTTGCATGCTGACCCAGCGGCGGATCACCCCGAACAGCAGGAAACCCACGCAGGCACCGATGCCGAAGCCGGACGTCAGCCAGCCCGCCAGTGCGGAGCCGCCACCGAGGTCGGCGGCGATCGTCGGGGACAGGGTCACCGACGGTTCCGCGGCGACCCCGATCGCCGCCACCGCCAGCAGCAACGCCGGCAGCGGCGCATGGTCGCGGACATAGCGCAGCGACGCGGTCACCGACAGGTCGTCGATATCGGTCCCGACGGGCGTGGTGGCCCGCCGCACCCGCAGTGTCAGGACCGCGACAGCGTGGATGAGGTATCCCGCCGCGGCCACCAGCAGTGCCGCCACCGGTCCAAGATGCAGGGCCAGGAACGCGCCCGCCGCCGGCCCGATCGCCCGGGACAACGTCATCGGCACGCTACTCAACGCCATCGCCGCCGGCATCTCGCCGGGGCGGATCAGCAGCGGGATCATCGTCTGACTGGCCGGGCCGACGAGCACCAGACCGAAGCCCATCAGCGCCGCCGAGACGCACATCAAGACGGTGCCCTCGACGCTGCCGACCGGATCGAACGCCCACAGCCAGATCGCCATCGTCAGCGGCCCGACCGCCGACACCAGCCGGCCCAGCGCGATGAGCCGGCCGAGATGCCGGCGGTCGGCGAGTTTGCCGCTCAGCAGTGAGAAGATCTGCGGGACGTTCTGTGCCACGACCACCAGGGCGACGACGGAGGCGGAGTCGGTCAGTTCGTACGCCAGGATCGCGGTGACGATACTGAAGATCCACAGTCCGGTCGCGGCGCACGTGTTGGTCCAGAAGTACACTCCGTAGCGCGCGTCGAACATCAGCCGGTAGGAGCCCCGGGGGCGTGCCGTGCCGTGCAGTTTCGCCGTGGACACCGTGTGCCGCCTAATCCGCGACAGCGGTCAGCAGCGCCCACGTGCCGCCGGTGCCGCCGGTGAGGGCGGCATCGGTCAGCCAGTCGTCCCAGTGACGTACCGCCCCGAACTCGGAGCGCCATGCCAGAAGCCGGGTGGTGAACAGGTGCAGGTCGTGTTCCGCGGTCGTGCCGATCGCCCCGTGCACCTGGTGGGAGTTGCGCACCACCACCGACGCCGCGTGCCCGACGCAGGAGCGCGCCACGGCCACCGCGAACAGGGCCTCGTCGGTCAGCAGCGACTTCGTCGCGACCCGCACGGCGGCGTCGGTCGCCGCCCGTGCCAGCGACGTCTCCGCGGCGAGATCGCTGACGAGCTGCTGCACCGCCTGCAGTTTCGCCAGCGGGCGTCCGAACTGCACCCGTTGCGTGGTGTGCTCGACGCACAGTTCGAGGATCTTCTCCATCGCGCCGCACATCTGTACCGTACGTGCGAGTGCTCCTCGCAGCCGGAACTCGGCGACGACCTCGTCGGCGATCGGAACCCCGGCGAGCCGGTCCGTGGCCACCGTGACATGGTCGCGGGGTTCCCCGGCGAGGTTGTGCCCGGGACGCAGGGAGACCTCGGCAAGTGCCACGTCCGCGGCGTACCAGGTGCCGCCGTCGGACCAGAGCACCACCAGCGACCGCACGTGGCGAGCCCATGGCACGGCGGTGGCCGTCCCGTCGGCGTTCAGCACGCACGCCGAGCGCAGAGCGTTGTCGACGGGGAGCCCGGCCGTCTCCAGCAGCCAGCCGGCCAGCAGATCGTGTTCGGCCAGCGGCACCGTCGCGGCGTGTTCGGCGGCGGTGGCGAGCAGCGCCGCCGCCTCCGGCCAGCCCGCGCCGCTGCCGGAGTCGGACTCGCGGCCGGTCAGCCGGGTCAGGCCCAGCGATTCCAGGGTGTTCCACAGCTCGGTGTTGAAGGTGCGCTCGGTGGTCCGTGCGCCGGCGGTCCGCGTGTGATCCTTGAAGACCTGCCGCATCATGTCGAGTAGTTCGGCGTTGTCGTGGCCGGACATCAGCGCATCCCCAATCCGCGGGCGATCACGCCGCGCAGTACCTCGTTCGTGCCGCCGCGCAGTGTGAAACCGGGCCGTTGGATCAGGCTCTCGCGCAGTAGTCGCTCGTAGCGTTCGGCGCCCAGTGTGTCGTCCGAGATCAGGTCGGCGAACTCCGCCAGGTCGCCCTCGGTCGTCGTGCCGAGTAGTTTCACCAGCGCCGCCGCCGTGTCCGCGGGCTCGTCCCGTTGCAGGGCGCCCGCCACCGCCAGCGACATGCGGTGCAACCCGGTGAGCCGGGCGAAGAGCCGTCCCAGGTTCGCGTCGCGGCGTAGTGAGCCGTCACGCATCCCGTCGATGACCTCGGTGAACAGCTGGTAGGTCGAGAGCAGTCGCTCCGGGCCACTGCGTTCGAAGCCGAGTTCGTGGTTGACCTGCTTCCAGCCCTCGCCGATGGTGCCGAGCACCGACTCGTCGGGGACCAGCACGTCTTGGAGGAAGACCTCGTTGAAGTGGTGTGAACCGCCCATCGACACGATCGGCCGGATGTCGACACCCGGCGAACGCAGGTCGACGATGAACTGGCTCAACCCCTGGTGACGGTTCTTCGGGTCCTGCGGGGCGGAGCGGGCCAGTACGAAGAAGGCGTGTGAGCGGTGCGCGTTCGATGTCCACACCTTGTTGCCGGTGATCTGCCAGCCGCCGTCGACCCTGACCGCCCTGGTTCGTACGCTGGCCAGGTCCGAGCCCGAGTCGGGTTCGCTCATCCCGATCCCGAAGTACGCCTCGCCGGCGGCGATCTTCGGAAGGTAGCGCTGTTTTTGTTCCTCGGTACCGAACGCGAGCAGTGACGGCGCGATCTGCCGGTCGGCGATCCAGTGCGCCGCGACCGGGGCGCCCGCGGCGAGCAGCTCCTCGGTGACGACGAACCGTTCCAGATGGGTACGGCCCCGGCCGCCGTACTCGGTAGGAATGGTCATGCCGATCCAGCCGTGGGCGGCCAGCGTTCGGCTGAAGTCCTCGTCCCAGCCGGTGAGCCAGGTGTCCACCCCGGGGGTGAAAACGCCTTTCTGAGCGATCTCTCGGAGGAAACTTCGAACCTCAAGGCGGAGAGCCGTCATCTCTGACGTCTCCTCCAGAGCCGGAGGGACAAGATTGCCGAGCACCGTGCCTCCCTGATCGGTGGCAGTTTTTTCGTGAAAAACGCGTGAGGATCCTCAAAGCGCGTCGCCGCCGACTACAGCACACCGTTTATCCGGGTGACAAAGACGTTCTCGCAAACATTCGGATAGGAGCGACCTATGAGAGCGCCGAATACGTCCGCGTTCTTCGACGCCATAGGCGGCGCCTATCCGAATGTTCGACGGTTGCTCTTTGACGTTCCGGTGGCTCGTGCCGTGAACTGCTGTCGAGGATGGTCGGCTGGAGAGACGTCAAGGTCTGTGCGCCTTCGGCGGAAGGGAAGTGTCAGGCATGTCGAGCAGCACCGCAGCCGCCCCCGTCGGTTTCGCCGCCGTCGCCGCCGCCGATCCGGATCGTGTCGCCGTCATCGACACCGACGGCACGTCGATGACCTTCGGCGAGCTGGCGCGGCGGGTCAACCAGCTGTCCCGGGCACTGCGGGAGAGCGGCCTGCGGCCCGGAGAGTGTGTTGTGGCGATGCTGCCCAACCGGCGTGCGTACTACGAGTTGCGGCTGGCCACCTTCCAGGTCGGGCTTTACTTCACCCCGGTCAGCCACCACTTCACCGCGGCGGAGATCGCATACATCCTGCGGGACAGCGGCGCCGGTGCCGTCGTCCTCGACGCGTCACTGATCGACGTCGTCGCGCCGGCCCTCGCCGAGGTGGACCTGGATCCGCGGCGGTGCATCTCCGTCGGCGGTGCTCCCGGCTGGGTCGACTACGAGGCACTGCTGGCCGGGTATTCGACGGCGCCGCTGGAAGATCCGATCGCCGGTGAGTACATGGGCTACACCTCCGGCACCACCGGCCGCCCCAAGGGCGTCCGCAAGGGGTTGTCGGGGAGGGCGCCCGCCGTGTCGGCGTTCACCATCGGATTCATGGGGCGCCTCGGGATCCGTCCCGGCCGTGAGGTGCACCTGGCGGCCGGCCCGCTGTACCACGCGGGACCGGGCACGTTCTCGTTCATGGCCCTGCAGTTCGGGCACACCGTCGTGGTCGCCGAGCGCCCTCGTCCGGAGAAGATCCTCGCCCTCGTCGAGCGGCATCGGGTGTCGGTGACGTTCACCGTGCCGACGGTCGTGCATCGGCTGCTGCGGTTGCCCGAGGAGGTCCGCGCTCGCTACGACGTGTCCAGTATGCGTGCCATGGTGCTCTCCGGCGCGTCGTGCCCGCCGGAGGTCAAGCGGGCCGCGATCGCCTGGTTCGGGCCGGTCGTCTGTGAGTTCTACGGCACCACCGAGGGGTCGGCGGCCGCGCTGAACTCCGAGGAGTGGCTGAGCAAGCCGGGGAGCGTGGGACATCCCCTGCCGGGAATGCGGCTGCGGATCCTGGACGCCGACGGCGTCGAGTTGCCCACCGGAGAGATCGGCAACGTGTACTTCATGCCGCCGGTGCCGTTCGAGTACCACAACGATCCGGACAAGACCGCCTCGGCGATGCGTGACGGGTTCTTCTCCGCCGGTGATCTGGGTTACCTGGACGCCGACGGCTGGCTGTACATCGTCGACCGGCGCGTCGACCTGATCCTCTCCGGCGGGGTGAACGTCTACCCCGCCGAGATCGAGGTGGCGCTGATCACCCACCCGGCCGTCGCCGACGTCGCGGTCATCGGCGTGCCCGACCCCGACTGGGGGCAGCGGGTCGTCGCCGTCGTACAGCCCGAGCCCGGTACGCGGGCCGGCGACGCGCTCGCAGAGGAGCTCACCGAGCACTGCCGAGCCGTGCTGGCCGGATACAAGGTGCCCAAGGCTTTCGAGTTCCGGGGGGAGCTGCCCCGCAACGGTGCCGGCAAGCTGCGGCGCAGCGAGGTGCGAGAGACGTTCCTCGCCGATGAGTGAGATGAGTGACGAGTCGCACCACACCGTCGACCGCCGCGAGGCCACGACCGTAAGGGAAGAACCATGAGAGACGCGGTGATCGTCGACGCGGCCCGTACGCCGGTCGGTAAGCGCAACGGTGCTCTGGTCGGCCTGCATCCGGGTGATCTGTCGGCGTGCGTGCTGCGTGCGATCGCCGAGCGCAACGGCCTTGACCCCACCGAGATCGACGACGTGGTGTGGGGCTGCGTGACGCAGGTGAGCGAGCAGTCCGGCAACATCGGGCGGGTGTCGGTGCTCAGCGCCGGATGGCCCGAGTCGATCCCGGGCACCACCGTCGACCGGCGCTGCGGCTCGGGACAGCAGGCCGTGCACTTCGCGGCGGCGTCGGTGATCGCCGGGCACTACGACATCGCGATCGCCGGTGGCGTCGAGTCGATGAGCCGGGTACCGATGGGCTCCAACGTGCAAGACGGGCAGCAGTACCCGGAGTCGGTGCTGGAACGCTACGGCGTCGGCGGTTTCAACCAGGGCATCGGCGCGGAGCTGGTGGCCCGGAAGTGGAAGCTGTCGCGCGCCCGGCTCGACGAATACTCGGTGCGTTCGCACCGGCTGGCCGCGACGGCGATCGACGCGGGAGCCCTCGACGCGCAGCTCGTTTCGGTGAACGGGCTGCTCACCGCCGACGAGGGGGTGCGCCGGGGCAGCACCACCGAGGTGCTGTCCGGGCTGCGCACCGTGTTCCGCGAGGACGGTGTGATCACCGCCGGTAACTCGTCGCAGATCTCCGACGCGGCGGCGGCGTTGCTGATCACCACCGGTGAGCTGGCGGCGGCGCGAGGTCTGCGGCCGATCGCCCGGATCCACACGGTGGCGCTGGCCGGCGACGACCCGGTGATGATGCTGACCGCGCCGATCGAGGCGACCGCGAAGGCGCTGCGCCGGGCGGGCCTGAGCATTGACGACATCGGCGTCTTCGAGGTCAACGAGGCGTTCGCGCCGGTGCCGCTGGCCTGGCAGGCCGAGACCGGGGCGAGGACCGAGCGGCTGAACCCGCTGGGCGGGGCGATCGCGGTCGGGCACCCGCTGGGCGCCTCCGGCGGGGTGCTGATGACCCGGATGGTGCACCACATGCGTGACAACGGCATCCGTTACGGCCTGCAGACGATGTGCGAGGCCGGCGGCCTGGCGAATGCCACGATCCTCGAACTGCTGTAGACGGCGCTGGAAGAGACGAGACGATGAAGAGCACCCTGTACGGCCCCGATCACGAGGCGTTTCGCGCGACGGCGCGTGAGTTCCTCAACCGGGAGGTCGTGCCGCACTATCTCGACTGGGATGAGGCGAAGATCGTTCCCAGGGGCATCTTCCGCAGGCTGGGTGAGCTGGGCGTGCTCGGTGTCCAGATCCCGGAGGAGTACGGCGGGGGCGGGCAGGACAGCTTCCTGTTCTCGGCGGTCTGGATGGAGGAGACCCAGCGCGCGTACGTGAACCTGGGCGGCCTGGCCGTGCACATGAACGTCGTGCTGCCGTACTTCCTGTCGTACGCGAACGAGGAGCAGAGGCGGCGCTGGCTGCCCGGCATGGCGTCCGGCGAGTTGATGACGGCGATCGCGATGACCGAGCCGGGAACGGGTTCGGACCTGGCCGGTATCGCCACCACCGCGCGGCTCGACGGTGAGCACTGGGTGCTCAACGGGGTGAAGACGTTCATCACCGGCGGTATCCACGCCGATCTGGTCGTGGTGGTGGCACGCACCGGCCAGGGCGGCGGACGTCGCGACGGGTTGTCGCTGCTGGTGGTCGAGAAGGAGATGGCGGGCTTCACCCGGGGCCGCAACCTCGACAAGGTGGGTCTGCGCACGCAGGACACCGCCGAGTTGTTCTTCGACGACGTCCGGGTGCCGGCGGCGAACCTGCTCGGTGAGGAGGGCGGGGCCTTCGGCTACCTGACCGGCAACCTGCCGCAGGAGCGTCTCGGTATCGCCGTCGCCGCGCAGGGCGCGGCGGAGGCGGCTTTGGCGGCGGCGCTGGAGTACGTGGCGAACCGCAAGGCGTTCGGTGTGCCGGTGGCGTCGTTCCAGAACACGAAGTTCGAGCTCGCGTCGTGCGCGGTGGAGATCGAGGCGGGCCGGGCACTGCTGGAGAAGGGCCTGGCGGAGCACGAGGCGGGCGAGCTCGGCCCCGTCGACGCCGCCAAGATCAAGATCTTCTGCACCGAGATGCAGTCCCGTGTCGTCGACCGCTGCCTTCAGCTGCACGGCGGATACGGCTACATGCGCGAGTACCCGATCGCCCGGCTCTACGCCGACGCCCGGGTCACCCGCATCTACGGCGGCACCACCGAGGTACTCAAGACGATCATCGCGAAGTCGTTCGGGCTCTGACGGTCACAAGGGGAAGACAATGAATCTCGATGGACTCAACACGGCCGTCACCGGGGGGGCGTCCGGCCTCGGCCTGGCCACCGCCCGCCGGCTGATCGCCGCCGGCGGGACGGTCACCGTCATCGACCTGCCCACCTCCGACGGGGCCGCCGTCGCCAAGGAGCTGGGGGAGCGGGCGCACTTCGCGCCGGGCGACGTGACCGACCCGGAGTCGTTCGCCGCCGCCCTCGACGTCGCCGACGCGCGCGGCGGGCTGCGCGGGCTCGTGCACTGCGCCGGGGCCTCCCGCAAGGTGCGTGTCATCGACAGGGAGGGCCGCCCCGGCAGCCTGGAGGACTTCGAATGGACGATCAGGCTCAACCTGATCGGCTCGTTCAACGCGTTGCGCCTTGGCGCGGAGCGCATCGCCCGCCAGGAGCTCGTCGACGGTGAGCGCGGCGCGATCGTGATGACCGCCTCGGTGGCGGCGTTCGAAGGTCAGATCGGCCAGATCCCCTACACCGCGTCGAAGGCCGGCATCGTCGGCATGACCATCGTCGCCGCCCGCGACCTGGCCGGCCGCGCTATCCGGGTCTGCACCATCGCCCCGGGCATCATGGACACGCCGCTGCTGGCCCGGTTGCGCGACGACGTCAAGAAGTCGCTGGAGGCCACCGTGCCGAACCCGGCCCGGCTGGGGCGCACCGACGAGTTCGGGCAGCTCGCCGCCACCATCCTGGAGAACGGCTACCTCAACGGGGAGACCATCCGCCTCGACGGTGCCATCCGGATGGCACCCCGCTGACGTGCCGGCTCACCGTGGTGGGGCGCGTGCCGGACAGTAGGGTTCTCGGAGTGGACCTGCACAACCTTGAGTACTTCCTCGCGGTCGTCGACCATCAGGGCATCAACGCCGCCGCGGAGAGTCTGCACCTGTCCCAGCCGACGATCTCCCAGTCGATCCGCGGCCTCGAACGCGAGCTGGGCACCGAACTGTTCCACCGCATCGGCCGGGGCATGGTGCTGACCTCGGCAGGGCACTCCCTGGTCGGCCCTGCCCGGCAGATCCTGCGCGACGTCGTCGCGGCCGAGAGCTCTGTGGTCGACGCGGCGGGCCGGCTGCGCGGGCGGCTCGACATCGTCGCGTACGCCACCTTGTCGGCCGGGTCGCTCGCCGAACTGATCGGCCGGTTCCGGGAACGTAGTCCCCAGGTGCACATCCGCATCGGTGACCTGCAGGACGAGGAGGCCGCCGCATCGCTGATCGTCGACGGGCACTGCGAGATCGTCGTCTGCTATCTGCCCACGGCGACCGGTGGGTTGGACACCTTGCCGCTGGGTGTGCAGGAGTTCTGGGCGGTCTTCCCGCCCGGCACCGAGGTGTCGCGGGCCGATCCGCTGCCGAGGGCCCAGTTGCCCGACGTACCCCTGATCGTCGTGCCGCCGGGCAGCTCCTGGGCGACCGAGATCGAACGCGCGGTGACCGCGGCGGGGCGGTTGCGCCGGCCCGCCGCGATCATCGCGCACCGGGAGGCTCGGCTCGCGTTCGTGCTGGCCGGGCTCGGCGGAACCTTCATGGAACGATCCACGGCCGAAGCCGCCGCCGCCCGTGGGGCGGTGGTCCGGGCGGTCGACCCCTGTTTCAGTCGCCCCTACGGGCTGCTGTTCGACCCGGAGGCGCTGTCGCCGGTCGGACGGGCCTTCATCGAGCTGGTACGGGAGCAGGTGGCGGATACAGCCGCCGCACACAGTCGATGAACGCCTGCGCGGCGGGTGACAGCGCTCCCGGCCGGAACACCAGGCCCACCGGACGCTCCAGACGCGGCGTCGTCGAGCGCACCACGACTCCGGTGACCTCCTGTTCGGCCACCTGGCGCGGCAGCAGGGTCGCCCCGGCGCCGTTGGCCACCAGCGCCCAGATGGCCTGCCGGTGGACGCACTCCACCGCGACCTGCAACGTCACCCCGGCCGGTACGGCGTGTGCCGCAGTCCGGTTGGGCCCCGCCGACCCCTCCAGGACGAGCGGGATCTCGGCGATGCGGGCCACCGGCACCGGATCGGGCAGCCGCTGTGCCAGTGCGGGCGGCAGCACCAGGCAGATCTCCTGGGTGAACAGCTCCATGGACCGCAGCGTGTCGCTGCGCACCGGCAGTTCGGAGAGTCCCAGCTCGACGCCTCCCTGGCGGACCATGGACACCACCCCGGCCGGACTGCCCGGGTCGCTGACGCTGACCAGCACTCCGGGATGCTCCCGGTTGAACGCGCTGACCAGCCGGGGCAGCGGTTCGACGGCGAGGGTGGAGAGCGCGGCCATGTCGAGGCGTCCGCTGCGCAACTCCCGCACCGCCGCCACCCGCTGCCGGGCCCGGACCACATCGGCGAGGATCCGGCGCGCCGACACCGTGAACGCCTCTCCCTCGTCGGTCAGCCGCAGTTGCCGTCCGGTCCGGTCGAACAGCTGCACGCCGAGCCGGCGTTCCAGGGTGCGGATCGCCTGTGACAGCGACGGTTGCGCGATGTAGAGCGCCTGCGCGGCCCGAGTGACCCCACCGTGATCGACGACGGCGATGAAATACTCTATGAGCCGGAGATCCACGCTGACACCCTACTGTCGCCCGGGGCCTGAATCCCGTCGGCATCCCGTCGGCATCCCGTCGGCATCCCGTCGGCGTCGCCGAGTTCCGTCCGGCGGCAACCGGCGCCGTGCGATTCAGAAAATAGCGTGCCATCTGGCCGGAAGCGCGACAGGCACCTCCGTTCCAGTCGTTGGAACAGAAACACAGTTCCCGCCATGTCGGCGACTAGTTTTTGCATTCGAGTCACCAGTCCGGCCGCCGGAAACGCCGTATCGGCACTCCCGGCAGGCCCGTGCCGTGCATGTTTTTGCGTGCGCCGAAAGAGCAAGGGCGTTGCGATGGAGATCTGGCAGGTCAATTTTCCCATTCCAGGTCGTACCGGCCGGATGGCCAAACGGGCCGAGGACGCGGGCTGGGACGGTCTGGCCTTCGGTGACACCCAGTGCCTCACCGGCGACGTGTTCGTCGGCATGGCGCTGGCCGCGGAGGCCACCGAACGGCTGCTGGTGGCCCCGGGTATCTCCAACCCGGTGACCCGTCACCCGTCGGTGATGGCGGCGGCCGTGCAGTCGGTGCACGAGGCCTCCGGTGGCCGGGCCGTGCTCGGCATCGGCCGAGGTGACTCGTCGCTGACCTACATCAACCGCAAGCCCGCGAAGCTCGCTGACTTCGGTAAGTATGTGCGTCAGGTGCGCGGTTACCTGCGCGACGAGATCGTCGACCTCGACGGCTTCGAGAGCCGCTCGGAGTGGATCGGCAGGTCGACGCTGCCGCCGGTGCGTGTCGACGTGGCCGCCAGCGGCCCCAAGGCCATCGCGATGGCCGCTCGTGAGGCCGACGGCATCATGTTCGCCCTCGGCGCCGACCCGGAGCGGATCGCCGCCGCGATCGCCTGGGCCCGGCAGAGCCGCGCCGAGGCGGGCAAGGATCCCGCCGACCTCACCTTCGGCGCCTACATCAACGTGATGACCGGCTACGACGTCGAAGCGGCCCGTTCGATGCTGGCCGGCGCGGTGCTGACCATCGCCCGCTTCTCCGCCACCGCGCGGTTCGCCACCGAGGATCCCGCGCTCCAGGAGCAGTACCGGCGGGCCGCCGAGGCGTATGACCGGATCCACCACGCGAGCAGTGTCAGCGGGCACGGCACGGTGCTGGAGCCCGAGTTCATCGACCGCTTCGCCGTGGCCGGGCCACCACAGGCGTGTGTCGACCGCCTCCAGGCGCTCAAGGCCGCCGGACTCGACCGGGTGGTGGTGCTGATGGGCGCCCGCGACGGCGACCGCGAGGTGGTGAACGCCGGTTTGAAGCTGTTCACCGAGAAGGTCCTGCCGAACGCGCGGTGAGCAGCCGTCGGCCGGTCTCCGCTTGAAGAAAGGTGCTCCATGTTTGTTCTTTCCTCGTCCACCGAGGACCAGCTCATCGCCGAGACGGCGCGTCGGCTGGCACTCGGCCCCGTGGACCAGGCGGCACGTGAGGTGGACAGGACCGGCGTCATCGCGGAGGGGCTCTGGCGCCGGCTGCGCGACTTCGGCTTCACCGCCCCGGTGGCCGAGCATCTCGGCGGCACTCCGAACGCGGTCACGCAGCTGCGCGCCGTCGAGAACCTCGCCTACGGCGACCCGGGCATCGTGGGTACCGCCGTCCTGGCCGGTGGCTCCACGTTGATCATCGACGCCGCCGGTACCGGGGAGCAGCGGAACCGCTGGCTCGCCGGGGTCGCGGACGGGGCGCGTCCGGCGCCCGCCCCGGCCCTCTACGAGCGCCACGGCCTGCCGCCCGAGGAGTACGGCACCACCATCACCGCCGAAGGCGACGGCTGGCGGGTGCGCGGCACCAAGTACGCGGTGGCGCTGCTCGACGGCGTCACCGAACTGCTCGTCGTCGGGGTGGATCCGCGAGGCGGTCTGCGCGCCGCCGTCGTCGGCCTCGACCGGGAGGGCGTCGACACGAAGCGTGTCTCCGGCACCTCGCACATCGCGCTGAGCGCGGCGCGACTGTCCAGGGTCCACCTGGATGTGCTCGTCGCGGCGGACGACCTGCTCGGCGGCGTGGACGCCGACGCGCGGTCACTCGCGTTCGCCGTCGCCCGGACTCGGCTGCTGGCGCCGGCGGTGGCGCTCGGTGGCGCGAACCGGGCCCGGGAGTACGCCACGAAGTACGCGACGGAGCGCATCGCGTTCGGCAGGCCGATCTTCGACTTCCAGGGAATCTCCTTCACCCTCGTCGACGACCAGATGCGGCTCGACGCGGCCCGGCTGGGCCTGCTGTCGGTGGCGAACGGGCTTGACCAGGGGCGCGAGAAGGCACTCGCCGACGTCGGCCGGATCGTCAACGAGACGCACGCCGCGGCGACCGAGGCGACCCGCAACGCCATCCAGGTGCTCGGTGGCCACGGATTCCTCACCGACCACCCGACGGAGCTGTGGTACCGCGCCGCCGCGCTGCTGTCGACCCTGGACGCCGACCCGTATTTCGCGAGCTTCGCGCCCGCGGTCTGAGAGGTAACCACAGTGACGCTCGCCTTTGAATTCAGCCCGGAGCTGCAGCGCTACGAGCGCGAGCTCAAGGAATGGTCGGTGGCCCGGATCCGGCCGCACGCGCGCCAGGCCGACACCGACCATCGGCCGCCCGCGAACTACCGGGAGATCTTCGAGACCTGCCCGGTGAAGATCAGTAAGCACGTCGCCAAAGGCCGTGACAACGACCTGCCGAAGTTCCCCGACGGTGAGCTGATGCGGGTGATGGCCCAGTACGAGGGCCTCAACTACGGCGACACGTGGGCGCAGAGCTACGTGAGCGGCGGTATCGGCCACGTCGTCGTCAGCCTGCTCGGCACGCCGGAACAGATCGACCGCTGGTACGAGCCGGTGGTGCGCGGTGGCGGCGTCACCGGGTTCGGTCTCTCCGAGCCGGGCGCGGGCTCCGACACCAGTGGGCTGGTGACCCGGGCCGTCCGTGACGGCGACTCGTGGGTCATCAACGGTTCGAAGATCTTCTGCAGCCACGCCGCGTCCGCCGAGTACGTGGTGGCGTTCGCCGTCACCGATCCCGAGAAGGGCATCGCCTCGGCCGAGGCGTTCGTCATCGAAAGGGGCACCCCCGGCCTGGTGATCCTCAAGGAGAACGAGGACAAGCTGGGTCTGCGGGCGTGGGAGACCACCCAGATCGGATTGGAGGACTGCGTCGTGCCGTTGGGGAACCGGCTCGGCCACGACCCGTCGGCCGGCGCGAACGGCGCCGGTGGCGCCCGCCTCAGTGCGCTGTCGGTGCTGAACCAGAACCGGCCCAACGTCTCGGCCTTGTCGACGACGGTGGCGCAGGCCGCCCTCGACCTGACCGGTGAGCTGCTGCACGAGCAGCGGCTGGGGTTCCGCGCCGACCGCTGGTCGCTGATCCAGCGAGAGCTGGAGGGCATGGCCGCGGCCCTCACGCGTAACCGGCACCTGAACCGGTACGCCCAGTGGATGCGGCAGCACGACCTGCAGAACCGCGTCGAGGCGTCGATGGCGAAGGCGTTCGGCCCGCCCACGTCCGAGCGGGTGGTGCGGCGCTGCATGCAGCTGCTCGGGCCGGAGGGCACCAGCACCGAACTGCTGCTGGAGAAGTGGTACCGCGACCTGAAGATCCTGGACATCTTCGAGGGCACGGGTCAGATCCAGCGCGTCATCGTGGCCAAGGATTTCGCCAAGAAGGCTCGGGGCTGACCCGGCGCGACGCGAATCGGCCGGTTCCCCGCCCTGGGGAACCGGCCGATTCGCGTTGTCGCGCCGGTCAGTTCCTCAACGTCGGGGTCTTCGTGTCATAGCCGGCCTTCAGGAAGCGGCGCAGCAGGTCCCGATCGCCGACGACGCGCCGGAACCGTTGCACCTCCCGGTCGAGCCGTCGTGGATCGTCCATGTTGAAAACGAACTGCTTGAACTCCGACGACAGCGGTGAGGCGTGCTCGGTGAACGCCTGGCGGCGCAGCTGTGAGTAGCGGTCCAGCACGGCCGGGTCGTCGGCGTCGATGATCACCCGGGTCAACGTCTCGATCAGCGTCCACACGTCGAAGAACCCGCCGGCGAAGCCGACCGCCGACGACGGGTTGGTGACGTGGGCGGCATCGCCCACCAGTATGCCCCGGCCGACGCGGAAGCGGTCGGCGACCCGTTCGTGCATACGGAACGCCGACCAGGCGTGCACCTCGATGTCGTCACCGCCGGGCAGTGCCCGTTTCAGTGCCGCGGGAATCCGCTGCGCGATCTCCTCCACGGGCAGGCGCAGCGATTCGGCGTAGGTGTAGCGCCACAGGCCCTCACCGTCGATCTCGGCGACGAGCGCGCCGTCGACCGGGTCGATCATGCCGGTGCAGCGCTGGACACCGAGGCCTGCGAAGTCGTAGGTGATGTTGGTGGCGACGAAGCTTTCCGGCCAGGTCATGCCGGGGAAGCCGAGGCCCATGCCGCGCCGGACGACACTGTGGGCGCCGTCCGCCCCGATGACCCAGGAGGTGCGGTGTCGCAGATTCCCCTCGGGGCCGCTCGCGACGATGGTGGCGCCGTGCTCGTCGAGGGTCACCTCGGTGGCCCGGCTGCCCCAGTGCACGGTGACATTGGGCAGCTTGGTGGCATGCCTGAGCAGGATCTCGGCCAGCCGGTCCTGTTCCAGGTGCAGGTTGAAGGGCCGGTTCACCTCGTCGCCGAGGACCCCGAGGTCGAACCGGAACGTCTCGCCGGTGGCGGTGATCCGCAGTGACCAGGAGTCCTGGACGAGGCCGGCGCTCAGTACGTCGTCGAGGATGCCCAGCCGGTCGAGGCCGTCGAGGACCGACCAGTGGATGATCATCGCACGGGGGGCTCGGACGACGTTGCTCGCGGCTTCCAGGACGGTCACGGGGATGCCGGCCTGTGCCAGGCCGAGTGCGGCGAGCAGTCCGATCGGGCCACCGCCGACCACGGTCACGTCATCGCGCGTCATCGTGTTTCTTCTCCACTGTCGAGTCCGCTGTTGAGGCGATCACCGCTTCGCCCGGTGAGCAGGGCCACCGCGTTCGCCGAGCGCAGCGCGCCTGACTCGTCGTCGGTGATGGTCCCGTCGCGACGGGCCGTCTCGATGTCTTCGGTCGCGGTATGGATCTGGCGGGTGATGAACGGGTGGTCGGTGCCGGTCATGACCCGGTCGGCACCGAACCGGTCGATGATCAGACGCAGGTGCCCGGGATCGAAGGTGAGCGAGTCGACCCAGAACCGGCGGACGGTGGCGGCCAGGTCGATGGTGTGGTCGACGTCGCCGAGGCGGGCGCCCCTGGCCAGCCGGGGCCAGGCCCAGGGCAGGGTGCCGCCACCGTGCGAGAGCATCACCCGCAGCCTGGGGAAGCGCTGCATGACCCCGCCGAAGATGAGCGCTCCGGCGGCCATCGCCGTGTCGGTGAGCATGCCGAGGCCGAAGTCGTAGGGCTGACCGCGTCGGCGGATGGCGCCGCCGCCGCCGTCCATCGGGTGGACGAACACGATGGTGTCGGTGGCTTCGGCCGCCGCGAAGAAGGGGGTCAGCGCCTCATCGTCGAGTTCGAGGCCGTTGACGGTGGTGCCGATCTCGACACCGGTCAGTCCGAGCGTGCCGGAGAGGTGTTCGAGTTCCCTGACGGCGGCGGCGGGATCCTGCAACGGTACGGTGCCCCAGGCGGTGAGCCGCCCGTCGGAGGCCCCGGCGGTCCGGGCGAGGGCCTCGTTGAGGGCGCGGGCGTAACGGGCCGCGGGTTCCGGCTCGGCGTCGTAGACGAGGGTGACAGGTACGGGGGAGATGACCTGGTGGTCGATGCCGGCCTCGTCGAGTTCGCGCAGGCGTTCGGTGACGTCCCAGAGGCTGGGGCGTACGCGCCGGAAGAGCGAGTCGCCGATCAGGATCTGACCTTCGGTGTCGCCGGTCCGAAGGCGTGGCCACGGGGGTCCCGCGGTCTCGCCCGGCCAGCCCGGCAGGTGCCCCGGGAGGAAGTGCGCGTGGACGTCGACAGTAGGCCGGCGTTCCTGCCCCATGGTGCCTCCTCCGCTGCGGGCGCGAGCAGGCGATGGTCGTCGCCGGGAGACGGTTCGGCTCCCGAGGGTCGCACTGCTGATTGATCCATTTACATCCGGGCATGTTAGGGCATCCGGAAATCGGTTGCGGAGATTTGTTCCAACCACCGGAATCTCTCCGGGGCCGGGTAACGTGCGTCACACTCTCCGCAAGATCCGCTGTGACTGTGTTATCCTCCACGAAACATGCAGGAAACAATGCGGGATTTTGTGGAAAAAGGGTCTCGGCGTAGCTCTACCAGGCCGGATCAAGCTCGACGGGGGTGCCGATGGCGGAATTCGAATCGGTGGATCCCGTCGATGGGGATTCCCCTTCCATTCTCACCAAGGCATTCGATATTCTCCGGGCTTTCAGCGCCGACGACCGAGTAATGACCTTGAGTGAACTCGCGCGTGCGGCCGGATTGCCGAAATCCACGGTGCACCGCATCATCGCCCGCCTCATCGACCTGGGCGCCATCGAGCAGCACCGGCGCGGCTACAAGATCGGCCTTGGTCTCTTCGAGATGGGTGTGATCACGCCGGCCGGCAGCATGCGGGACAAGGCGATGCCGTTCCTCGCGGCACTGCACCGGTGGACCGGGCTGACCGTGCACCTCGCCGTGCTGCGCCAGTTCGACGTCGTCTATCTGGAGAAGTTCGCGTCCGCGAACTCGCCGGTCACCGTTTCCCGGGTCGGCGCGCGACTCCCCGCGAACTGCACCGCGATCGGTAAGGCGATGCTCGCGTGGGAGAACTTCGAGGATCTCGAGGCGTTCCTCCCCTCGCCGCTGCCGCGGCTGACGCCCGCGTCGGTCGCCACGATCGACGAACTGCTCGTCGAGCTCCGTAAGATCCGAGCCGAGAAGAGCGCGCACGAATCGAACGAGTCGCAGGCCGGTGTCGCCTGCATGGCCGTTCCCGTCATCGTCCAGGACGCCGCCGTCGCCGCCGTATCGGTCGCCTACGACTCGGCCACCCGGCTCGACTTCAAGGTCGAGGGCGCGTTGCGGCAGACCACCGCCCGGATCGCCGCGGCCTGCCGCATGGGTCTGGCCAACGGTCACTCACACTGGTTCCCCCGCGACTACTGAAGCAGCCCAGGACGGGGTTCTTCGGCACGGATGTTCCGGTTGCCGGGACACGCTGTCGGAGTCGGCACCCATGGTGCCCGACAATCGGCGGCGTAGTAGACCGTGAGCGGCGACAAGGGGGACTGATGGAGTGGCGCTTGGCCTGTGGTGTCGATGACCTGGAGCCGGGGACGTCCATGACGTGGAAAGGCGCGGGGGAGGAGCCCATCGCGATCTACCGCACCGAGGACGGCGAGTTCTACGCCACCCACGACGTCTGCACGCACGACAGATGGTCGCTCGGCGAGGACTCCGACCTCGAAGGCGCCGAGATCGTCTGCCCGCTGCACATGGCCCGCTTCGACATCCGTACCGGTGCGGCGCTGTGCCTGCCCGCGACCATCGGCCTGAAGACCTACGAGGTCCAGGTCGAGGACGGCAAGATCTACGTCCAGTGCTGAGGGTTCCGGTGACTGGCACCGGCACTTCCCGGCCATCGTGCCCTGCACGACGATGTCCGCCATGGGAATCCTGATCGTCGGGGCGTCGATCGCCGGAGTGCGAACCGCACAGAGCCTTCGCAAGTCCGGATTCGCCGACCCCGTCACCATCGTGGGGGCCGAACCGTACCTTCCGTACGACAAGCCCCCCGTATCCAAGGACATGATCCTGCCGGAGACCGACGGCGCCCCGGTGCCCCTGCTCGGGGCCGAGGAACTCGACGCCCTCGGCGTCGACCTGCGCGTCGGGGTACGCGCGGTGGCGCTTGATCCGGTGGCCCGCGTCGTCGTCACCGACACCGGCGAGGAACTGGGCTACGACATCCTGGTGATCGCCACCGGTGTCTCCCCGCGAACGCTGCCCGGTGCCGAGGGACTGATCGGCGTGCACACCATGCGCACCGTCGAGGACGCCCTCGCCGTGCGCGCCGCGCTGCCCGCGGCCCGGCACGTGGTGGCGATCGGTGCCGGATTCATCGGGGCCGAGTTCGCCTCCGCGGCGAGGTCGCACGGCGCCGACGTGACCGTCGTCGAGGCTCAGCCCGTGCCGCTCGCCCATCTGCTCGGCGCGCGGGTCGGGGCGCTGCTGGGCGGCCTGCACGAGGCCAACGGCGTCACCCTGCTGACCGGAACGCAGGTCGAACGCTTCGAGGGCACCGGCCGGGTGACCGGGGTGACCCTCGCCGACGGCCGGACCCTGCCGGCCGACCTCGTCGTCGTCGGCGTCGGCGCGACCCCGGCCACCGGCTGGCTCGCCACATCGGGGCTGCCCGTCGACGACGGCGTCGTCTGCGACGAGCGGCTGCGGGTCCGTGGCTTCGACGGCGTCTACGCCGCCGGTGACGTCGCCCGGTGGCCGCACCCGATGTACGGCGTCGAGATGCGCATCGAACACTGGACCAACGCCAACGAGCACGCCGAGATCGTCGCGGCGGCGGTCACCGGTGCCCCCGCGCCCCGTGTGCGGCCGCCGTACGTCTGGTCCGACCAGTACGGCCATCGGATCCAGATCGTCGGCCGACCCGGCCTCGGACGAGCGGTGCGGGTGCGTACCGCCGCCGACGACCACCAGGCCGCGGCGGTCTACGCCGACGAGGACGGCACGGTCGTGGCGGCCGTCGTCGTCGACGACCCCCGGCTGCTGATGAGGTTACGCCGCGCCGTCATCGCGCGCACACCGCTCGACGCGCTCGACGCGCCCTTCTGACACCGACCCGCATCGCCTCGCCGACCGGCGATCGGCGGCGCCCCACCATGTCGCACGCGTGTTCCCACCCCCTGCGAGGCGGCGGATCACGCGACGGGCAACCGAGAGGAGACAACGAGATGGCACTGACAGAGGAAGGCATCATCGAGGTTCCCGGCATGCACAGCCGCTGGGTACGGCTGGCCAGTGGCGCACGGGCGCACTACATGACCTCCGGCACCACCGGTCCTGCCGTGGTCCTGCTGCACGGAGGTCTGCCGGGCTCCTCCGGCACCGCGGGCTGGCGGTTCATGGCGCCGTTCCTCGGCGAGAATGGATTTCGGGTCTACTGTCCCGACATGCCGGGTTTCGGGCTGTCCGACACCCGCGAGGAGTACCGGCCCACCGGCCTGGAGAGCCACGTCGACTTCGTCCACGAGTTCGTCCGAGCGCTCTGCCTCGACCGGTTCCACCTCGCGGGAAACTCGATGGGGTGCATGAACACGGTCAACTACCTGGTCGCGCACCCGGAGAAAGTCGTCAGCTTCGCGCTGATCGCCGGCGACGTCGGCGATGTGGTGCCCGATGACGCCGTCAAGCCCCCGGCGAAGGTCGCGATCCCCAAGTACGACGGTACCGAGGAGGGCATGCGCGCCCTCATGGGGGCGATCATCCACCGCGAGGCGGCGATCAGCGACGACCTGCTGAAGATGCGCCACGCCGCCGCGGAACGGCACCGTGAGGCGCACGCCCGGCTCTGGCCGAGCGTGTTGCAGTACGGCCGGCGTATCCCGTGGCAGGACCAGAACATCGCCGCGAGGCTCACCACCCGGGGCCGCCTTGACCGGCTGACCATCCCCGGTGTCTACCTCTATGGCACCGAGGACGTGCTCACCCCCGTCGAGTGGGGTTATGAGCAGGAGAAGGTCCTGCCGAACATCCAGTTCTTCTACCCGGAAGAGTGCGGTCACCAGGGGCAGACCGACCGCCCAGATCTGTTCAACCCGCTGTTCCTGGAGTTTCTCCGGGACGGCCGGATCACCCGCGCCACCGCCGACGCGGCCGGGATCTCGAAGAACCGCCCCGAGATCGCGTCGCTCGTCGAGCAGTCCTGAGATCCGGACTGTCCAGAGATCCGGACTGCGGGGCGGTGAGATCAAGCCCGTCCCACGGCCCGTCCCACGGCCCGTCCCACGGCCCGTCCCACGGCCCGTCCCACGGCCCGTCCCACGGCCCGTCCCACGGCCCGTCCCACGGTCCGTCCGGTGTTTCACCTCAGAGTCGGCACGGGAAGGAGCGCAGCGGTTTGACCGCCGAGACCGCGATCCGCTGGGAGCGCGACGACCATGGTGTGGTCACGCTCACCATGGACGACCCACATCAGAGGGTCAACACCCTCAACGAGCTGTTCATCCGGTCGTTCGCGGCCGTGATCGACCGGTTGGAGGCCGAGCGCGACACCGTCATCGGGGTCGTGCTCACCTCCGCCAAGAAAGGCTTCCTCGCCGGTGGCGACCTCAAACGGCTCGTCCGGATCGGCCCCGCCGACCGGCAGGCGTTCCTCGACGATCTCGAACTGCGCAAGTCCCGGATGCGACGGCTGGAGAGGCTGGGACGCCCTGTCGTCGCGCTCGTCGAGGGCGGCGCCTTCGGAGGTGGCCTGGAACTCGCCCTGGTCTGCCACCACCGGATCGCGCTGGACTCCACCGAGGTGATGGTGGGGCTGCCCGAGGTGACGCTGGGGCTGCTACCGGGAGGTGGCGGCATCACCCGTACCACCCGGCTGATCGGCCTGCCGCGCGCCCTGCGACTGCTGGTCGGCGGCACCAGGCTGAACGCCCGCCAGGCTCACGGACTCGGCCTGATCGACGACCTCGCCGCCTCGCGCGCCGAGGCGCTGGAGAAGGCCCGCGCCTGGATTCTGGCCAACCCCGACGCGACCCAGCCGTGGGACCGGGGCCGACCGGCGGCGTTCGGTGACGAGGCCGGTGAGGACCCGGTCGTGCCGCAACCGGCGCGCGACCTCGCCCCCGCCGTCGCCACCATCCGCGAGGTCGCGATGATCGCGGCGAGTGCCGACGTCGACACGGCCCTGCGTGCCGAGAGCGAGGGACTGGCCGACCTCGTCGTCTCCGACGCGGCGCGGGCGACCATCGCGGTGGCCTTCTTCGACACGGTCCGGACCCGATCGCGGCTGCGTCAGGCAGCCGGGGACGCACCGGCCCGCACACCGGTGCTGGTGGTCGCCGGGCCGGTGGGCCGCCGGACACTCGCCGCCGGCGGAATCGCGTCGGTGGCCGTCGTCAGCGACGGTGACGCCGCAGGGCTGTCCCGGCTGCGCGCCGAGGAGGGCAACGTCGTGCTCACCGTCGCCGAGCCGGGCGTCGAGCCGCCCGCCGGTGATCCGGTGCTCTGGATAGCCCCGGACCGCCTGGGCGACGGCGGATACGTCATCGAGTACGCGGCCGCTGACGAACCGGTCGACGACGTCGTCGCGCGGCTCGCGCGCACCGGAGCACTGGCGGTGCCGCTGGCCGACGGGGAGCGCGAGGGGTTCGGAGGTCGCGTCGCGGAGGCCGTGAGGGCCGCCGCCGACGAGGCGCGCCGTGCCGGGACCGACCCGGCCGTGATCGAGCGGGCGCTGGTCGTGGCGGGACTGCGGCCCGCGCCGCTGACCGCCGCCCCCTTCGCGCGAGAGCCGGTGGTGACCGAGGAGGAGGCAGGTCTGGGCAGGCGTTTCGTCGACGCGGCGGTGGCCACGGCGGTGAGGCTGTGTGATGAGGGTGTGCTGCGTCACGCCGACGACCTGGACGTGGCCTCGGTACGCGCCGGAGGTGTTCCCGCCTGGACGGGAGGCGCCGGCCGCTGGTCGGCGGACGTCCGACAGAGAAGCAGAGAGAAGGAAGAAGAACGATGACCGAGTTCACGAAGCTCACGGCCGACGGCCCGATCCGGCACCTGATGCTCGACGCGCCGCAGCGGCGCAACGCCCTCAACCTGCCGATGCTGCGGGAGATCGCGGAGGCGGTCCGGACGGTGGCCGCCGACGACGAGGCCCGCGCGCTGGTGGTGAGCGGCGCGGGCAAGGCGTTCTGCGCCGGCGCCGACCTGAACACCATGTTCGGAGACATCGACCGGAGACCGGCGGAGATCCGCGAGGACCTCAAGCGGGTGTACGCGTCGTTCCTCGGTATCAAGGATCTGACGATCCCCACGATCGCGGCGGTAGGCGGGGTGGCGGTAGGTGCGGGCGTGAACATCGCCCTGGCCTGCGACATCGTGATAGCCGGCCCGCGGGCGAAGTTCGCGCTGACCTTCGCCGAGATCGGGCTGCACCCGGGGGGCGGGTCGAGCTGGTTCCTGACCCGCAGGATGGGGACCGGGCGGGCGATGTGCGCACTGCTGGGTGCGGAGGTGCTCGACGCCGGGCAGGCGTACGAGACGGGCCTGGCGACCCGGCTCGCGGACGATCCGCTGGCCGAGGCGACGAGCCTGGCCCGGCTTTACGCGCGGCGTGACCCCGCGCTGGTGCGGGACCTGAAGCGGGCCGTCCAGATGTCGCAGGCCGCGGATCTGGACACGGTGCTGGAATTCGAGTCGTGGGCACAGGCGTCGGCCGTGACCAAGCCCCGCTTCCAGGAGTACATGGCGGACTTCCTGAGATAACCGGCTGAGACGACGCGGGGAGCACCGGATGAGTGAGACCACCGCGCTCACCGGCCCTCGCGGATTCGTTCCGGGAACCGGAACGGTGGCTTGAGGCCTGGCACGCACTGCCCGCACCCTGACCGGGAGCCACCCGGCAGCACGTTGCGAGGAGATGACATGGCGTTCCCCCGTACCTCGTCGGAGATCACTCTGCCCTGGCTGGCCGAGCTGCTCCGCGAACACCATCCGGACGCGGCGGCGCCGGTGGCGTTCGAGACGACCCCCCTGAAGTCCGGGGTCGGCGAGATGGGAACCCTCGTCCGTGTCGGCCTCGGCTACGCCGACGGAGACCGGGCCGGACCCGCGAGCCTCATCGCCAAGTTCGCCACCGACAACGAGCACCACCGCGAGCGGGCCCGGAGCATCCGGCTCTACGAGCGCGAGGTGCGCTTCTACCGGGAACTCGCCGCGCACGTGCCGGCCCGGGTGCCCCACGCCTACCTCGCCGCCGTCGATGACGACAGCGCCCGCTACTGCCTGGTCCTGGAGGACTTCTCCGACCATATTCCCGGCGACGAGGTGCGCGGCTGCACGCCAGGGGAGGCGGCCCTGGCGGTGGCCGAGGTCGCCAAGGTCCACGCCGCGTTCTGGAACCGCACCGATGGCCCCGAACTGGCGTGGGTCCCTCGCCACGACGGCGTCTTCGCCGCCAACCGCCACCGGGCCGTCATCCAGGGATGGCCGAACATGATCGCCAATCATGAGGCGCGGTTCGGCGACCAGGTCCGCGCCTACGAGCAGGCGTACGTCCAGGCCTTCCCCCGGTTGCTGCGTCTGATGGCGCGGCAACCGGTCACCTTCGTCCACGGCGACCTGCGGATGGACAACCTGCTGTTCGGCCGATCCGGCCGGCCCGATCCGGTGGTCCTGCTCGACTGGCAGGGCAGTGTCGTCGGCCGCGGCGTCCAGGACGTCGCCTACCTGGTCACCCACAGCATGACCACGAACGACCGGCGCGCCGCCGAGAGCGGGCTGATCGACCTTTACGTACGCACCCTCAACGACGCCGGGGTCGACTACCGCCGTGACGAGGCCGAGGAGCACTACCGCCTCGCCATGCTGTTCATCTTCTCCATCGTCGTCGGTATCACCGGGGGCATGAACAACAAGGACCCGCGTGCCATCGCGCGCAAGAAGGGACTGGTCGACCGCGCGTTGACGGCGATGGACGACTGGAAGGCCTGGGATCTGCTCTGAGCGCTCCCAGCACGGCAGAACCACTCACCACGAACCGAAGGACCATCCATGCTGCTTCCCGCCGACGAGTCGATCCACGAACCCCCTCAAAGTGAGGCCTGGCAGGAGAACTACCTGTTCCACGGCTGGGACGAGGCGTTCGGCAACGGGGTCTACCTGCATCTCCAGCACATCCCTGCCGAAGGTCTCGTGGACGTGCGCGCCGCCTCGTGTGTCGACGGCGTGCTGACCTCGACGGTCAGGCAGCAGGCGGGCAGCAGTGCTTTCGGCGCCGACGGCTTCGACGTCGACATCGCCGTGCCGTTCGAGAAGATGCGACTCGGTTATGACGGCCGTGGCCGGGTCGGTCTGGACGAGTCCGGCTGGCTCTGCTCCGGGGCGGGGGACTCCCCGTTCGGCTTCGACATCGAGATCGGCACCCGTTGTGCGCCGATCTCTTGGCGGCCGATCACCACCGAGCTGTTCCCGGTCGACCCGACCAACATCTTCACCGTCGCCGAGCACTACGAGGTCGGCTCGGTGTGGAAGGGCACGGTGTGGAGCGGCGGCCGGAAGATCGAGGCGAGCGGCCTGATGTGGCGTGACCACTCGTGGGGCCAACGCCGCTTCCGCAGCAACGCCGGATACTGGACGCCGGTCGTGCTCGACGGCGGGCGGCGCTTCCTCACCGCGCTGACCAAGCGCTATGAGGACACCTGGTACAGCTTCGCCGCCGAAGCCGTCGACGACCAGGTCGTCAACGTCTACACCGACTACCTCGTGCGGCAGAACACCGCCCACGGCGAGGTGTTCACCGACGCCAGTTCGCTCGCGGTGCGCGACGAGCGGGTGACCCGCTTCGACATCGACGTCGTCCGGGTGATGGGCGCCCCCCGTAACTGGGACGTCAACGGCCTGCCGAACTGGGGCCTGGTCGACCACGTCGGGCACGTGCGCTCGGGCGATTCCGCGGGCATCGGCTCGTTCCAGACGGCCCCGGTGTCGACCGCGTCGATCATCAAGGCATCGGGTTCCGGCGCGGTGCGCTGACCTGCGCGCTCAGAGCCGCGCCCGTGGTGTTTCCGCGATCCGGAGGAGAGGTTTCCCGGGCGTGGTAGCAGGCTGCCCTCTGACACGTCAGCCCCGGTCAAGAGGCTGTGTCGGGCCGGTGACGCCGATGTTCCAGTGCCCGGAACTTCTGGTGGCTGTGCGTATTCGGTCATCTTAGTGTCCCCCCAAGTGGTCCAGGGGGCGCTCGCGCAGCGCGGTCCCGTCGACCTCCGAGAGGCGACAAAGAACCTGGGGCGAGGTTCGGAAATCCAAGTCAGTACGCGACTCGGGGCAGGGCCGCGCGAAGCGGTGAGAAGCTCCCCGATTCCAAATGTGAGGCAGCGGATGTTCAAGCGTAAGAGAGTCTCAGCAATCCTCACGGCCGGTCTGCTGGCCGTCGTGACCCTGGCGGCCTGTGGCGGCTCCGATGACGAGGTTGCCACCGGTGCGGCCGGTGCCGCCGGTGAAACCAAGGTCCGGCTGCTGCTCGCCGCGGACACCACCGGTTTCGCCGACGTGATCACCGCCAAGAGCGCTGGCTACTTCGAGAAGAACGGGCTGAACGTCGAGTTCCTCCCCTATATCGCGAACTCGGGCACCCAGGTGCAGGCGGCCGTCACGGGTGACACCGACATCGTCGGCGGGGCGATCTCCGCGCTCTTCTTCGGCACCGCGAGCGATCGTGACGTCGTCGCCGTCGCCCGGGCGTCGAACACCCAGAACGGCGTCCTGCTCGTCAACAGCGACTTCGTCAAGGCGCAGGAGGCCAAGGGGGTCACCCAGGCGTCTTCGGTCGAGGAGCGCATCAAGGCGCTTGAGGGCGCCAAGTTCGGCGTCGCCTCCCGCGGTCCCGGTAGTGAGGCGTCGCTGCGGGCGCTGCTGCTGCACTACAAGGTTCCGTTCGGTGAGAACAGCTTCGTCGCCCTGGGCTCGCCCGCCGGCCTGGACTCCGGTCTGAAGGCCAAGCGCGTCGACGCGATCTACACCGGCCTGCCCGGTGGCCTCAATCCGGTCAAGAACGACTACGGCGCGATCTGGCTCGGCCCGGCGGACTATGCCGAGACCGGTGCCTGGGACGCGGGCAACATCGCCTACATGGCGGCCGGTCCGTGGGTCGAGCAGAACCGCGAGACGGTCAAGAAGTTCCTCGCCTCGCTCAACGAGGCCCGTCAGCTGCTCGCCGGTGACCCCTCCAAGGCCGCTGAGGCGTATCTGACGTTCTCGCCGAAGAACGACGCGGCGTCGGTCAAGGAGTCGTTCGAGATGGTCAAGGCGAACTACGAGGGAGACGCCAAGATGACCGAGAACTACTTCGAGAAGAACAAGGCGATCTACGAAATCTCCAGCGACAAGCCGTCGACCCTCACCTTCGCCGACGGTGTTTGGACGGAATAGGAGATGTCCTTCACCGGAACGCGGCAGACCACCACCGCCGGCGCCCAGACATCGGGCGCCGGCGGGGACGAGAACTTCCTCCGCGCCGAGAACGTCTCCGTCAAATTCGGCAAACGAGGCAAGAACGAAGTGCAGGCGCTGTCGAACGTCAGCCTCGGTATCCGGCGCGGGCGGTTCGTATGCTTCGTCGGGCCCAGTGGCTGCGGCAAGTCGACGCTGCTCAACGTCTTCGCGGGGCTCCTGCGCCAGACCAAGGGCCAGGTGTACTTCGACGGCAGGGAACTGGGCGGCGTCAACACCGGTGCCGGGTACATCACCCAGCACGACACCCTGCTCCCGTGGTCGACCGTCGAGTCGAACATCGAACTGGCGCTGCGGGTACGCGGCTACGGCAAGGCCGAGCGCAAGGCACGCGTCGAGCGGGCACTGGAGAGCGTCGGCCTGGAAGGTTTCCGTACCCTCTACCCGTCGCAGCTCTCCGGCGGCATGCGCAAGCGGGTGCTGCTGGCCCGTACGCTCGCCTACGAGCCGTCACTGATCCTGATGGACGAGCCGTACGGCGCGCTCGACGCACAGATGCGCCAGCGCCTCCAGACGCAGCTGCTGGAGACCTGGAGCGCCGGTGACAAGACGATCGTCTTCGTCACCCACGACCTGGACGAGGCTCTGCTGCTCGCCGACGAGATCGTCGTCTTCGCGGCGCGTCCCGGCCGGATCGTCTACCGCACCGAGGTGAACCTGCCCCGGCCGCGCGACCTCACGTCGCTCCGTACCGACCCGGGCTTCGGCGAGCTGTGGCAGGACCTGTGGAACCGGATGGACCACACGGCTCAGGAGGACGAATGAAAGGCAGAGTCGCGCCGGCCGAGGAGGCGGAACCGGCGCGGGCGCCCGCCGGCCGGCCGCCGGTCGCGGAGCCCGGCAAGCTTTCACAGCGCCGTACGATCGGCACCCGGGTGCGGGAACGGATCACGCCGCGCGCCTTGGTCGTCGGCGCCGGAAACATCGGGGTCCTGGCACTGCTCATCCTGGCCTGGCAGGTCTTCGCCGGTCGTCCCGGTGAAGGGCTCGCCATCGTCGACGAGTTCTACGTCGGCCGTCCCGGTGAGGCGTGGGCCGCGTTCGTCGGGTGGGTCGAGGACGGCACGCTGCTCACGAACACCGTCATCACCCTGCGCGAGACGCTGTACGGTTTCGCGATCGGTTGTTCCCTGGGCGTCCTGGCCGGTTTCGCGCTGGGCCTCAGCAACATCCTCGGCGACATCCTGCGGCCGCTGGTCATGGCGGCGAACACGATCCCGAAGCTGGCGCTCGCGCCGATGCTGATCATGTGGTTCGGCATCGGTGAGGCGTCGAAGGTCGCCGTCGCCGCCCTGCTGGTCTTCTTTCTCGTCTTCAACAACACCTACCAGGGTGTCCGTGAGGTCGACCAGCACCTCGTGAACGCGTTGAAGATGCTGGGCGCCTCGCGGATGCTCATCCTGCGGCGCGTCACGATTCCGTCCAGCCTGGTCTGGGTGGTGACCAGCATGCGGATCTCGGTGCCGTACGCGTTCCTCGGGGCTGTGGTCGGCGAGATGATGGCCGCCCAGGACGGGCTGGGCACGCTCATCCAGAAGTCCAGCAACGCTTTCCAGCCGTCCGCGATGGTGGCCGCGATCCTCGTGCTCATCGTCATGGCGCTGATACTCAACGCGGTGATCAGCGTGCTGGAGCGGGTGCTGTTGCGATGGAGGTACGTCTGATGAACCTCAAGAACGATGCCGCCCTCTCGCCGGCGACCGTCGCCGATGTCACGGCCGGCTGGCTTTCCCCGATCCTCGCCGCCGACGGGGTGGCCTCGCCGCCGACCGGTGTGCGTGTCCAACCCCTGGGGGAGGGCGTCGGTGAGATGTCCCAGGTGGCGCGGGTGCACCTCGACTACGGCCCGTCCGAGTCGGGCACCGGGCCGGACAGCGTCATCGTCAAGCTCTCCAGTTCGTTGCCCAAGCGCATCGAGATGGCCGTCGAGATGTCGACGTACAAGCGGGAGTTCCGCTTCTACGAGACCATCGGCGACGACAGCCCGCTGCGCTCACCTCGGTGCCACCACCGGGAGATCGACGACGACGGGGCCCGGTTCGTCCTGGTCATGGAGGACTTCCCGCATCACATCCCCGGCGACGACGTCGCCGGGTGCACCGTGGAGCAGGCCGCCCTCGCCCTGGAGTCGGTAGCCTCGCTGCACGCCCGGTACTGGCGCACCCAGGATCCGGTGCTGCATCGGACGTTCGCCCGGCACGACGCGAGCCACGGGCCGTCGATCGCGGCGAAGGTCGAGAGCGGCTGGGCCACGATGATCGCCGACTTCGGCGACCTGCTGCCGGAGCGGCTGCGCGGCATGCGTGACGAATATCTGGCAGCCCTGCGGTCGCTGCAGACCTGGCTGTCGGAGGACGCCACCATCGTGCACGGCGACTTCCGGCTCGACAACCTCATGTTCGGCCCGCCGGGACACCCGGACGCGTTCGTCGCCCTCGACTGGCAGGGCATCATGCGGGCCAAGGGCATCCAGGACGTGTCGTACCTGGTCACCCACTGCATGGACACCGAGGTCCGGCGACGCCACGAGCAGGATCTGCTCGGCGTCTACAGCGCCGCCCTCGGCCGGCACGGGGTCGCCTACGGCCTGGAACAGGCCTGGCAGGAGCACCGGCTCGCGACGCTGCTGTTCTTCTCCTACGGGGTGGTCGTCTGCGGCTCGCTGAAGACGGACAACCCGCGGGCCCGCCGCCGCGCCGCCGGCCTCGTGCGGCGACTAGGCCAGACCCTGCTCGACCACGATTCGATCACGTTGATCGACGAGATCAACGCGAAGGGGGTGTGAGGTGATGGCGGAGTTGACCGGTGCCGACGAGTTCGCGCACGTTCCCGGCGAGGGCTCCTGGCAGGAGAACTACGCGTTCTACGGCGGCAACGCCGCGCTGACCGAGGGCCTCAGCCTGCACCTGCAGCACGTCGCCCGGGACGGGACCCTGGACGTACGCGCGGGGGTGACCGTCGGCGGCGTTTCCACGACCACCACCACGCACAGCTCCGGTGAGGACTGTTTCGCCTCACCCGGGCTCACCGTGGAGGTCGTCGAACCGTTCCGGCGATGGCGGCTGCGCTACGAAGGCCGCGGCTTCGTCGGGCCGGACGCCGACGGCTGGTACTTCACCCAGGACGGCGACGTGCCATTCGGCTTCGACGTGGAGTTGACGACCCGGCACCACCCGGTCTTCGTCTCCGAACTCGCCGCCAAGTTGTTCGCCGACGATCCGGGCGCCCGCGAGATGGGCATCTGGTTCGTCGCGAACCACTACCAGGCCGGCGCCGAATGGACCGGCAGGCTGTTCAGCGGTGACACCGTCACCGAGGCGTCGGGGCTGCTGGTGCGTGATCACACGTGGGGTCCGCGCGACATCAGGATCGACGACATCTTCTGGACGCCGATGGTCTTCGACGGCGCCCGGCGCTTCGTCGCCTCCAGCTGTGCCCTCTACGACGGGGTTTGGCGCAGCTACTTCATCGAGGCCGACGAGACCGGCATCGTGCACGTGCTCCCGGACTACCGGGTCCGCACGAACGCCGTCGCGTCCCGGCCGGCGTTCACCGCGGCCGACTCCATCGCCGTCGGCGACGGAGTCGTGCGCCGCTTCACCCATCCACGCGGCGTACACGTTCCGGCCGGGCGCAAGAAGACCTTCCAGGGCAGCACCCGCGGCCTGGTCAACTTCCTGGCCGAGGTGCACTCCGACGCGTCCGTGGGGTTCGGCACGGTCCAGTACGTGCCGATCAGGCCCTGACCCTCGATGACCCTCGATGGGTTCCGGACACCAGAACGTGAAGTGGTCTGCTGCCGAGGAACCCCGGAGCATGGCCCCACGTGACAACCGGCCGTCCGTACGCGACCCGGGCGGTCCGCGTTCCCGACTCGCAGAGGATTCAACATGGCAGACGTGATCGGCCTGGGCATGACCCACTACCCGATGGTGGCCACGGACAACGCGAACATGGCGAGCCTGCTTCGCGGAACGCTGAAGGACCCCGACATCCCGGCCGACCGCAAGGATCCGGAGAACTGGTCCGAGCAGGCGCGGCGTGAATGGGGCGACGACGCCGGTGCCGCCGCGGCGCAGGGGCACCGTGAGGCGCTGCGCGCCGGCTTCGACCGCATCCGGGCCGAGCTCGACGAGTTCCGGCCGGACGTGATGGTGGTCTGGGGCGACGACCAGTACGAGAACTTCCGCGAGGAGGTCGTCCCGTCGTTCTGCGTGCTGGCCTACCAGGACACCGTCGTGGACCCGCTGGCGCTGCTCCGCAAGCGCAACCATCCGAACGCGTGGGGCCTGCCCGACGAGGGCCAGAGCTTCGTCATGCGGGGCCGGCCGGACTTCGCCAAGCGGCTCGTCACCGACGTGATCAACTCGGGTTTCGACATCGCCTACTCGTACGAGAAACGCAGCGGGATCAACTTCCCGCACGCCTTCGCCAACACCCAGCTCTTCCTCGACTGGGACAACGTCGGCAAGGAGTTCCCGTACCCGATCGTGCCGATCGCGGTGAACTGCTACGGCGAGCACGTCATCGCCCGCCAGGGCGGCATCGCCCGCTTCGCCGACATCAACGCCGGTGAGGACCTGGACCCGCCGGGGCCGTCGCCGCTGCGCTGCTTCGAGCTGGGCCGAGCCGTCGGCCGGTCCGTGCGCGCCGGCGGTCGGCGAGTGGCGCTGGTCGCCTCGTCGAGCTGGTCGCACGCCTTCCTCAACGACAAGGACTGGCACCTGCGTCCGGACACCGAGGCCGACCTGCGGCTCTACGAGGCCATGGTGGCGGGCGACTACGACACCTGGCGCGCGGCCACCACCGGCGAGGTCGTCGCGGCGGGCCAGCACGAGATGCTGAACTGGTTCTGCCTGCTCGGGGCCATGTCGGAGCTGGGACTGGAGCTGCGGTGGAGCGAATTCGTCACCACCGAGGTCTTCAACTCCAACAAGGCGTTCGCCGTCTACCGCTGAGCGGAGGAACATCCCATGACTGAGACGACAACCGTGAGGCCGGCCGCTGCCCCGGTCTCCGACGCGGAGCTGCGCGCGGTGGAGCGGTACCTGTTCCAGGACGCCGATCTGCTCGACGAATGGCGGTTGCACGAGTGGCTCGGGCGTTTCGCCCTCGAATGCCGCTACCTGGTGCCCTCAACCGACCTGCCGGACGGAGATCCGAGCCGGCACCTGTTCCTGGTGCAGGACGACCGGTTCCTGCTGGAGCAGCGGGTGAACTCGCTGCTGACCCGGTCGGCGCACGCCGAGTACCCGCATTCGAAGACGCGGCGGCTGATCACCAACATCCGGGCCGTCGACGAGGGCGACGACCGGCTGACGGTGCACGCCAACTTCGCGATCTATCGCACGCGCCCGGGGGTGTTCGACACCTACGTCGGCCGGTACCGGCACGTGCTGCGCCGCGACGCCGAGCACGGCTTCGTCTTCATCGAGCGGCGGGCGGTCCTGGACCTCGACACGCTGCGCCCGCAGGGAAAGGTGAGCATCATCCTGTGAACAGGTTGGCGGGACGTATCGCGATCGTGACCGGTGCCAGCCCGAACATCGGCGGCGCGCTGGCCCGCGGGCTGGCGGCCGAGGGCGCCAAGGTCGTCTGCACGGATCTGTCGGCGGACACCGCCGAGGCGTGCGCGAAGAGCATCGTCGAGGCCGGGGGGCAGGCGCTGGCCGTGGCCGGCGACGTCACCGACCCGGCGCACAGCGAGGAGGCCGTCGCCCTGGCGGTCTCGAACTGGGGCGGGGTCGACATCCTCGTCAACAACGCCGTTCTGTTCAACCAGAAAGGCATCCTGACGATGCCGATCGAGCAGTACCGGCGTCAGCTGGACGTCATTCTCTCCGGCGCCTTCCTGTTCACCCGCGCCGCCGCGAAGGCGATGATCGCCGCCGGTTCGCCGGGCAGCGTCGTCAACGTGCTGTCGACAGCGGCATGGCAGGGGCAGCCGGGCAACATCGGATACTCGACCGGCAAGAGCGGTCTGATCAACTTCACCCGGTCGGCGGCGATGGAACTGGCCGAGCACCGCATCCGGGTGAACGCCTTCACCCCGACGGCGACCAAACCGGTCGACCCGGTCAGCATCGAGAGGACGGCGAAGATCAAGGCGACCTCGGCCCGCGACTACACGATGGATTTCGCGGGCCTGATGCCGTGGCATCGGCTTCCGGTGCCCGATGACTACGTGCCGACGGTGGTCTTCCTGGCCTCGGACGAGTCCGCCATGATCAACGGAACGAACATCACCGTCGACGCGGGCGCCACGGCCAAGTACTGGCCCTGGAACCCGCACGGTGCCTAGGTCACGCGCCGGTGCCGGGCCATGAGGATCTTGGCGCCTGCCGGGCGCCGCGCCCCGCTCGGACAGGGAGCGGACACCGGTTCGCCGCAGAGTTCCGGCCGCTGAGACGGTAGATGGAACGGGACGCCGCGCACTGCGAGAGTGACGTCGTCGCCGTTCTCCGACGACGTCAGCGAGATCCTCCCGCCGCTGCCGGGAGAGTGAGCGAAGGAGTGCCTCGAAGGTGGACGCCTTGATCCGGATCAAGCCGGCGCGACGCACGGTCGTCGTCGGGACCCGGACCATCCGGGCCGAACAGATCCATCTGGGCGGTGCCCTCCGGGGTGCCGCGCTGGTCCTGTGCGACGCGGGCGACCTCGGCCCGGACAGTGAGGCCGTCGCCAACGACCTGCTCATGCAGGGGTACGAACCGCTGGTCGCCGAGATCGACGGCGACACGGCGGAGCGGGATCACCGCGCGGACATCGGCGCGTTGCTCGATGTTCTCGCCGAGCGCGGCTGGGAACACCAGCAGGTCGGGGTCCTGGGCTACGGCACCGGCGCGCGAGTGGCCCTCACCGCGGCCTTCGGTTTCGATCTCGGCGCCGTCGTCAGCATCTCGTCGGCGGCGGCCGATGTCGCCGCTCACGCGCTCCACCTGCTCGACCGGCCCGCGGTCATGCGCGTCCCCTGGCTGGGACTGTTCGCCGGCACCGCGACACAGACCGCCGGCACGCTGGCCGATCTGCGGCGCAGGCTGCGCGCGGACGCTCCGGTGTACACGCGGGTGGTCGGCTACGCGGACGGGTCGGCGTGGCCGCACCTCGACGATCGCGACGCGGTCGATCACGCGGCCTCCTTCGACTCCTGGCAGAGGGCGATGGAGTGGCTGAACCTCCGGGTCGTCCCGCGACCCACCGAGCTCGCTCTGGCATGGGCACGGCGGCAGGCGAACGAATGACCGCCGCCGAGCCCGGAGCACGATTGGAGAATCGAGTTTCCATGTACATCGACGATGACCGGACCAAACCGCGATTCAGGGTCCACCGGTCGGTGATGGTGGACACGGAGGTCTTCAGGCTCGAGAAAGAGAAGATCTTCAACCACACCTGGTTGTACGTCGGTCACGAGTCCGAGCTGTCCAAGCCGAACGACTTCAAGACCCGTTCGGTCGGTGGACGGCCACTGATCTTCGCCAGGAACAACAAGGGTGAGATCAAGGTCTGGATCAACTCGTGCCCGCACCGCGGTGCCCTTCTCTGCCGGGAGCCGAAGGGCAACGCCCGATTCATGACGTGCTTCTACCACGGCTGGGCGTTCTCGATCTCCGGTGAGATGGTGTCGCTGCCCGGCGACCAGTCCTACGGCCCCGACTTCGAACGCCCGTCGCTCACCGCGGCCCCCAGGATCGACTCCTACCGCGGGTTCGTCTTCGTCTCCTTCGACCCCGACATCGTCGACCTGAAGACCTACCTGGCCGGTGCCGCCGAATACCTGGACCTGATCTGTGACCAGTCCGAGGTCGGCATGCAGGTGATCGAGGGCACCCACGAGTATTCGGTCCGGGCCAACTGGAAGCTGCTCGTCGAGAACAGCTACGACGGCTACCACGCGGTCACCGCCCACCAGCGCTACTTCGAGATGGTCAAGGCCGCCCGGGGCAGCCTCGACGGCTCGGCACTGGGCAAGTCCTCGGCGATCGACCTGGGCAACGGCCACGCCGTCATCGCCGGGGCCGTCTCCGCCCTCGACACGTTCGGCCGGCCGCTGTCGGAGGAGGGCCGACGGGAGAAGGCCGAGCGGCTCGGGCGGCTGCGCCAGATCCACGGCGACGCCTGGGTCGACAGGATGGAGGGCGCCCGCAACTTGGTGATCTTCCCGAACCTGGTGGTCATCGACCTGACCATGGGCGTCGTGATCCGCAAGATCGACCCGCTGGCACCGGACCACATGGAGGTCACCGGCTGGGAGCTGGTCCCGCCGGAGGAGGGCGACGACCTCAGGCGTCAGCGGCTCGACAACTATCTGACGTTCTGGGGGCCGGGCGGCCTCGCCACCCCGGACGACGTCGAAGCCCTGGAAGCCTGCCAGCGAGGTTTCGCCGCCTTCCAGGAACTGTCCTGGTCGGACATCTCCCGCGGCATGGCGAAGCCCGACCCGTCCGGCTCCGACGAGCTGCAGATGCGCACCTGGTGGCGGCAGTGGAACCGGCTCGTCACCGGTGAGCGACTCCCTCCGGAGGAGCACGCCCCGCTGGCGCCACACTACTCGGGCCGATCCATCCTGCGCGCGGATCTGGAGGCCAGCCCCACCTCCTGACCTCGATCCCGAGGACACCCGCCCGACCTCCGAACTATCCCCCCGCGTCATCGAAGGATGTGAAACGCCGATGTTCGATCTTTCACCCACCGCCGCCCAGCAGAGCGCGGTGGAGGAACTACGCAGCTTCCGCCCCCGGATCAGAGAGATCGCCCGAGAGGTCAACCGCACCGGGAGGCTCCCCGCCGATCTGAGGACCGACCTGAGCCGTGCCGCCGGGGCGACGCCGGAGGCCGTCGCCGACGGCAGCTCCGTGCTGCTGGACCCGGTCGGCCTCGTTCTCGTCGCCGAGGAACTCGCCATCGCCGACGCCGGAACCGCACTGGAGATCATCGGTGCCGCCCAGGCGCAACTGCTCGCCGCGGCCCTCGGCGACAGCGCCGCCGTCGAGCGCGTCGGCGCCCTGCGGGCCTTCGGCGACGTGGCCCTCGGTCTGTACGAGGGCTACGGCCGGGCCCCGTCCGAGTACCGGCTGCGCGCGGAACGGCAGGGCGACCGGTGGTCGCTGGCCGGCCGCAAGGACCCGGTGTCGCACGGCGCCGACGCCTCCGCCGTCCTGCTCGCGGGCCGCACCGACGACGACGCCTCCGCCGCCTTCCTCGTCGAGGCAGCCGGTGTGCAGGTCGAACGCGACGACCGCAAGGAGGGCAAGCTCGCCCTCGGCCTGGTCGCCTCCGCGGCCGTGCGCGTCGACGGCGCGACGGTGCCCGCCACCGCTCGGATCGGTGCGAGCGCCGAGGAGTTCACCGTGCTGCGCGCGTTCAACACGCAGCGCCTGCTCGTCCCCGCCGTCTCCATCGGACTGGGCCAGGCCGCCGTCGACACCACCGCCGAGTGGGTGTCCGGGCGCAAGGTGCGCGGTGCCGCCCTCGGCCGCAACCAGGGAGTCATGTTCCCGCTGGTCGACGCGGGCATCGCGCTCAGCCGGGCCCGGCTGCAGATCTGGGACCTCGCCTCCCGGCTCGCCGAGTTCGACACCGGAGCCGTACTGGAACGCCGCGTCGGCCGTGCCGTCGCCGCCGCCTGCGCCGCCGGCACCCAGGCCGCCCGAATCGCCTGCAACACGATGGGCTGGCGCGGCCTGAGCCAGCAGTTTCTCGCCGAGGCCCGCTACCGGGACGCCGGTGTGCTCTCGGCCGTCGACTTCGACGTGCTCCACCACAACGTCCCCGTCATCGAAGCGGCCTGAGGTTCCTCCTCTCGACCGGCGAAGCGACCACCGATCCCTGCGGAGCAAAGGAATTCAGCGATGGCGATCTCCCTCAAACCCTCTCAGAAGACCGTCGAACTCGTCGAGCTGACCCGCCGCTGGTCGCTCGACGTCGTCCGCCCGTACGCGCGCGAAGCCGACACCAACGAGATCTACCCCGACGTGCCCGAGGTCATCGAGGCCTGTCCGCTCGACGTGGCCCCCGTCGGGTTCGCCACCCTGCGAGACGACGAGTACGTCGACCGGGCCCACACCCTGAAGACCGACATCGAGTTCGGCCCCAACGTGCTGTCGGTCTTCATGACCGAACCGCTGTCGCAGGGCGACTCGTGGGCCTGGCAGATGCTGCACGGCGGCACCGTCTCCGAGGACTTCATCAACCTCATCGGCACGCCCGAGCAGGTCGAGAAGTGGTGCACCGGCGAGCACGTGCTCACCGCCATCGCCATGACCGAGGACCAGAGCGGCACCGACCTGGCCGGCATCCAGACCACCGCCGTGCGCGACGGCGACGAGTGGGTGCTCAACGGCAAGAAGGTCTTCATCTCCAACCTGCTCGAATGCGAGTGGATCGTGCTGCTCGCCACGATCGACCCGGAGGCCGGCAGTGCCGGGGTCCGCGCGTTCATCCTCGACAGGGACGACATAGCGAAGTTCGACGTCACCACCGACAAGGAAGACAAGATCGGGTTCCGGTTCATCCGGAACGCGACGTTCGAACTGCACGACATCCGCATCCCGTTCGACCGTTGCGTCGGCGGTCCTGAGGCCCCCGGCGTCGCCGCCGCCCTCGGTGTCTTCTCGAAGAACCGGGCTACCTGCGCCGTCTGGGGCACCAGCATCGCCCGAGGCTGCCTCGGCTTCACCGAGCAGTGGATCGACGAGCGCGCCGAGGAGTACTCCCCGGCGCGGCTCACGCGCATCCGCGCCGACTTCGCCGAGATGCACGACACCCTCGACGACGTCGTGCGCCTGGCGCTGAAGTCCGCCTGGCTCAAGGACAGGGGCGAGAACGCCGCCGCGACGGCCTGTGAGGCCAAGGCCGTCACACCGAAACTCGCCGAGTCGATCGTCCTGCGCTGCCTTCAGCTCGTCGGCGCGGAAGGCGCCTCCGAGCGGCACCTGCTGGAGAAGTGGTACCGCGACATCAAGATGACCGACGCCATGCTCGGCCCCGGTCAGGTCCAGCGCCGCAGCGTGGCGCAGATGCTGCTGCGCGGGGGAGCGGGCCGATGAGCGCGTCGTTCGATCTGACCCTGCCCGACGAGGTCGTCGCCATGCGGCAGGCCGCGCGCAGCCTCGCGCTCGGCCGGCTCGACGCGGTCGCCCGCGAGGTCGACACGACCGGGCAGGTGCCCGCCGACGTGGCCGGGCACCTGCGCGACATGGGCTTCACCTGCGTCGTCGACAGCGAGTTCGGTGGCGGCGGTGTCCCCGACACCCACACCCAGCTGATCGGCGTCGAGACACTGGCTCACGGCGATCCGTCGATCGTCGGCGCGGAGGTGTTCACCGGCGGCGGAGCGCTGCTGCTCAGCCTGCTCGGCACCGCCGGGCAACGGCGGCGCTTCCTGCCAGGGGCCGCCGCCGGCTCGGCCGCCGCGCCGACGGTGGCGCTCTACGAACGCTTCGAGCCCTCTCCGCGCGCCTATGACACAGAGATCACCCGGATGCCCGACGGCCGCTACCTGGTACACGGCGAGAAGGTCGCCGTCGCCCTGGGCGGCGGGGCCGATCATGTGATCGTGGTGGGCCGTGACCCCGAACAGGACGTGTTGCGGGCCGCCGTCGTCGCACTCGCCGACATCGAGGTGGCGAGCGCGCCGGCCCAGGGCCATCTGGCGATGTCCAGTGCCGGGCTGACCCGAATCCGATTCGACGTCACCGTCGACGCCGACACGCTGCTGCACGACGAGGCCGACGGCGTCACCCTCGCCCAGGCGGTCGCGCGGACCAGGCTGCTCCCGGCCGCCGTCGCGCTGGGCGGGGCGACCCGGGCTCGCGAGTACGCCACCCGTTACGCCACCGAACGCGTCGCGTTCGGCCGGCCGATCATCTCCTTCCAGGGGGTGTCGTTCACCCTCGCCGACAACCACATGCAGCTCGACGCGGCCCGGCTGGGCCTGTGGAGCATCGCGACGGCACTCGACGGGCTCGACGACGACCGGCTCGCCGACGAGGTCGGCCGCACCGTCGCCGAATGCCACGCGGCGGCGACGACGGCGACCCGCGACGCGATCCAGATGCTCGGCGGGCACGGGTTCCTCACCGACCACCCGGTCGAGCTCTGGTACCGCTGCACCGCCCTGCTGTCGACGATCGACTGTGATCCACGCTTCACCCGGTTCGCGCCGGCCGTCTGAGGGAGCCACACATGGTGAATCTGGAGCTCAGCCCGGAGCTGCGGCGCTACGAGCGAGAACTGCGCGAGTGGTCGGTGGAGATGGTGCGCCCGCACGCCCGCAAGGCCGACACCGACCACGAGCCACCCGCGAACTGGAAGGAGATCATCGACTCCTGCCCGGTGCCACTGTCGAAGAACACCGCTCCGGCCGGTGCCGCCGATCACCCCGAGGATCTGCCCACCTTCCCCGACGGGGAGCTGATGCGTGGCCTCGTGCAGTACGAGATGCTGAACTACGGCGACATCTGGGCCATGCACTGCATGGGCGGCGGCATCGCCCACATCGTGGTGCGGATGCTCGGCACCGAGGAACAGTCGAAGCGCTGGTACGAACCGATCATCAGCGGTGGTGGCACGACCGGTTTCGCGCTCACCGAGCCGCAGTTCGGCTCGGACACCAGCATGATCCAGACACGGGCCGTTCGTGACGGTGACACCTGGGTGCTCAAGGGCCAGAAGATCTTCTGCAGTCACGGTGCCTCCGCCGACTTCGTCGTCGCGTTCGCCACGACGGACCCGGCGCGCGGCGCCGCCGCGTCGGAGGCGTTCGTCGTCGAGCGAGGCACCCCCGGCTTCGAGATCATCCGGGCCAACGAGGACAAGCTCGGCCTGCGTTCCTGGGAGACCTCGCAGCTCGGCTTCGACGACTGCCGGATCCCGCTGGAGAACCGGCTCGGCTACGTCCCCGGTGCCGACGGCACCGCGGGCGGTGGGCGGCTGGGCGCGCTCAGCGTGCTCAACAACAACCGCCCCAACGTCGGCAGCATGGCCATCGGCATCGCCCAGGCCGCCCTGGACGTCACCGTCGAGGTGCTGGCCGAACAGCGGCACGGCTACAGGCCGCACCGCTGGTCGGCGATCCAGGACGATCTCGACGCCATGTCGGCGGCGCTGGAACGGGGCCGCCGGATGTGCCGCCGCGCCCAGTGGATGCGCGGGCAGGGCCTGCCGAACAGGCTGGAGGCCTCCGCGGCGAAGGCGTTCTCGCCGGGCACCGCCGAACGCGTCGTCCGCCGCTGCATGCAGATCCTCGGCCCGGACGGGGCCAGTACGGACCTGCTGCTGGAGAAGTGGTACCGGGACTTGAAGATCCTGGACATCTTCGAGGGCACCGGGCAGGTCCAGCGCATGGTTGTCGGCAAGGAACTGGCGAAGCAGGCCGGATAGGAGTCGGGTCGAGTTGCGGGCCATGAATGTCAACGAGGGGGAGCGTGGTGTGTCGGCGGAGGGCGGGGAGCCCGCTCGACTCGACGATGTGCTGGAGCGGATCCTGGCCGGACGCCACAGCCACCGGGCCTTCCGTTCCGAGCAGGTGCCGCCGGAGCTGATCGAGCGGATGTTCGCCCTCGCCCAGCGCACCGCCTCCTGGTGCAACTCCCAGCCATGGCAGGTGATCCTCACCAGTGGTGAGGCGACCGAGCGGTTCCGTACCGTGCTGTACGAGGCGGCCTCGACTCGTGACGGCAGTTCGGACATTCCACAACCGCAGGAGTACCGGGGCGTTTACCGGATACGACGGCGGGAGGCGGGCCACGGGCTCTACGAGAGCCTGGGGATCGACCGGAAGGACTTCGAGGCGCGAAGGCGCCAGGGCATGGAGAACTTCCGCTTCTTCGGCGCGCCCCATGTCGCAGTGATCACATCGGAGCGGTCACTCGGTCCCTACGGCTACGTCGACTGCGGCGCGTACGTATCCGTGCTCCTGCTGGCCGCCGAGAGCCTGGGGATCGCGGCGGTCGCGCAGGGCGCGATCGCGATGCACTCCGACACCGTGCGCGCGCACTTCCGGATTCCCGACGACCGGATGATCGTCTGCGGTGTCTCCTTCGGCTACGCCGACGAGGAGCACCCGGCGAACCTTTTCCGCACCGGCCGAGAGGAACCGACGAACGTGGTCGACCGGCGCGACCGGTGACCGTGGAGGGTCGGTCTTTCATCGCTTTTCTTTGTCTTTGCGGCCTGCTGCTGATAACGGATCGGTAAGACCGTACTGTCATGGGCCGCATACAGTGTGTGATTTTGCCAGGGTGGGAGGGCGAACCGCGGGACGGGAGGCGAGATGCACGATGAGCATGATCGGACTCACGGTCACGGCCTCACGGCGAGACCGCGAGGGCGCATGCCGTACGGCGATCCGCCGCCCCGGCAGCCGTCGCCGTCCGCCGGGCAGCCGCCTTCCGAGCCGTCGCACGCCCCAGAGGCGCCGAGTGCCATCGGAGTCCCGGATCCCCCTGAGCCGCCGGAGCCGGCCCAGCCTCCGCGCCCCGTGCGGCCTCCAGGGTCCCGGGCGCCCGTAGGGCCGCCCTCTCCTCCTGAGCCGTCGGAGTGGCCGGAGTGGGAAGAGGCGACGGTGCCGCGCGGACCCGCGCGGCACCGCAAGGACGAGTGGGACGGGGAGAGCGGTGGCCTCGCCCCCCGTTCGCCGGTCCGCGACTCCCGGTCATACCTCGACAGCAGGCCGTTCTCCATGCCCCCGCCTCCCGGTCCGTGGCGGCGGCCGTGGTCGCGTCTGTCGCGCGACCAACTCCTGAGGCCCGCGCTGATCGCGGGGTTCCTCGCCGCGGCGGGGGTCGGCGTCTGGTCGTCGGGATGGTCCCCGTGGGACGGCGTTCCCACCGCGGGCACGTCGCCCGCGTCTTCCGGGGAGGGCGTTCTCCTGGGGCACGACATGGTGATCACCGCCTCGCGAGCCCCCGGAGTGGACGCGAAGACCCCGCCGGGGGTTCGCGAGGGCGACGAGGGAGGGGACGCGAAGGTCCCGAGAGGGAGAGCCTCCGAGGGAGGGGCGGGACCGGACGCGAAGGCCCCGCGGGGTGGGGATCGCGGGGAAGGGAAGAGGCCGGGCCATGAGAGGGCCGGTGCGGCAGGCGGTGGGAACGGGAAGGTCTCCGCCCCCGCCCCGGCGGGGGTGCTCCCGGCGGACCGCGCCCCCTCCTCCGCCAGGGACGCCAGAAACGAGTGGGTCGAGCGGGTGGAGCGGGCAGGAGCCGCCAAGAAGCCGGCCGAGCGGCACGCACGGCACCGCGAGGGCGATTCCGCGCGGGCCGCCGCCGGGGCGGAGACGGGGCGGGCGAAAGAAGGCGCGGGGCAGGAGAGCGGGCGCGGGGCCGCGTCGAAGGCCGGTGCGGGACGGGGGAACGCGAGCGGCGGGCGAGGGGACGGAAGCGCCGGGCGCCGAGCGAGGGACGCCGGTGGGACGGCGGGACGGTCGCGCTCCGAGGCGCGGGAGGACGGGGCACAGCCCCGGGCGGGCAGGACGGGGGCACCGGCCACCGGGTCGCCGCCGCCCTCGGCCTCCAGGAGCAGGCCGTCGTCCGGGGGCGGCATCAGCGCCGGCTACGCCTGCCGTCATCTGTCCTCCACGGACTGGCGCCACGCCTACTGCGTACAGGTATGGAACGACTACAGAAACAGAAACGGCCTGCGTTGACCCGCTTTCCGCGGGTGACTTCGGTTGACGCGGAGTGATGATTAACCGCCGGACCGGATCGGACAAGGCCGCTGACCCGCGGCGATGCGGAGCGCAAGAAAAACGGGCACGAATATGTTTTCATCCTGAGCGCCGGATGATCGTCGCGTCGGCTCGCAGCCCCGATCTCATCGAAGGATCCGCCGCATGGAAGGGGGGTGGTTCGGACGTTTCCGCGTCGGTGGGCCTGACCTGGGAAGCCTTGACAGGGGGTTTACAGGCAATTTCCGGCGTGTTAAAAATCTGTAACTCGTGCAGCGGGTCGCGAAAAACCAGATTGTTGGTTGTCGCGGCATCGTTGGTTTTCACGGTTCCGTTCTCGGAGACGGCACCCTCCGAGAACGCGCGCACCACCGCACGAATCCGGTATCACCGCACCACCGCACGAACCCTGGTATCACCGGCAGCGCCTGACAACGCCGCCGGCGGCATAAGCGCGGCGGCGCGCGCCTTGCCTGACTGTCCCCCCAAGTCAGGAAAGGACCCTCCATGTCCCCACGCCCTCGGCCGTGGGCCAGGCTGCTGACCGCAGTCCTGCTCATCACCACCGGCGTCGCGGCCACCGGATCGACGGCCCAGGCGGTCACCGGATCGGCCACCGGCGCGGCGGCCCGCGCGATGATCGACATCCCGGCCTCCGACTATCAGCAGGTCGCCCTGGCCAGGGGCTCCGGCTCACTCGGCGAGGCGATGTCGCTGACGGTGCTGCCCGACAGGTCGGTCCTGCACACGGCCCGTGACGGCACGATCCGCCGTACGACCGCGGCCGGGAGCACCGCGACGGCCGGCAAGCTCAACGTCTACACGCACGACGAGGAGGGGCTGCAGGGCATCGCGGCCGACCCCGCCTTCGCCACCAACCGCTACGTGTACGTGTACTACTCGCCCAGGCTGAGCACCCCGAGCGGTGACGCGCCCACCACCGGCAGCGCGGCGACCTTCGACCAGTGGAAGGGGCACCTGAATCTCTCCAGGTTCACCCTCAAGTCCGACAACACCCTGGACATGGCGAGCGAGAAGGTCGTCCTGCAGGTGGCGAACGACCGTGGCCAGTGCTGCCATGTGGGCGGTGACATCGACTTCGACGCGGCGGGCAACCTGTACCTGACCACGGGCGACGACACCAACCCGTTCGAGTCGAACTCCTACGCCCCCATCGACGAGCGCACCGACCGCAACCCGCAGTTCGACGCCCAGCGCTCCTCGGCCAACACCAACGACCTGCGCGGCAAGGTGCTCCGCATCAAGCCGCAGGCCGACGGGACCTACACCATCCCCAGCGGAAACCTGTTCCCTCCGGGCACGGCCAAGACCCGTCCCGAGATCTACGCGATGGGCCTGCGCAACCCGTTCCGCATGTCGGTCGACAAGGCCACCGGCATCGTCTACCTGGGCGACTACGGGCCGGACGCCGGCAGCAGCAACTCCAGCCGCGGCCCGTCCGGCCAGGTGGAGTTCAACCGCATCACCGCCCCGGGCAACTACGGCTGGCCGTACTGCACCGGCACCAACACCACCGCCGAGACCTACAACGAGTACACCTTCCCGTCCGGCCCCTCCCAGGCGAAGTACAACTGCACCGGAGGCCCGACGAACAACTCGTTCCGCAACACCGGTCTGACCACCCTGCCCGCGGCCAAGCCCAGCTGGATCCGCTACGGCGGCGACGCCGGATCGCCGCCGGAGTTCGGCAGCGGCTCCGAGTCGCCGATGGGCGGCCCGGTCTACCGCTACGACGCGAACCTGAACTCAAGCGTCAAGTTCCCCCAGACGCTCAACGGACGGTTCTTCGCCGGCGAGTACGGCCGCCGCTGGATCAAGGCGATCGAGGTCACCTCCTCGGGGGCGCCCGGCGAGATCTCCGCCTTCCCGTGGACCGGCACCCAGGTCATGGACATGTCCTTCGGCCCCGACGGCGCCCTGTACGTGCTCGACTACGGCACCGGCTCGGGCAACCAGGCCCTCTACCGCATCGAGTACATCGGGGGCGGCAACCGCAACCCGATCGCGAGGGCCGCCGCGAACAAGACCTCAGGGGCCGCGCCGCTCGCCGTCACCTTCTCCTCGGCCGGCAGCTCCGACCCCGAGGGCGGCGCGCTCACCTACTCGTGGAACTTCGGCAACGGGGCCACCTCCACCGCGGCCAACCCCACCTACACCTACACGACCAACGGCACCTACACCGCCACACTGACCGTGCGGGACCCCGGCGGGCTGACCGGCACCGCCAACGTCACCATCACGGTCGGCAACACCGCGCCCACGGTGAACTTCGTCCAGCCCGTCAACGGGCAGCTGTTCTCCTTCGGTGACACGGTGCCCTTCCAGGTCAACGTGAGCGACCCCGAGGACGGGACCATCGACTGCAGCAAGGTCACGGTCACCTACCTGCTCGGCCACGACAGCCACGCCCACCAGATCACCAGCAGGACCGGCTGCTCGGGAAGCATCGCGGTCCCCACCGACGGTGAGCACGACAGCGCCGCGAACATCTACGGCGTCTTCGTCGCCAGCTACACCGACAAGGCCGGCCTGACCACCGAGAGCACGCGCACCCTGCAGCCTCGCCACCGTCAGGCCGAGCACTTCGGCGCCCAGTCCGGCGTCCAGCTCGCCGACCACGCCACGGCCGAGGGCGGCAAGACCGCGGGGTTCATCGACAACGGCGACTGGATCTCCTTCACGCCGTACGCGCTCGGCAACGCGACCTCCATCACCGCCCGCGTCTCCTCCGGCGGTGCCGGCGGAACGCTCGAGGTGAGGGCGGGATCGGCCACCGGCACGCTCCTGGGCACGGTCACCGTGCCGGTCACCGGCGGCTGGGACACCTTCAGGGACGTCTCGGCCAACCTGAGCAACGCTCCCTCGGGCACCACCACGCTGTTCCTCGTCTTCAAGGGCCCGACGGGCCAGGGCAACCTCTTCGACCTGGACGCCTTCACCCTGAACACCGGTAGCAGCGGTACCAGCACCACGGTGGAGGGGGAGGCCTACACCTCTAGCTCCGGCGTGCAGTCGGTCGCCCACGCCGGAGCCAGTGGCGGAAACACGATGGGCCACATCGAAAACGGCGACTGGGCCGGCTACAGCACGCTGAGCGCGTCCGGGGCGAAGACCTTCACCGCGCGCATCTCCTCGGCGGGTTCTGGCGGCACCATCCAGATCCGCGCCGGTTCGCAGACCGGGACGATCCTCGGCTCGGTGGCGGTACCGGTCACCGGCGGCTGGGAGACCTACCAGAACGTCACCACCACCCTCACCGGGACGGGCTCAGGGGCGATCTTCCTCACCTTCACCGGTGGCTCCGGCTCACTGTTCGACGTCGACACCATCACGATCACCAAGTGACGGATCCCCGGCGCGGCACTTCGCCGCGCCGGGAATTCTCACGTACCCGAAAGGACAGCGATGCGTAGTCTCATCGCACGCGGGCTCGCGGTAGCCGCGGCGGCCCTCACGGCGGCAGCGACCGTGCTCGTCCCCGGCGCGGCCCAGGCCGCCGCCCCGTTCGACGTGCTGGTCTTCTCCAAGACGGCCGGATTCCGGCACGACTCCATCCCGACCGGCATCCAGACCATCAGGGATCTGGGCACGGCCAACGGCTTCACCGTCACCGCGACCGAGGACGCGGGAGCCTTCACCACGGCCAACCTGGCCACGTACGAGGCCGTGATCTTCCTCAGCACCACCGGTGACGTCCTCAACAACACCCAGCAGAGCGCGTTCGAGAGCTACATCAACGGCGGTGGCGGCTACCTCGGCATCCACGCGGCGGCCGACACCGAGTACGGCTGGGCCTACTACGGCCAGCTGGTGGGCGCCTGGTTCAGCAGCCACCCCGCGATCCAGCAGGCCACCGTGCGGACCGAGGACAACACGCACCCGGCCACCTCCCACCTCGGCGCCACCTGGAGCCGCAGCGACGAGTGGTACAACTACGGCACCAACCCCCGTTCCAACGTGCGCGTCCTGCAGAACCTCGACGAGGGCAGCTACAGCGGCGGCAGCATGGGCGGCGACCACCCCATCACCTGGTGCCGCACGCAGGGCTCGGGCCGCTCGTTCTACACGGGCCTGGGGCACACCATCCAGTCCTACGCGGAATCGGCCTTCCGCAGCCTGCTGCTCGGCGGCATCAGGTACGTGGCCGGGCAGGTGACGGCCGACTGCAGCCCGAGGACCTCGGGCACCAGCATCACGGTCGAGGGGGAGTCCTACACCTCCAACTTCGGCGTGCAGCCGGCGAACCACGGCACGGCGAGCGGCGGCAGGACGGTGGGCTACATCGAAAACGGTGACTGGGTCGGATACTCGTCGGTCAACGTCTCCGGGGCGAAGACCTTCAGCGCCCGCGTCTCCTCGGCCGGTGCCGGTGGCACCATCCGGGTGCGCGCGGGCTCGCAGACCGGGACGGTGCTCGGCACGGTGAACGTGCCGAACACCGGCAGCTGGGACACCTTCAGGACCGTCTCCACCACCCTCACCGCGACGGGTTCGGGGCCGCTGTTCCTCACCTTCAGCGGCGGCTCAGGCTCGCTGTTCGACGTCGACACCATCACGATCACCAAGTAGTGCCCGCGGCCGGTGAGTGCTCCACCCGATCGTGATCGGCCTGATCGGTCGTTCGCGGAGGTGGGAGGCTCACCGGCCGCACCTGTCTCTTCGCGGTGGGCCGTCGACGACCGTGGCTGATCGCGGCCGAGGACGGCCCCTGACGGCCGTCCTCGCTCGCTCGGGGCGTTTCATGAGGGTATGTGGGCAGGGGCTTTTCAAATAGTGGACTGTTGTTTGGCGTCTCGTCTCAACCCTCGGTACCCTTGATCTCAAGGTCGAGAGGCGCTGCAACGGGCTCGGGTCCGCCACGCTCGGCCCTGATCTTCCGGTAAGGGCGCCTCCCACAACAGGGAGGTGGACCGATGAACGGATCCTTGAAGCACGCCGGCGAGCACGAGAATGACTCCGCCTCGCACACATCCGGTGACGGTGCGCGTTCCGCGGACGGCACCCAGGGAGCCGAGGCCCGCGCGCGGGCACTGCGCGAGCTTCTCGGGCAAAGAATCCTGGTGCTCGACGGAGCCTGGGGCACGATGCTGCAGGGGGCCTCGCTCACCCCGGCCGACTACCGCGACGATCGCTTACTCGACCATCCGCGCGACGTGACCGGCGACCCGGACCTGCTGAACCTGACGCGCCCCGACGTCATCCTGGACATCCACCGCCAGTACCTCGCGGCCGGCGCGGACATCACCACCACCAACACCTTCACCGCCACCAGCATCGGCCAGGCCGACTACGGGCTGGAGTCGCTGGTGCGGGAGATGAACCTGCGCGGCGCCCAGCTGGCCCGCCAGGCCGCCGACGAGGCGGGCGGGCGCTTCGTGGCCGGCTCTATCGGCCCGCTGAACGTCACGCTGTCGCTCTCCCCGCGCGTCGAGGACCCCGCCTACCGGGCGGTCTCGTTCGACGAGGTCCGCGCCGCCTACGCCGAGCAGATCAGCGCGCTCGCCGAGGGCGGGGTCGACCTGCTCCTGATCGAGACGATCTTCGACACGCTCAACGTGAAGGCCGCGATCACCGCCGCGCGCGAGGTCGCCCCGCACCTGCCGCTGTGGATCTCGGTGACGATCGTCGACCTGAGCGGGCGCACGCTGTCGGGACAGACCGTCGAGGCGTTCTGGAGTTCGATCCGGCACGCCGAACCGCTCCTGGTCGGCGTGAACTGCTCGCTGGGCGCCGAGGAGATGCGCCCGCACGTCGCCGAGCTCGCGCGCCTCGCCGACACCTACGTCGCCTGCCACCCCAACGCGGGCCTGCCCAACGCGTTCGGCGGCTACGACCAGACCCCGGACGAGACCGCGGCGCTGCTCGACGAGTTCGCCAGGGCGGGAATGGTCAACGTCGTCGGCGGCTGCTGCGGGACCTCGCCCGCGCACATCGCGAAGATCGCGTCCGCCGTGTCCGGCCTGCCGCCCCGCCAGGTGGCCGAACCCGCGGCCCGCACCCGCTTCAGCGGCCTGGAGCCCTTCGAGATCGGCCCGGACACCGGGTTCGTCATGATCGGCGAGCGCACCAACGTCACCGGCTCGGCGCGCTTCCGGCGCCTCATCGAGGCCGACGACCACCAGGGCGCCGTCGACGTCGCGCTGGAACAGGTACGCGGCGGCGCCAACCTGCTCGACGTCAACATGGACGCCGACCTGCTCGACAGCGAGCAGGCGATGACCACCTTCCTGAACCTGATCGCGACCGAGCCCGAGGTCGCCCGCATCCCGGTCATGATCGACAGCTCGCGGTGGAGCGTGCTGGAGGCCGGTCTCAAGTGCGTGCAGGGTAAAGGCGTCGTCAACTCGATCAGCCTGAAGGAGGGCGAGGAGGCGTTCCTGCAGCAGGCGCGGATCATCCGCGACTACGGCGCCGGTGTGGTGGTCATGGCCTTCGACGAGCAGGGACAGGCCGACACCGTCGAGCGCAAGGTGTCGATCTGCGCCCGCGCCTACGACCTGCTGACGCAGAAGGCCGGGTTCGCCGCCGAGGACATCGTGTTCGACCCCAACGTGCTCGCCGTCGCCACCGGCATCAGTGAGCACAACGGGTACGCCAAGGCGTTCATCGAGGCCCTGCCGCTGATCAAGGAGCGCTGCCCCGGAGCGCTGACCAGCGGCGGCATCTCCAACCTCTCGTTCTCCTTCCGAGGCAACGACATCGTGCGCGAGGCGATGCACTCGGCGTTCCTGCTGCACGCGGTGCGCGCCGGCCTCGACATGGGCATCGTGAACGCCGGGCAGCTCGCGGTCTACCAGGACATCCCCGCCGACCTGCTCGAACTCGTCGAAGACGTGATCTTCGACCGGCGTGAGGACGCCACCGACCGGCTCGTCGCCTTCGCCGACACGGTGAGCGGGTCCGGCACCCGCCGCGTCGTGGACCTCGCCTGGCGCGAGGCCCCGGTGGAAGAACGCCTGTCGTACGCCCTCGTACACGGCATCGTCGACTTCATCGAGGCCGACACCGAGGAGGCCAGGCAGCAGCGGAAGCGTCCCCTGGAGGTGATCGAGGGGCCGCTCATGGACGGAATGAAGATCGTGGGCGACCTGTTCGGGTCGGGCAAGATGTTCCTGCCGCAGGTGGTCAAGAGCGCGCGGGTGATGAAGCGCTCGGTCGCCTACCTCGAGCCCTTCATGGAGGCGGAGAAGGAGCAGGCGAGGCTGGAAGGACGCCTCGACACCAGCCGGGGCCAGGGCAAGGTGGTGCTCGCCACCGTCAAGGGCGACGTCCACGACATCGGCAAGAACATCGTCGGCGTCGTGCTCGGCTGCAACAACTACGAGGTCGTCGACCTCGGGGTGATGGTCCCCGCCTCGGTCATCCTGGACACCGCCGTCGCCGAGGGAGCCGACGTCGTCGGGCTCTCCGGCCTCATCACCCCGTCGCTGGACGAGATGGTCACCGTCGCCGAGGAGATGCGCCGCCGAGGGCTGAAGCTGCCCCTGCTGGTCGGCGGCGCCACGACCTCACGTCAGCACACCGCGGTCCGCATCGCTCCCGCCTACGACAACCCCACGGTCCACGTGCTCGACGCCTCCCGTGTCGTCGGCGTCGTCTCGGACCTGCTGGACGCCGACCGCGCCGAGGCGCTGGACGCGAGCAACCGCGCCGACCAGGAGCGCCTGCGCGAGCAGTACGCGAACAAGCAGCGCACCCCGCTGCTGAGCGTCGAGCGGGCCCGCGCCAACCCCGAGAAGGTCTCCTTCGAGGACCTGCCCGTCCCCGACTTCACCGGCATCCGCGTCGTGGAGCCGGACCTGGCCGTGCTGCGGGAGATGATCGACTGGCAGTTCCTCTTCCTCGCCTGGGAGCTGAAGGGCAAGTATCCGGCGATCCTCGACCAGCCGGTGGCCCGCGAACTCTTCGACGACGCCAACACCATGCTCGACCAGATCATCGCCGAGGGGAGCTTCCAGGCCAAGGGCGCCTACGGCTACTGGCCCGCACACTCCGAGGGCGACGACATCGTGCTCGAACACGGCCTTCGCCTGCCGATGCTGCGCCAGCAGACGGCCAAGCCCGAGGGCCGGCCCAACCGGTGCCTGGCCGACTACATCGCCCCGGCCGGAGACCACCTCGGCGGGTTCGCCGTGGCGATCCACGGAGCCGAGGAGCTCGCGGCCCGCTACGAGGCCCAGAACGACGACTACCGATCGATCATGGTGAAGGCCCTCGCCGACCGCCTCGCCGAGGCGTTCGCCGAGCACATCCACCTGCAGGCACGGCGTGGCTGGTTCGAGCCGGACGCCGACCCCCTCATCGAGGACCTGCACGCCGAACGCTTCCGCGGCATCCGCCCCGCGCTCGGCTACCCCGCGAGCCCGGACCACAGCGAGAAGCGGGAGCTGTTCGACCTGCTGGACGCCGACCGCCTCGGCATGGGGCTGACCGAGTCCTTCGCGATGACCCCGGCCGCGAGCGTGAGCGGGTTGATCTTCGCCCACGAGTCGTCGCGGTACTTCACCGTGGGACGCCTCGGCCGCGACCAGGTCGAGGACTACGCCGTGCGGCGTGGCCTGGACCTCGCCGAGGTGGAGCGCTGGCTGCGGCCCAACCTGGCCTACGACCCCGAGTGATCTGATCCGTCGGCCGGTGTCGTGGGGCGTTTACGGCCCCGGCCGACAGGATTCACCTCTAAAGCCAGGGCGGCTCGCCGGGACGGTTCCTGGGTGGAGCGGAGTCCAGTGCACGGGGGACAGGCTTCGGCAGGGATCAAGGTGTCCCGGCGGCTGCTGGAGCAGGGGGTATCGGGCGAGGGGAGGGGATTTTCTGGTTGCCCTTCCAGGTGTCTCGCTCGCCATCGAGAGCGTCTGGGACGTCGTGGTCATCCGCCTGCCTGGGTTGGTTGCGGGCCACGATGAACCGGAGGTCCGACCTTCGCAGTGGTCAGGTCTCGGAGAGTTGGAACCAGACCACCCGGCCGGTCGGGGTCTCGTACCAACCCCAGGAGGCGGACAGTTCCTGAACCAGCCAGAGGCCGCGTCCGCCGCTGCTGTCTGGGTCAACGTCGGAGCAGATGCGGGGCGTCTGTCCAGGTGATCCGGCGTCAATGACGTCGATCCTGGTTGGTGACGGCGACGGAGACCCTGCCGTCGGGGTGGCGGCCGGAGTCGGAATGGCGTACCGCGTTGGTGAAGAGTTCGCTGACCAGCAGTAGCGCGTCGTCGGTCTGCTTATGGTCGATGCGGTCGAGCAGGTCGCGGACGTAGCGGCGGGCCAGGGGAACGGACTCCACCTCGGCAGGGAGGTCGGCCCGGCCCAGCGGCTCCGGCATCCTCATCGCGCCACCTCCAGGAGTCGCTCCGCCGCCATCCGCATTCTGCTCCGGCCCTGCCGGTCACGGTTCGCGCGGGCGGAGATCCGCTCCCAGGTGAACACCGAGGTACGGCCCCGCTGCGCGGTGACGACCCTCGACCGCCCTGGCGGCATGAAGATCTCCACACTCGGCCGACGGCCGGGCGAGAGTCGGACCACGGAGTCGAACCCGAGATCGTTCAACTCCCAGGCCAACTCCAGCAACTCACCACCCCACCCTTGAAGATCACGAATCTTCATCTTCCTGTCATCCCTCCGTCGATCCTGAAGCCGCTCGGCGTTGGGCGTGATGGGTCTGCGGCTTACGCGGAACGGGCTACAAAGCCTGCGATTGCGACGTACCATCACTCTCGGTGAGCGAGCACGTGCTAAATCTGCACCTGCAAATCTGAACCTGCAAGCACTTTCGCACAACCAGTTAAAGATTCATTACGATGTGTGATCAAACAGGTGTCTTGGGAGGGAGACCCATGGCCAGCTTCTCGCCGACCGTCCGCCATCGACGACTGCTGCAGGAGTTGCGACAACTCCGCACCGCGGCCGGCCTCAAGCAGGAGGAAGTGGCTGATCATCTGAACTGGTCGACGTCGAGGATGACCAAAGTGGAAGGCGGGACGCTGCGGATCTCCGTCAACGACGTCCGGGCCATGTTGCAGCTCTACGGACTCCGTGAGGGCGCTGAGTACGACGCGCTCGTCCAGCTGGCGAAACAGGCGAAGGAGCGAGGGTGGTGGCATGCCTACAGCGATGTGATCCCGCAGTGGTTCCAGGTCTACGTAGGGCTGGAAGCGGAGGCGTCGTCACTTCGTAACTACGAACCCGAACTCGTTCACGGACTCTTCCAGACCGAAGACTACGCTCGCGCGATCTACCGGGCGGCACGGGTGACCGACGCACCCGACGAGATAGAGCGGCACGTCAGCCTGCGCATGGCCCGACAGAGTGTCATCACCCGATCCGAGCAGCCCATGAACTTCTGGGCGATCGTGAACGAGGCCGCTCTGCGTCGCCGCGTCGGTGGCACCCGTGTCATGAAAGAGCAGCTCCAGCACCTCGCGGACATTTCGGCTCAGCCGAATGTGACCATCCAGGTCTTGCCCTACGCCATTGGCGCTCATGCGGCGATGCTCGGATCGTTCGCCATCCTGTCCTTCTCCGATGGAGCGAGTGAAGTCACCTACCTGGAGTACGTGACCGGAAGCCTCTATCTGGAGAAGATGGAAGAGATTCGGGCATATACGTTGGCATATGACCACCTGCGTGCTTCGGCTCTCGATCCCCGGGATTCAATCGATATGATCGCGAAGCTTGCAAAAGAAGACCTATAAGCACTGAAAGGGGCAAAGTGTTCCACGAAGAAATAGCTGGGGCAGTCTGGCGAAAGAGCAGCCTTAGTGGTGGGAATGGTGGCAGTTGCATCGAAGTGGCCTCTTTGAACGGAGGGCGTGTAGGTGTTCGTGACAGCAAGGACCGGAGCGGGCCGGCGCTGATTTTCGCCTCCACTGAGTGGCAAACCTTCATCAGCGGCATCAAGGACGGCTCCCTTGCGGATCCGGCCGCTTGAAGGTCTATCCGAGGCACCAGCCACGGTCGCGGATTGGGCTGTCGAAGTGCTGTCTGTCGGCCGCGCCGTTGTGAAGAGTGCCGTTCCTGAGAGGGGACGGCAACATGCCTGTGACAGGCTTCGGGGCGTGCGTTATCGACTGGCACTCTCGGGTGCGCGTCGGTGTCCTCAGGATGACATCCGTGCTCCGCTGGAAGTTTCTGAAACGACGGAGGCGAAGCGGCATGGTGCCTGACCTGCCAGGCGAGATTTGCGATGATGTCTCGGGCAGGGCTCGGATCACGGAGTGGGGGAGGGGTGAGGTGATGGCATTTGACCCGAAGTTGGCGGCGGCGCTGTCGGGGGCCACGCTCCGTCAGCTCGCCCACTGGCGCAAGGCCGGCGTCAACCGTGGCGCGGTGTTGATCCCGGAGATTTCCGGCACCCGGCCCGTTCTCTATTCCTTCCGCGATGTGGTGGCGTTACGGACCTGCGTCAAGCTGTGCAATGACGCCTCGCTGCAGAAGATCAGGCGGGCGCTCGACACCCTCCGCGGCGACTTGCAGGAGCACGATCACCTTTCGTCGTACACGCTGGTCGCCGACGGCAGCAGCATCTACCTGGCCGAGTCCGACCAGGCGGTCGACCTGGTACGCAGGAAAGCCAACGTGGTCATCCACGAGATGGTCGATGTCCTGCAGCCGTTCTACCGCGACGGCAGGCATATCCCGCCACTGCTGCGGCCCCGCGCGTATGTGACGGTGAATCCGGCGGTTCGCGGCGGAGTACCGGTGATCGAGGGCACTCGCGTCCCCTATGACGAGGTCGCCGCTCTCCTTAGAGACGGGCTCCCCCCGGAGCGGATCTCCGAGTACTACCCGAGCGTCACCCCTACGGCGGCTCTGGACGCCGCCGACTTCGCCGACTACGTCAACAGCTACGATCCCCCCAAGGAATCACGTGAGGCTGCTGCTGGATGAGAACGTGTCCCGGCCGCTCCACCAGGCCATCAACGCCTTCGTTCTGGGGCATGAGATCGTCCATCTGCTGGATCTCGACCGCTGGTCCGGGACTCGGGACGAAAACCTCTACCCCCGAGCGGTGGCCGAGGGATTCCACGTCATCCTGACCAACGATGCCAGGCAGATGCAGCGCCCCCGGGAGGTCGAGGCGATCGCCGCCTCCGGGTGGAACACGACTGGGCTCGGGAGTACGCGAAGAAACCCGGAGTGCACGTGGTCTCCGGCCTTGAGCAGTTACTGTCGGTGGTCGAGCAAGTGATCTCCGATCTCCACGCCGGTCCTGATCCTCTTCCGGAGGCCCCCTACCTTGCTTGGAGCAGTTGATCCCCGGGACTTCTACTTAAAGCGGTGGCGAAAGACCGACCGGTGGGCGGGGCCAAGCCTGGCCCTCAGCGGCGCCGAAAAGGTTGCGTCCTGGCTCGTCTACTCATTCCCGCCACCACCGCTGTCGACCATGTGCTGTCCTGGTTGCGTTTCAGACTCGTTCATCAGAGCCGGGCATTGATCAGCCACTACCACAGCCGAGGCGACCCCCTACCTCAAGATCTGCGAATGTAGTACCGGCGTTCCCCGGGAGGTTCGGCTCGATCGAAGACGCCCGTGTCTTCTGCGAACAGTTCTTTGATTATTACAGCAATGAGCATCGTCATTCGGGCATCGCGATGCATGGCCCGGCGTCCGTGCACGACGGCACCGCCGTCAAGATCCGCGCCAAGCGGATCGCCACGCTGAACGCGGCCTTCCTGGCCCGCCCCGAACGGTTCCGTGGTCGACGCCCCTACCCGCCGTCGCTGCCCGCCAGGGTGTGGATCAATAGGTCACTCACGCCCCTTCAGGCCAATACCTCACCACGAACCACAAAAGTGAACTGATGTCTCATTGGGTTTGACAGGCACCGCGGACCACGTAAGGGAAAAAGCGCCCTTCCTGAACGGCAAAGCATGAGCCATGATGTCAATGGCGCGCTCGAACAGTCGGGCCAGTAAAGGGGACCAGTAAAGGGGATCCGTCACATGAAACCGCTTGATAACGCCCAACCCGCCTTCGAATCCGAGCTATTTGATCTCGATAGAGTTTCACTGACGGTACTGCGAGGAATGCCCCTTGCCGCACTCGGACCGGCCCTGCCACATGTCGCTGAGGAAGCCGAGGACCCAACCAGAAGCAAGACCTCCTGCTCGAACGCAACCGGAGTTGGCTGACCCTCGGCTCGCCGCAGTCGATCACGCAGGAAGGCTTGCCATGCAGGCAGAAGATCCTTTTGATGACCTGCACTTCCGAACGCACAAGGTTCCTCGGCGCGACTTCGATCAACTGACGCACGGGCAGGCGACGCCTCGCGCGGTCCGCGGGATCCGGCAGGCCGAACACAGCCGGCGCCTGCTCCTGCTGCGTGCGGTTGACGAGAAAGTCAAGAAGCGGCCGGACCTCATGGGTCCCCTGCCGCATCCGGACCGCGCCTGGGAGCTACCCGACCGGGTGGAGCAGGTTTCCCGCCGCACCCTCGATCTGGTGCTCGCCCATCCGTACACCGGAGCGTGGGCCGGCTACACGACCCGGCTGCTGCAGGCCCCACCGCCCCTTTGACGGACCGCGACGATGGGGAGGACCGTCGGATCTGCCGGGCGACCACGGGACTGTCTGCCAAAACGCGGAATTTTCCACCTCGTGTCCATCAAGTCGAAAAGGCTTCATACTATGCATTTCAGGATCCTTGGTTCGCTCGATGTTTCACTTGATCGAATTGCTCTACAATTTCCGCACGGCCGCCAGCGAACCATATTAGCGATGCTGCTCATGCAGGTAGGAAATCTCGTATCGCTCAACCGGATCACTGAGGGGATATGGGGAGAGGATCCACCCGTCACCGCCAAGGGCCAGATCCAGACCTGCATATCTGCCTTGCGGCGTCAGCTGCGGAAATTCGGTGACGATCATGTGATCGTCACCAGCCTGGTAGGCTATACCATCCATATTCCCACCGAGTCGCTCGACTCTGCTGTATTCCGCCGGATGATCAACTCCGGCCGGGAGCTGGCTGCTGCCGGGAAGATCAGGGATGCGGCAGCCGAGCTTCGTGCCGCGCTCGCGCTTTGGCGCGGCACGGCGGTCGCCTCAGACGTCGAGAGCGGGGTGGTCAGAACGATGGCGATTCGGCTTGAAGAGGAGCGAATCAGGGCCACCGAAGAGTGTATCGAGCTTGAGCTCAAACTCGATCGGCATCACGAACTCGTAGCCGAGCTGAGTGAGCTCGTCAGATCTTACCCACTGCGCGAGCCGCTGAGAGCGTTGCACATGCTCGCTCTGTACAGGTCAGCCCGGCAAGCAGACGCCCTTGAATCATTCCAGGAAATCCGGGCCATCCTCGGAGAGGAACTTGGCCTGGAGCCATCCGACCAGCTTGATAGGATACACAAGTCCATCCTGAAACGGGAAAATTCGCTTACAATCGCGCCCTGGAATGGTCTCGGATCGGAATCTACAGGCAAGGTTGGCGCCATTATCCCCCGACAGCTTCCCAAGGCCGTTACGTTCTCGGCCGGTGAGACCGCTGCGTCCCTGGGGCGGGTGACCCAGTAAGGGCGCCCCAGTGCGGAGATGACAAACGCGACCCCTGATGATCGTCGGCTGTCTAAGCCAGTCGATCAAGAACAGGGGCCGCGTTCGCGTGCCATCATCCCCGATCGATGTGCCCTCCCGCCACCTGGAGCACGTCGCCCTCACCGACCCAGCCGCTGACCTGCATACGCCGGCCGAGGTCCTCGATTCCATGCCCGACCCACGCAGCCACCGGGGACGCCGCTACAGGCTCGGCCCGCTGCCGGCGTCAGCCCTGCTCGCTGTGCTCAGCGGGGAGATGCCCGCGCCCCTTCCCGTCCCTGCACTTGTCCCTGCCGGCCAACCGATGGGGTCGTCAACGTCAACCGAAACCGCCTCGCATATAACGTAATAGCGCGGCGTCATCGCTGACGGGTGTGCGGACAGCATGGCCATGCACCGTGCGTGAGCTTGTTCCGGCGTACGGACGGAATCGGAAGCCTCGACATACGCCACAAGCGGTTCGCCGGCTACCTGTGAAAAAATCCGCGCCTTGGCCGGTGCGAACGCGTCATCGAGAAGTCTCTGGATTTCAGTCAGCTCAACCCACTGGACATCGGCCTTTACCCAGTTCGAGTCCCGGCGGACTGGCTCCATCTGAAGGACATCGATTATATCCTCGTGATCGAGGTTACCGCCGGCTGCTGCTACCAGGAGGCGCTCAATGGCCTGCAGCAACGATATCAGGTGTTCCACCGGCACTCGGCCAATGTCGGAACTCCAGCCACAGAGTTCCACCTCGCCTTCCAGCCTGGAAACATCGAATCGGACGGGTGTTCCCAGACGGTACGGCATAGGGTAATGGCGCAGTTGAGTCCGGCTCAGCATGGCGGTCATGTGCTCGGGCGATGGTGCGCGTTCATTCATTGGTATACCGCTTTCGATGACACTACAGTTGTAGATGGCCTCGAAATAGAAATAGACGCCGCGGTCATGCGATATCCGGTTATGGATTTTTTCGAGCTCATAGACATCGTAAACGCTGTGCATGCAACCTTCCAGCATGCCACGCCATGCCTGCCTTACCAATTCATCGAAGCTCGCAGAGCCGACATCGATAGCGGCGATGCCTGTTTGAGCAAGCGTACCGACGTAGTCGTAAAGGTGGCGCTCAAAGCGGTTTGAGGGCATCACGGGAAAGACTATCTCGCGATAGCCGGTACGCACTGAGAGCACGGCGCACAACGCGGCGAGCAGGCAGCTGGACCGGCTGGTTCGCGTGCGTGCGCTCACGCACTGCACGGCTAGTGCAGCGGCTGGTGATGACATGTAGACGCCCACCGTGTCGTCAGCGTCCGCCTCCGTGAGCTCGGACCCCGCGGAAGGCGTCAGGTAGAGAGGCGAGGGCATTACGGCAAGATTGCTGCTCCAGTATTCCAGCGCTCTACGACGTTTCTGACATTCACGCTCCGAGCGCTCGAGTTCCGCCTGATCCAAAGGCTGATGACGGGGCGGTCCTATGACTCGAGCAGCAGAATCGCTTATCAGTTCAGCCAGCTCATGCTCAAGGATTCGCAAGGCTGCCCTGTCCACAGCCATGTGAGATAACTCAAGGAAGCCTGCGTACACCACTTCAGCGCTCATGGCCAGGGCGACTCGCAACTGTTGGCCGGCCAGCCGCTGCCCATCAGGCTGTCTTGGGGCTGTGATCTCCAGGTGCCTGGCGAGCTCGGCTTCAACGTCAACCCGATTGGCTCGGCCGCCTTCCAGCGAATAGATGTCAACCATCAATGTGCCAACGGAGGAAACACGCTGACATGGCTGCGGTCCGGTGGCGAAGGACGTCCGTAGCACTTCATGGCGGGCGATCAGGATGGCAAGGCTTTCAGTGACATCCTCCACACTCGCCGTTCCACTCAGGCTTATAGCACACGTTACGACAGGATACGGACGCCCCTCTACCGAACTGGAATCATCAATCCACTTCAGAATGTTGAGCTGACCTATAGTCAGTGGTCCTTGCCGGGTGGTCTCGGCCGAGAAATGTACGGGTACTGAAGATCGCGGTGTAAGTTTGATGACTGACATACCACTTCTCCACACACGCTCACGGCGTGCAAGAATTGATGGTTCGACCATCGTCTTTGGCTATTTCTAGCGCAGGCATCTGTAATCGTCAATAAGCTAGAGACACGCCTTGACATCATGAACTGACGTACGATTATGTCTTCGCGTATGGCTGATGTGGTCATGCTTCCGAAAGGAGCGGCCAGGTGAGCGTCAACAAGGGGGTCAAACCGATCGGGTTCTTGATGAGGAATCCGAACCTCGGGACGTTGCTGGTCGTCAACCTGGTCTCGTCGCTGGTGGGATCGGGCGTGGGCATCGCCTTGAGCGTCCATATCTACCAGCTCACCCAATCGCCGATCTGGACAGCCGTGCTCGCGGCGGTCCCGACCGTGGCCGGGTTGGCCTTCGGGCACCTGGCCGGGAGTGTCGCGGACCGCTGGGGCAACCCCCTGCGGATCATACGGATCGCGCTCTTCCTGCGGGTGCTGGTACTGGTGGCCGTCTTCGCACTCGCCGACTCGCCGCTTGGCCTCGTCTCCGCGGTGTTCGCCCAGGCGGTCCTGCAGCAGCTCTACATTCCCGCCGAGCAGGTGCTCATTGCCGACTACGTCACCGCCGAGGACCTGGCCGAGGCCAACGGCCTGAATTCGTTCGCCTCCAATGCCACCAGGCTGGTTGGGCCGGCGCTCGGTGGGTTCGTCATGGGATGGGCCGGATTCCGCTGGACGGCCATCGGGGTGACGACGCTGATGCTGCTGTCCGCACTGCTCAGCCTGCTCCTGCGGGGCTCCGGGCGGAAGACGCCGACCGCCGGCGGCACGGTGGAGGAAGGCGAAGAAGGCTGCGGCGACGGGTATCTGGCGATGCTTCGACGCAGCCGTCGCGTCCGGGGCCTGGTACTCCTGCAAGTCCTTGACGCGATCAAGGAGGGGCCGCTGTCTTCCCTGTTTCCAGTGCTGATGCTGGGCGTGATCGGCGCCACGTCCGGGCAGATGGGCCTGGTCAACAGCGCGTTCGCGGTCTCGGCCGTGATCGCGGGCCCGGTGATCGGCACGGTGGTCCGCCGACTGGGGTACCGGCTTCCTGTCCTGCTCGGCGCCGCGATCTCCAATGGCGCGATCCTGGTGCTGGCGATCTGGCCGTCGCTGCCGCTGGCGCTGATTGCCTTCGTCGTGTCCGGGCTGCCCTTCACCATCTCCTGGGTGGGCGGGCAGACCTGGCTGCTGCTCAGCACGCCGCGCTCGCTGCGCGGCCGGATCGTGGGTACGACCGGCGCCATCTACGCCGGGGTGTCGCTCGTCACCATGCTCGCAAGCGGCGTGCTGGCGGAATGGTTCGGCCCGCGCTGGGTCATCGGCCTGGGATCCTTCATCGCGCTGGCAGGCCTGATCGCCGTCACCGCACTGCTCGACGAACGCCGGCAGCCGACCAGCACCAGCCAGGCGGCATAGGCCACACCCGCGAAGTGACCAAGACGCCCCCGCCTCTGCCCGAGAGTCAGCCAGGGAGCTGTCAACCGGAAACTGCGAATTTGTTGTCCTGCCGGGCAGGACAACAAACATGCCGCGACGTTCCGCTACCTCGGAAGCCGACCTGCTGTCACGAGGGAAGGCTCTTCTGAGGCTGCCTCGGCGCTGGCATCACCAAAGCGTTGACAGCGGTAGATTCCGGAGGCCAACATTTCGACATGGACATGTCGATGCCTCCAACGGGACTCAAGTCTGCCCTGTTCTCCGACTCGGGAATCAGCGATCAATCACGTATTCAATCGCTCATGGAGGACATGTTCCGGCATGTGCAAGGGCGCGCAAATGTATTGGACGACCGGGTTAGCTGCCTGTCCCAGGTCCTGTATCTCATGTATCTGGCACGTGCCCGGAAGGCCATTTCCATAGCCGAGATAGGTTTTAGCATCGGCTTCTCGAGTATCGCCTTCCTCGAAAGCTCTCCCCAGGCGAAGGTCACATCCTTTGAAATCAACACCGAGACCTACGCCGGCTCGGCAAAGGAGTTCATCGACTCTCGTTACCCGGGTCGCCATCGCCTGATCTACGGAGATTCCACGCAAACGGTTCCGGCTTTCCAGGTAGCCGACCCGATGGATGGTTTCGATCTCGTCTTCTTCGACGGAGGCGACGAGTACTCGTGCGTGAAGGCGGACATCGCGAACGCTCGACGGCTGGCCAAGCCAGGCGCCACGCTCGTGGTCGATGGCATGACTCCCTGGTTCAAGTGGGGAATCGGCCCGACGACCGCATGGGAAGAGGCGGTCCGAGATGAAATCGTCACCCCGCTCGAGTACGTGTCCGACGCGCTTGCCGTCAGCCGGCTTCAGGGACCGACCGAGCGCGCGTGGGCAGTTGGACAATACCGGTAAGCGAAGGACCGCCAAGATCGGCGACGGTAGTAATATGTCCGCTTCCGGATGATCGATTTCCGAGTGACGCTGCGCAAATAAATCACTCCATCCCTACCGGGGGTACCTCGGTAGGGATTCTTGCTATGACGGCTCTTCTGAAGTTTCCTCAGCGCCGGCAGCACCGAGGTGTTGACAGCGGAAGCTTTAAAAAGCCAACATTGCCGTATGGACATGTCGATGCCTCCAACGGGACTCAAGTCTGCCCTATTCCCTGACTCGGGAATCAGCGATCGATCACGTATTAACTCGCTCATGGAGGACATATTCCGGCATGCACAAGGGCACGGAAGCGCATTGGGCGAAGGAATTAGCTGCCTGTCCCAGGTCCTGTATCTCATGTATCTGGCGCGTGCCCGGAAGGCCATTTCCATAGCCGAGATAGGTTTCAATATCGGCTTCTCGAGCATCGCCTTCCTCGAAAGCTCTCCCCAGGCGAAGGTCACATCCTTTGAAATCAACACCGAGACCCACGTCAAGTCGGCAAAGGAGTTCATCGACTCTCGTTACCCGGGTCGCCATCGCCTGATCTACGGAGATTCCACGCAAACGGTTCCGGCCTTCCAGGTAGCCGACCCGATGGATGGTTTCGATCTCGTCTTCATCGACGGAGGCCACGAGTACTCGTGTGCGAAGGCGGACATCGCGAACGCTCGACGGCTGGCCAAGCCAGGCGCCACGCTCGTGGTCGATGACATGATTCCCTGGTTCAAGTGGGGAATCGGCCCGACGACCGCATGGGAAGAGGCGGTCCGAGATGAAATCGTCACCCCGCTCGAGTACGTGTCCGACGCGCTTGCCGTCAGCCGAATTCAAGGGCCGGCCGAGCGCGCATGGGTAGTCGGACAGTATCGGTGAACAGGGTAGAGGCGGAACACGTCGAGGATTTGCGGCGTCACCGCACAATTTTGCCGGTGACGACGAATCCCAGCGTCCGGGCGTACCAGCCGTATGCGTACCCGGTCTCCATCATCGAGGCGCATGCCCCCAAGAACCGTGACTGGATTCTCTCGAACTTCATACACCTGGCCTATGACGAACACCCGATAGAGTCCCCGTCGCTGTGCTTCTATTCCTATGATTTCGCGGCCAATCCGTATCTGCACACTATCAGGGCAGACCGTGAGTGGATGCGAAGGTGGATCGGCCACAGCTTCGCCGAGTTCGTGCATGCACAGCTTCTCGATGGCTGGTATATCTACGCGTTTGTCGATGAGTTCTTCATCCCGAGACGACCGACGTACGGGGAGAGTTCTTTTCATCACGACGTTCTTGTCCATGGATCAGACAGTGATGCAGGGATCGCGCATCTACTGGGTTACGACGAGTTGATTCGATTTGAAACCACCCGTGTTTCATGGGCGGAGCTTGACGCCGCTTACGAATCCTGCGCGAACGCGGACCAGCCGTGGACGCGATCATTCATTCTCTTCAAATTCAACGCAATGGCATCCTACCGATTCGACCCGCGGTTTGTGGTTGCCGAGCTCGAGCTTTTTCTCGCTTCTGGGAATCCGGGGCGGGCTACCCAGGGCCTGGTCATGCCGGATGGTCGCCTGTACGGCGTGGCGGCGCTTGAAGCGTACCGGGACGAGCTCCTGGACACGCCGCCCGAAGAAGATGCGGGGCTCGATCTCCATGCCCCGCGGGCGCTGTTCGAGCACAGCAAATTGATGTCCGAGCGGTTGCAGTTGCTGCTCGGGGATGATCTGTGGCAACGTCATATCAGCGAGCGATACAGTGCGGTACTTCGATTTTATTCTGCTCTGCCCGTGGCGGTATTCGGTGCAAAGCAGAACAACGACCGTTCGGCACTGCATCGACTGATGGCCGGCTTTCCCGAGATCATCAGGCAACAGACAAGTACGGTGACGGATGCACTGGACTGTCGACACGCCGGCTTCAGGCACGCGGAGCGCAGGGAAGAACCGATGAGCCGTGATCGCGGCGACATGACTAATTCGCGTTACTCGACAAAGGACGCTGACGATGCGGGCGCGCAAGGTTCTTGAACAAGAGTTCCGCGAAGTGACTGGTCGCGAGCTGACGGACATGACGGTAGACGTATTCGGGCTCGGTCTCGACTCGCTGGGAATTCTTTCCCTGCTGGGAGGGCTGCGGGAGGCGGGATACAACGTTTCACTGAACGACCTGATGTCTGCGGCCAGCATGAATGAATTCGTGGCGACGATGGCGAACGCCGAGTGACCGGGGGGAAGCCATCATGATCAGCTCTGGTCCGGACAGACGGGCAGCGCTAGCCGCGGTCTTGGATGAGCGGATCCGTCGTGGAGCTGCCGAGACAGCCTTGGTGGACAGCACGGGCGATGTCTTGTCTTACGCCGACCTCGGTGCCCTTGCCTGCGCATGCGATGAGTTCTTCGGTCAACGGCACGCGGAACGGGTCGCCATCGTCGGTACGGCGTCGATCGAGGTCAGCGCGTCGATCACGGCATGTCTCTGGGCGGGGCGGACCTTCATGGTCGTCGACGACCAGGAAAGCAACGCCGTGCGGCGGCGGCTCATCGATCAGTTCGCCGCCGACGTGGTCCTCCTGACCGGCCCATCCGCCGAAACCACGCCTGCGAACCTGATGGATGAACCGGTCACCGTTACCGGGCGGGACCTGAGCAAAGCCGCCCGGCAATGGGATGACCAGGCTGTGCTCGAGCACAGCGAACGCATGGCGGTGCGGACACCGCAGGCAGCGGCATACTGTGTTCGGACTTCTGGCACGACAGCGGACCCGAAGCTGATCGAGATGAGTCGTGCGGCGATCGAGTCCTACTGCGCGGAGTTCAACGCCAGATATGGCCTCGCGCCGGGCCACCGCCTGGCGCTGTGGGCGGCCCCCACCTACGACGCCCTCTACTGCCAACTGATCTCGGCCCTGGCCAGTGGCGCGGCGGGCGTTGTCGCGCCGATGTCCATACGCAATGACGGGGACGCGGTGCTTCAGTGGCTGAGGGAGGCGCGCATCACCCATTTTGAGACCACCCCGTCGATTCTGAGGCGGGTGGCGTCCGCTGCGGTGCGGCCCGGGGCGTCGTGGCCGCCGCACCTGACGGAGGTGATGTGCAGCGGCGAGTGGTTCGACCCGCAAGTGGCAAGGCAGGTCTTCGACGCCGCGGAGCGCTGCGGGGCCAAGGTCGGACTGCACAATGAATACGGCCCTTCGGAGTGCATTCTGCTGACCTGGCACCAGATCACCCCGGAGGACGCCGACTCGGGCGACATTCCGGTTGGTAAAGCGATCGCAGGACGGACACTGTCCATCGAGCCGTTGGACGGCCGATCCGGATCCTCAGCGCAACACCCCGGCGAGATCGTGGTGGAGTCCGAGCACCTATGTCGCGGATACGGATCGGAGCAGGCCGGCTCGCTTGTGGCTTTCCCGGCACCCAATGGCGTCCCGGTCTTCCGGACAGGGGATCTCGGCTATCTGGACCACCGTGGTCGTCTGCGGTTGTCGGGACGGCGCGATCGAACCGTGAAACGACGCGGTGTACGGATCAATCTCGACCAGGTGGAGGCGGTGCTCCACGCGCTTCCGGCCGTGGGGCAGGCGGCCGCTCGAGCCGACGAGGCAGACGGGCAGGTGATGATCCACGTCTGGATCGTGCCGTCCGACAGCCGCCTCGATCGTGCCGCGGTCCTGACGCAGATCACCGAGACGGTGGAGGTCCGCCTTCTGCCCGACCGGGTGGTGATCTGTACATACCTGCCGCGCCTGCATTCCGGGAAGGTCGACTACCGGTCGCTCAAGGTAGCCGACTCGGGCGACGAACAGGTGGAGGTGACGGCGGATGAGACGACGCTGAAGGCGGTCGCCGCAGCGTTCGAGCGGGTACTGCCCGATGTGGCCATAACCGGCTCGACTGACTTTTTCGCCAGCGGCGGACACTCCCTCCTGGCGCTCGAGCTGAGCGCTCACCTGGAGCGCGACCTGGGAGTCAGGCTGACGATTCGTGACTACCTGGCCCACCCCACGGTCGCCGGGCTCGCCGGCGTGGTGGACCGCAACCGTCGTCAGACTCCGCGATCCGTATCGACCGCTGCCCCAGTAACCCTCGGTGAGGAGCTGACCTCCACTGAACGGCCGATCTGGGTGTGGAGTCAGATGTTTCCCGGCGACGGTGCACTGAACGTCGTCGGGGGATTCACCACGCATGCGGCCATCACCGAGCAGCGCCTCCGGCAAGCGCTGTCGGACTTGCTCAAGGACGTAGACCAGCTGAGAGTCCGGTACGTCCTGGGCCGCGATCGCCCGCGACGGGTTTTGCACGCAGCAGGTGTTGCGCGGGTCGACGTACTCCAGATCTCCGCATCCGCCGACACCTTCCCCCAACCGGAGGTGGACAGCAGTGCGTACCAGCCGTTTGACGTCGGGGCGGATCAGCTGGTCCGGGCCATATTGGTCCGCTCGAGCACGGAGCCCGCACCGGTGGGCGTCTATCTGATCGCCCACCACCTGGTATGCGACGGAGTGAGCATGGGACTGCTCGTAGCGGAGCTGCAGCACCGCCTTGGCACACCGGAACGCCGGACATCGCTGTCTTCGCTGTGCGTGCTGCCCCCGGCAAGACCGGATGCCCGTCTCGTCCAGTCTGCGGCAGGGCACTGGTCCACGGTCAGGCGTGGGCTGAAGGCTCAGCCTTACGACGAGCGGCTGCGCCCGAACGATGCCGCCGCAGGAGCGTCGGTGGTCGATTGGCGGCTGCCGACGCAGCCGATCAGGGAACTCGCGGACCGCCTGTCAGTGAGCCGGGCGGCTGTCCTCATCACGTTGATCGCCAGGGCGGTCGGCCGGGTGCTGGACCGGGACCAGGTTGTTGTCGAGACACCGGTCTCAACGCGGACTCCGGATGAGGTCCGCTCGATCGGCAATTACGTGGTCGACGTGCCCCTGCTGGTCGATGCCGCCGGTCAGGACACCACCCGCGTCATCGAAGCGGTTAACCGCGACCTGTTGGCGGCTGTCGACTTCGCCGCGCTGGTCCCGGGATTCGGCAGCGTACGGCCGGGACAAGGGTGGGCACCCGTCGGCGACGTCGTCGTCGTCCTGGAGGATCACGTGCCTGCGCCGGCTGTCGAGATCGACGGCGTGGCGAGTTCGGCTACGCAGCTCATCGGCTCGCCCCCGCGCCATGCCCTCGCGTGCTACTTCCGGGCCGACGCACTGGCCGAGGACATCACCTGCGTCGTCACGGGCCGCTCCGACGGTGAAATGGCACGTGCACTGTGTGCTGAGGCCGACGCCACTCTCACCACCATGACAAAACAGTTCTCAATGAGGAGGTTCGGCGATGGCCAACGTCGTGATTCGACCCGATGAACGCTGGGAACTCGAGCAGCTGATGGCCGGGATCGATCCCGGCAACACAGTGGTCCTGGCGGATGAGGTCACCGAGGCGATCAGGCGTTCGTCCAAGTGGGTCGATTCGCTCGCCGCGAGACCCGAGTTGCTGTACGGCGTCAACTCCGGCTTCGGCGCGCTGGCCAACGTCCGCGTCCGGCCCGGTGAAGAGGCGGAACTCCAGCGTCGCCACATCCTTTCCCACGCATGCGGCATCGGGCTCGGTGCTCCCGTTGAAGTCGTCCGGATGATGCTTCTGATCAAGCTGCTGACCTTCCGCGGCGGCTACACCGGCGTGTCGCTGGAGGTCGCGGAAAGCCTGCTGCGGATGCTCAACAACGGCATCCACCCCGTGGTACCCGAGCGCGGCACCGTCGGTGCGAGCGGAGACCTCGCACCTCTGTCCCACCTGGCGCTTCCCCTCCTGGGCCTCGGCCAGATCATCCTGGACGGCCAGGTGTGCGACACCAGGGACGTCGAGGAGCAGCTGGGCCTCGGCCGGGTAGAGCTCGGTCCCAAGGACGGTCTCGCGCTGACCAACGGGACCCAGTACATCTCGGCCGTCGCGGTGATCGAACTGCGGCGCCTCCTTGAGCTCGCGCGCTCGGCCGACCTGATCGCGGCGATCAGCACCCAGGCATTCAGTTGCGCCGACAGGTTCTTCCACGAGCGATACCACCGCGATTCGGGGAACCGGTGGCGGGCGGTGGTCGCCAAGAACCTCTCCCACTACACCCGCGGCGGAAACCACGCAGCCCTGGACTCCGCTGCACCGTCGATGCAAGACCCCTACTCGTTCCGATGCACTCCTCAGGTCCACGGGGCCGTGCGCGAGCACATCGCATACGCCCAGAACTCGATCCTCAACGAGATCAACACGACCGCCGACAACCCGCTGTTCTTCGTGGATGACGACCTGGTGCTCATGGGCGGCAACCTGCACGGCGAGTCGGTCGCCATGGCCGCGGACATGCTCGGCATCGTCGCCACCGAGCTTGCCGCCATCTCCGAGCGCCGGACCTACCAGCTACTGTCCGGACGCCGCGGTCTCCCGGACTTCCTCACCGAGGATCCCGGCGTCAACTCCGGGCTCATGATCAGCCAGTACTCCGCTGCGGCACTGGTAAGCGAAGCCAAGACCCTGGCGCACCCCGGCAGCGTCGACTCGATTCCAACCTGCCAACTGCAGGAAGATCACGTGAGCATGGGTGGCACCTCCGTGCTGAAGCTGCGGCAGATCGTGGACAACCTGGAGAACGTGCTGGCCATCGAGTTGATGACCGCATGCCAGGCCGCCGATCTCAAAGCCGGGCTGGTCCTTTCCCCCGCGGTCCGCGGCGCACACGAGCGTTACCGCACACGAGTGCCCCGGCTCAAGGACGACCGCGTCTTGGCCGGCGACATCGAGCAAACCCGCCAATTCCTCCGGCACGACCTGGCCGGCGACCTTGTCGCGGAACAGACCGCCGCAGCCGGTGCTCGAGAAGAGGCGGGTCGATGAGGCCAATGGATTACCCGCGGGTCCTGGAAGAGGTTGAAGCCTGCTGGCGTGATATCGCGCCGGAGTCCGCGATGAAGCCGGCCCCGCACGACGACCTCTTCGAAAGCGGCGCCGACTCCTTCACCTTCATCCGGCTGGTGCGATCGGTTGAAGCCGCGTGCGATGTCACGCTGCCGATGCTCGAGGTCTTTGAGGCTCCGCAGCTGGCTACCATAACGCGTTGCGTTATCGCAGCCAGGCGACGCTGAGATGGCGATGGTTCTGCCTGCCACCGCGGCCGAGTTCGGCCTGTGGTATCAGGAGCAGGCGGCCGAACTGCGAGGGCGTTACCTGTGCCTGGCGGCCGCGGAGCCATGCCCCGGGTCGCAGGTGAGCCTTCGCGACGCGGCCGGCGCCATGACCGCTGCCCTGGCCTGCCATCCCGAGGCGCTGGCACGGTTCGCGGTCGACGAGCAAGGCATACTTCACAAGTTTCTCGAGTCGCCTGCGGCTTCGCTGCCCGCGGAGATCCTTGTGTTCCCGGCGGAATGGCGGCGCACGGACGTCGTCTCCCACCTGGCAGGGCTGCCGACCCCCCTTGCGACCGGGCCGCTGATCCACCTGGCCGCACAGGCCGATCGCAGGGGAAACGCCACGCGGCTGTTCGTTCTGGCCCACCACATCGTCTGGGACGCACATTCCGAGGAGATCTTCTGGACCGAGGTCGACCGCCGGCTTACCGGACCCGGGGCAGGCGACGCGGGACATCACCATCCCGGCTGCGGTCCTTCCGTGCACCGCATTGCCACGCGAGACCATGCCCCGCTCGTGACCGACCTGCAGCGGCACCTGGCGATCTCGAATGGCGACCGTGTCTGGGAGCAACTTGCGGCCGCGGCGCGGAGGGCCGGAGTCACCCCGTTCGCCTGGACCGTCGGGCACCTGGCGGCTGCCGCAGCGGCTTGGTCGGAGCCGGCGACGGTCATGGCGTACATCGACGTGGACCTCCGCCCGCTGGCCGGCACGTCCCAGGACACGATGGGTTTCCACCTGTCTCAACTGGAAATCGCCACCGTCGACCGCGGCACGTCCGGTCCGGCCGCGGCCGCCGCCGTCCACACGGCTGTGATGCGCCGGCTGGCCGCCGCCATGCGGCAGGAGATCCGCCCGGTCAGCGAAGCCGCCGGCCACGGTGGTCACCCCTGCAAGTTCTATTTCCGTGACATCCGGCATCGGCGTCGTCTGCGTCACCTGCGGCCCGTCGACATCCGCTTGCCGGTGGCACGTAACCAGCTGTCAGTAGGCGTGACGGTCACCGATACCAGCCTTGAAGTGACGGTGACCGCACGACGCGGCACCGCTGACAGCACCGGTATCGCTCGTTTGGCGCAGCTGGCACGCCGGCACCTGATCTCGGCAGCGGCATACGGTGAAAGGGCGGCCCCCGATGCAGCACCTTAGGCTCGACGGCCCACCGGAAGTGTGGTGGCTCGCCAACTCCACGGCGGTTGCGGAGCACCTTCGCCGTAACGGTGCGGTCGTCATCGACGGCGATGGGTTGTGCCAGGACGTAGCGACTTTCCAGCGACTCGCCGCCGCGGCTTGCGGGCCGCTCGCCAAAGACAACCCGGAGCACAACAGCATCGACGATGACCCCACGGGCACGATCAACAGTCCGACCCCCTACTCACGGACCAGGAAGCTGCTGTGGCACAACGAGAACACGTTTGCGCGCATGTGGCCCAGGCGAATCATCTTCGGCTGCCAGGAGATCGGGGACGGTGGGCAGACACCGACTGCGGACATGACGGCCGTCTACGAGCGGCTTAGCAGCTTGGCCAAGGACGTCCTCGCCACCGGCGTCACCTACGTTCGCCGACTGGGGATGGACCTCGGGCTCGACTGGCGCAAGGTCTACCGCACCACTGATCCAACCGTTGTCGAGCGCGCCTGCGAACGGGAGGGCGCCACCTGGAGGTGGGATGAGCGCGGCGGCATCCTTACCACCGAGCAGCGGCGGCCGGCTGTCATCCTCGACCCGGCCACCGGCCGACCCTCGCTGACAGCACAAATCCTGCATTGGCATCCTCGGGCACTGGACGAGGATATTCACGATTCGCTCAGTCTGCTTTACGAGCCTCACGAGTTTCCCAAAGGGTGCCGACGCGGGGACGGCAGGCCGATCCCCGACGCCGTCATCGACGAACTTGTAGAAATCTGCTCCGACCTGGAGGAAGTCGTGCCCTGGAAGGCGGACCGCACGATAGTCGTCGACAACCTGCGCCGCAGCCACGCTCGTAACCCCTATACGGGCGTGCGTCGTTTGCTGGTCGCCGTCGGCGACCTCGTCGACTGCGCAGAATTGGCAAGGCCGTGACCACGCGCGCGCACAGCCTTGTCGGCGAACTGACCGGTTCCACCGCCGCCGCGGTCATCGAGCAGGGCGCGGTCACCACCCATGCGCAGCTACTCTCGCACGCACGCGAGGTCGCCATCCATTTGCGCCGCCGCGGGGCCGGACCCGGGGCGATCGTGCCTATCCAGGCGGCCCCGAGCACGACCGCCCTCGTCCAGATCGTGGCCATCCTGATGACCGGAGCCGCCTTTGCTCCGATCGATCTCCGCGTGCCGCCACGCACTGCCGCCAGGATCGCCCGTCTGTGCGGTGCCGCCTTCATCCTCGGGGACGCCGGCGGGACGACCGACGGCGTCGTCTGGCTCAGCCCCGGGGACGTGGCCAACGATCCAGGCGCCAACCGCCTCATACCAACCGTCCCGCAGGACACCGTGTACGTGATCTTCACCTCAGGCACCAGCGGCGATCCAAAGGGAGTCGTCGTACCCGAGCCGGCCGTGCGGGCCTACCTCGACTGGTCGATGCGCGAGTACGACTGCACCCGAGGATGGGGGGCACCGCTGTTTACCTCGCTGGGCTTCGACCTGACGATCACCAGCCTCCTCGGACCGCTCCTGAACGGCAGACGGGTACAGGTTCTCGATCCCTTGCGTTGGCCGCTTCAGGTCGCCACCGACCCCGGCATCCTCCAGGGCTCCAGTTTCGTCAAGATGACGCCAAGCCAGGTCAACATGCTGTGTGAGCTGCTGGAGGCGAGTGGAGCCCGGTGCTCGATGCCACTCCTGGTTGTCGGAGGTGAGGCCCTCTACGGGCAAAGTATTGCCCGCTGGCGGCACAGCCTCCCCGACACGCTGGTGGTCAACGAGTACGGCCCTTCCGAGGCGACTGTGGGCTGCTGCCGCTACACCGTGCCGGCCGGCTTCACCGGTCACGAGATTCCGATCGGGACCGCCCCGCCAGGTGTGGAGTTGAGTATCGAGGGACAGCCGCCCCAGGCCGGAGACGAGCTTGAGGAGGGTGAGCTGGTAATCGCCGGGGTGCAGGTGGCGACTGGTTACCTCACCGCCTCGAACTCGGACGACGCCGCGGATGGCCGCGGGCAGTTGCGACCTTTCCCCGGTTCCGCCGGCAAGCGCAGCTACCACAGCGGAGATCGCGTGCGGCGCGACCACGACGGAACCTACACCTACGTCGGCCGGCTGGGACGGGAGGCGAAGGTCGCCGGCTTTCGGATCAACCTGGCCGCTCTTGAGTCTTGCCTCAATGCCTTTCCAGGGGTGGTGAGCGCCGCCGTCCAGGCGGACGAGGTGCACGGCCTCCACTCGGCCGTGGTGACTCGGGACGGCGGGACGACCCAAAGCGATCTTCTCGCGCACCTGCGCCAGACATTTCCGTCCTATGCGCTGCCGCGTTTCATTCGGATCAACACACAGATCAACGTCACAGAACGTGGAAAGTCGAGCGCGTCATGGGAGTGACAGGAAAGATGCCGGACACCCCGATCACGCCAGCCGACCTGAACGGTGACCTGACCGCCAGGCTGAATGACGAGCAGTCCCGGTATATCAACGAGCGGCTGATGTCAGCGGGCCGTGTCCTGTTCCGAGGATTTCCCCTCGAAAGCACAGCCGACTTCGCGAAGGCGGTTCAGGCACTGGGCGGCGACCCGTTGCCATATACGGAGCGCTCCACACCGCGAAAGCAACTCGAGTCCGGAATCTACACGTCGACCGAGTACACCCGGGAGGAGGAAATATTCTTCCACAATGAAAACTCTTACCAGGCGACCTGGCCGGGCAGGCTCTTCTTCTTCTGCCAGCGGCCGCCCACTTCAGGCGGGGCAACGCCACTAGCCGACGTGCGTCAGGTCACCGCCTCGCTTGACGTCGACCTCGTCGAAGAGTTCCGCAGGCGCGGCTGGCGGCACATCCGAAATTACCATCCACAGATCGGCCTGCCGTGGAGCGAGGTATTTGGAACCACAAGCCGCGAAGCCGTGGATCTCTACTGCGGAAACAACGGCATACAAACGCACTGGAACAGCGACGGGACTCTCCGCACCGTAGCCGATCGAGTGGCTCTTCATCGCCATCCAGAAAACGGCGATGAACTATGGTTCAACCACATAGCCTTCTTCCACTGGACAACCCTTCCCGAGCGTGTCATCGGAGTCCTTGAGGAGCTTTTCGGAAGGTCCGGCCTTCCCAATAACACCGTCTACGGTGACGGGGCGGAAATTCCAGCGGAGGTATGCGCACACATCCGCGAGAAATATCGTGAGGCAGCGACACGGTTCGACTACCGGCAAGGCGACCTGCTGATGATCGACAACATGCTGACGGCCCACGGACGCGAACCGTACGAAGGGGAGCGACGGATCGCGGTGGCGATGACCTGACCAGGCCAGGCCGGGCCAGGCCAGGCCCGGCCGGGCTGGAGCCGCCGACGAAACACCTGCCCAAGGTTCATCGAGATCGAAGAAACCGATGCGAACCGGCAGTGTCGACAAGAGAGGATCAGCAATCGTGCGTTATGTCCTGGGAATTAGCGGGCTGGGCCAGAGCCAGCCATACATGCGGCGGTCGTTTCCGGGGCTGGGCGAGCGCGTATATCGGCTCGCCCAGGGGGCGGACTCGGCAGCGGCCCTCGTCACCGAGGATGGCATCGTGGCCGCCGCGGCCGAGGAGCGTTTCGTGCGACGCAAGGGCACCGGAGAATTCCCGCAGGCCGCGATCGAGTATGTGCTCGGAGCGGCCGGCATCACTCCGCGTGACGTGAGTGCGGTCGCGCACAACTTTGACTTCGGCCGGTACCAGACATACTTCGAATCCGAAGGGGCGATCGAGGAATACAAGCACGTGTACGCGCCAGAGGTCATACACCGCGATCTATTCGCAGCATTTCCAAGGGAACTCTGGAGCGATGACCTGAAGGTCATCCCGATATTGCACCACCAGGCCCACGCCGCTAGCGCGTTGCACTGTTCCGGCTTCGGCTCTGCCGATGTCCTGGTCGCCGACGGGATTGGGGAGTTCGAGAGCACGTCGCTTTACACAGGCGGATCGCAGGGACTGCGGTTGCGCGGCCAGGTGCGCGGACTGCACTCCGTGGGACTCGTCTACGGGCTGGTTACCATGCATTTGGGATTTTGGATGAACTTCGACGAGTACAAGGTCATGGGACTGGCGCCCTACGGGGACCCGCAGCGACTTCGTCCGGCGTTCGACACCCTTATCGTCCGCCAAAACGACGGCCGTTACACCACGCCTCTGACATACTTGAACGAAACAGCACAGGAACGCGCTACTTACCAGAGGTCACTGGAACATCTCGCCTCGGTTCTCGGCCCGCCCCGGGAACCGGGTGCGAACCTTGAGCAGCGTCACCTCGACATCGCCGCGGCGCTGCAGGCCGTGACCGAGGAGACCGTCGTCGGCTTCCTGGCGGCGCACCGGGATGAGCAGTCCAGCGAGAATCTATGCCTGGCCGGCGGCGTGGCCCTGAACTGCGTCGTCAACCAGGCCATCCGCAAGAGCGGGATGTACCGGCGACAGTTCGCCCAGCCGGCGGCCGGCGACGACGGAACGGCGCTGGGTGCGGCGCTGGTGGTGATGGAGGAGGAGGGCGCCGAGGTGCCCAGGAAGCGGGTTCGCCCGCGCATCGGGCTGCCCTACCTCGGTCCGGCATTCACCTCCGAGCGCATCCAGGCCACGCTGGAGCGCACTGACCTGCGATGGCGGCGATGCGAACTCAACGACCTCGTCGCCGAGGTTGCTGGGCTTCTGAGTGACGGAAAGGTCGTCGCGCTCTTCCAGGGCCGGATGGAATACGGCCCGCGAGCGCTGGGGAACCGCAGCATTCTCGCCGATCCACGAACCGTCGAGATGAGGGACCGGATCAACTCAATGGTCAAGCAACGGGAGGAATTCCGGCCGCTCGCGCCGGCGGTCTTGCACGAGTACGCAGAGCAGTGCTTCGAGATCGACGATCCTGACGAGTATCTGTGGATGATCGAAACCGTCGATGTCCGTGAGGCTTGGCGTCCGAGACTTGGGGCGGTGACGCACGTCGACGGCACTGCCCGGATCCAGGTGGTGCGACGCGAGGACAACGAGCTCTACTGGCGGTTGATCGATGCCTTCCGGGCAATCACCGGCATTCCGGTCCTGCTCAACACCTCGTTCAACTCGCGCGGGGAGCCGATCGTCTGCTCACCCGAGGACGCGGTGGCGACGTTCTCTCGGATAGACATCGACGCGATGGTCATGGGAGACCATCTGGTGTCGCGATAGAAGGGCCAGCGGATCCGTGGATCCCCGTAGCCAAGGCAGGCTCTCGGACCTCAGGAGGCAGCCGTGAGAACCATCGATGAAACTCAAGAGCTGATCGGGAGCATCTGGGTTGAGCTTCTCGGCCTTGATGCACCGCCTGACCGCTCGGCGCGCTTCTTCGCCGTTGGCGGCGACTCAATCTTGTGTGTGCGCTTTGTCGCCATCGCGCGCACACGGGGTGTCGAACTCACCATTCGCGACGTACTAGAAGATGACGAGATCGAGTCCCTCGCGGCCCGAGCACGTCCAACGGGGGAGCGATCGTGACAGGTCGGGGCCGCGACACCATCTCCGAGTCTGTCCGCGCGACGCTCTACGCGGCAGCCGGAGGCAGCGAGGTGGAGGCATTCGAGGTTCCAGACGACCGATGGGTGCAGATACCCGCGCTGGGTCTGGTCTCGCCGGATGATCGCCGACGGCTGCCGGCCGGTGCCGTGGATGCCTTCCCGATGAGCGAGCAACAGGCCGTGATGGCCACTCGGATGCTCATGGCCGCTGCCCTCCGAGACCGCGGCGCCATCGGTGTCCCGGCCTATCACAACGTCGCAACCTCGCGTCTGACCGTACCTCGCGTGGAGCCCGCAGCCTTTGAGGCGGCCGGGCTTGGCTTGGTGCGGGAGCATGAAATGTTCCGCTCGCTGCTGGACTTGGACCGCTACTCGCGCCCGATGCAGATCGTACTGAGCCATGTCGACCGGCCATTGGTGAAAGTTTGCGACTTGCGAGGGCTCCACGACCGTGAACAGCAACAACGGTTGGCCGAGTTCGCTGACGCCGAGAACACGCGGACCATCGATCTGAAGGATCCGCCCCTCGTCACGATCACGGTCCACCTCCTGAGCGAGACGGCGATCACCTTGACCCTTACCGAGCCGCATGCGATTGCTGACGGGTGGAGCACCCATCTGAACCTGGTGGAATTCCTGGAGCGCTACGTCGCGGAACTTACCGGGCGGCCCCCCGAGCAGCCGGCGTCATCTGCCTCGAACGCCTCGCCCCGCTTCAGACTCCGCGAGCATAGCGCGCAGCAGCTCTTCCAGTCGCTCACGCTCGCCGACTCACAGTGGTGGAGCCGGTACCTGGACGGACTGGAAACGCGGTCGAGTGCCGAGACCACTCGCGACTGCCACACCTGGCAGGACTCGGTGGAGATCGCAGGCCAGGAGAACCGGATGCTGAGCCGACTTGCGGCGAGTTCCTCCTCCGGGTTGAAGTCCGTGCTTCTCGCGATCCACCTTGAAGCGCAGGCGCGATTGGTCGGCGGGCGGAGCATCCTGACCGGCGTCCCTGTCAATACCCGGCTCGCGGTACCGAACGGCGTAGATGCGCGGGGGATGTTCCTCAACGTCGCCCCGCTGCGAATCGACGTCGCAGCACCTGGTAAGGAGGCCATTGCCCGGGCGCATCGGGAGCTGATGAAGGTCACCATGCGCGGCCGGACTCCGCTGGCCCAGTTGGCCCGCACTGTTGGCAGGGCAGTAGTACCAGCTTCCCTGTTTGGCTTCAACAGCTTCCATAGCATCGCCGGCGCCGCGCTACGGCTCGGTCTGGACACGCTGGAGGCGGTCGAAGACTGGTCCCACACGGACTTCCCGTTCGAGGCCAGCTTCAATCGAAGCGAAGAGACAGGCGAGCAAATCCGCATTCTGCTCTACTCCGAGGGCTCCTCACATACGCGCGCCGATGCGACTGCGGCGTACCGCGACGCCGTTCAGCGGTTCGCCCAGCTTGATTGATGAGGGAGAGCAGGGCGACCTCACTTGTTATTCACCAGGCCGAGCTGCCGGCAGGCACCGTGTCGCTGTCCGCCGCCAAGCGTCAGCCAATGGCTCGCGTCACCGGGTTCGGGTCCCGCGAAGCGAATGCCAGAGCCGCGCGAGCGGCCTGCTCAAGCATCAGCTGCGCCCACGTTCCAACGGAGAGCTGAGACTTGCTGGCCGCCTCCGTGATCATGGCAAGCTGATCGTCGGTGACATCCAGGTGCAGTTTCAAGGCCATGGCGCTGTCGCCGATACCGGCACCTTCATGCCTGGCATGATCGTGACCCCTGGCGTGATCATCAGCGGTTGCCCCAGCCGCGATACCTCGGTCAGCCAGGTCCTCGCCGCGCGCGGCGAGGCTGGCGCGCACCTCGCGCCGCAGGTCGTTCCTCGACCAACCAAACAACTCTGCCTTCCGAAGCCAATAGTCCTGCTCCGGTTCGGGGAGACTGGCGACTGCGGCGTGATGCTCGAAGCTCAATCCCGCTCTTCGCCTTGCGTGCGCGAACTTCCTGGCGACCCACGCATAATTGCGAAGCGTCTTGTAATCAAGCGAGGTTTGCTCGATAGCACTGCGGTAACGCCCGGTGAAGCGAGTTTCACCGTAAATCAGCCAGTCGCCTAGGCACCATGCCGAGCTGCTCACGGCCTCGGCCAACCCCTGGCCAATTCCAAGCCAATTATCAAATGGTATCCCACTGTCAAGGCGCAGTCCTGTTGAGGGCAGAACGGCGACACCGGCTGTGATATGACCTGCGGGCAGGGGCAGGAACTGCGAAGGCACTCCTGGCTTAGCTTTCATTACCCATCCTCCCTGAATATGGTGCAGTTAGCGGGAGTCGCCAGCAGCGTGATCCTATGAACATGGCCACGGTTGGCCATGAAGAAGTACACCCCAATCGCCGAATTATAGGGCGCGTGCCGGCGCGCAGAAGTAGTCAACAAGATCGAATTCAAGCCTGTACGCTCCAGGCGGTAGTGAAAGTTCCTACAAGCTCAAGACCTGCCCACTTTCGTCTGCTTGCCCGGTCCATCGCTGCAAAAATTAACCATCGACCTCTCGACTGAGGCTAACCGTAAGTCCGGCGGCCGGCCTTCCCTGGATGCCGTTAACGACCCGGACAGAGACGCTCACGACGAGATTCGACCCTCCTTGTAATCATGAATCGAAAGCCGACCCTTTCGGCCACCTGGCTTACACATCCGACCATGGAGGGCGCCGGTCCTTCTTCGCTCTCACGGCGCTCTTATCGGACTCCTCTCGCCTCCACGCGATAGCAGCACAAGACGCGTACCTACCTCTTTCGGACTTCTGTCATCTCATGTAGCCGACTGTCCGGAATATGCAGGGCACCTCAAGGTCCAAGCTCTGGACCTCGCGGACATCCTCGGGCGAGATTGCAAAACCTCGTTGGAGTTGATAGCGGCAGGGCCTATGAAAGCGGTAGTGGAGCGTGCCCTGGACGTCGGCGACACCCGTTCCTTACGTCGCTCTGCCGAGGACGACGACACGCTCGTATCTGCCGTCGATGATCCGGCCAGGTTGCCGCCGATTTCCACCGCGGGCAAGGCGGAGGCGTTCTCGGCTGGTGAGATGGTCGCTGCCCTGTACCGGGCTGGTGATCGAGAGCGCCCCGATGCGTAGATGGCAAACGCGACCCCTGATGATCGTCGGTGTCTAAGCCAGTCGATCAGGAACAGGGTCCGCGTTCGCGTGCCATCATCCCCGATGGACGTGACCCAGGTCGCCTGGCCGCCGGTCACAGCGCAGCACTGCAGGCACTGCCACCGCGAGCCGATTTTCTTCGAGTGGCCGCGCATCAGGTCGGCGAGATGGTTCAAGAGGTCGTTCGACAGCGGCAGGCGGGCGGTGTGCCGGTGTCTTCGTCGCCGATGTGAGCGGCGCGGCTGAGCACGGGACGACTGCTTCAGCTTTCGTTCGCGGCCGAGTACGGTGGCTGCCAGGCCTGGTTCCGGAACTGTGCGGGCGACAAGCCGACCACGCGGCGGAACGCGGTGCTGAAGGCGCTCTCGGACAGGTAGCCCGTGGCCCGTGCGAGCTCGGAGATCGACAGGGTGTCGCGGGCGAGGGCGTCGCGCGCGAGGCTCATACGCCATTGGATCAGGTACTCCAACGGCGGGATCCCGACGTGGTTCTTGAAGGCCTGGGCGAACGCGGAACGCGACATGTGGCTGATCTCGGCGAGCTCCTTGAGGCTCCAGGAGTGGGCCACGTCCGCGTGCACGGCACGCAGGGCGGCACCGATGCCGTCCTCGTTCAGGGCACCCAGCCAGCCGGTTGGCCGGTCTGTCTGACCGGCGTGAGCACGCAGCATGTGTACGAGCAGGATCTGTGCGAGGTGGTTCTGCACCAGCGGGCCGCCGGCGGCGGCGATCCCGATCTCGGTGGCGAGGAGATCGATCAGCTGCGCGAGCCGCCTGCCGTGAGGATCGGCCCTGCGGACGATCACGAGCGGCGGCAGAAGATCGGTCAGCAGGGCCGCGTTCCCGTCGTCGAACGCGATGTGCCCGACGCAGAGGTAGAAGTCCTCCTCGGACTCCGGGCCGATCCGCACGAACCCGTCTTCGGCGCCCGCCAACACCGGCTCCGCGGGGCGCGGGCTCGCGTCGAGCGCGCCGGCCAGCACGTAGGGCGGCGGGTTGCCCAGCATGAAGGTGTCACCCTCCCGCAGGAGCACCGGCTCGTGCCCTTCGAGGATCAACCAGCACGTGCCGCGTACGAGGCCGCCGATCCGCACGTGCAGGAACGTGTCGAAGCGCAAGGCCCACTCTCCCGTGGCCCGGAGACCGGGCCCGATCACCGTGTGGGGCCGGAGCAGGCCGATCGCGTCGGCCACCGGATCCCGAAATCCGAGCACTGACGACACCTCCTGGACGATACGTAAAGAATGCCGGATTCTGCATTATGGATGGTATCCCCGATCTCCCGCAGTATCGATGGCGAACGGATCGGCATCGAGAGAGTGATGGAGATACCCACATGGGACAGCTGGAAGGCAAGACGTCGGTGGTCACCGGGGGCAGCACCGGTATCGGTCTGGCCACCGCCGTCCGGCTGGCGGACGAGGGCGCGTACGTGTTCGTCACCGGCCGGCGCGAGGCAGAACTGGAGGCCGCCGTCAAGACCATCGGAGCGGACCGGGCCACCGCGGTCGTCGGCGACATCTCGAAGCCGGAGGACCTGGACCGGCTCTACGCGGCGGTCCGGGCGCGGGGCAGGGGTTTGGACGTGCTCGTGGCGAACGCGGCGATCGGTTCGTTCGTGACGCTGGAGCAGACCACCGAGGAGCACTTCGACCAGACCTTCGCGGTCAACGTCCGAGGCACGCTGTTCACCGTGCAGAAGGCGTTGCCGCTGCTCAACGACGGAGCCTCGATCGTCCTGGTCGGTTCGACGGCCGGCGACCGTGGAGTGGAGGCGTTCGGCGCGTACGCGGCGTCGAAGGCGGCCGTCCGGTCCTTCGCGCGGACGTGGTCCAACGAGCTCAAGGGCCGGGGCATCCGGGTCAACGTGGTCTCGCCGGCATGGATCGAGACTCCCGGGGGCACCGCCGTTTTCGGCGACGAGGAGACCGCCAGGGCCGTCAAGGAGAACGTCGCCGCGACCGTGGCCAAGGGCCGCATGGGTCAGCCTGAGGAGGCCGCCGCGGTCGTGGCCTTCCTGGCCTCGGAACAGAGCAGCTACGTCGTCGGCACGAACATCTACGTCGACGGCGGCACGAACCAGATCTGAGCGGGCACCACCCGGTGGGTGGCATCTGAGGCGTTCCAGGTTCTGCGCCGCCACTACCCGGAGCGTGCGGTGAACCGCCCGTCGCCCAAGAGTGCGGTTCGATGTGACAGGGAATGCGTCCCGGATCGGCATCGGCGCAGTTCAGGGGTGTGATGGCGTGGCGGCGTCGAATCCCGTCCTCCTCGTTCGACGTGTCAGCGAGGCCGGGTGAGACCGGCGGAACGAGTACGGCGACGGGGATCCGTCGCGGCAGAGAGGAAACCGTCATGACCGCCTTGCACCCCGGAGCCACCGTCACCCGTTCCGTCACCCCGGCGACGCGTGTGCTGCTCGCCTGCGCCGTCGCCGCCGCGCCGCTCTTCGCGGCCGTGTCGCTGGCGCAGGTGTTCACCCGCGAGGGCTTCGATCTGACGCGCCACCCGTTGAGCATGCTGAGCACCGGCGACCTGGGCTGGTTGCAGATCGCCAACTTCCTGCTCAGCGGGGCTCTGACGGTGGCCGGCGCGATCGGCCTGCGCCGTGCGCTGCGAGGTGCGCCCGGTGGCACCTGGGCGCCCCGGCTGGTCCTGGTCGCGGGGGTCGCGATGGCCGCGGCCGGGGTGTTCGTCATGGATCCGGGCGACGGCTTCCCGGCGGGCACTCCGCTGGGTCAGACGGGTACGTTGAGCGCGAGCGGCCTCATGCACATGGTCGCCGGGTCCATCGCGTTCACCGCGTACATCGTGGCCTGCTTCGTGCTGGGCCGCCACTTCTCCCGGGCGGGCCGCCCAGGCTTCGCCGTCGCCTCGCGGCTCAGCGGTCTGGTCTTCGCCCTCGGCGACGGGTGGGCGATGGCGGGCGGGACGGCCGGATCGCTGACCCTGGCGATCGGCGCGCTCACCGGGATGGCGTGGATCGCGGTGGTGGCGGCGGATCGATGGATCGCGCTCAGGTAGCGAGGTTCGCACGGCCCGGTCTTCTCGCGTCGCGAGGGGGCCGGGCTTTTCGCGTTCCGAGGACTGGGAACGCGCCGCACCTCGCCCTTTTCATTTTGTACCAGATTCGCGCGCCTCATGAGACATCAAAAAGTACTTCATACTGCCCGTTGCGAACCGACCCGACGAACGATGGGGGCAACGGAATTGGGTTACGTACTGGGTTTCGAGGAGATCCACTCGACGGATATCGCAGACGTCGGGGGAAAGGGAGCGCACCTGGGAGAGCTCTCGCGGATCGAAGGCGTTCGCGTGCCGGACGGCTTCTGCGTCACGACGGAGGCCTTCCAGCGGGTCGTCGCCGAAGCACCGTCGATCAATGCTCAACTTGATCTGCTGTCGCGCGTGAAACCGGACGACCACGCGGCGATCCGCACCCTGAGCGCCGAGATCCGCCGCGTCGTCGAAGGCGTGACGATTCCCGCCGATCTCGTGGCGGCGATCGGCGAGTCGCTCGCCCGGTTCGGGGAGCAGGAATCCTACGCGGTACGTTCCAGCGCGACGGCCGAGGATCTGCCGACCGCGTCCTTCGCCGGCCAGCAGGACTCGTACCTGAACATCGTGGGCCTGCCGGCGATCCTTTCGCACATCCGAATGTGCTGGGCCTCGCTGTTCACCGAGCGGGCGGTGACCTACCGGCGCCGTAACGGCTTCGACGACCACAGGGTGCGGATGGCCGTGGTCGTACAGCGGATGGTGTTCCCCGACGCGGCCGGGATCCTCTTCACCGCCGATCCCGTGACCTCGAACCGGAAGATCGCCACCGTGGAGGCCGGCTGGGGGCTCGGCGAGGCGCTGGTCTCCGGTCTGGTCGCCGGGGACGTCTACGCGGTGCGCGACGACCAGATCGTCACCACGACGGTCGCGACCAAATCGCGGTTCGTCCAGGCGTCGCAGGCAGGCGGTACCCGGGAGGTACCCGTCGAGCCGGGGCGCCAGACGCAGCCGGCTCTGACGGACGCACAGGTCGTGCGTCTGGTGCGGCTGGGCCGGCGCATCGAAGCGCACTTCGGCAGGCCACAGGACATCGAGTGGTGCCTGGTCGGCGAAGACTTCCACATCGTCCAGAGCCGGGCGATCACCACCCTGTTCCCCGTCCCGGAGACCGACGACCAGGACAACCACCTCTACGTCTCCGTCGGTCACCAGCAGATGATGACCGATGCGATGAAGCCGCTGGGACTCTCCGTGTGGCAGATGACGACCCCGAGGCCGATGCCCGAGGCGGGCGGACGGTTGTTCGTCGACGTGGCTCCCGCCCTGGCGACGCCCGCGGGGCGCGCGAGCATCCTCGGGAACCTGGGGAAGTCCGACCCGCTGATCCGGGACGCGCTGCAGACCGTCCTCGACCGCGGCGACTTCATCCGCTCGGTTCCCGACGAGGAGTCCGTCGCCGCACCGGCCGGTGCCCCACCCGCTCCGATCGAGACCGATCCGGCCGTCGTCACCGAGCTGATCCGGCACAGTCAGGAGTCCGTCGCCACCCTGCGGAGCGAGATCCAGCTCTTGTCGGGGACGGCGCTGCTCGACTTCATCCAGACCGACATCGCGGAGCTGCAGCGCATCCTGTTCGATCCGCGGAGCCTTCAGGTGATCATGGCGGGGATGGAGGCGGCCTGGTGGCTCAACGACCACCTCGAGGCGTGGCTGGGGGAGAGGAACGCGGCCGACGCGCTCACGCAGTCCGTCCCGCACAACGTCACCTCCGAGATGGGGCTGGCGCTCCTCGACGTCGCGGACACGATCCGACCGCACGCGGATGTCGTGACGTTCCTGCACCGTGTCGTGGACGAAGGCCGGGAGGGCGACGGCTTCCTGAACGAGCTGGCCGGGCTCGCCGGCGGGCAGGAGGCACGTGACGCCATCCGGGGCTACCTCGACGAGTACGGCATGCGCTGCACGGGCGAGATCGACATCACCAGGACGCGCTGGAGCGAGCAGCCCGCCACGCTCGTGCCCGCCATCCTCGGCAACATCAGGAACTTCGAGCCGGGCGCCGGCAAACGACACTTCGAACAGGGACTCCTGCAGTCACGAAGGAAAGAGCAGGAACTCCTGACGCGACTGCGCGCCCTGCCCGACGGGGAGCGGAAGGCCGAGGAGACCAAGCGGATGATCGACCGCGTCCGCACCTTCGCCGGATACCGGGAGTATCCCAAGTACGGCAAGGTCAGCCGCTACTTCGTCTACAAGCAGGCGTTGCTGAGGGAGGCCGATCGCCTCGTCCGCTCCGGCGTCCTGCGCGAGAAAGAGGACATCTTCTTCCTTCGTTTCCCTGAGTTGCGGGAAGTCGTGCGCACCAACGACGCGGACGCCGAGCTCATCCTGCGAAGGCGGGAGGCGTTCCGGTCGTACGAGGCGCTCACGCCGCCCCGGGTCCTCACCTCGGACGGCGAGGTCATCACCGGCCGGTATCGGCGTGAGGACGCCCCGCCCGGCGCGCTGGCCGGCCTCCCGGTCTCGGCCGGGACCGTCGAAGGCCGTGCCCGGGTCGTCACGGACATGGCGCGGGCCGACCTGGAGGCGGGCGACATCCTGGTCACCGCCTACACCGACCCCGGCTGGACCCCTCTGTTCGTCACCGTCGCGGGACTGGTGACGGAGGTGGGCGGCCTGATGACGCACGGGGCGGTGATCGCGCGGGAGTACGGCCTGCCGGCCGTCGTGGGGGTGGAGCAGGCCACCCGGCTGATCCGGGACGGGCAGCGGATCCGCGTGCACGGAACCGACGGGTACGTCCAGATCCTCGTCTGAGCCGACGCGGCGTCCCGGCGCCCTTGAATCTTTCAAGGGTGCCGGACGCGACTCGCGATCGGTGGACCGAAATATCAGACATACGCCTTCAGCGTCGGCGTCCATGGAAATTTCATCAACGTCGCTGGTTGCACGTTCTTCCGCGCGGTCGTTTCCCTGCAAGACGACGAATCGACCGGCGATGGATTCGGACTTCGAGATCCCCTCGCCGTAACGGTTGCGGCTCTGTTGAAATCGCTCGACCGTTGACCGCGCCGGGTGAGGATGCTGAATTCGCGGTGGCCGATGTCAGAAGTATTAAGGAGGAACGGAGATGCTCGCCGCGAAACTGCTTCGTCGAGGGCTGGCGCTCGGATCCGCGCTCATCGTCACCTGCGCGTTGGGTGTCGTGAGCCTGGCGCAACCCGCCACCGCGACCAGCGCCGTACTGTACGGCAGGGTGGAGTGCACCAATTCCAACCACTATGGAAATGTCAGCAACTGGTATCCCTTGAACGTGAGGCTCTCCACCGGATCGTCCCAGATAGTCCCCGGCCTGGTCACCGTTCCCGGCACGTACGCGTTCCAGTTCACCCAGGCACTGCCCGCCGGGGCCACGGGCATGGGGGTCAGGGCCCTGTGCAGCAGCGGCCACTCCCCGTACGGCGACTTCGACGGAACGTCCGAGTACACCAGCATTCCCGCCGGGACAACCAGCATCACCGCGAGTTGGAGGTGCTCCACGGCACCGGTCAACCCTGGCCCGTGGATGACCAACTGCACCCTGCGGTCGGTGTCGTTCAGCTAGACCTCGTCCCGTTCCGGCGAGTTCGCGCGTCTGTGGTCAGGCCGGAGCCGGGTGAGGTGAGTGAGGACTCCCAGGCCGGTGAGCGAGCTTCCCGGAGCGGGCATCCGGGGTCATCGGCATCACGGGCGGCTCCCTCCGAGGGGCCGCCGGGGGTCTTGGCGGCCGGTTGCGGGTTTGTTCGACGGTTTGTTTGACGGTGTCCGACTGCTCGCGCTCGATCCCAGGCGCGCGTCACGCCGAGGTGCGTGAGACACGGCTTGACGGCCAGGGCGCCAAGATGGTGCGGAAGACGTAAAATTGCAATCGACTCCAAATTTTCAGTAGGCTCCATACATGTCTGAGGGCCTGCGCGAGCGCAAGAAGCGACAGACCCGGCAGCGTGTCTCCGATGTGGCCCTCGGTCTGTTCGTCGCGCGTGGCTTCGACAACGTCACGATCGCCGAGATCGCTGCGGCTGCCGAGGTGTCGGTCAACACCGTCTACAACTACTTCCACACCAAAGAGGACCTCGTCCTGCCACCGGAGGAGGCATCCCCGCAGCGACTGGCCGACATGGTGCGCGGGCGTGAGCCCGGCCAGTCGGCGGCCGATGCGGTCCTGGCGCGGCTGCGGCAGGAGGTGAGCGGGCATGAGCGCAAGGTCGGGCTGAGCGAGGGATTCGGCCGCGTGCTGGAGATGATGCGAGCCGCGCCCACGCTGACCGCCCGGCTTGAGCGGCTTGCCCACCAGATGACCGCCGAACTGGCCGCGCAGTTGGTCCAGGAGACCGGCGCCGAGCCCGGCGACCCGGTGCCGCAGGTTGTCGCCTGGCAGCTGGGGAGCCTGCACAGCATGGTCCTGTCGGAGATCGGCAGGCGGACCGCGGCCGGCGAGCGGCCGGACGTCATCGCCGCGGACGTGCTGAAGCTGATCGACGCCGCGGAGGGCCTCATGGGGAAGCGCCTGCTCGGCTATGCCGTACGAGAGGGATGAGCAGTTGTTCAGAGTGACGATCAGAGGGAAGTTCACCGGGCTCGACGACACGGGGCGGGCGGCCGTCCTGGCCGCGGGCGACATCGCCTACACCGAGGCCGGGACGTTCACCCACGATCAAAGCATGACGGCCTTCACCTTCCGCTGCCAGGTTCCGGCAGGTCCGGACGACGGCCAGGACGAGGCGGCGCTCGGCGCGATGGCCGCGCTGGAAGCGCACGGGCATTCGCACGAGATCCTGCAGCTCGCGGTGACCGACATGCGCGAGATCAAGATCCGCCCCAAGCGGCGTCGGATGTGACCGCCGAGCCGGCCTCGGCATGGATCGCCTCCGACCGCAAGCCCGACAGTGCTGCCGCTTTCTGGTGACATCGCCGGCTACGTCGACAACCGCGCCCCGGGCCGGTGCCTTCGGGCGAGTCATGACGGTGTCCACGCTCGGCGTGGTTGTCGCTCGTCGCGGTTGCCGATCATTTTCGGCGGGACGGGGTGAGAGCGTCATCTCCGGGTGGATGTCGGGAACGGATACCGGGGCCGCCTCCGGGAAAAGTCGTGGGAAATGAACCTTTCATCCGTTTTGTAGCGTATGGCCAGTTCCCGGGCGGTCGCCGTCCGGGAAGCGTGCGCCATGGTTGCTCCGGGGCCGGGGGGTGGGCGACGGTGGTGACCCTCTGGCGTGAGGACTCCGCCCTCATTCGGCGCGCCAGGTCTCGTCATCCCGGCATTCGAAATCCCGGCCTTCAAAAGGAGACCTTCACACGATGAGGTCACGTACGCTCCGACTTCTGCGCGATCAAGTGCACGTGTCCGACGGCGTCACCGTCCACCGAGTCTCGGTCTGGCGGATGGTCGTCGCGGCCGCCGTCGCGCTCGCGACCGCGCTCATGTTCACCACCGTGCTGGCGGGCCCCGCCTCGGCGCACGGCTCGATCAGCGACCCGCCTTCGCGCAACTACGGCTGCTGGGAGCGCTGGGGAGGTGACTTCCAGAACCCGGCCATGGCCCAGCAGGACCCGATGTGCTGGCAGGCCTGGCAGGACAACCCCAACGCGATGTGGAACTGGAACGGGCTGTTCCGCGAGAACGTCGGCGGCAACCACCAGGGCGCGATCCCCGACGGGCAGCTGTGCAGCGGCGGCCGGACCGAGAACGGCCGTTACCGGACCATGGACACGGTGGGCGCGTGGAAGACCGTGGACCGTCCCTCCTCGTTCACGATGAACCTGCTGGACCAGGCCTCGCACGGCGCGGACTACATCCGCGTCTACGTCACCAAACAGGGCTTCAACCCCAAGACCCAGGCGCTGAAGTGGAGTGACCTGGAACTCGTCAACGAGCTGGGCAGGAGGCCGACGGGCACCAGCACGGCCATCCCGGTGAACGCGCCCGGCCGTACCGGCCACCACATCGTCTACACCGTCTGGCAGGCGAGCCACCTCGACCAGTCGTACTACTTCTGCAGTGACGTCAACTTCACCGGTGGCACGAACCCCACCCCCACTCCCACGCCCACTCCGACCCCCACTCCGACTCCCACCCCGACTCCCACGCCCACTCCGACCGTGACCCCGACCCCGGGTCCCGGCGGCTGCTCGGCCACCTACCGCGTCACCTCCCAGTGGTCCGGTGGCTTCCAGGCCGACGTGAGCGTGACCGCCGGCTCCAGGGCGATCACCGGCTGGACGGTGAACTGGACCTTCGCCAACGGCGAGAGGATCAGCTCGTCCTGGAGCGCGACCGTGACCGCGAACGGATCCGCGGTCACCGCCCGCAACGCCGCCTACAACGGCTCGCTGGGCGCCGGCGCCTCCACCACCTTCGGATTCATCGGCTCCGGCTCCGGTAACGCCCCCACCCTCACCTGCACGGCGACCTGACCCTCTCCCGCCGAGCGGGCACACGTCGGCCCGCCGCCGAAAGGC
>NZ_JBEPDA010000020.1:0-157855 GCF_040299985.1 Streptosporangium sp. NPDC000563 | reverse complement strand
CCGCAACCACCGCGCCCGAGCAGGCCGGAGGCCTGAACCACCAGAGCGCAACTGAGACGGCCGGCCGGAACACCCGCCCACCGCAGCGTGAACGGTCGCGGGCCCGATCCGTCCCCAGAAGCCTGCCGGGGTCCGTTCCGGGGAAGGGGACCGAGGGTGACCAGGGGTTACGGGCCAGCCTATTCGCCCGGACCGAGGGGGTCCGGTGGGCGTGGCGTAGGGGTGGCGGAAGCCCTGGTAACCGCCAAGTGGAGTTGACCTGGGCTCTTTTAAGGCCATCTCCAAGTCATGGCACACCTTGTCCGAAACACATCTGAAACACCCTGCTGCCGAGATTCACAGATGTGAAACACACAAGGTCACACCTTGAAACGGTAGAAGAACACGCTGTGGCGCAACGTCAGTGCGCGGCCGGTCGATGGAGCCCAGAAGCGATCACTGCATGTGAAACCGGCAAAAGCCAATTGGAAGGAGGGTCGCTTCGCATGGAGATCGATAGCGGCTCCACAGCCTGGATGCTCGCGAGTACCGCACTCGTCCTACTCATGACACCGGGTCTCGCGTTCTTCTACGGGGGCATGACCAGGGCCAAGAGTGTTCTGAACATGATGATGATGTCGTGGGTCAGCATCATCGTCGTGACGATCGCCTGGGTGCTCTACGGTCACTCGCTCGCCTTCGACACCGTCGGAGACGGTTCGGGATTCCTCAACAAGATTATCGGTGGACTCGACAACATCGGTCTGAGCGGCCTGGTCGAGACGGCGACCAAGGATGACGGCACCGGTATGCCGAGCCTGGTCTTCTCGACGTTCCAGATGACTTTCGCGATCATCACGGTCGCGCTGATCAGCGGAGCGCTCGCCGACCGGGTGAAGTTCGGCGCGTGGGTCGTCTTCGCCATTGTCTGGGCGACGGTCGTCTACTTCCCCGTGGCCCACTGGGTGTGGGGCGGCGGCTGGCTGAGCAGCCTCGGCATCGAGGACTTCGCCGGCGGTACGGTCGTCCACATCAACGCCGGAGCCGCGGCCCTCGCGGTCGCCCTGGTGATCGGCAAGCGCGTCGGCTGGCGCAAGGACCCGATGCGACCGCACAACCTCACGTTGGTCCTTCTCGGCGCGGCCCTGCTGTGGTTCGGCTGGTTCGGCTTCAACTCGGGCTCCGAGCTCGCCGTTGACGGCACGACCGGCCTGGCGTTCATCAACACCCAGATCGCCACCGCCGTCGCGGCGGGCGCCTGGATCCTCGTCGAGAAGATCCGCGACGGTCACTCCACCACCCTGGGTGTCGCCTCCGGTGCGGTCTCCGGCCTGGTCGCGATCACCCCGGCCTGTGGTTTCGTCGACCCCTGGGCGGCGTTCGTGATCGGCGCGCTCGCCGGTGTCGCCTGTGCCTACGCGGTCGGCCTGAAGTACAAGCTCGGCTACGACGACTCCCTCGACGTGGTCGGCGTCCACCTCGTCGGCGGTGTCGTGGGTGCGGTGGCGCTGGGCTTCGTCGCCGCCTACCCGTTCGCCGACGGCCAGGAGAAGGGCCTCTTCTACGGCGGGCCGATCTCCCAGCTCGGTGTGCAGGTGCTCGGTCCCGTCGCGGTCGGCGCCTACTCCTTCGTTATCTCCTGGATCATCGCTAAGATCATCGACAAGACAATGGGCTTCCGCATCTCGCAGGAAGACGAGATCACCGGCGTCGACATCACCTCCCACGCCGAGACCGGTTACGACCTCGGCACCATCCACTCCTCGGGTGTGGCCGCCGTCAACGGTCCGGCCCCCACCCCGGCGTCTAAGAAGGTGGACGCATGAGACTCATCACAGCGATCATCAAGCCGTTCAAGCTCGATGACGTGAAAGCGGCCCTGGAGCAGTTCGGGGTCAAGGGAATGACGGTCAGCGAAGCGAGCGGTTACGGCCGCCAGCGTGGTCACACCGAGGTCTACCGGGGTGCCGAGTACCAGGTCGATCTGGTGCCCAAGGTCCGCCTTGAGGTGCTCGCCGAGGAGGAGGACGCCGAGGATGTCATCGACGTCATCGTCAAGGCCTCGCAGACCGGCAAGATCGGTGACGGCAAGGTGTGGTCCGTCCCTGTGGACACGGTCATCCGCGTCCGCACCGGGGAACGCGGACCTGAGGCGCTCTAACCGGTGAGAGGCGACGCTCGCTCGTACGCCGCGGCCCGTAAGGAACGGGCCGCGGACATCGACCGCTGGTTGACGGACCTGGTCCGCACCGCCTGCGGTACGCCGTACGGGCCTAACGGGGGAACGACGAGAAACGACGAGCGCGGCGCCCTCAACGGGGTCGCGCTCGTCGCGGTCGGGAGCCTTGGCCGCTCCGAACTCGCGCCGGGCAGTGACCTCGACCTGGTCCTGCTGCACGACGGGCGGGAGGACGTCGCGCGTGTCGCCGACCGCATCTGGTATCCGATCTGGGACTCGGGGGTCGGTCTCGACCACTCGGTGCGGACGGTGGACGAGGCGGCCAAGGTCGCCAGGGAGGACCTCAAGGCGGTCCTCGGCCTGATCCAGGCGCGGCACGTGGCCGGAGACCCGGAGCTGACGCGCTCGGCGCGTGAGATCGTGCTCGCCGAGTGGCGTGCCGACTCCCGGCGCCGCCTGGGCGAGCTGCGTGACGCCGCGGACAAGCGGGCGGAGGCGAGCGGCGAGCTGGCGTTCCTGCTCGAACCCGACCTCAAGGACTCCCGCGGCGGCATCCGCGATGTGCAGGCGATGCAGGCGGTGGCGGCGGCCTGGGTCGCCTCGGCCCCGGGTCCCCGGGTCCGTGAGGCCTATGAGTTGCTGCTCGACATCCGGCACGGTCTGCACCTGGTGACCGCCCGCGGCGCGGACAGGCTGGTGCTCCAGGAGCAGGACGCCGTGGCCGGGATGCTCGGGCTGCTCGACGCCGAGGCGCTGATGCGCAGGCTCGCCGAGGCCGCCAGGACGATCGGGCACGCCTTCGACGCCACCTGGCGCACCGTCGACCGGTTGCTCACCGGCCCCACCCCCCGTGGTCGCCGCCCGCTCGCCGACGGCGTCGTCGAGCACGGCGGAGAGGTCGTGCTCGCTCGCGGGGTGAACCCGCGCAAGGACCCGGTGCTGGTGCTGCGCGCCGCCGCGGCGGCGGCCGAGGCGGGGCTGCCGCTGGCGCCCGCCACGGTCACCACGCTGGCCGCCCAGTCGCCGCCGCTGCCCGTGCCCTGGCCGGACGAGGCGCGTGACGCGCTGGTGGCGCTGCTCGGGGCCGGCCGCGCGGCCGTGCCCGTCTGGGAGGAGCTCGACCAGGCGGGAGTGCTGGTCCGCCTGCTGCCCGACTGGGAGCGGGTGCGGCACCGACCGCAGCGCAATCCGGTGCACCGCTACACCGTCGACCGGCATCTGATCGAGGCCGCCGCGGGGGCCGCCTCGTTCACCCGCGAGGTCTCGCGGCCCGATCTGCTGCTCATCTCCGCGCTCCTGCACGACATCGGCAAGGGCTATCCCGGTGACCACTCCACCACCGGCGCCGTCGTCGCCCGCGACATCGGGACCCGGATGGGCCTGCCCCCGGCGGACGTCGACATCCTGGAGACCGTGGTCCGCCACCACCTGCTGCTGCCCGAGACGGCCACCCGCCGCGACCTGGACGACCCGGTGACGATCTCCCGGGTGGCCGAGGCCGTCGGCTCGCGTGAGGTCCTCGAACTGCTGGCGGCCCTCGCGGTGGCCGACGGCCACGCCACCGGGCCCGCCGCCTGGAACTCGTGGAAGGCCTCGCTCGTCGCCGACCTGGTACGCCGGGTGCGTTCCGCGCTCTCGGGAACCCCGCTGCGTCCCGCGCCCTCGCTCTCGGTGGAGCAGGCTTCCCTCGCCCGCCACGGCGGCGGCGCCGTGCGCATCAACGGGGGAGCGGTCACCGTGGTCGCGCCCGACCGCGCCGGCCTGCTCTGGCGCGCGGCCGGGGTGCTGGCCGCGCATCGGATGGTGGTCCGCTCCGCGTCGGCGGCCTCGGCGGGGGCGACCGCCGTCATCGAGTTCTCGGTCGTTCCCGAGTACGGTTCGCCGCCCGACCCCGCGACGCTGGAGGCCGACCTGCGTCTCGTCCTGGCCGGTCGTCTCGACATCGAGCAACGCCTGGCCAGGAGGACCAGGTCGATGCGCCCGGCCCGGGTGCCGGTGGCGCCGCCGAGGGTGAACCTGGTGGACGACGCCTCCAACACCGCGACCGTCATCGAGGTACGCGCCCATGACCGTCCGGGTCTTTTGTGGCGGATTGGTAGAGCATTTGGTGAATGTGGCCTTGACGTACGGGCCGCCCGTGTGGAGACTCTCGGCGCAGAGGCGGTGGACGTCTTCTACGTGGTCGACAGAGCCGGTCGCCCACTGACCGACGAGGTCCAGCGGGCACAGGTACGCGATCAAGTGCTCGCTGCCCTGCGATAACCGTAAAAAATCGGTCCCTAGTCGCCTTCGTAACGATTAAAGGCGCTATGTCGGTTTTGCCGATTCTTACTCGTGACCTTGTGGTGTGATGTTGTCCACTTGTGTCGTGATTGAGGGGTATCGAGAGCGGTGACTACGGCGACATCCGAGGGCGGGGGCGCTTCGGCACCCGACCGCGCTAAGCGGCCTGCCGCCCGCTTCGGCTTGAAGAACTGGCGCGTCCGTTCGCGCCTGACGGCCCTGATCCTGGTTCCGACGGCGGTGGGCGTCGTGCTCGCCGGCACGCGGGTGGTGGCCTCCATCGACAGTGTGGCGGTCTACCAGCGGACCGCCGCCGCGGCGGAGTACTCCGGTGGACTCCGCGACCTCGCCCAGGCGCTCGGCCTGGAGCGTGACCGCGGTGCCTGGTCGTCGTTCCAGCCCACGAACAAGAGCCTGAAGGACAGCTCCGACGCGCAGCGGAAGACCGTGGACGCGCTGGTGAGGAAGGTGCGGCAGGAAGTCCAGGCGATCGACGACTCCTACGGAGCCAGGATCGTCGAGGCGGCCAAGAACGTGACCTACCATTTGGACGGCCTCCCCGCGCTGCGTGCTCTGCCCGGTATCAACCGGATGGAACGATACAGTTTCATGATCGCTCCGTTGCTGACCCTCCACGAGGAGCTCACCCTGGTCAGCGACGATCCGGAGATCGTCGGTAACACCCGCGCGCTCAGCGATCTGGCGTACGCCAAGGAGGAGGTCTCCAAGCAGCGCGCCCGGCTGCTGGCCGGTTACTACGCGCCCACGCTCATCACCCCGCAGGAGATCGAGAAGTTCATCGCCTCCCGCTCCCGGATGGACGAGTACCAGGCCGACTTCGGCGTCGAGTCGACCCCGGCGAACGCGCAGCTTCTCGCGAGCGCCCTGATCGACGAGAGGGTCCACCGGGCCGAGCTCACCAAGGCCAGGGTCATCGTGCTCGCCAGCAATCCCGCGCGCACCGGGCGGCTGCTGTCGAACTTCAACGAGGTCAAGCAGTGGTTCTCGGACAACGCCGTGGTCCTCGACCAGATGCGGAAGGTCGAGAACAAGGTCGCCGGTGACGTGGTCACCAGGGCCAGGGATCTGCAGGACGCCGAGCAGCGCAACGCGATCATCACCGCGGGGCTGATCCTGCTGCTGCTCCTGCTGGTGCTCGGACTCACGGTCGTCATCGCCCGCTCGATGGTGACGCCGCTGCGTCGCCTGCGCGCCGAGGCGCTGGAGGTCGCGAGCTTCAGGCTTCCCGAGATCGTGCGACGGCTCCGGGTCTCCGGCGACGCCCGTGAGCCCGACGTCGACCTCATCTCGATCGACACCAGCGACGAGATCGGGGAGGTCGCCAGGGCCTTCGACGAGGTGCAGCGGCAGGCCGTCCGCCTCGCCTCCGAGGAGTCCGAGCTCAGGTCCAACATCAGCGCGATGTTCGTCAACCTGTCGCGGCGCACCCAGACCCTGGTCGAACGGCAGATCTCGCTCATCGACGGTCTGGAGAAGGGCGAGGAGGACGGCCGCCGCCTGGCCGACCTGTTCAAGCTCGACCACCTGGCCACCCGCATGCGGCGTAACTCCGAGAACCTCCTGGTCCTCGCGGGTCACGAGCCGACCCGCAGGCGGAGCCAGCCGGCCAAGCTCGTCGACGTCGTCCGCGCCTCCCTGTCGGAGGTCGAGGACTACGAGCGGGTCCAGGTCAAGGTGCACCGGACGATCTCGGTCGCGGGCAGCGCCGCCAACGACATCGTGCACCTGGTCGCCGAGCTGGTGGAGAACGCCATCCAGTTCTCCCCCCGGACGAGCCAGGTCGTGGTCTCCAGCAGCATGATCGAGGGCGGCGGCGCACTGCTCGCGGTGAGTGACCCGGGCATCGGCATGACCCACGAGGAACTGGTCGAGACGAACCGCAGGCTGGCCGACCCGCCCGTCGTCGACGTCTCGGTGTCGCGGCGCATGGGCCTGTTCGTGGTCGGCCGCCTCGCGCTGCGCCACGGCATCCGGGTCCAGCTGCGCCCGCAGGAGGGCGGCGGTCTCGTCGCCATGGTCCTGTTCCCGCCCGCGCTCGTCGTCCAGGCGCCCCAGCCGGTGCAGACGCCCTCGTGGGGTGGCGAGCAGGCTTCCTCGCGGGATCTCTCCGCCCAGCCGTCCACCGCGGGTCGCCCGCCCGTTCAGCAGTTCTCCTACGGGCAGTCCCAGCCGGGGCTGGGACACACCCACCCCTCGTTCGAGCAGGGGCAGTCTCCGTTCGGGCAGGACCCGTTCGGACGTGATCCTTTCGGACAGACCTCGTTCGGGCAGGCGTCCGTGGATCTGCCCTCGTTCGGCTCCGCCGACCGCCCGGCCCAGGACTGGCCGGTTTCCTCCGGTGCCTCCGAGGGAGGCGGCCAGCCCCTGCCCAAGCGTCAGGTCAACGGCAACGGTGCTCCTCCCGCCTCCGATTTCTCCGCCTGGAGCCAGTCCTCGTACGAGGAGACGGCGGAGGAGATGCCCACGGTGGGCGTCTCCTCGCTCGAAGCCGAGCAGGAGGAGTACCTGCCCATCTTCGCCTCGATCGAGTCCGCCTGGTTCCGCCGCTCCGAGGGCGCCGGGCCGGAGGGCGGGTCCTACGAGCCGGAGGAGCCGACACCCCCGACCGGCATGCCGGCTCACGAGACACCGCGGACGAGAGAGCAGGAGGGGGCGGTGGCCGCCGAGCAGTCCGTTCCGGCGGAGGAGCCCGACAGCTGGAACACCCCGGCCGACGCCGGGTGGCGCGCCGCCCAGGCGGCGAGTGAACCCTCGCTCGGCGGGGTGACCGCTGCGGGGCTGCCCAAACGCACCCCCAAGGCGAACCTCGTACCCGGTACGGCCGCGGCCGTACCGGCCAGCCCCATGCCGCCCCTGTCGCCGGACAGGGTGCGCAACCGTCTGTCGAGCTTCCAGCAAGGCGTACGGCGGGGCCGCGCCGAAGTAGTCGAAACCACCACCAGAAGCCTGGTTGACGAGGAGGAAGGCTCGTGACGACCCTGAGTCATGAGGCACGCAGGTTCGACTGGCTGATCACCGAGTTCGTCCGTGGCACACCCGGTGTCGCGCACGCGGTGTGCGTCTCCGCCGACGGGCTGAGGATCGCCAGTTCCGAGGGGTTTCCGCCGGACAGGGCGGATCAGCTCGCCGCGGTCGCGGCGGGACTGCTCAGCCTGACGGTGGGTGCCTCGCGGGTGTTCGAGGGGGGCGCCGTCACCCAGACCGTGGTCGAGATGGAGCGTGGCCTGCTGCTGGTCATGGCGATCAGCGACGGCTCCGTGCTCGCCGTGCTCGCCTCCCCCGACTGCGACATGGGTCTGGTGGCCTACCAGATGACCCTGCTCGTCGAGCGGGCGGGACAGGTGCTCACCCCGGCGCTCCGCGCCGAGCTGCAGTCTTCCCGGGGCCGGTGATGACCGCGCTCCCGTTCGGTCTCATCACGGGAGAGGCCCGTGCTCGGGATTGACGGAACCGAGGACGACGAGCCTCTGTTCCGCCCGTACGCCGTGACCGGTGGCAGGTCGGAGCCTCGTTTCCACCTGGCGATGGAGGCACTGGTCTCCTCCTCCTTCATCATGGAGGAGGACCTGGCGCTGCTCACTCCCGAACAGGATGCGATCATCAGGCTCTGTCGTTCGTATCGTTCGGTCGCCGAGATATCCGCTCTCCTGAAGGTTCCGCTCGGCGTGGCCCGCGTGCTGGTGGCCGATATGGTCGATGAGGGCTTCGTCCGTATCCACCAGCCGCATCTCAACGAGGGACAACCGGACCTCAACATGCTCGAAAGGGTTCTCAGTGGACTTCGCAGGCTCTAGCCAGAGTGGCCTGACGTCAACGAAGATCGTTGTCGCGGGCGGGTTCGGTGTCGGCAAGACCACGTTCGTGGGTTCGGTGTCGGAGATTCTGCCGCTGACCACGGAGGCGGTGATGACCGACGCCAGCGCCGGGATCGACGACCTCGGGCTGACTCCTCACAAGACGACCACCACGGTCGCGATGGACTTCGGCCGGCTCTCCCTGGACCGTGACCTGATCCTGTACCTGTTCGGTACGCCGGGTCAGCACCGGTTCTGGTTCATGTGGGACGACCTGGTCCGCGGCGCGATCGGCGCGGTGGTTCTGATCGACACCCGCCGGCTCGCGGACGGCTTCCCGGCGATCGACTACTTCGAGGAGGCCAAGCTTCCGTTCGTGGTCGGTGTCAACGGCTGGAACGGGGAGTTCCCGCACCACGAGGAGGAGGTGCGGGAGGCGCTGACGCTGGCTCCGCACATTCCCGTCGTGCGGACCGACGCCCGCTCCCGCGACTCCGTCAAGCGCACGCTGATCACTCTGGTCGAGCATGTTCTGCGGGTCCGCACGGCCTCTGGGACGTCCGCGTAGTCCGGCGTTTTCTCCGGGACGGTTCCGTGCTCGGCGGGGTCGTCTCCGGAGAAGGGGTCCGGGTCTTCCCCGGCGGGGCGTGAGCCGGGAGTCGTCAGCCCGGCACCCACTCCTTCCAGGTTAGTTTGTTGGCGTCGATCCATTTCTGGGCCGCCTGGGGGGCGCCGAGGCCATTGTCGGTCATGTCGCTCGCCACCGCGTTCTGCTGCTCGCTCGTCCAGTTGAAGTTCCTGACCAGTTCGTAGGCCCTGCCGCCGGTGTCGGCGAACCGCCTGCTCACGATCTTGTCGAGCAGGTACGGCGGGTAGTCGCACCTGATCCTGGCGGGGTCGGCGTCGCAGCCGATCGCGTACGGCGGAAGGTTGACCTTCGCCAGTTTGATCTGGCCGAAAAGCCAGTGTGGCTCGTAGAAGTACATCAGCAGCGGGGTCCGGTTGCGGGTCGCCCGCCTGGCCGCGTCGATCAGCGCTTTCTCGCTGCCCGCGTGGACGACCCTGTAGTGGAGGCCGAGATTGCGGACCAGGGCCTCGTCGTTGGTGACATGCGAGGGATCCCCGTCGAGCAGTTGACCTAAATTACCGGATTTATCCGTTTTAAAGAGATGTGCGTACTTATTGAGCTGCCGCCAGTCGGTGATCTGGGGATGCTCGTCCGCCATCCACTGGGGGACGTACCAGCCGACGACCCCCGTGGGGCCGCTCCTTCCCGCGGAGACCGCGACCTTCTTCTCCTCGATGTAGGTCCGCTTCAGGGCCTCCTGCCCCCAGTTCTCCACGATCACGTCCACCGTGCCCCTCTCCAGCCCTTCCCAGGACCGGAGCGGGTCGAGCCTCACCGTCTCCACCCGGTAGCCGAGCTCCTGGGTGAGCAGGCGGCCGACGACCGCGGCGCTCGCCTCGGAGCCCGCCCAGCCGTTGACGGCGATCCTCACGGTCTCGCCGTCGGATGCCCGGGGCGCGGGCGCGACCGCCTCCCCGGTGCAGGCGGCGAGTGAGAGGAGCAGTGCGATGAGCGCCGGCAGGACACGAACGGTCGAGCGGGAGCCGCGAACCTGACGCGCGGCGTCGCCGGGTGTGGCCACGGTCTCCTCCAGGGCCCGCCACCCGGGCTCGGCGGGCCGGGGTGCACGGTGAGAACTACGGATGCAGGGGGGCGAGGTATAGCGCGAATCGCGAATATCGTGCATCACGATGTCACGCTCCTCGGGAGCTCGTCGGGGATGCCTCCATCCTCCTCTGTTTGGAACGATGCAAACGGCCATAGAGGTCCGGAAGTTCCTAATAAGATTATTCGGCTGACCAGAACCGGAGTTCCAGTCGTAGCTGGAGCTCCGGATGCGGTCCCTGCTTCACCACGAATACGCATCTATAGAGCTTCGTTCGCTTGGCCCCACCGGTTGATATGTGCTCGAATTGCCGGGAACCACGGGAAATTCGGCCAGGGGTTCATCCACCGAGAGGGCAGCGTTCGGTGAGTACACACGAGATCCAGGGCGCGGGCAGCCGCCTGCGCCTGCGGAACTGGCGGGTGCGCCGTCGTCTCGTCGCGCTCGTTCTGGTGCCCTCCATCGCCGCGGTGCTGCTCGGCGGTGTCCAGGTAGTGGCCTCGCTGCGCGCGGCGGGCGACTACCAGCGGGTCAACGACCTCGCCCGGCTCTCCGCCCGCGTCGGCGCGCTCACCCATGAGCTGGCCGAGGAACGCGATCGCACCGCCTGGTTCATCGCCCTCGGCCGCCCTGAGGGCGGCGTAAGGAACATCAGGGCCCAGATGGATCTGGTCGACGGCTCCGCGGAGCGCGTCCGCGAGAGCGGCTCGCTGCTCGGTGAGGGGGTGAGCGGGCGTACCAGGGACGAGGTCGAGAGCGCGATCACCCGTCTGGACGACCTTCACCTGCTGCGCGAGCAGGCACTGAAGTCGACGCTGCTGCCCGACGCGACCATCGCCGCCTACTCCCTGGTCATCGCCGACCTGCTCTCCCTGCACGACGAACTCGGCAAGGGCAGCGACGACGACGTCCTCTTCGGCCAGGCGCTCACCCTGGACGCGCTCGCCCGCGCCAAGGAGGCACTCTCCCTCCAACGGGCGCTGCTCGCGGTGGTGCTCGTGGCGGGACGGTTCGAGCAGGGACAGATGGAGCAGTTCCTCGGCGCGATCTCCATCGAGCGCAACGAGCGCAGGACCTTCGCCGCCGAGGCCGGAAGCAGGGAGCGCCGCCTCTTCGACGAGACCGTCAACGGCCGCACCGCGGAACGCGCCGACCTCATCCGCGAGCTGGTCCTGCTCCGCGCCGCCTCCGGCGACTCGCTGAAGGGCCTGGACCTGGAGCGGAAGGACGACGCCAAGGAGTGGTACGACGCGGCCACCGTCACCATCGGCCACATGCGCGGGGCAGAGGAGCGGCACGCCCAGGTCATCGTCGCGCGCAGCCAGCAACTCGGCGACGACGAGCAGAACCGTGCCCTGATGGTCGCCGCGGCCGTCGCCGCCCTGATGGCGCTCGTGCTGGTGGTCACCATCTGGGTGGTGCGCTCGCTGGTCAGGCCGCTGCGGCGGCTGCGCAGGGAGGCCCTGGAGGTCGCGGGGGAGAGATTGCCCGCGTACGTCCAGCGGGTTCGCGAATCGCACGGTGGACACGGTGAGAGCATGGTCGCCGACGTGTCGCCGATCGGGGTACTGTCGCGTGACGAGATCGGCGAGGTCGCCAGGGCGTTCGACGAGGTCCATCGGGAGGCGGTCCGGCTGGCGGGGGAGGAGGCGAGGCTGCGCAACACCGTGAACGCGATGTTCGTCAACCTCTCCAGGCGGAGCCAGACCCTGGTGGAACGCCAGCTCACCCTGGTCGAGCGGCTGGAGCGCGGCGAGCGCGACGACCAGCGGCTGGCGGACCTGTTCAAGCTCGACCACCTCGCCACCCGGATGCGCCGCAACAGCGAGAACCTGCTCGTCCTCGCCGGACAGGAGGTGGCGCGGCGCTGGAGGCAGCCGGTCGAGCTGATGGACGTGGTCAGGGCCTCGCTGTCGGAGGTGGAGAACTACGAGCGGGTGACGAACCGGGTCCGGGCGGAGGTCGCCGTCGCGGGTCCCGCGGTGAGCGACGTGGTCCACCTGTTCGCCGAGCTGATCGAGAACGCCGTCTCGTTCTCGCAGCCGACCACGAGGGTCACGGTGTCCGACAGCCGGATCGACGGCGGTGGTGTGATGGTGTCGGTGACCGACAAGGGCATCGGCATGACGCTCGACGAGCTCTCCGAGGCCAACTGGCGGCTGGCGAACCCGCAGGCCGCCGACGCCTCGGTCGCCCGCCACATGGGTCTGTTCGTCGTCAGCCGCCTCGCGTTCAAGCACGGTATCCGCGTCCAGCTCCGCCCGCAGGACTCCGGTCTGGCCGCGATGGTCCTGCTCCCGGAGTCGCTTCTCGTCCTGCCGCCCATCGGGGAACAGATGCCCGGTTCCTCGCGGCCCTCGGCCGTCTTCCCCGGTACGTCGCCGAGCGCGGGGCTGCCCGCCGGTGTGGTCGGCTTCCCGCGGGGCGAGACCGGTCACCTGTTCCCCGGTGAGGCGCCCGATTCACCCGACTCGCCGTTCCCGCACGTCCCGGGTGACGCGCCCGCGCCGTTCCCGCACCGGGGAGTTCCCGTGTTCGCGGCGCCCACGGTCACGCAGGCACCTCTCACCGAGGAGGGCGGGCCGGACGCGACCGAGCGGAACGTGTGGAGCCCGCCCGCGGAGCGGTTCCGTCCTCCGGGGGAGCGAGGGGAGTTCCCGCAGCCGCCCCCCGGCCTGTTCGACCCTCTTCCGGGAGCGTCCGACCCCCTCGCCGGCGAGGTCCCGGCCGAGCGGGAGGACGACTTCCTGCCGATCTTCGCCGCGGTCGAGTCCGCCTGGTTCCGGATCGCCGATCCCGCCGGGGACTCCGGTGCGGAGACGGCCCGCCCCGAGGCGGACGACGCTCCCGACGACTCCGCGCCGGAGGGGTCGCCGGTCGAGCCGGAGCCGTGGACCTCGCCCGGTGACAGCGGCTGGCAGGCCGCGCAGGCGGTGAGCGCTCCGGCGCACGGCGGTACGACCGAGGCCGGCCTGCCCAGACGCACCCCCCGGGCCAACCTGGTCCCCGGCTCGGTCGCGCCGGTCGCGGGACCCGAGCCGTCCCCCGCGCCGGACGCGCCGCGCCTCTCGCCGGAGCAGATGCGCAGCCGCATGTCGAGCTTCCAGGAGGGTGTGCGCAGGGCACGCAACGAGCTCCCGGACAGGGAGGGGTAGCGTGCGGGCCGACAACCGGGACCAGGGGCGGGAGCTTCCCGACGGCCGGGCCTCCTCATGGCAGGAGCGGTGGGACGACACGCCTCGGTACGGGTTTTCCGCCGGGGCGCGGGGATACGGCTCGCCGGAGGAGAGGCCGGGGTTCGTGCCGTTCGTCGGCGCGGCCGGGGCGCGGGGATACGAGGCTCAGGAGGAGACGGCCGCGGCCCGGCGGGGCGGGCGCTTCGGATACGCGTCCGAGGACGAGGACGAGGAGCCGGCCGAGGAGGAGAGCTCGCTGATCCGGATGTACGCGGTGACCGGGGGGCGGGTCGTCCCGAGTTCCAAGCTCGCCATGGAGGCACTCGTCTCGACCACGACCACGGCCCCGCTCGGCCTCTCCTATATCCGGGAATATCGTTTCATCAGCGATCTGTGCCGAAGTATCCGCTCGATCGCTGAGATATCCGCGCTTTTGGGGGTCCCCCTCGGCGTCACCCGCGTCCTGGTCTCCGACATGGAGTCCGAAGGGCTGGTGCGGATCCACCACCCCCGGGTCAGCGCGGCGGGTCCCGGGCCCGACCTCCTCGAACGCGTACTCAACCACCTCAAGGAATAGGCCCGTTCCTCGCACGCGCCGCGTCTCACGGAGATCCGGTACGCGCGTGGGACGGCGGGCGTACCGCGTCAGGCGGAGCGGACGCCGGTCTCAGGCGAGCCACCAGCGGGCGGCGACGAGCTCGGCCACCAGGGTCTCGGTCAGGAGCGCCACGTCGGGGTCGTCGTCGTGGCGGTAGCGGACGGAGGCCTTGGCGCCGGGAAGCTCGCCGCCGACCGTCAGGACGGTGGAGCCGCGCTGCCGGATCCAGTCCATGGCCTGCTCGTCGTAGCGGGAGCCGGGGAAGAGGATGGCGCGGTAGTCGAGGGTCTTGGTGAGGTAGACGTCCACGTGGGCCCAGTCACCGGTCTCGCACGCGTCGGCCGCCCTGCGGGGCCCCTCGCGGAACATCAGGGCCGACTGCTCGGCCGAGGACAGGTGCTCGGCGGGAGCGATCGTGTAGACGCCGTTCGGGCCGTCGAGCAGCGTCGCGGCCGGCTCCAGCCACTCGTCGCGGCGGTCGAGCAGGTCGGCGGTGGCCTCGGCCGTACGGCGGATCAACCCGGGCACGTCCCCGCCCGATGCGGTGAGACGCTCGCCGAGTGCGAGGAGCAGGGCGAGGGTGTGCTGGAAGGTCCGGCAGGAGACACCGCCGCGCTCCTCGCCCGCCACCATCGGGACCACCAGGTCGGCGCCCTCGGTGACGGCCGAGTCCGGGTGGTTGGTCAGCGCGAGGACGAAGGACCGGCCCCGGTGGCGGGCGACCGCGTCCAGGGTCTCCCGGCTGCCGCCGGTGGCGGAGATGGCGACCACCAGGGTGTCGGGGCTCGGCGGGTAGGACGCCGCGGCGGAGGCGTACTCGGCCACGGCGTCGATCCCGGCGGCCCGCAGGCGCAGCGCGGCCACCTGGGCGGCGTACCGGGAGCTGCCCATGCCGAGGAGGAGCACCCGCCGGATCCCGGCGGGAATCCCCGCGAAGGGATCGCCCGCCTCCAGGGTGCCGGCGAGGGCGGCCAGTGCGGCGGGCTTGGCCTCCAGGTCGGCGAGGTACAGGTCGGGAATCACGGGGTCTCCTTCGTGGGGAACAGCGGGTTCGGCCGGTTCGGTGGGTTCGCCGAGGTCAGCGGTATCGGGAGCGCAGCACGCCCATCGGGGCGTAGCGCCAGCGGGGAAGATGCCTGGCCGCGTAGACGAGCTCGCGGCACTCCTGCTCGATCTCGAAGGGGCGCAGCAGGGAACGGTCCAGCAGGGCGGCGTGCCCCAGCTCGTCCAGCCGCCCGAGGTAGGCCGACTCCAGGACGGCGCGGGCCGTGGCGGACCACCCGGCGATCACCGCGGGGTCCGCGTCGCGGCGCCTGATCGCGACCTGGCCGACGTGTTCGAGGCTCATGGTGAGCTGGGCGAGGTCGCGGGCCGCGGGCTGGAAGGGGTCGGCGCCCGCGACGGTCGGGTTGCCGTCGAAGTCGATCACCGCGTAGCCGTCCCGCCAGCGCAGGATCTGGCCGACGTGCAGGTCCCCGTGGATGCGGATCAACGAGGTGGCCCCCACCCGGGCGAGGGGCGCCAGCTCGGCGCGGAGCGCGTCGGCGCGCTCCGCGAGCCAGTCGCCGTCCTCGCCGTCGGTCAGCGCGAGTGCCTCCGCCAGGGCCTCGCCCGCCCGGAGGGACCACGGGCTCTCTCCCGCCCGTACCGCGTCCGACCGCCTGACGGGGGTGGGGAAGGTCGCGGAGGGGGTCGCCATCGCCGTGTGCAGGTCGGCGGCGAGGACGCCAAGGTCGACGGCGAAGGAGGTGCCGTGCGAGACGGCCTCGTCCACGCACCACTCCCAGCCGTCACCGGCCCCGGGCAGGTACGCGGTGACGAGGGCGAGCAGCAGCTCGGAGCCGTCGTCGGCGCGCCGGGAGACGGACGCGTACGGCGTCGCGGTCGCGGTGAAACCGACCGACGTGAGGTGCGCGAACATATCGGGTGTGGGGTGGGGGAGCGGCGCGGGCGTGGTGAGCCATTTCACAACGACCTTCTCGCCGACGACCACCGAATAGTTGGTCTGATCGACCTCGAACCCTCGTTCGGCCGCTGCCCTCGATGACGATTGAGTGTCGATTGAGGAAAGAGGAGTGATCGTTACGGGGAGTGAGTGGAATCTCCGCACACCGAATGGGGCGGGAACATCACAGGTCAGAGCCTCGACGAGCTCGCTGGTCCGCCCGTCGCCGGCCCTGGGGACCGTGTCGATCCGGTGCCAGATTGAAGCAGGATTTAACAAACGGACCAAACTCTCCAGTGGTGATGTCGGTGGAAGTCTTGCTCAAGTTAATGTTGACTGCAACACTCCTGCTTTGGTCTGCCGTGTCCCTTACGGCCGGTCTACCCCACTTACACTGAATTCTGAAGGAGTAGCGGTCGTGTCCCGCATCCGGTACACCCGTCGTCTTCCGGCCGCCGCCCTGGCCGCCGGTCTCGCGCTCGCAGTCTCGGCATGTGGCGGGGAGGCCGCGGACTCGGCCGCGCCCGCCGCCGGTGCCTCGGCGGCGCAGCTCAACCCCAACGCGGACCTTTCCAAGCAGAGCATCACCATCTCTGTCTGGACAGGCTATACGCCCGAGGACCTGCCCCAGAGGATCAAGGACAACCTCAAGACGACCCTCAAGGTGACGGAGCACGCCACCAACGAGGACGTCATGGCGAAGCTCACCAGCGGCGCCGACACCGGCATCGACGTGGCCTTCGTCTCCGGCCAGTACGCCCAGGCGCTCAACGAGGCCGGACTGCTCGAGCAGCTCAGCCCCGAGCTGATCCCCAACCTCGCGAACCTCTACCCCGAGGCCAAGGAGTTGTCCTACGACAAGGGCAACGTCTTCTCGGTCCCCTACACCTGGGGCACCACGGGCATCTGCTACCGCACCGACCTGGTGAAGACGCCTCCGACGAGTTGGAACGATATTCTCAACCCGCCGGCGGACGCGGTGAAGAAGGTCACGATGATGACCACCGAGCGCTGGCTCGCCCTTCCCGCCATCAAGGCACTCGGCTACTCGGTCAACACCAGGAGCGACGAGGAGCTCGCCAAGGTCAAGGCGAAGCTGGAGGAGGCCAAGCCGAAGCTGCTCAAGTACGAGGACGTCACCTTCGGAGACATGCTCAAGAGCGGCGAGGCCGTGATGGTCGAGGCGTGGGACGGCTGGTGCCCGACCACCGAGAAGAACATCAAGTTCGTGGTGCCGAAGGAGGGCAGCGACCTGTGGGTGGACACCATGGTCGTGCTGAAGTCCTCCAAGAACAAGGAGGCGGGACACGCCTTCATCAACTACATCCTGGACCCGAAGGTCCACGCCTGGGCCGCGGAGAACATCCTCTACAAGGTCCCGAACAAGGCCGCGATGGACGCGCTGGACCCCAAGCTCAAGGCTGACAACGCCCCGCTGCAGATGAGCCCCTCCGACCTGCTCAAGGGCGAGTCGATCATCGACCTGGGCGAGGACTCGGCCAAGTTCACCCAGCTCGCGACCGAGGTCACGGCGAAGCAGTGACACGTTCCGCCGTTTCCGGCGCGTCCGCGAGATCGCGGGCGCGCCGGTCGCGTGCGCTGGGAAGGCTCGTCTTCCTGGGGCCCGGCCTGATCTACCTGCTCGTCTTCCTGCTGGTACCGCTCGCCCTGCTCATCAGCTTCACGATCTTCCGCAGGGGCCGGTTCGGCGGGGTGGTCTACGAGGTCACCGGGAAGAACTTCACCCGGCTGCTCGACCCGCTCTATCTGGAGATCGTGCTCGGCTCGCTGAAGCTGGCCACGATCGCGACACTGATCGCCCTGCTGGTGGGCTATCCGACGGCCTATCTCATCGCCCAGCTCCCGCGGAAGTGGAAGACGATCGCCCTGGTGGCGATCGTGCTGCCGTTCTGGACCAACTTCCTGGTCCGCATCTACGCCTGGATCATCCTGCTGAGCGGTCCGGGCCTGGTCAACAGCACGCTGATGGACCTGGGGCTGATCGACAGACCGCTGGAACTGCTCTACAACCAGGGCACCATCGTCACCGGCCTGATCTACTCGTACCTCCCGCTGATGGTCCTGCCGCTGTACGCGGCGATCGAGAAGCTCGACCCGCAACTGCGCGAGGCCTCGGCGAACCTCGGCGCCTCACCCGCGCGCACGTTCGTGTCGGTGACGCTGCCGCTCACCCTGCCGGGGGTGCTCACCGGCTGCCTGTTCGTCTTCGTGCCGAGTTTCGGCAACTTCGTCATCCCCGAGCTGCTCGGCGGCGGCCGTTCCATCATGGTCGGCAACCTGATCAGGGACCAGTTCCTCAAGGCGCGCGACTGGCCGTTCGGGTCCACCCTCGCGCTGGCGCTGATCGCCGTGCTGATCGTCCTGCTGCTCCTGCAGGCCTGGAGTACCCGACGTGCGTAGATCACGCCTGCTGTACGTCCCCTTCTGGGTGACCTACGTCTTCCTCTACACGCCGATCGTCGTGCTCGTCGTGATGTCGTTCAACGCGGGCGAGTCCCCCTACGTCTACGAGGGCTTCAGCCTGGACTGGTACGGCGTCCTCGCCAGAGACGCCAAGATCCGCGAAGGACTGGTCAACACCCTCGTCGTGGCCGCGGGCTCCACCGTGCTCGCCACGGTGCTCGGCACCCTGCTCGCCGTGGGCCTGGCCAGGCACACCAGGTCGCGGACGCTGGACGCGCTCGGCGTGCTGCCCGCGATCCTGCCCGACCTGGTGCTCGCCATCGGGCTGCTGATGTTCTACGCCACGATCAAGTCGACCCTCGGGCTGCACTCGGTGCTGCTCGCCCACACGGTCTTCGGCATGGCGTTCGTGACCGCCGTGGTCCGCACCCGGCTCACCGGCGCCGACACCTCACTGGAGGAGGCGTCCAGAGACCTGGGGGCGACGCCGTTCACCACGTTCCTGCGGGTGACGTTGCCGCAGCTGGCGCCGGGCATCATGGCGGGGGCGCTGCTGGCGTTCACCCTCTCGATCGACGAGTTCGTCATCGCGTACTTCACGGCGGCGCCCACCACGCCGACCCTGCCCATCGTCATCTACTCAATGGTCCGCTTCGGGGTCACCCCCGAGATCAACGCGCTGGCCACGCTGTTGCTGCTGGTGAGCTTCACCGCGGTCATCGTGACCCAGCGGATGACCCGACTGACGGAGTCGCTGTCCTAATGCTGAAGATCACAGGTGTCAGCCGCCGGTTCGGCGACGTCACGGCGCTGTCGGACGTCTCCCTGGAGATCCGGCAGGGCGAGTTCTTCGCGCTGCTCGGTCCCAGCGGCTGCGGCAAGACGACGCTCCTGCGGATCCTGGCGGGCTTCGAGACACCCGACGAGGGCTCCGTCACGCTCGACGGCGACGACCTGCTCGGCCAGGCGGCCCACCGCCGCCCGGTCAACCTGATGTTCCAGTCGTACGCGCTGTTCCCGCACATGACCGTGGCGAAGAACGTCGCCTACGGCCTGGAGCGGGAGAGGCTGGGCAGGGCGGAGATCCGCCGCAGGGTCGACGAGGTGCTGGAGAAGGTCGGGCTGGACGCCATGGCCGGGCGCAGGCCGCATCAGCTCTCCGGCGGGCAGCGCCAGCGGGTCGCGCTCGCCCGCGCGATCGTGAAGCGGCCGCGCCTGCTGCTGCTCGACGAGCCGCTGTCCGCGCTGGACAAGAAGGTGCGCGCGGAGATGCAGCTGGAGCTCAAGCGGCTGCAGAACGAGGTCGGCATCACCTTCGTCGTGGTCACCCACGACCAGGAGGAGGCGATGTCGCTCGCCGACAGGATCGCGGTCTTCAACGCCGGCTCGGTCGAGCAGGTGGACGCCCCGGTGGAGCTGTACGAGCGCCCGCGCACCCCGTTCGTCGCCGACTTCGTGGGGGCGAACAACATCTTCCCCGGCAGGGCCTGCTCGGTCGGCCTGGCCGGCGACGGGCTCGGCATCCTTCCTGGGGTCTCGAACCTGCCCGACGGCACGCCCGCGCTGCTCGCCGTACGGCCGGAGCGGCTCAGGATCGGGGACGAGGGGGTGCTGCGCGGCGAGGTCGTCGACGTGAGCTTCTTCGGCGGCGTCTCGCACGTGTCGGTCCAGGTGGGCGGGCGTTCCACGCCCGTCCTGGTGGCCACCCCGGGGGCCACGCAGGTGCGGGCGGGTTCCGTCGTCGCGCTCGGCTGGGCGGACGGGGACGGAGTGCTGATCCCTCAATGAGAAGACTTGAGCGGGTTGTTCGTCGCGGTCCTGGCGTAGACGAGGATGAGTTCCGCCGCCTCCTGCGGGCCGATAACCGGGTGGCGGGCCGTTATGCGATAGCCGTACGCGTCTTCGAGCGCGACCAGGTTGCGGGCGATGGGCAGGGAGTCGCCCGACAGCCTGAAGGTCTCCAGGGCGGCCCCGGTGTCGAGGATGCTCTGGTAGAGCGAGACCTGGCGGTCGTAGAGGGTGGTCAGCAGGAGGGCGTACATCCTGTTGCGGGCCGCGGCGCCGCCGAGTTCGTTGAGCAGCCGGACGTCCGGATCGTCCGGGCCGTGCGGCAGCCCCGAGCGGATGGTCACCACGAGCTTCTCCGCGGGGTCGCGCATCCCGCTGATCCGCTTGAGTCGCTGCTCGTAGAAGCGTTCCATCCCGGCGTGGTGGGCGTCGACGAGCAGCTCGCTCAGGCGCGGGTAGTGGTAGAGGACCGCTCCGGACGTGAGACCGGCTTCCTCGGCGACGTGGTTGAGATGCACCCCCTCGGTGCCGTGCCGGACGATCGCCCGGTGTGCGGCCGCGATGAGATCCAGGCGCCGGTCCGCCCGTCCCTTGCGCGTCATACTCCCCCGTTCGTTGAAAACCACGCTCTGTGCCGGGGTCCATAGTGGCCCTTTCCCCGCGTTTTTGCCAGCCGAGAATTGAATCATTCCTAAAGAGCCGCAACCCCTAGACGCAAGGAGGCGTGATGTCGCTCACGATCCTGTTCATGCCGGAGAGTGCCTACGGGCCCACGAACAACTGCATCGGCATCGGTGACATTCTTCGTAAGCGCGGTCATCGAGTCGTTTTCGCAGCTGAGGCCTCATGGAAGGGTAAATTGGAGGCCCTTGGATTCGAGGAGGACCTTGTCGATCTCGCGCCGCCCTCCGAAGAGGAGCAGGACGCGGGACAGTTCTGGAAGGACTTCATCAGGGACACCGCCCCTGAATACAGGAAGTCGACCCTGGAACAGCTGGAGACGGTCACCAAGCCGATCTGGGACGCGCTTATCGACGGTGCCAAGTACTGCGAGCCTCAACTGAAGGCGATTATCGAGCGCGTCCGGCCGGATGTCATCGTCGAGGACAACGTCATCGCCTTCCCCGCGCTGGTGACGGCGGGCAAGCCGTTCGTCCGCATCGTGTCCTGCAACCCGCTGGAGGTGCGCGGCGAGGGCGTCGCTCCGGTCTTCTCCGGGCTTCCCGCCGACGACCGTTCCGAGTGGGACGCATTCAACGCCGAGTACGACCGCACCCACCGCGAGATCTGGACGGCCTTCAACGAGTGGGTCGTCGAGCAGGGCGCCCCCGCGCTGCCGGACCTGGACTTCATCCACGAGGGCGACCTCAACCTGTACGTCTTCCCGGAGATCGCCGACTACACCGACGCCCGGCCGCTGGGCGACTCCTGGCACCGCCTGGACTCCTCGGTGCGCGAGACGGACGAGAGCTTCGAGCTCCCCGACTCGCTCGCCGGCCAGGAGGGGCCGCTGGTCTACTTCTCGCTCGGCTCGCTCGGCTCGGCGGACGTCGGCCTCATGCAGCGGGTCGTCGACGTGCTGGCCACCACCCCGTACCGCTTCATCGTCTCCAAGGGCCCGCTGCACGAGGAGATCAAGCTGGCCGACAACATGTGGGGCGCCGAGTTCGTCCCGCAGACGAAGATCATTCCGCTGGCCGACCTCGTCATCACGCACGGCGGCAACAACACCACCACCGAGGCGCTGCACTTCGGCAAGCCGATGATCCTGCTGCCCCTGTTCTGGGACCAGTACGACAACGCGCAGCGCGTCGACGAGCTCGGCTACGGTGTGCGCCTGTCCACCTACGGTTTCTCCGACGAGGAGCTGACCGGCGCGCTGGAGCGGCTGCTGGGCGACACCGCGCTGCGCGAGCGCCTGGCCGCCGCGGGTGAGGAGATCCGCCGCAGGGACGGCCTGCGCAAGGCGGCCGACCTGATCGAGCGGGCAGGGGCCTGATCGCTTTTCGCATCACCACGACAAGGGAAGTTCCATGGGCAAGTTGATCAATCCGGCGACCGGCGACCTCCTGCGGGAGGTGGCCGAGACCTCGATCGAGGAGGTGGCCGCCGCCGTGCGGCGGGCCCGCGCGGCGTTCGAGGAGTGGAGCACGGCGACCCCGGCCGAACGGTCCAGGGTGTTGCTGCGCTTCGCCGACCTCGTCGAGGCCGACGCCGAGGAGCTCACCCGGCTGGAGGTCATCGAGACCGGCAAGCCCGCCGCGGTCTTCCGCGACGGCGAGCTGCCGTTCGCGGCCGACAACCTCCGCTTCTTCGCCGGTGCGGCCCGCTCCCTGGACGGCACCGGCGCGGGGGTGCTCAGCTCCGGCTACACCTCGGTGCTGGTACGCCGCCCGGTCGGGGTCGTCGGATCGATCGCTCCCTGGAACTTCCCCCTGGTCATGGCGGTATGGAAGATCGGTCCCGCGCTGGCGGCGGGGAACGCCGTGATCATCAAGCCCGCCCCGCAGACCCCCGGCACCACGCTCAGGATGGCGCGGCTGTTCGCCCGCGCCGGCGCGCCCGACGGTCTGTTCCAGGTCGTCCTGGGCGACGCGGAGGTGGGCGAGGCCCTCGTCACCGACCCCGGCGTCGACATGGTGAGCGTCACCGGCTCCACCGCGACCGGCCGCGCCGTCATGCGCGGCGCCACCGGCTCGCTGAAGCGGGTCCACCTGGAGCTCGGCGGCAAGGCGCCGGCGCTGGTCTTCGGCGACGCGGACCTGTCCGAGATGGCGAGGGGCGTCGCGATGGGCGCCACCTACAACACCGGCCAGGACTGCACCGCCGCGACCCGGGTCTACATCTCCCGCGACGTGTACGAGGAGTCGGTCGAGGCGCTGCACGCGACGCTGGCCCAGATCACGGTGGGCGACCCCTGGGACCCGGCCACCGACATCGGTCCGCTGATCTCCGCCGCGCACCGCGACCGCGTCCACGGCTTCGTCGAGCGCGCCGCGGCCGCGGGCGCCTCGGTGCTCCACGGCGGTGTCCCGCTCGAAGGGCCCGGTTTCTACTACCCGCCCACCCTGATTTCGGGCGCGGCGCAGGACAGTGAGATCGTTCAGGGAGAACTTTTCGGTCCGGTGCTCGTGGCCCTGCCCTTCGACGGTGAGGACGAGGCGGTACGGCTCGCCAACGACACTCCCTACGGCCTGGCCTCCTCGGTCTGGTCCAGGGACGTGGCGAGGGCGCTGCGCGTCTCGCACCGGCTCGACGTGGGCGTGACCTGGGTGAACGACCATCTGCCCATCGCGTCCGAGGCGCCGCACGGCGGTGTCAAGGGAAGTGGCTTCGGTAAGGACATGAGTCAGGAGGCGGTTCAGGAATACTCTGTGACCCGCCATCTGATGATCAAACATCAGGCTCCGGAGGTGAGGGATTCCTTCCGACCGGCCTGACGGCTTTGATGCCGCATGTCCCTTTTGTGGGGATATATCCACACTTACTCCATTCGAAGTGACATAAAGGATGTGCTCAAATTGCTTCCGCCGCTTCCAAATCCGGCGAGGGGTTACGTAGGCCAGTGATGACACAAGACCGCCGGAGCCACCGCGCGTCAGGGGTGGGCAGTCGACTCCTGCCGGCGAACTGGCGCGTGCGTCCCCGTCTGGTCGCGCTGATCCTGCTCCCGACCGCCGCGGCCGTACTTCTCACCGGCCTCCAGCTCACCACGGCCCTGTCCACGGCCGACGGATACCGCCGGATGAGCCAGGTCGCCGGGCTGGTCGATTCGCTCGGCACCCTCTCCCACGAGATGGCCGAGGAACGCGACCTCACCGCCTGGTACATCGCCGCCACCAACCGCGCCAACCTCAACAAGGTGCGGGATCAGCGCGACGTGGTCGACCGGAGCAGTGGCCAGGTGCTGGCCGCCATCGACGCACTCGACTCCTCGCAGGCCACCCGCGTCCGTACCGAGGTCGCTCAGATCCGCCGCTGGCTCAACGGGCTCCCCGGCCTGCGCAGGCTGATGGCCGAGGGGAGCGTGCTCCCCCGAGCGGCCCTCGGCATGTACACGCGGATGATCACCGACTTCATCACCCTCCACGACGACCTGGGTCGCAGCGGCGGCGACGAGCGCCTCATCGGAGACGCGCTCGCGCTGGGCGCGCTGACCCGGGCCAAGGAGCAGGTCGCCAGGCAGCGGGGAACGCTCCTGATCAGCTTCCTCGACCGCAAGTTCGACTTCGACGACCCCGCCGACCTCCTCGGCGCCTACCGGAGCCAGCAGAGCGAGGAGAACGCCTTCCAGGCCACCGCCTCGGCCACCGACGTCAAGAGCTTCCGCGACTCGGTGAACGGCCCCAAGGTCGACCAGGCCGACGCCACCCGCGCCCTCGTCATGTCCCTCATGCGCGAGAACAAGCCGCTGGAACGGATGACCGGTCGCACCTGGGCCAGGAGCGCGGCCGTCTGGTACGACGACTCCACCGCGGCGGTGGAGGGCATGCGGACCGTCGAGCGCCGGCTGGCGTCCGCGGTGGTCTCCCGCAGCCAGGAGATGCAGAGCGCCGAGCAGCGCAGCGCGATGATCTCCGGTGCGGCGATCCTGGTCCTGCTGGTCATGATCCTGCTCATCACCGCCTGGGTGGCCGGCACGCTCGTGCGGCCGCTGCGCAGGCTGCGCAGCGAGGCGCTCGAGGTCGCCGACACCCGGCTGCCCGAGACCGTCCGGGTGCTGCGCGAGTCCGGTGACCACGCCCCCCAGGTCGAGGTGCCCTCCATCGGAGTGGTCTCCCGCGACGAGATCGGGGAAGTGGCCCGGGCCTTCGACGAGGTCCACCGTGAGGCGATCCGGCTCGCCGGTGACGAGGCCCGCCTGCGCAGCAACATCAACGCGATGTTCGTCAACCTCTCCCGCCGTACCCAGTCGCTGGTGGAACGGCAGATCGACCTCATCGACGACCTGGAGCAGGGCGAGCAGGACGAAGGGCGGCTGGGCAGCCTCTTCAAGCTGGACCACCTCGCCACCCGCATGCGCCGCAACTCCGAGAACCTCCTCGTCCTCGCAGGTCAGGAGCAGAGCCGCCGGTGGAGCGAGCCCGTCCCGCTCAGCGACGTCGTCCGCGCCTCGCTGTCGGAGGTCGAGAACTACGAGCGGGTCAACCTCCGGGTCGAGTCGGGCATCTCGATCATCGGCCAGGCCGTCAACGACATCGTCCACCTGGTCGCGGAGCTCGTCGAGAACGCCATTTTCTTCTCGCCGCAGGACACCAAGATCACGGTGTCCAGCAACGGCAACGAGACGGGCGCCGTCATCCTGGCGGTCACCGACTCCGGCATCGGCATGAGCGACGAGGAACTGGCCGAGGCGAACCGCCGCCTGGCCGAGCCTCCCGCGGTCGACCTGTCGGTCTCCCGCCGGATGGGTCTGTTCGTGGTCGGCCGCCTGGCCATGCGCCACGGCATCAGGGTCCAGCTCAGGCGCCCGGACACCGGTGGCCTCAGCGCCGTCGTGCTCCTGCCGGTGCAGGTGGTCGCCCAGTCCCCGTTGATGCCCGAGATGGCCATGTCGGGGCAGGGCATGCAGTCCGGCTCCTTCGACGGCCAGCCGGGCTCGTTCGGGTCCATGTCCAACCAGGACCCGTTCGCCTCGGTGAACCCCGACCCGTTCGGGACCGCTCCGAACCCGGACCCGTTCGGGACCGGTGCGGCGCGCGGATCCCGGCAGCCGACCGGTCTCGGCACGCCGCCCGCCCAGGCGCCTTCCCAGCCGCCTCCCCAGGTGCCGATGCCGACGTCCGCGGACATGTGGTCGGGGCCGGTGGTGCCCGCCTCGGCGGTGGAGGACCTGTGGTCGTCCCCGCTCGCGTCGACCGCGCCGCCGTCGTTCCCCTCGGCCTGGCCGGACCCGCCCGCGATCGACCCGTGGACGCCGCGCCGGCTGGAGCCGGTGGAGAACACCCAGGCCCTTCCCGTGGTCGAGGTGCCGCCGACGGAACCGGAGCCCGAGGAGTTCCTGCCGATCTTCGAGGCGGTGGGATCCGACTGGTTCCGCCGCAGCGCGCCCATCACTCCGGAGCCCGAGATCGAGCCGGAACCGGAGCCGGAGCCGGAGGTCAAGCCGCGGCCGATGGAACAGCGGGTGAGGCGGGGTCCGCAGGGCCTGGAGACCCAGAACATCCCGCAGATCACGCATTCCACGCCGCCGCCCGCGCAGCAGGCCCAGCCGTTGCCGCAGCGGACGCCGCAGCAGCCACAGGCGCAACCACTGCCGCAGCGGACGCCGCAGCAGCAGGGGCAGCCGTCGCGGCCGGCCGAGCCCGCGGCCGAGAGGCAGCCGTGGAGCACCCCGTCCGACCAGGGCTGGGCCGCCGCCGAGGTCGCGAAGAAGCCCGTCGAGGGTGGCGTGACCGGAGCGGGCCTTCCCAAGCGGGTACCCAAGGCGAACCTCGTTCCCGGAGCCGCCTCGGCGGCCCCGGCGGCCCCGGCACCCCCGATGCCGCCGATATCGGCGGAACGGGTACGCAGCCGTCTGTCCAGTTTCCAGCAAGGCGTACGGCAGGGGCGCGCTGAGATGAGCGAGCGAGCCAACGCCGTCGAGGGAGAGAACCAGCAGTGAACAACCAACTCAGCCAGGCCGCTCGCGGCTTCAACTGGCTGATCACCGAGTTCGTGAAGGAGATGCCCGGAGTCGCGCACGCGGTGATCGTCTCCACGGACGGACTCCCGCTGGCCTACTCCCAGGGCTTCCCCAAGGACAGGGCGGACCAGCTCGCCGCCATCACGGCCGGTCTGATCAGCCTCACCCAGGGTGCCTCGCGGGTCTTCGAGGGCGGTCCTGTGGTACAGACGGTGATCGAGATGCAGCGGGGCCTCCTGCTGACCATGTCGATCAGCGACGGTTCCGCGCTGGCCGTGCTGGCCGCGCCGGATTGCGACATGGGCCTCGTGGCCTACCAGATGACACTGCTCGCAGAGCGTGCCGGCCAGGCGCTTACGCCTGCGCTCCGGGCCGAGCTGCAGTCGGTTCAGCGATAGGGGGGTGATATGGACGCACCAGGTTGGCGTGGTCCGGGGGACGACCCCCCGAGCACGCCTCAGGCCAAGAGCGGACGAGATCGTTTGATTCGCCCGTACGCTGTGACCGGGGGCAGGACCGCTCCCCGGATGCAGCTCGCTCTCGAGGCGCTGGTTTCCTCGGCGACGTTCGCGAGCGTGGACCCCACCACGCTCTCCACGGAATATCAGGCGATCATCTCGCTGTCCCGGCAGGTGCGCTCGGTTGCCGAGCTCTCCGCTCTGTTGCGCATGCCTCTCGGCGTGACCCGGGTGTTGATCGCGGACATGGCGGCCGAGGGCCTGGTGCAGATCCACCAGCCGTCGCTGGATGCGGGTAAGCCGGATCTCAATTTGCTTGAAAGGGTGCTCAGTGGGCTTCGCAGGCTCTGACGCCGGAATGACGTCGACGAAGATCGTTGTTGCCGGCGGGTTCGGTGTCGGCAAGACGACCTTCGTCGGTGCGGTCTCCGAGATCATGCCGCTGACCACGGAAGCGGTGATGACGGAGGCGAGTGCGGACGTCGACGACCTCTCGCACATTCCCACGAAGCGGACCACCACGGTCGCGATGGACTTCGGCCGTGTCTCGCTGGACCGTGACCTGATCCTGTACCTGTTCGGTACGCCGGGTCAGCACCGGTTCTGGTTCATGTGGGACGACCTCGTGAAGGGCGCGATCGGTGCGATCGTGCTCGTCGACACCCGGCGGCTGGCCGACAGCTTCCCGGCGATCGACTACTTCGAGGAGGCCGGCCTGCCGTTCGTCGTGGCCCTCAACGGGTTCGGCGGATCGCACGTCCACGGTGAGGAGGAGGTGCGGGAGGCTCTGACGATCTCCCCGCACATCCCCATCGTCCGGACCGACGCCCGGTCCCGCGACGCCGTGAAGTCGACCTTGATCACCTTGGTCGAGCACGTCCTGACGCTCAGGGTCTGACGTCACCGGTGTGGGCCTCGTCCCTTCGGGGGCGGGGCCCACACCCGTCTTCGCCCGCGGTCCGACGGTACGCGCCGTCAATCGCCCATGTGGCCACCGATTTCACGGTGGTCATTTTCTTTTTGTGCGAAAAACGGCGCCGGACGAAAGCCGGACGGCGCGAAAGGCGGGTCATATGACGGTGATCCGGATGGGAACGGCCTCGCGCGAAAACGGCCTGCGAAAACGATCCCGGGTGAAAGGCGGTCGCGGGTGGAAGAGGTTCCACCTGAAAGGCGGACAAAACAGCGACGGCCGGTGGCGTGAACCTCACACCACCGGCCGTCGTTCGCATTCCTACATCGGCAGAGCCTCGATGATGGAGGAACCGGCGGTGAGTTCTATCTGCCGGTTGAGCCGGAAACCCGACTTGCCCAGGAGTTCCGCGTACTCGTCGGTGCTGCGTTCCATCCCCTCGCCGAAAAGGGCGAGCATCCGCATGTCGACGTCCTTGCTGATGTGCGGCCGGTCGTCGTCCGGGACCACGAACTCCACGATCAGCACCCGGCCGTCGTCGGGGATGACCTCCCTGATGCTGCGCAGGATCCGTACGGAGTCCTCGTCGGACCAGTTGTGGATCACGCTGCTCAGCAGGTAGGCGTCCGCGTCGGCGGGTACGGAGACGAAGAAGTCGCCCTCGACGAAACTGCACCGATCTTCAAGACCGGCCTCGGCGAAGAACCTCCGAGCCCCGCTGACCACGCGTTCCCGGTCGAACAACACCCCGCTGAGATCTGAATACTCCTTCAGTACCGCGGCCAGGATGTGCCCCTTGCCGCCGGCCACGTCCACCAGGGTCCGCAGGCCGGAGAAGTCGTAGCGGGAGGCCACCGCGTCCGCGAACGGCTGTGCCCTGGCCACCATGTAGTCGTCGAACAGCGCGCCCGCCTCGGGGTGGGCCCCGAGGTATTCGTAGAGGGGGCCGTGCCGCTCCACGAAGGCCGACTTTCCGCTGCGAACGGTCTGCGGGAGCTTGCCCATGCCGTACCAGAAGCCGTCCTCGGCGATCATCCGTACGGCGGAGCGCAACGAGCCGGGTGTGTCCTCGCGGAGGACGGCACCGGCCTCGGTCAGCTCGTACGTGCCGGGCGCGACCGTCGTGACCATGCCCATGGAGGCGAGCTGGCGCAGCACCCTGCCCAGCGCGGACGCGTCGGCGCCGCAGCGCAGCGCGAGCTCGTCGACGGTGAGGGCGCCGTCTCGCAGGTGGTCGGCGCAGCCCAGCTCGGCCATCGCGGCCAGGGCGGCGAAACGGGATACACCGCCGATCGCATCCCAGACCGGTGCCTGTGGGTCGCTCATGAGAATCCTCTCTTCTCCGGGGTGCGGGCCGGAGGGGGAGCCGTTTTTTTCCGAAGGTCGTGTCGTCTTCAGGTGGTCGAGGCCGACGGGCTGCGCATGCCGCGTACCAGACGGCCGACCTCGGCGCGCAGGTGTACGAAGTCGGGGTGCTCGCGGGTGGTGATCTGGTCGCGGGGGCCCGGCAGGTCCACGCGCAGGTCGCCCACGATCCCGGCGGGGGCCTTGGACAGGACCACGACGCGGTCACCGACGTAGACGCTCTCGTCGATGTCGTGGGTGATCAGCACGATCGTCATGTTGTGCAGGCCGCGAACCCGCAGGGTGAGGTCCTCCAGATCCTCGCGGGTCTGGGCGTCGACGGAGCCGAAGGGCTCGTCCATCAGCAGCAGGGCGGGCCGGTAGGCGAGCGCACGGGCGATGGACACCCGCTGCTGCATGCCGCCGGAGAGCTGCCACGGGTATTTGGCCGCGGCGCCCCGCAGGCCGACCTCCTCCAGCGCCTCCAGCGCCGACTGCCTGCGGCGCTGCTTGTCCAGCCCCTTGCGGCGCAGCGGGAGCGAGACGTTGTCGGCCACCGACATCCAGGGGAACAGGGACCGGCTGTAGTCCTGGAACACCACGGCCAGGTCGTCGGGGGTCCGCTCCACGCGGGCGCCGTTGAGCGTGACCTGGCCGCCGCTGGGCCGGAGCAGCCCCGCGATGGAGCGCAGCAGGGTGGACTTGCCGCACCCGGAGGGGCCGACGACGCACACCAGCTCGCCCTGGGCGACCTTCAGGTTGATGCCGCCCAGCGCGTTGTGCGCGCTCGGACCGCTGCCGTAGGTATGGGACAGGTTCGTGATTTCGAGCACAACAGGTCCTCAGGTCGTCTGCTTGGCGGATCGGTGCCAGGACAGGGCACGTCGCTCGGCCGCGAGGAACGCCGAGTTGAGCGCGTATCCCAGGACGCCGAGCACCACGATGGTCGCCCACACGCCGGGGAAGTCGTACGACCTCTGGGCGTCCAGGAGCTGGAAGCCGATCCCGTCGACGCTGCCGATCAGCTCGGAGAGCACCATGAGGATCAGCGCGAGCGACAGGCTGACCCGGAGACCGGCGAAGATCTTCGGCATCGCCGAGGGCAGGATGATCCGGAACAGTCGCTCGCGGCCCGACAGCCCGAAGACGCGCGCGGTGTCCAGGTGCTGACGGTCGACGTGCCTGGCGCCGTCGCAGGCGTTGATCAGGATCGGCCAGACGATGCCGAACGCGATGAAACTGATCTGCATCCGGGGGCCGATGGCGAACAGCGCCAGGAACAGCGCGAGCAGCATGGGGGGAGGGATGGCGCGGGCGAACTGGACGAGCGGATCGACGAGACGGAAGAGCAGCGGGGAGCGGCCCAGGGCGACCCCGAGGCCGACCCCGACGATCCCGGCCAGCACCCATCCGGCCAGCAGGCGGCCGACGCTCGCCGGGAGGTTCTCCAGCGCCGCGTCGGTGAGCCAGAGCTGTTCCGCGGGGCCGGTCAGCCACATCGTGTATCCACTCGCGGCGATCTGCGACGGGGGAGGGAAACTCAGCATCTCCAGGTAGCGGGTGACCAGCTCCCACAGCAGCACGACGACAGGCACCGGCCACAGCCGGCCGACGGCACGCATCGCGCCGTTCATCACACCACCTCCGTACGGGCGGTGTGCCAGCGGAAGAGCCGCCGCTCGGCGAGCACGAACAGGCCGTTGGTGACCACCCCGATGACACCGGCCCAGATGGCGGCGGCGATGACGTACTCCGTCGTGTCCACCGCGCCCGCGCTCTCCAGGACGTAGCTGCCGATGCCGTCGGAGCCACCGCCGATCAGCTCCGTGCTGATCGCCACGATGAGCGCGATCGCCGACGCCAGCCGGACACCGGTGGCGATGAACGGCGCGGTGCTCGGCAGGGAGACCCGCCACAGCACGGCCGGCTTCCCGAACCCGAAGCTGCGGAGCGTCTCCTTGGCGAGCGGGTCGACGTCCTTGAGGCCGTACATCGTGTTGATCAGGACGGGCCAGGTCGCCGCGTAGACGACCAGGGTGACCTTCATGTCGAACCTGTCGGAGAACACGGCGAGCGCGAGGGGGATCAGCGCGATCGACGGGATCGGGCGCAGGAACTCCACGATCGGCCGCAGCGCGCTCTCCACGCGGGGCAGGCTGCCGAGCAGGAACCCGGCGGGCACCGCGATCGCGACCGTGAGCAGCAGCCCGGTCGCCCACGCGCCGAGGGTCGAGGCGACGTCGGAGAGGAACTCCCCGTCCGTCACGAGAGCGGCCGCCCGGACGAGCACCGTGGAGGCGAGCGGGAACGCGAGCGGGTCGATCAGCCCGGCCCGGCCCGCCGCCTCCATGACGCAGAACAGCCCCGCGACGCCGAGGGCGCCGCAGAGCAGTCTGTTGTCGAGCGGGTTGCGCCGTGTCACCCGAGGTTTCCGGGAAGGATGGACTTGGCCTGGATGGGGCTGGTGAGGTAGCCCTGCTCAAGCATGAGGTCGGCGACCCGCTGCAGACGGGTCTCGTCGAGGCTGGTGGGGAAGGACCCGAGCGTGATGACGGCCGCGGTCGCCGCGTCGATCTTGGTGTAGGTCGGCAGGATCTCCTCGACGGCCTTGCGGTCGGTGGCGGCGATCTGCTGGGCCTTGGCGATCGCCCGCTGGAAGGCGGCGACCGTCTTGGGGTTGTCGGCGGCGAACTTCTCGGTGACGGCCACTCCCGCGATGGGGAAGTCGGCGGTGGAGTCGACCATCGTGTCGGCGAGCTTCTGGGCGCCGATGACCTTCTGCGACGCGGTGAGGGCGGGCTCCGTCATCCAGGCGGCGTCGACGACCCCGCTCGCCAGCTGGGCCCCCATCTCGGGGAAGGGGAACTCGACGAACTCCACGTCCTTCTCGGTGAGGCCGTGCGTCTTGAGCACCGTGGTCACCGCCAGGGTGCCGATGTTCTGCTTGCTGTTGACCGCGATCTTCTTGCCCTTGAGGTCCGCCGGCGTCTTGATCGTGGAGTCCTTCGGCACCATGAGGTTGAAGGAGTTGGGGGCGGCCTGGTAGAGGTCAGAGATGATCTTCATCTTCTGGCCCTTGGAGACGGCGAGGAAGGTGGAGACGTAGTTGGTCTGTGTGGCGTCCAGGCTGCCGCCGATGAGGCCCTGCTGGGCCTGGGCGCCGCCGGGCACCGGCTCGATGTCGACGGTGAGCCCCTCCTCCTTGAAGAACCCCCTCTTGTTGGCGATGTAGAGTGCGGCGGAGTCGGGAATCGGCAGCGCCCCCATCTTGAGGCTGGTCTTCTCCAGGCCACCCGCGTTCGCCGCGGTGGTGTCAGTGGGGGTGTCAGATCCTCCGCAGGCGGTGAGCACGAGGGCCGCGGCCACTCCTGCGACGACGGCCCGGCTCGCAAGTTTGAACCTCATGGGTCTCCTTAGCTGCGTTTGACCGCCCCTGCCGGAACTCGCGATAACTCAACGGGCGACATGGAGAGGGTCCCGGGAGGCATGTTGGTCAAAGGGGGGTATGCCGACCGCGGATCAGAGTAGCGGAGTAGATCAGTCAAATTACAAATATCGCCTCTTTCGCCCCTATCGCCCCGAAGCCACAAAGCGGTCATAGCTGTCTCGGTTGTCACATGCGTATCAATCAACCGGGTGAGCGGATGTAGCGGGCATAGCGAAAGATGTCAATAAATCTGTTTGGCAACTTTGTGGAAGTTTGTGGTTACAGGGCGGAGAGTCGTCGCCCGGTTACGGGTGCTGTGTACCCGTTAAGTGAAGAATGCGAGTTATGTGCTGTTGGCCGAACTGATCCGGCTGTGCTCCAATAACCCCTACCCCATGGATGCGTCGGCGTCACTCGCACATCATTTGCGTGACGCGATCCCCTCCAAGCAGACGATCCGAGGAGAGGCAGCGGAGGCCAGTGAGGACAGCGTCAATCCCCAGCGAACGCGAATCCGGGCCGGCACCTGCCCTGGGATTCGACAACCAGGGGGGGCGGCCGCGGAGCGGCCCGGGTCAGGACCTCGACGGTCGCGACTCCGAGGAGTCCGCGAGAAACGGCAGCAAGCTAGCGCTCAAGAACTGGCGGGTGAGGTCGCGGCTCATCGCGCTCATCGTCGTTCCCACGGTGGCCGCGATCGTGCTGGGAGGCCTGCGGGTCACCGGCTCGATCAGCAGCGCCGCCGACTACGAGCGCGTGCGCACCACCGCCGAGCTCACGGCGGGTCTCAGCGACCTGGTCGACGAACTGCAGCTTGAGCGAGACCTGTCGGCCAGGTTCGTGGCGCAGGGCCGTCCGTCCACCGGCAAGCCGAACCTGCGCAAGCAGTACGAAGAGGTCGACGAGGCCGTCGGGCAGGTGAGCCCCCGCGTCAACGCCGCGATGGCCGACAGCGGTCTGCTGGAGACCCTCGGCACCCGGGGCGAGACCGAGCTCACCCAGATCCGCCGTCGCATCGACGAGATCAAGAGCGTGCGCGAACTGGCCTCGGGGGAGAACACCCAGCTGCCGGCCCAGCCCACGATCGCCATGTACTCCCGTACCATCGCCGACCTGCTCGCCCTGCACGACGAGATCATCCAGGGCGTCTCCGACCAGGAGCTCGCCGGTGGCGCGGTCGCGTTCGCCGCGCTGGCGAGGGCGAAGGAACAGGTGTCCAGGGAGCGGGCGAACCTCGCCGTCGCCCTCGCCGTCAGGGGGTTCAGCGCCGAGGGCCTCAACGCCATGCTGGCCGCCCGCGCGCAGTTCGACGGAGAGCTCGCGACCTTCCGCTCCGAGGCGTCGGTCGAACAGCGCCAGTTCTACGACGACACGGTCAGCGGCCAGAAGAAGGACCGCGCGGCGGCGATGCGCGCCCGCGCCGTCTTCATGGCGCTCAACGGCCAGCCGCTGAGGAACGTCGACGTCTCGAAAAGCGCGCTCACCGACCAGGCGACCTGGCTCGACGCCTCGAACCACGTCGTCGAGCGCATGCGCACGGTGGAGGAAGAGGTCGCCGGCGCCCTCATCATGCAGAGCGAGGTCCTGCAGGCGACCGAGCAGCGCGGCGCGTTGATCGCCGCCGGGCTGAGCGGACTGCTGCTCCTCCTGGTCCTGATCATCACCGCCGTCATGGCGCGCTCGCTGGTCAGGCCGCTGCGCAGGCTCCGCACCGAGGCGCTGTCCATCGCCGGCCAGCGTCTTCCCGAGACCGTCCAGACCATGCGCGAGAGCGGCGAGGTCTCGACCACCGACATCACCCCGATCGGCGTCGCCTCCGACGACGAGATCGGTGAGGTGGCCCGGGCCTTCGACGAGGTCCACCGCGAGGCCGTGCGACTGGCGGGCCAGGAGGCCACGCTGCGGAGCAACGTCAACTCGATGTTCGTCAACCTCTCCCGGCGCAGCCAGACCCTGGTCGAGCGCCAGCTCTCCCTCATCGAGAGCCTGGAGCAGGGCGAGCAGGACGAGGGCCGGCTCGGCAGCCTCTTCCGCCTCGACCACCTCGCCACCCGCATGCGCCGCAACTCCGAGAACCTCCTCGTCCTCGCGGGCCAGGAGCCCGCCCGCCGGTGGAGCCAGCCGGTCCCGCTCATCGACGTGGTCCGCGCCTCGCTGTCGGAGGTCGAGAACTACGAGCGGGTCGACCTGCAGCTGTCCGCGGGAGTGTCCGTGGCGGGCACCTCCGTCAACGACGTCGTCCACCTGATCGCGGAGCTCGTGGAGAACGCGATCTCCTTCTCCCCGCGTGAGACCAAGGTCATCGTCTCCAGCAACCGCATCGACGGCGGCGGGGTGATGGTCTCGGTGACCGACATCGGCATCGGCATGACCGCCGAGGAGCTCTCCCAGGCCAACTGGCGACTGGCCAACCCGCCGGTGGTGGACGTCTCCGTCTCCCGCAGGATGGGCCTGTTCGTGGTCGGCCGCCTCGCCCTGAGGCACGGCATCCGCGTCCAGCTCAGGCAGCAGGACAGTGGCGGTCTGACCGCGATGGTCCTGCTCCCGGAGAACCTGCTCGCCGTCGCCAACCGTCCGGGCGGACCTCCCGGTGGCATGCAGAGCGGCGACTGGGCGGGGTCGATGGCCTCCATGGACCGCCCGCCCGTGCTGGCCAGCCCCGCGGCCCCCCCGATACCCTCCTTCGCCTCGTTCGAGGCCGCCCACCAGAACTCGTTCGCCTCCTTCGACCTGGGGCAGCAGTTCAACTCCTTCGACGCCTCGCAGCCTCCCCTCGGAGGCGGCCAGTTCGGGCAGGCGCCCGTCGACACCCCCTGGCCGGGACAGGTACCGCCGCCCGGCGCCGATCCCAACGGCTGGCCGAACGTCTCCCAGCCCGACCCCCCGGGGTGGCAGGGACGGGGCGGCACCCGTGGCGAGGTGGGGACGTGGTCGGCGGGCCAGAGCGCACCCGCGCGTGGCGACGCCCCCGTCTGGCCCGGCGGGCAGCAGAGCAGGGACAGCGGCTCCGACGTCTGGTCGGCCGCCTCGCGCGGCGACTCCGGGGGATGGCCGTCCACCGGCGACTCCGGACCGTTCGGGCGGCGCGTCTTCGACCCGGCGGACAACACCGGCCCGCTGCCGGTGATCCCCGACTCCTCGCCCATGGAAGAGGCGAAGGAGGAGTTCCTGCCGATCTTCGCGGCCGTCGAGTCCGACTGGTTCAGGAAGGTCGAGCCGGCTCCGGCCGTTCAGGAACGGGCCGAGGCGGCCCCCGAGACCCAGGTCGCCCACGAGACCGTCCAGCTCTCGCAGCCGGCCGCCCCCTCCCAGGGGAACGGCTGGTCGTCGCCCGCCGACGTGGGCTGGCAGGCGGCCAAGGCCGCCAGCGAACCCTCACTCGGGGGGATCACCGGTTCCGGGCTGCCCAAGCGGGTGCCCAAGGCGAACCTGGTACCCGGTACGGCCGCGCCCGACCTGAGCGCGGCACCCCAAGCTCCCGTGCACCGGCCGACGATCTCCCCGGAGGCGGTGCGCAACAGACTGGCGAGCTTCCAGCAGGGAGTACGGCAGGGGCGCGCGGCCGCCAGGGGCGGAGCCGGAGACGGGCGGCCGTATCCCGACTTCGGCCGGGACGTTGAAGGAAACAAGGAGGACCGGTGAGCGAGCTCATCATGGTCGCCAAGGAGGATGACACGTGCGCGAAATGAGCCAGGCCGCCCGGGGGGTCAATTGGCTGATCACTGACTTTGTGAACAACGTCCCGGGTGTGGCGCACACGGTCGTCGTGTCAGCAGACGGTCTGCCGTTGGCGTATTCGGATGGATTCCCCAGGGACAGGGCCGACCAGTTGGCCGCGGTAGCGGCGGGTTTGATCAGCCTGACCCAGGGGGCGTCCCGGGTTTTCGAGGGCGGAGCGGTCACCCAGACCGTGGTGGAGATGCAGCGAGGGCTGCTTCTCATCATGTCGATCAGTGACGGTTCCTGTCTGGCGGTGCTGGCCGCCGCTGACTGTGACATGGGACTGGTGGCCTACCAGATGACGATGCTCGTCGAGCGGGCGGGCCAGGTGCTGACTCCTGCCGTTCGCGCTGAGCTGCAGTCTTCCCATTCACGGTAACGGCGATGACGCGAGGAGGCTGCCGTGGCAGGCCGTGGCTGGATCGGTGAGGGAGACCCGCACGGCGGGTATCCCTATCAATCAATGGACGACCCCCATCGGCAACAGGGCGGTCCCTATCAATCGATGGACGACCCCTACCGGAATCAGGGCGCTCCTTCGCATCTCATGCACCCGGCGCCGTCGGAGCAGAGCTCCCTCGTCCGTCCGTATGCGGTGACCGGGGGGCGCACAGCCCCCCGGACCCAACTCGCCCTGGAGGCCCTGGTCTCCTCGGCGACCTCCATACATCATGATTTATCCACCCGCACCCCGGAGTATCAGGCGATCAGCGGCCTGTGCCGGCAAGTGCGTTCGGTCGCTGAGATCTCCGCGATGCTCCGCATCCCGCTCGGCGTGACCCGGATCCTGGTGGCCGACATGGCCGCCGAGGGCCTGGTGCAGATCCACCAGCCGCAGCTGGACGCGGGTAAGCCGGATCTCAACCTGCTGGAAAGGGTGCTCAGTGGACTTCGCAGGCTCTAGCCGCGGCGGCGGCCTGACATCGACGAAAATCGTCGTCGCCGGTGGATTCGGTGTCGGCAAGACCACCTTCGTGGGGGCGGTGTCGGAGATTCTGCCGCTGACCACGGAGGCGGTGATGACCGACGCCAGCGCCGGGATCGACGACCTCGGCCTCACACCGAACAAGACGACCACCACGGTCGCGATGGACTTCGGTCGTGTCTCGCTGGACCGTGACCTGATCCTGTACCTGTTCGGTACGCCGGGTCAGCACCGGTTCTGGTTCATGTGGGACGACCTGGTGCGCGGCGCGATCGGCGCGATCGTGCTCGTCGACACCCGGCGGCTCGCCGACAGCTTCCCGGCGATCGACTACTTCGAGGAGGCCAAACTCCCCTTCGTCGTCGCGGTCAACGGCTGGGACGGCACCTACCTCCACGGTGAGGAGGAGGTACGCGAGGCTCTGACACTCGCGCCTCACATCCCCATCTCCCGGACCGACGCCCGCTCGCGCGACGCGGTGAAGGCCACGCTCATCACGCTTGTCGAGCACGCGCTCACCATGCGGATGGCCGTCCCCGGCTGGGGTCGCTGACCGAGGGAGGGCGTCAGTCGCACCTCCCAGCGGATAGGCTGGGAGGTCGAGTCGCAGACCTGTAGCGCAGAGGCTGGCCAATCACGTGTTCGAGACGCTTTCCGACCGGCTGACATCGGTCTTCTCCTCCCTTCGATCCAAGGGTCGGCTGTCCGACGCCGACATCGACGCGACCTGCCGCGAGATCCGCATCGCGCTGCTCGAGGCCGACGTCGCGCTGCCCGTGGTCAAGGCGTTCGTCGCCCAGGTCAAGGAGCGCGCCCGCGGCGTCGAGGTCTCCCAGGCGCTGAACCCGGCGCAGCAGGTCGTGAAGATCGTCAATGACGAGCTCATCGAGATCCTCGGCGGTGAGACCCGGCGGCTTCGCTACGCGAAGAACCCGCCGACCGTCATCATGCTCGCGGGCCTGCAGGGCGCGGGCAAGACGACCCTGGCGGGCAAGCTCGCCCGCTGGCTGCGGGAACAGAGCCACACGCCGCTGCTCGTCGCCGCCGACCTCCAGCGGCCCAACGCCGTCCAGCAGCTCTCGGTCGTGGCCGAGCGCGCGGGCGTCGCGGTCTACGCGCCCGAGCCGGGCAACGGCGTCGGCGACCCGGTCGCGGTGGCCCGTCAGTCGATCGACCACGCCAAGCGGCAGCAGCACGACATCGTCATCATCGACACCGCGGGCCGCCTGGGCATCGACCAGGAGCTGATGAAGCAGGCGGCCGACATCCGCGACGCGGTCTCGCCCGACGAGGTCCTGTTCGTCGTCGACGCCATGATCGGCCAGGACGCCGTCTCCACGGCCCAGGCATTCATGGAGGGCGTGGGCTTCGACGGCGTCGTGCTGACCAAGCTCGACGGCGACGCCCGCGGTGGCGCCGCCCTGTCGGTCCGCCACATCACCGGCAGGCCGATCATGTTCGCCTCCACCGGTGAGAAGCTCGAGGACTTCGACGCCTTCCACCCCGACCGGATGGCGTCGCGCATCCTCGACATGGGTGACATCCTCACCCTGATCGAGCAGGCCCAGAAGACCTTCGACGAGGCCGAAGCCGCCAAGATGGCGAGCAAGCTCACCTCGGGCGAGAACTTCACCCTGGAAGACTTCCTTGAGCAGATGATGATGGTCCAGAAGATGGGCCCCATCAAGAACCTGCTCGGGATGATGCCCGGTATGGGGCAGATGCGTGATCAGCTCAACCAGGTCGACGACCGCGACCTCGACCGCATCGCCGCCATCATCCGCTCGATGACCCCCGCCGAGCGTCACAACCCGAAGATGATCGACGGCTCTCGCCGAGCCCGCATCGCCAAGGGCTCCGGCGTGACGGTGACCGAGGTGAGCGGCCTGGTCACCCGCTTCTTCGACGCCCAGAAGATGATGAAGCGGATGGCCGGCGGCATGGGCATCCCCGGCATGCCGGGTGGTCGCAAGGGTGGCAAGGCCGCGCAGAAGAAGGCGGCCAAGGGGCGCAGGGTCAGCGGAGACCCGCGCAAGGCGGCGCTCGGCAAGGCCGCCCCCGGCAAGGCCGACGAGCCCGCGCCCTCCGCGGGCAACGGACTCCTCGGCAAGCTGGGCTCCCGGCAGCAGCTGCCGCCCGGCATGGAGCTGCCGCCGGGCTTCGACCCCTCGAAGTTCAAGTTCCCCGGCCAGAAATGAGCGACGACGGCTTCCACGCGCGCGCCAGGTGGATCTGGGTGATCATCGTCGGGGGGTTCATCCTCGTCGCCGTGCTCGAACTCCTCGGGGTACGCCCCAGATAGTGTTCCCACCTCGGCGCCCCGGCCTCCCCCTCGCGCGGTGAGTGCAGCGGGAACGGCGGGGGGAGCGGCACGGGCGCCAACGGCGAGAGCGGGGGTGCCAGGGACGGCCAGGACGGCGGGGACGCGACGCGCGCGGGTGCCCCCGGTGGGATCGGGATACCCCACGGGGGCAGAAGCCCCAGCGGGGCCGAGTCCTCCAGCGGGACCGGGATCACCGGTGAGGTGGGCGCTCCCCGGCTCTCCGGGCTTTCCGCGGCTCCCGAAGGTCCTGCGAAGGTCCTGGCGGAGCTGTCGGCAGAGCCGCCGGTGGGGGACGAGACGGGCGCCGGGAACACGTCGGCCTGGCCCGCCGGAGTCGTCGCCCTGATGGCCAGCACCGTGCCCAGCACGGCGATGGATCCGGTCGCGGTCAGCAGCAGGGATCTGAGGGTGGTTGCCACGGCGGCCATTTAGCGCACCAGGCCGCCCCGGAGGAGGGCCCGGACACACGGGGATTACCGAGATTTGCCCTCCGGCCGCCGTACCGGATGGCCGCGAGTTGGCAGGGCACCCCCGCACGTCTGGCACAATGACATGTTGGAACATCGTGACACGCGGTTGCCCTCTCACTCCCGCGTGCCATGCCTGTCCCTTGGACGGTCCTCTCCTCGTGCCCCACTCGATGAGACGCCGCTCACCCACGCTCTAATGCAGGAGAGACCACACCAGTGGCAGTCAAGATCAAGCTCAAGCGGCTCGGCATGATCCGCAACCCGCAGTACCGCATCGTCATCGCCGACAGCCGCACCAAGCGTGACGGCCGGGCGATCGAGGAGATCGGCCTGTACCACCCGAAGGAGAACCCCTCGCGCATCGAGGTCGACTCCGACAGGGCGGCCTACTGGCTGGGTGTCGGCGCGCAGCCGACCGAGCCCGTGCTCAAGCTCCTCAAGCTCACCGGCGACTGGCAGAAGTTCAAGGGCGAGCCGGCTCCGGCCCCGCTCCTGGTCGCCGAGCCCAAGGCCGACCGTCACGCCGTCTACGAGGCCGCGGCCAAGGAGTCGCTCTCCCTGGAGGCCGCCACCACGCCGAAGAAGTCGACCCGCAAGTCGGCTCCCAAGGCTGAGGAGGCCGCTCCCAAGGCCGAGGCCCCCAAGGCCGAAGAGGCCGCCGCCGAGACCCCGGCTGAGCCCACCGCGGCCGCCGAGGAGAAGCCGGAAGGCGAGGCCTGAGGTGCTCGAGGAGGCCCTCGAGCACCTGGTGAAGGGCATCGTCGAGCATCCTGACGACGTCCAGGTTCACGCTCGCCGCATCCGCAGCGGGCGTGTGCTTGAGGTCCGGGTCCACCCCGAGGACCTCGGTAAGGTCATCGGCCGCGGCGGTCGGACGGCCAAGGCGCTTCGCACGGTCGTGAACGCCCTTGGTGACGGCAAGTACGTCCGGGTCGATCTTCTCGACCTGAACGAGGCCCGCTAGCCGGCGAGACGCGTCCATCGAGCGAACGGGCCACCCGCCCAGCGTGGGTGGCCCGTCCGTTTTTCACAGACACCATTACGTGAGGAGGCGGGCGTGCAGCTCGTCGTAGGCCGGATCGGCCGCCCGCACGGACTCCGCGGGGACGTGTCCGTGGAGGTGCGCACCGACGAGCCGGACAGGCGCTTCGCCCCGGGCACCGCACTGGCCACGGACCCCGCGTCGACAGGCCCGCTGGTCGTCGAGTCCCGCCGCTGGCACTCCGGGATCCTGCTGGTCAGGTTCGAGGGCGTGACCGGCCGCGACCGGGCCGAGGAGCTCCGCGGCACCATGCTCGTCATCGACTCGGACGACATCCCGCCACCCGAGGATCCCGACGAGTTCTACGACCACCAGCTCATCGGCCTCACCGTGGTCAAGCCGGACGGCGAGCCGGTGGGAGAGGTGTCCGACGTGCTCCACCACGGCCAGGACCTGCTCGTCGTACGGCGCGGGAAGCCGGGGGCCAGGGGTGCCGGAGGCGCCGGGAGCGCCGAGGTCTACGTGCCGTTCGTCAAGGCGCTGGTCCCGGAGATCGACCTCGCCAAGGGCGTCCTCGTCGTGGACGCCCCCGCCGGACTGCTCGACCCGGACGAGATGGTCTGACATGCGGGTCGACGTCATCTCCATCTTCCCCGAGTACTTCGCCCCCCTCGACGTCTCCCTCATCGGCAAGGCCCGTGAGCGCGGCATCCTCGACGTCCACCTCCACCAGCTCCGCGACCACGCCCACGACGTGCACCGCACCGTGGACGACACCCCCTACGGCGGTGGTCCCGGCATGGTGATGAAGGCCGGCCCGTGGGGGGAGGCCCTCGACGCGGTCCTCGCCTCGGGCCCGGCCGGAGTCCCGAGGATGATCGTGCCGACCCCCAGCGGCGTGCCCTTCACCCAGAGGCTGGCGATGGAGTACGCCGCCGAGCCGTGGCTGCTGTTCACCCCGGCCCGCTACGAGGGCATCGACTCCCGGGTGATGGCCGAGTACGGCGCCCGCATGCGCGTGGACGAGGTCAGCGTCGGCGACTACGTGCTCGCCGGGGGTGAGGTGGCGGTGCTGGTGATGATCGAGGCCGTCGGGCGGCTGCTGCCGGGCGTGCTCGGCAACGTCAACTCGGCGGTGGACGACTCCTTCGCGCCCGGCGCGATGGAGAACCTCCTTGAGGGCCCCGTCTACACCAAACCGCCCGAGTGGCGGGGGCACGAGGTGCCGGAGATCCTTCTCTCCGGGCACCACGGGAAGATCGCCAGGTGGCGGCGCGACCAGGCGCTGCGCCGTACCGCGAGAAACCGGCCCGAACTCCTGGCGGCGCTCGACCCTGAGAGCCTGGACAAGCACGACAGGCGGGTCCTGGCGGAGCTGGAGCCGCCCGAGGCGGGCCAGGCCGGTCCGGCCGCTCTGACCGGTTGATTTCCGGTCGGTCGGGAAAATATGGCAGACTGAAGCGTTGCCGCCGACTGCCCATCCGGTCCCCAGACCGGTTTCATCGCGGCCGGTCGGCCGGCCAGTCCCGAGACATAGTCCACTTCAGCACGCGTGTCCATCGCGACGCCGCTCCGCCGCGGCCGGATGGACCTCCGGGTGCGTTCGTAAATGAGGTACCACTGCCATGCACACGCTGATCAGCGAGCTTGAGAAGTCCTCGCTCCGCACCGACGTCCCGGACTTCCGGCCCGGTGACACTCTTGAGGTCCACGTCAGGGTCATCGAGGGCAGCCGGTCCCGTGTCCAGGTCTTCAAGGGTTTCGTCCTGCGCCGTCAGGGCGGCGGCTCCCGTGAAACCTTCACCGTCCGCAAGGTCAGCTACAGCGTGGGCGTCGAGCGGACCTTCCCGGTGCACAGCCCGGTCATCGAGAAGATCGTCCTGGTGACCCGTGGCGACGTCCGCCGCGCCAAGCTCTACTACATGCGTGACCTGCGCGGCAAGGCCGCCCGCATCCGCGAGAAGCGCGAAGCCCGCTAGGCGCGTCAGCGCCCGTCGGCCTGGCCCGTGCCCCCTTCACCGGGGAGCGGGCCAGTCGCATGTAAGGAGGTTTGACCTCCTATGGCAATACGCATGGCTATGCGGTACCCCGTCACTCAAGCACTTGGTACCGCCCATCATCTAGGCTCGTCAGCGATGACTAGCGAAGACCGGGAGTACGGCGCGGTTTCGCGTCGACCTGTCGAGGACGAGGTGGACGTGGTCGCCGAAGACACTCAGAAGAGCGCCGAGGACGGCAAAGGCAAGAAGAAGGGCTCCTTCTGGAAGGAGTTGCCCGTCCTGGTCGTCGTGGCGTTGGTGCTCGCCCTCGTCATCAAGACCTTCGTGATCCAGGCGTTCTACATCCCATCGGAGTCGATGGAGAACACCCTCCTCACGAACGACCGGGTGCTGGTCAACAAGCTCGTCTACCACGTCCGTGACATCGAGCGCGGCGACGTGGTGGTCTTCTCCGGGGTCGACTCCTGGGACCCCGAGGTTTCCATCGAGGAGCCGTCCAACCCGGTCGCGGGGTTCTTCCGCTGGGTCGGCACCGCCTTCGGGGTGGTTCCCGGTGAGAAGGACTACATCAAGCGGGTCATCGGCGTCCCCGGTGACACCGTGAAGTGCTGTGACGACAAGGGCAGGGTGACGGTCAACGGGGTTCCCCTCGACGAGGACTACCTCTACCCGGGCGACGTGCCGTCCCAGAGCTTCTTCGAGGCCAAGGTCGGTGCGGGCCGTCTGTGGGTGATGGGCGACCACCGGATGGTGTCCCTCGACTCCCGCTCCCACCTCGGCGACCCCGGTGGCGGGACGATCCCGGTGGACAAGGTGATCGGCCGGGCCTTCGTGATCGTGTGGCCGTTCTCCAGGGCCACGACCCTTCCCATTCCCGACATCTTCGGCCAACCGGCCCTCAAGGCGGCCGCGGCCGTGGGAGGGGCGACACCGCTCCTCGCGGGTTTCGCGGGAGCCGTGCCGCTGGTGCTGTGGCGTCGTCGCCTGCTCTCAAGGCGGTAGCGGGATCTCATGACCGTCGAACCCGAGGCTGAGAAGAAAAAGAAGAACGGTAAGGGCGGTGGCCTGCGCGAGTCACTGTTCCTGCTGGTGTGCGGGGTGGTGGTGGCGCTGCTGCTGCAGGTCTTCGTCTTCCAGTCGTTCTACATCCCGTCCGAGTCGATGGAGAACACCCTTCTGGTGGGCGACCGGGTGGTCGTCAACAAGTTGCACGGTGACTCCGAGCGCGGCGATCTTGTCGTTTTCAAGGGCTGGAACAGCGAGGACACCATCAAGCGGGTCATCGCGGTCGGCGGTGACACGGTGAAGTGCTGCGACGCCAAGAAGCGGATCACGGTCAACGGGGTGCCGCTCGAAGAGGGTTCCTATCTCCACCCTGACGACTTCCCCTCGGGGGAGTCGTTCGAGAAGGTCGTTCCCAAGGGGCGGCTGTGGGTGATGGGCGATCACCGCACCGCCTCCGCCGACTCGCGTGCCCACGAGGAGAGGCTGGGGGAGGGGACGGTCGCCGAGAGTGACGTCATCGGCCGTGCCGTCGCGATCTACTGGCCGTTCTCCAGGGCCGCCGTTCTCAGCAGACCGGACAGCTTCCTGAAGGTGAGATAGCGGTACCGAATGCCCCGTAGGGGGCGTACTCTCTGGTCATGGTCGCTGTGCTACCCGTGGTGCCATGACGGTCGCGTTTCGCCCCAGACCCAGCGTGGTCCGGCGGGATTCGGGACTGTACGGCTATGAGCGGGCTCTCGGCCGCCGCGGGCTCGGTCCCGTGGCGGGGGTCGACGAGGCCGGTCGAGGCGCCTGTGCGGGGCCGCTGGTGGTCGCCGCCGTGGTGCTGGGCGGCGGGATCGACGGCCTGGACGACTCCAAGCTGCTCACGGCCTCCCGGCGCGAGTCGCTGTACGAGCGGATCACGGCGACCGCGCGGGCGGTGAGCGTGGTGGTGATCCCGCCGGGTGAGATCGACGCCCAAGGGCTGCACAGATCCAACATCGGAGGAATGCGCAGGGCGGTGGCGCGACTACCCTGTCACCCCGGCTACGTTCTGACCGATGGGTTTCCCGTCCCCGGCCTGCCCGCACCGTCGCTGGGCGTGTGGAAGGGAGATCAGGTGGCGGCCTGCATCGCCGCGGCCTCGATCGTGGCCAAGGTGACGCGGGACGAGATGATGGTGGCGCTGCACGAACGCCATCCCCGGTACGGCTTCGCCGTGCACAAGGGGTATGGCACCGCCGACCATCGCAGGGCTCTCAGAACCTACGGCCCGTGTCCGGATCACCGCTTCTCGTTCTCGACGGTGGCGCGGTCAGGAGCGGGCGAGGTGATGGGTGAGAATGAAGTGGGGGCCGGTGCCGTCTGATCGGGCGGGCCGGGGTGGGCGTTTAACAGGAGGACCGGTATGAGCGCAGAGGATCTCGAAAAGTACGAAGCCGAGATGGAGCTGCAGCTTTACCGTGAGTACCGCGACGTTGTCGGCCTCTTCACCTATGTCGTGGAGACCGAGCGGCGCTTCTATCTCACCAATTCCGTCGATCTTGACGTGCGCACCGCCGAGAACGGTGACGTGTTCTTCGACGTGAAGATGCAGGACGCCTGGGTCTGGGACATGTACCGCCCGGCGAGGTTCGTCAAGAACGTCCGTGTGGTGACCTTCAAGGACGTGAACGTCGAGGAGCTCGCCAAGCCCGACCTGGAGATGCCGAAGGAGGGTTTCTCCTCCTGAGCGGCTTTCCTCGACGGCCTTGAGGGGGTTCGCCCACGAAAGGTCGAGGGCTCCAGGGGGCTCCTGAGGCTCAGAGGGCTCTTGAGGACAGATGAGGGCAGCCGAGCGGCCTGAGGCGCCGTACGTGACCGAGCGGACACGAGAGGTTGTCCACAGGCGTGCGCGCTGCCCGGCCGGTTTTCCACAGATCCGCATTCGGTTCTTCGACGGTGCGGTGAGCTGAGCGAAGGTCTGGAACCGGAGGTGGTTCCATGGCCGCGAAGGACGAGCTCGGCAAACACGGCGAACAGCTCGCCGTCGACTATCTGCTCGCACACGACCTGCAGATTCTGGATCGCAACTGGCGGTGCCCCGACGGGGAGATCGACGTCGTCGCCCGAGAAGGGGACACGCTCGTCGCGGTGGAGGTGAAGACCCGCTCGGGTCGCAGTCACGGAACCGCCTTCGAGGCGGTCACGGACGCGAAGATCTCCCGCCTGCGCAGACTCGCGGCCAGATGGCTCGCCGAGTGTGAGGACCGGTGCCGGTTCGAGGCGATCCGCGTCGATGTCGTCGCCCTGGAGCGGTTCGCCGGGGATTTCGTCGTCCGCCACGAGCGGGGGGTGTGCTGATGCCTCCCCGACTCTCAGGGGCTCCGGAGGCTCCCGGCCTGTCATGGATCGTTCGCTCCCCTCGGGGGGTGAGGTGAGTGGCCGTCGCGCGCACGCGCTGTGTGGCCCTGGTCGGGGTGACCGGCCGTCTCGTCGAGGTCGAGGCCGATGTCGGCAGCGGAGTGGCGGGTCTCCACCTCATCGGGATGCTCGACACCGCGCTGAGCGAGGCCCGCGACCGGGTCCGTTCCGCGCTGGTCAACAGCCGATACGCCTGGCCAGACTCCCGGATCACGGTGAGCCTGTTCCCCGCCAGCCTGCCCAAACGCGGAAGCCTGTTCGATGTCGCGATCGCGATGGCCCTGCTCGCGGCGGCGGGATTCGTGCCCGCGGCGAGGGTCGCCGAGCCGTTCTTCCTGGGCGAGCTGGGCCTGGACGGCTCGATCAGGCCGGTGCGGGGCGTGCTCCCCGCCGTGCTGGCGGCCGTCGCCGCCGGTGCCCGCACCGTCGTCGTTCCGGCTCGTAACGCCGCCGAGGCCGGTCTCGTGCCGGGGGTGACCGTGGTTCCGGCGACCACGCTGAGCGCGCTGGTGAGCTGGTTGCGGACCGAAGGGCCGGTAGGGGGCCTCCCGCCCGGTTCTGGAGGAGCCGGTTCCGGTGGGGGCGGGGGAGGCGGGGCCGGTGCCACGGATCGCGATTCGAGGGCCGGGGGTCCTGCCCCGCGGGGACTTCCCGGAGCGGCGGGCCCCGAAGACGCCTGCGGTGCGGGGGAGGAGTCCGGTGACGTCCCCGATCTGGGAGACGTCGCCGGGCAACCTCTCGCCCGTCGCGCGCTGGAGATCTGCGCCGCCGGCGGGCACAACCTCTGGATGCTCGGTCCTCCGGGGACGGGAAAGACCATGCTCGCCGAGCGGTTGCCGACTCTGCTTCCCACCCTGGAGCGGGACCAGGCGCTGGAGGTGACCGCGATCCACTCGGTCGCCGGTGTGCTGCCCAAGGACCGTCCCCTGCTGGTCCGCCCGCCGTTCGTGGCGCCCCACCACACCGCGACCGTCGCGTCCGTCATCGGCGGGGGCAGTGGGATGATCCGCCCTGGGGCCGTCTCGCTGGCTCATCGGGGGGTGCTCTTCCTGGACGAGGCCCCCGAGTTCTCGACGACCGTTCTCGACGCGCTCAGACAGCCGCTCGAATCGGGGCAGGTGACGGTCTCCCGGGCGCTGGCCACGGTGACCTTCCCCGCCAGGTTCGTGCTGGTGCTGGCGGCCAACAGGTGCCCGTGCGCGCGGCCCTCCACCCCGGACGACCCGTGCGCGTGCGCTCCCGCGGCCCGCCGCCGCTATCTCGCCCGGCTCTCCGGCCCGCTGCTCGACCGGGTGGACATCAAGGTCGGCCTGTTCCGTTCGACCAGGCGCGAGCTTCTCGCCGACCGCCGGTTCATCGAGCCGAGCCGGGTGGTGGCCGAGCGGGTGCTGTTCGCGCGTGAGCGGGCCGCCAAGCGGTTCGCGAACACGCCGTGGCGCTGCAACGCGGAGATGCCCGCCCGTGCCCTCCATACCGAATACCGGCCACCGGCAGTGGCGATGTCCCCGCTGCTCGGGCATCTCGACAGCGGCCGGTTGAGCGCCCGGGGCCTCGATCGGATTCTCCGGGTGGCCTGGACCCTCGCCGATCTCGCGGGCAAGGATCGGCCGGAGCTCCACGAGACCCAGTCCGCGCTCGGGCTCTGGCTGGGGGAGGAACGATGAGCGACAGACTGGCACGACTCACCCTGATGCGCCTGGCCGAGCCGGGCGACACCGTGATGGGCGCCCTCGTGGCCCTACGCGGTCCCGAGGCCGCCGTCGCCCTGATCCGCGAGGGCGCCGCGGGCGCGGATCTCACCCGATGGTTCGCCGGCGCCCACGGCCGCCCGGCCGGAAACCCCGGTCCACCGGTCGGAGACCTCGGTGCGTCGGCCGGAGACCTCGGTTTTGGAGTTCTCGGTCCATCGGTTGCAGAGCCCGGCTCGGCTTTTGGAGGCCCCGGTTCTGGAGGCCCCCGCTCACCTGCCGGCAACCTCGGCTCGCCGGGTGGGGTCACCGGCCTATCGGTCGGGAGGCTCGATCCATCCGGCGGTGCCCCATCCGGCTGTGTCCCGTCCGGCGGTGTCCTGTTCGGCGGTCGCTCCGAATGCGGTCGCCCCGAAGGCGAGTGCTCTGAGGCGGGTGACGGCTCGGGGGCGGTGCGGGATGGGCGGCTCGCGGCCAGGATCGACAGGGCGGTCGCCTCCTGGGCGGCCAGGCTGAGGACGGCCGACCCTGGGCGCGACCTGGCCGAGGGCGAGCGGATAGGGGCGAGGCTGGTGACTCCCGGTGATTCCGAATGGCCGACCCAGCTGGACGACCTGGGAGACTCCCGGCCCCACGCCCTCTGGCTCCACGGTGACGCCGACCTGCGGTTCTCCTGCCTCAGATCCGTCGCGGTCGTCGGTTCCCGAGCCGCCACGCCGTATGGCGCGCACGTGGCGGCGGAGCTCGGAGCGGGGCTGAGCGAGCGAAGGTGGGGGGTCGTCTCCGGCGGTGCGCACGGCATCGACGGGGCCGCCCACCGGGGTGCCCTCGCCGGTGAGGGGCCGACCGTCGCCGTGCTCGCCTGCGGCGCCGACGTCGCCTATCCCAGCGCGCACCAGCAGTTGTTCGCCGCCATCCGGTCGCAGGGGGTGCTGGTCAGCGAGTGCCCCATGGGCGCGCACCCGACCAGGCCGAGGTTTCTCATCAGAAACCGCCTCATCGCGGCCCTGACCAGGGGCGCCGTGGTCGTCGAGGCGGCCGTGCGAAGCGGGGCGCTCAACACCGCCGGACACGCGATCGCGCTCAACCGTCATCTGGCCGCGGTGCCGGGCCCGGTGACCTCGGAGTTCTCCGTGGGGTGTCATCGGCTGATCCGCCAGGGCAGGGCCACCTGCGTCACCGGTCCCGAAGAGGTGATCGAGCTCGTCGGAACGATGGGCACCGACCTGGCCCCGGAGCCGCGCGGCCCGGTGCTTCCCCGAGATCGGCTCGACCCCGAGAGCCGGAAGGTCGTCGAGGTCATGCCCACCCGGGTCGGTGTGGGGCCCGCCACGATAGCCGTCGCCGCGGGCGTCGACCTGGAGACCGTGCTCTCCTGCCTCGGAGGTCTGGCCGCCGCGGGTTACGTCGAACGCGTCTCCCGGGGCTGGCGTCTCCGCCCCGACCGCCCTCCCGGCGGGTGAAGCCCTCTTCTCGGTGGGGTCATGGGAGCGGGGTGGGCCGGGTGGCTTCCGGCCGATGGTGACGGTCAGCGCGGTCTCGGTGGGGTCATGGGGGCGGGGCGGGCCACACGGGAAGCAGGCGGACCTGGCCGTGGCCGAGGAGGAGTAACGGGTCGAGATAGGCGCGGTCACGGAGCAGGCCCCAGTGCAGGCAGGTGGCGGGGCAGTGCCCGGGGGCGTCCTGAAGGGTGCCGATCACCTCGCCGACGGCCACCGCCTGCCCGCGCCGCACCGAGGCCTGGACGGGCAGGTAGGTGGTCCGCAGGCCACCGGGGTGGAGCACGGTCACCACGCCCCGGTCCGCGAGCGGCCCGGCGTAACCGACCGTTCCCGCTCCCGCGGCGCGCACCTCGGCTCCGGGAGACGCGGAGAGGTCGGTGCCCCGGTGACCGGCCAGCCACGGCTGGGCGGGTGGCGCGAAGCCCCTGAGCACCCGTGGCCGTCCGCTGAGCGGCCATTCCCAGAGGGAGGACTCAGAAGGAGGGGACCCTCCGGAAGGGGGAGCGGACTTCCTGGCACGGGATCCCCCTGGAGCCATGGAAGCGGACTCCCCGGAAGGGGAGGTGACGGGTGCTCCAGCGGGGGGTGTCGTTCCCGCGTGGCCGTGCGCGGCCGTGCGGGCGGTCGCGGGGGTGCTCATGGGAGCCGCCGTGCCATATGCGCGGCCGGTCGCGTCTACGGGGGGTGCGAGGGAGGTCACGCGGTGGGCGCCAGCCGGTGTGGCCAGGACCAGTGAGCACAGCAGGGCTCGCAGCCCCATGGGGTGGACGGTCTTCATGTCGGCAAGCATGAAGACCCGTGCCGCGGCGGAGATGGACCGAACGGGATTCTGTGGACAGTGGGCGGTAGACGTGGCCAAGCCGGGCGGCGTGACTGAGGATGGGGAGAAAGGACGGCCCAGGACGTCGTGAGAGCGGGGATCGCGTGGTCGAAGAGCGTATTCGCGAGCTGGCGGGGGAGGTGGGCGTCGAGTTGCCGCCGGTACGGGTGAGCGGGGACGATCCGGTACTGCCCTCCGTCTTCCGGGTGGGCACCGCCGCCGCCGTCGCCGTCGGGGCCGCCACCGGGGCGGCGGCCGCGCTCAGAGGAGGCGGAAGCCGGGCCGCCGTGGACGTGCGGGAGGCGGCGATCGCCTTCCTGGACGAGCGCCACTTCAGGATCGACGGAGCGGCCGTGGATCCGTGGGCGCCCCTTTCCGGTGACTACCGCACCGCCGACGGCTGGGTTCGGCTGCACTGCAACTTCGACCATCACCGTGACGCGGCCCTCGCGGCGCTCGGACTGCCCGAGGGGGCGGACGGGGACGCCGTCGAACGCGCCTGCGCGAGCCGTGGCGCCGTTGAGGTCGAGGAGGCGGTGACGGCCGCGGGAGGATGCGCCGCCGCCATGCGCGACCACGCCGGGTGGCGTGGGCATCCGCAGTCACGGGCGGTCGCCGCGTCACCGCCGGTCCACCTGACCCGGGTCGGAGCCCGGGGCGGTGCGAGGACCGGCGCCTCGAAAGGCGGGGAAGGGCGGGCGCTCGACGGGGTGCGGGTGCTCGACCTGACCAGGGTGATCGCCGGACCGGTGGCGACCCGCACTTTGGCCGCCCACGGTGCCCAGGTGCTCCGGGTGGGTGCCGGGCACCTTCCCGAGGTGCCGGGGCTGGTGGTCGGCACCGCGTTCGGCAAGCGCTCCTGTCATCTCGACCTGAGGACCCCGGCCGGGCGCGCCGCACTGCGCGACCTGGTGGCGGGGGCCGATGTGCTCGTGCAGTCCTACCGTCCCGGGGCTCTCGAGGCGCTGGGGTTCGGCCCCCGGAGGCTGGCGGAGATCAGGCCGGGGATCGTGTGCGTCGACGTCTCGGCGTACGGGGGGCAGGGGCCGTGGGCGGGCAGGCGCGGGTTCGACAGCCTGGTGCAGATGGCGTGCGGCATCGCTCACGAGGGCGGCGACGGAGCGCGGCCCCGGCCGCTGCCCGCCCAGGTCCTCGACCACGCCACCGGTTACCTGGCCGCCTTCGGCGCGATGGCCGCACTGCTCCGCCGATCCGCCGAGGGGGGCTCCTGGCGGGTGGAGCTCTCCCTGGCCCGGACCGCGCGATGGCTGGACGACCTCGGCCGGGTCGACGGAGCGGTCACGCCGGAGCCCGATGTCACCGGCATGATCGAGGAGATGGACAGCGCCTTCGGCCGTCTGACCTATCTCCGGGCGCCGGGAACGATCGACGGTGTGTCGCCGTACTGGTCGAGCCCGCCTCCGGAGAGGGGCGAGCACCCGCCCACCTGGTGGTGAGGTCTTCCGCGGGCTCTGGAAGGCGAGTCAGGGGGAGGGTGAGGTCATCGGGTTCGGGGGGCGGAGGGGTGGCGCAGCGGGGAGAGCCAGATCCACGCGGCCGCGGTCAGCACCCCGGCCGCGGAGATCCAGAACACCGGGCGCAGTCCGAGCAGTTCACCGGAGAGGCCGCCCGCGAGACCGCCGAGGGTGAGGACACCCTGGATCATGAAGGCCTGCGTGGCGTTGACCCGGCCGCGCAGTTCGGCAGGGGTCTCGCGCAGGGTGATGGCGCCCATGCAGACGGCGAAGGCCACGACGGCCACGCCGGAGATCACCGCGCTGACGGCCAGGAGAAGGAAGCTGCGCCACACCGGTCCTGAGGTGAGCGCGACGATCACGAAGTCGACGGGGAAGAGCAGTACGGAGCAGGCCAGTACGCGGTTCTCGCCGTACCGTCCGGTCAGGCGCGAGACGACGGCCGCGCCGAGCAGGCCGCCGACGCCGAAGAAGGCGGTGATGGCGCCGACCAGCCCTCCGGCCAGGCCGAGCTCGTTGAGCGCGTAGATCACGAACAGTGCCATGTAGGCGCTGCCGAAGAAGTTGATCGTGATACCGGCGCCGCAGAGCGCGCGGAGCGTCGGGTGCCCGGCCACCGTGGCCAGGCCCTCGCGGATCTCGGTCCACATGCCGCGCCGGGGAGCGGGGGTGTGGTTCTCCGGCGCCTTGATCGATCTGATCAGGAACGCCGAGGCCAGGAACGACACCGCGTCGACCAGGAGCGCGAACGGCGCCGTGATCAGCTGGACGAGCAGTCCGGCGAGACCGGGTCCGGCGACGGTCGCCACGGCGAAGGCCGACTGGAAACCCGCGAGGGCTTCGGTCCGCTGACTCTCGTGGACCACCGTGACCAGGTGCGGGAAGTTGACCGCTCGGAAGATCACCGAGCAGGTGCCGACGACGAACGCCACCGCGATCAGCCACGGCACGCTCAGCGACCCGGTGATCCAGGCCGCGGGGATCGTGGCCATGGCGACGGCCGAGACCGTGTCACAGGCGACCATGACCGGCCGGTGCCGCCTCAGCCGGTCGGCGAGGGCACCCGCCTGGAGACCGATCAGCAGGTAGGGCAGGGAGGTCGCGGCGGTGAGCATGCCCATCTGGGCCGGGGACGCGCCGAGCAGGACGGCGGCGGTCAGTGGTACCGCGAGCCGGGAGATCTCCGTGCCGGTCTCGGTGACGGCACGGGCGGAGAGCAGGAGCCGGTAGTCGCGTTGTCTCCGCAGGGGCCCCGGCTTGACCGCGGAGGACTCGGCAGCGGTGGGGGACAGGGAGGGCGCTGAGGGCTTAGAGCGCGCTGAGGGCGCTGAGGGCGCGGAGTCGTCAGGGGTGACGGGGGTGGTGGAGGTCACGGTGCCCCGTCCCCTTTCCGCCTCAGAAAATTCTGAAAGGAATGCTTCATAAGTGTGAAGATAACCCTTCATAGTTATGAAGGCAATGCTTCACGTATGGAGTGGGTACGGTCTGCACATGACCGAGGCATCGACGCGCAAGTCCCTCACCGATCCCACCGCGATGCGCGCGCTGGCGCACCCCGCGCGGCTCGCGATCCTGAACCGGCTCCAGGCCGAGGGGCCCTGCACCGCGACCGAGGTCGCCGAGGTCGTCGGGATCACCCCCAGTGCGGCCAGCTACCACCTGCGCATGCTCGCCAAGTACGGCTTCGTCGAGGACGCGCCCGTGCGCGACGACGGCCGCGGTGACGGCAGGGAGCGTCTGTGGCGCTCCAGCGCCACAGGCTTCAGCGTCAGCCCCGATCCGGACGACGGTCCGGACGTGCGTGGCGCCAAGGAGTTCCTGATCAAGGCGTTTCGGGAGCAGGCGGCGGACGAGGCGAGCAGGGCGCTGGAGAATCTTGAGCGGGAGTCGCGTGAGTGGCGCGACGCCGCGCTGTTCAGCCGGGTCCTCCTGCTGGTCGACGCCGAGGAGTTGAAGGCGCTGAACGAGCGGATCGAGGAGTTGCTCGCCCCCTACAAGACCACCGTCAGGGATCGAGAGGACGCCCCGCCCGGGGCTCGGGTCTCCGAGGCGCAGGTCAGCCTCTTCCCCCGGGCCCGGCGCCGGCCGCACGGCCTTCCACGCGACGCGTAAGGGGTGCTTGACGTCCCAAGGTCGGGGAGAGGCGCGGTTACGGGTACACTTTTTGGTGGCCTGTGAGTCATGGGCCGACTTCGCATGCCCCGTCAAGAACCGGGATCCCTCGGTCCGGGCGAGAGCTCGGCTGGATCCGGTTCGGGGCATCAGGGCGACAGCCGAGGGCTGTCGCGTCCAACCGAGAACAGCGCCCAGAGATGGGTGCCCCGATCTGGAGGACGATCAATGTCCACCCCCGTCGTCACCATGCGACAGCTGCTGGAAAGCGGCGTTCACTTCGGCCACCAGACCCGGCGCTGGAACCCGAAGATGAAGCGCTTCATCTTCACCGAGCGCAACGGCATCTACATCATCGACCTCCAGAAGTCGCTGGCCTTCATCGACAGGGCCTACGACTTCGTCAAGGAGACCGTCGCGCACGGCGGCACGATCATGTTCATCGGCACGAAGAAGCAGGCCCAGGAGGCCATCGCCGAGCAGGCCGCCCGTGTCGGCATGCCGTATGTCAACCAGCGCTGGCTGGGCGGCATGCTCACCAACTTCTCCACCGTGCACAAGAGGCTCCAGCGCCTGAAGGAGCTGGAGGAGCTCGACTTCGACAACGTGGCCGCCTCGGGGCTCACGAAGAAGGAGCTCCTCATGCGCCGCCGCGAGAAGGAGAAGCTTGAGCGCACCCTCGGCGGCATCCGGGACATGTCCCGGATCCCGAGCGCCGTGTGGGTCGTCGACACCAAGAAGGAGCACATCGGGATCAGCGAGGCTCGCAAGCTTCACATCCCGGTCGTGGCCATTCTCGACACCAACTGCGACCCCGACGAGGTCGACTACCCGATCCCGGGTAACGACGACGCGATCCGCGCCGTCGGTCTGCTGACCCGCGTCGTCGCCGACGCCGTCGCCGCCGGTCTCATGGCCCGCGCCGGCGCCAACCGTGGCGGGGACGACAAGCCGGCCGTCGCCGGTGGCGCCGAGCCGCTGGCCGAGTGGGAGCAGGAGCTGCTCGCGGGCGGCGCCGACAGCGCTCCGGCCGCCGAGGCCGAGACCGCGGAGGCCCCTGCCGAGACCGCCGAGGCCCCGGCCGAGGCTGCGGAGGCTCCCGCCGCCGAGGTCGCGGACGCTCCGGCCGCCGAGGCCGAGTCCACCGAGAAGCAGGCCTAGGTCACTTCCGTACGGCTCCTTCGGCCGTACGACCCGCAAGACCCTTCCGGGTGGGTGCCGCTCAGTTGGGGCACCCACCCGATCCACGACGATTCCCACGAGGAAAAGACAATGGCTTCCGTGAACATGGCCGACGTCAAGCGGCTTCGTGAGCTGACCGCCGCCGGCATGATGGACTGCAAGAAGGCTCTCGAGTCGTCCGAGGGCGACTTCGACCGCGCGGTCGAGATCCTCCGCCTCAAGGGCGCCAAGGACGTCGGCAAGCGTGAGGCCCGCACCGCCTCCAACGGCCTGGTCGCCCTGAAGCAGGAGGGTGACTCCGCCGCCGCGCTGCTCGAGCTCAACTGCGAGACCGACTTCGTCGCCAAGGGCGAGCGTTTCCAGGAGCTCGCGGCCCAGGTGGTCGACCACATCCTGGCCACCAAGCCGTCCGACGTGCCCTCGCTGCTCGACTCCGAGCTCGCCGGCAAGAGCGTCAAGACGCACCTCGACGAGGCCAACGCCGCGCTCGGCGAGAAGATCGAGATCCGTAGGTTCGCCGTGCTCGAGGGCGGTTTCATCGGCGCCTACATGCACAAGACCGACCCTCAGCTCCCCCCGGCGGTCGGTGTGCTCGTGCAGCTCGACTCCCCGAACGGCGACGTCGCCAAGGACATCGCGCAGCACGCCGCGGCGATGGCCCCGAAGTACCTCAGCCCCGCCGAGGTCCCGGCCGACGTCATCGAGAAGGAGCGCGCGCTCTTCGAGGAGATGACCCGCGAGGAGGGCAAGCCCGAGGCCGCCATCGGCAAGATCGTTGATGGCCGGGTCAACGGCTGGTACAAGGACTTCACCCTCCTTGAGCAGTCCTTCGTCAAGGACAACAAGAAGTCGGTCGCGAAGTTCGCGGACGAGAACGGCGTCAAGGTCCAGGCCTTCGTCCGCTTCAAGGTCGGCCAGGCCTGATCCCTGACATCCGCTCTTCAGGCAGAGCATCAAACGAGGAGGCCGCCGCCGTGCAGGAGAACACAGGACCCGCTACGCCGGCGGTTTCTTCGTACTCGGATCCGCTTCGCTGGAAGCGGGTGATGTTGAAGCTGTCCGGGGAGGCGTTCGCCGGCGGTGAGCCGCTGGGCATAGACCCGGGCGTCGTGAGCCACCTCGCGGACTCGATCGCCGAGGCCGTCCGCGGCGGTGTGCAGGTCTCGGTCGTCGTGGGCGGCGGCAACATGTTCCGGGGCGCCACCCTGTCCGAGCGCGGCATGGACCGCGCGAGGGCCGACTACATGGGCATGCTCGGCACGGTCATCAACTGTCTGGCCCTCCAGGACTTCCTGGAGAAGCGGGGGATCGACACCCGCGTTCAGACGGCGATCACCATGCAGCAGGTCGCGGAGCCGTTCCTGCCCCGCCGTGCCATCCGCCACCTGGAGAAGGGCCGCGTGGTCATCTTCGGGGCGGGGCTCGGCTCGCCGTTCTTCTCCACCGACACCTGCGCCGCCCAGCGAGCGCTGGAGATCGGTGCCGAGGCGCTGCTCAAGGGGACCCAGGTGGACGGCGTCTACGATGCCGACCCCCGTAAGAACCCCGATGCCGTCCGGTTCGACCATCTCGAATACGGTGAGGTGCTGACCCGTGGCCTCGGGGTCATGGACGCCACCGCCATCAGCCTGTGCATGGACAACAACCTTCCCATCGTGGTCTTCGACCTCATGGGTGAGGGCAACATCATGCGGGCGGTACGCGGTGAGAAGATCGGCACGCTGGTGAGCCCGGCACGGTGACGAGCCGGCACGGGGCCGAAACGGTGCCAGGACCGGCACGGTGACGAGCCGGTAGAGCAAGAAGCGAGCCCGACGTAGCCGCGGAGTGGTACGCGAGGTAGGAGCGTCCCGTGAAGCGAGCGAGGAGTGGTGAGCGACCAGAGGACAGGAAGCGAGCCCGACGTAGCCGCGGAGTGGTACGCGAGGTAGGAGCGTCCCGTGAAGCGAGTGAGGAGGGCGCGTGACCGAGAAGACAGGGTGCGAACCTGACGTAGCGAGCCGAGCGGTACGCCATTGTGGTGGTCCGGTGGACCTCCGGCGTGATGGCCTCCCGCGAAGTGCGTGAGGATGGGGAGTGACCGAGAAGACAGGGAGCCGCTGTGATCGACGAAACCCTCCTCGAAGCCGAGGAAAAGATGGACAAGGCTGTGTCGGTGGCGAAGGACGACTTCGCGGGCATCCGCACGGGTCGGGTCACCCCGTCGATGTTCAACAAGATCAGCGCTGAGTACTACGGGACACCCACCCCCATTCAGCAACTCGCCTCGTTCCACGTGCCCGAGGCGCGCATGGTCATCATCCAGCCTTTCGACAAGAGCTCGATGGCCGCGATCGAGAAGGCGATCCGCAACTCGGACCTCGGTGTGAACCCCGGTAACGACGGAGCGGTGATCCGCGTGGCCTTCCCCGAGTTGTCGGAGGAGCGCCGCAAGGAGTACATCAAGGTCGCCAGGAACAAGGCGGAGCACTCCAAGGTCTCCATTCGCAACATCCGGCGCAGCGCCAAGGAGACCCTGGACAAGATGATCAAGGATGGCGAGGCCGGCGAGGACGAGGTGCGCCGGGCGGAGAAGGAGCTCGACGACCTCACCCAGAAGCATGTCGCCAAGATCGACGAGCTGCTCAAGCACAAGGAAGCCGAGCTGCTCGAGGTTTGAGCCATGATCCTTGTCCCGCGCGGGCCGTCCGTGCGGGACAAGGATTTTGTGTAGGTATGAAAGTAGGACCCCCTGTGGAACCCGTGGCGGGCAGTAGCCGTACCGGCCGTAATCTCCCCGTCGCGGCGGCGGTGGGGCTCGCCCTGGCGGCGATCATCATCGCCTCCCTCTACTTCGTGAAGGTGCTCTTCCTCGCCGTGGTGGTCGCCGCGGTGGGTATCGGAGTGACGGAGCTGGTCCGCTCGTTCGAGGCCAGAGGCATCAAGGTCCCCCTCGTCCCGGTGCTGGCAGGCATGGCCGCGATGCTGGCCGCGGCCTACTGGGGCGGGGATCTGACCGGCTCGGCCTGGGGCGGGACGGCCTGGCTGGTCGGCGTCTTCGCGATGACCGTGCTCGGGCTGATGATCTGGCGGATGTTCCTGGGCACGGAGAACTACGTCCGCGACACCGCCGCGACCATCCTGGTCGTCGTCTACCCCTCCCTGCTCGTCGGGTTCGTGGCGTTGTTGCTCGCCAACCCCGACCAGGGGCCCGACCGGGTGGTCGTTTTCATCGCCACCACCGCCGCGAGCGATATCGGCGGATATTTCGCCGGAATCACCCTGGGCCGGCACAAGATGGCCCCGGTGATCAGCCCGAAGAAGACCTGGGAGGGCTTCGCGGGGTCGGCGCTGGCCTGCATGGCGGTGGGCGGCTGGCTGGTGGCGTGGCTGCTGGAGGCCGACATCTGGAAGGGCGTCCTGATCGGCGCGGTCGTGGTGGTCTTCGCCACGCTCGGTGACCTGATCGAGTCGGTGATCAAGCGAGATCTCGGTGTCAAGGACATGGGCAGTGTGCTTCCCGGCCACGGCGGCATGATGGACCGCCTCGACTCCCTCGTCGCCACGCTGATCCCGGTCTGGGTGCTGCTCACCCTGCTGGTCTGAGCCCGCCCCGATCCGGACCTGCCCTGCTCTGAGGCCGCCCGTGGCATCCCGCCCGGGCGCGGTGCGGCCGTCACCCGTCGCCACCCGTACGAGTCCGGGGGCATCCGATCATCCCGTCCCGGTGAGCCGGGTCGCGGACAGGCGCGGCAGCACCGCCCGGTAGCCCTCGGCGGAGACCAGGTTCAGCTCGTCCGGGGTGATCGGGACGAGCCAGAGCCACTGGACGGAGTCGCCGCCGAAGGAGAAACCCGACAGGTCAGGCAGTCCCGGCAGCCCGGTCAGCATCATCACACCGCCGTAGGCGGAGCCGAGCGGGAAGGTCTCAGGGCGGTGATACCACCTGGCGGTGTGGCCGTGACCCAGCCAGGTGACCGAGTGCCACGGATACTGTCCCAGCCACAGGAACAGCCGGGCCGCGTCGCGGGCGTCACCGGGGGAGGCGACGGCGAGCTCCACCCGGGCGTACGCGTCCGGGCGGTCGATGTACTGCTCGACGGTGGGCATCCGCTGGCAGCTCATCCCGACCGTGGACAGGATCGTGTGCTCCCTGCCGCGTTCCGGCGGGCGTTCCGTGATGCCCACCGCGGGCATCCGCTCGCCCCCCGCGTCCCAGAATCTGCCCGCGGTGCCGACCTTGCGGTCCAGATGGCCCATCACGAACTGCTGGAACGAGGCCCAGGCGCCGTCTCCGCCACGCCACTCCCAGTAGGCGCGCGCCTTGGCGATCCGAGGGGCCAGGCCGTCGTGGGCGTCCTCCAGCGACCAGGCGAACGGGGACTCGCCCAGGGCGTCACGGGAGTAGCCGGGCATTCCCCGGCTCATGTCCGCCCATCCAGGAATGACCGCGAGCAGCTCGTCGTTCTCGTACAGGGCGACGCCGTCGCCCTCCTCGAACCACAGCGATCGCAGCGCGCCCAGGGGCCCTCTGCCGCCGGGGTGACGGGTGTTCGCCCTGGGGGCGACCGGTGGCAGTTCGGCCTCCAGGCGGTCCTGGTCGATTCCGTCCGGGGCCGGGCCGTGGTTGGCCAGCCAGACGGCTCCGTGCACCGTCCCTCCCGGCCCGCACAGGTAAGCTACCGAGGAAGTCTCGTCACGTTCGACCACCAGGGTGCGGCTTCCGTAGGGATTGATGTCGGTAAGCACGACCTCGACGCCGTCTCCCCGCTCTCCTGCGGGGCCCGTGGGGCGGTTTGTCGCCATACCTCCGGACTCTAGATCACTGTCGGGCACCGCTTCGAGCAATCGCGTAACCGTTGAGAGAAGGCGTTGGACTTGTCGACCGTCAGCCCGTCCGGGACCCCCGCACCCGGCCAGCTCACCTTCGTGGCGCCGCGCAGGGCCAAGCCCGCCCGCCATCTGGCCGACCTGACCATGGCCGAGCGCCGCGCGGTCGTCGCCGAGCTGGGTGAGAAGCCGTTCCGCGCCGACCAGCTCTCCCGGCACTACTTCGAGAAGCTCAACGGTGATCCCGAGCTGATGACGGACCTTCCGGCCGCGGCGAGGGAGAAGTTCGCCACCGCGCTGTTCCCCACGCTGCTCACCTCGGTCAGGGAGATGACCACCGACGCCGGCACCACCCGTAAGACGCTGTGGCGGCTCTTCGACGGCGCGTTGGTCGAGTCGGTCCTCATGCGCTACAGCGACCGTACGACGATGTGCGTGTCGTCGCAGGCCGGATGCGGTATGAACTGCCCGTTCTGTGCCACGGGTCAGGCGGGCCTCACCCGCAACATGACCACCGCCGAGATCGTCGAGCAGGTCGTCGCCGGGGCTCGCGCGCTCGCGGCCGGTGACGTCCCGGGTGGTCCGGGACGGGTCAGCAACGTGGTCTTCATGGGGATGGGCGAGCCGCTGGCCAACTACAAGGCCGTGATCGGCGCCGTGCGCCGCATGGTCGAGCCCGCCCCCGACGGCCTGGGCATCTCCGCCAGGGGCGTCACCGTCTCCACGGTCGGCCTGGTCCCGGCGATCGGCAAGCTCGCGGCCGAGGGCCTGCCGGTGACGCTCGCGCTCTCGCTGCACGCCCCCGACGACGAGCTCCGCGACACCCTGGTGCCGATCAACACCCGCTGGAAGGTCGCCGAGGTCCTCGACGCGGCCTGGGACTACGCGGCCAGGACCAAGCGCCGGGTCTCCATCGAGTACGCGCTGATCAAGGACATCAACGACCAGGAGTGGCGCGCCGACCTGCTCGGCAAGCTGATCAAGAACAAGCTGGTGCATGTCAACCTGATCCCGCTCAACCCGACCCCGGGTTCCAAGTGGACCGCCTCCCGCCCGGAGGACGAGCGGGCCTTCGTCCGGCGCCTGGAGTATCACGGCGTGCCGGTGACGGTCCGCGACACCCGGGGCCGTGAGATCGACGGCGCCTGCGGCCAGCTCGCCGCCGCCGAGTAGCCCTCACCGTACGGTTGCGCCCCCCGGGGCACTCCCCGCCCGCGGGGAGCTGACCTCCCACCCGAGCCTCGGCTCTTTCGGCACCCCGGAAGGCGCCCGCCACAGCGGGCGCCTTCGTCGTTCCGCCCCCTTGCCGCGATCACGCCCCCATCGTCCGGTATCCCGTACGGCGGCGACCATCCCGCCGACGACCGTCCTGTCGGTGAGGCGGCGACCAATCCGTCAGCAACCCAGCGACGAAACCGTCAGCAACCCAGCGACCATCCTGTCAGCAGATCTCGGGCTGCGACAGCTTTTCCCATGTTCAGCGGCTTGCAGCCCTTCTCGGCGGGGGCGTTCCGCAACGTGCGGAAGGGCCCCGCCGAGAAGCCCTTGGCCGAACCCGAGTCATTCTCGCGACGGGGGCATGCCAGTGCGGCGAGACCACGCTGGTCCGAAACGGGAGCCGTCCGGCCGCGAAATACGGCGTCGGCGGGGGCAGGCCATACACGACCTCGTAGGAAAACCTCGGTTCAGGGGTTCAGGCGGCGCAGGCGTGTGTACAGCAGGAGGCTCGCGGCGGTCCAGAAGAGGGTGGCGGCGGAGACGGGGAGCAGGACCTCCCCGAGCAGGCCGGCGTTGGCGGCGCGCATCCAGGGCATGATCGGCACCGCGAGGTGGCCCGCGGGGGTGAGGCTGATCAGCAGCAGGGCGAGATAGCCGCCGAGGAGGGCGAGCATCGAGACGGCCGGGGAGGCGAGGATCGGGCGGCTGGTGAGGGCGCCCAGGGCCGTTCCCGCGCTCACGCCGAGCCCGTGCAGCGCGACGCCGCTCGCCAGGTCGGCGGGGGTGGGCATGGCGGCGAAGCCGTGCAGCAGCGGTAGCCCGACCGCGATCGCCGCCATGCCGAGGTTGACGGTGAGTGCGGCGAGCAGCCCGGCTCCGATCTCGCGGCCGGGACGTCCGGCGGCCGTCATGGAGATCAGCCGCTGTGTCGGAGGTTCGGTGTCGAGCAGCCCTCGGGCGGCCCAGGCGAAGACGAGGATCAGCAAACCGGCCGAGTCCGCGTACGCGGGCAGCTCCTTGCCCGGCGGGGCGAGCGTCGAGTAGAAGACGAACAGCATGGCGAAGAGCCCGATCGTCGGCTGGAACAGCCGGTGTGACCGGGCGTAGGCGGAGAGCTTGAAGCGGACGAGATGGATCACGATGACCGCCTGGTGAGGTAGCCGTCGGCACGGAGCTTCTGCTCCACCTCGTCGGCGTCGCCCGCGTCCACGATCACCTCGATCACCACCTGCGGGGACGAGCTTTCCGAGGGGGATCGAGGGGGCGGCGAGAGCTCCTTCGAGACGTCCGGGGAGTGCCGTGCTCCGGGGGTGTCTCGCGAAGTGGAGGCGTCCTGCGGAGGGGGGATGTCTCGCGGAACGGGAGAGTCCTGTGGAGCGGCGGTGGGAGGTGCCGCGGAGTCGCGGGCGCCGACGGTGACGTCGCCGTTCGCGACGAGCCAGTGATCGGCGCCGGGGAAGTGCCGAAGTTGGTTCTGGTGGTCGCTGACCACGACCGTACCGCCGCGGGCGGCGATCTCTTCGATGATCACGGGGAGTTCGGTGCGGGTCTGCTCGTCGAGCCCGGCGAAGGGCTCGTCCAGGATCAGCAGGTCCGGCGGGGCGAGCAGCGACTGGATGAGCCCGATTTTCTGCGCGCTGCCCTTGGACAGGTCACCGAGCGGCTGGTCCAGCAGATGGGCGGCGTTCAGTCGCTCCGCCAGGTCCCCGGCCGTGGAGGCGGAGGAGGAGAGCCCCCGGATCCTGGACATGTGGGCGAGGTAGGCGGCGACGGTGAACGGCTGCTCCACCGGGAACACGTCGGGGGCGTAGCCGATGACCTTGGGCCGGTCGGCGATCGAGCCTTGGGACGGGGGGACGAATCCCGCCATCAGCCGCAGCAGCGTCGATTTTCCGGCGCCGTTGCGGCCGGTTACCTCGATGACGGAACCGGGACGGACGGTGAGCTCGACGTCCCGCAGGATCCAGGGGCCGCGCCGCGAGTATCGAAAGGACACCGTGGAGAGCCGCATGAACCGCAACATTACCGGTGATCATGCCGGAGTTCGCCGTTGATCGCCGGCCGTGATGCGATCTGCCCCCTGGAAGCGGGCCCGACCTGATAAACAAGCAAATAAGAGGATTTCCAGGAAGCCGCGCTCGGCAGGTCACCCGGCTCACCACGCTCGACTTCTCGGCCTCTCCCGGTTCGCCGCCACACGGCGGGGGAGTGCTCGGGGCCTGTCAGCGGGTACCCCAGGAGTAGGTTTGCTTGTGAAGCTTGAGATAGACGAAGGTCTCGGTGGCCCTGACGGTCGGGATGGCCCGGATCTTGCCGAGGATCTCCAGAAGATGCTGGTCGCTCTCGCAGACGACCTCGACCATGATGTCGAGCGACCCCGCGGTCAGCACCACGTAGTCGATCTCCCTGATGGCGGACAGCTCGTCGGCCACCGTCTCCAGGTCGCCCTCGCACTTGATGCCGATCATGGCCTGACGGGGGAAGCCCAGGGTGAGCGGGTCGGTCACCGCGACGATCTGCATGACTCCGGCGTCGAGCAGGCGCTGCACCCGCTGGCGTACGGCGGCCTCGGAGAGCCCCACGGCCTTGCCGATCGCGGCGTACGGCTTGCGCCCGTCCGTCTGCAGTTGCTCGATGATCTGCTTGGAGATCTCGTCGAGGACGACGGGGCCGGGCCTGGCGTCGTTTTCGCGGCGAACCTTGGGCGGCGTCGTCATGGGCGCTCCCTGGCGTCATGTTGCGGGGCTGTTGCCGGCATGTTGCGGCTCCGATGCGACATGCTGTCAGTTCCGGCGCCTCTGTCAAGCGATTTCGTAGCAATTTGGTATCTTAACAACGAAATCCCTTGTCGTGGGACTCTCGCTCTGTAAGAGTCGCGACAACTCAGCCCCGATCCATAGGAGGCCGACGGTGACCACCCCGGTTGAGACCAACGAACTCCCCCGCCTGCGGAACTACATCGACGGCGAGCTCGTGGAGGGCAGGAGCGGCCGGTTCTCCGACGTCATCGATCCGTGCACCGGCGAGATCTACCTTAAGGCCCCCGTCTCGGGCACCGAGGACATCGACGCGGCGTACGCCGCGGCCGCCGCCGCGTTCGAGTCATGGAGTCAGGCCACCCCGGGCGAGCGCGCCAACCTCCTCCTCAAGGTGGCCGACGCGATCGACGCGAGGGCCGATGAGCTGAACGAGGCCGAGTGCCTCAACACCGGCAAGCCGCGCGCCCGGATGGCCGAGGACGAGACCCCGGTCGCCTCCGACCACTTCCGCTTCTTCGCGGGGGCCGCGCGCACGCTGGAGGGCCCGACGTCCGGCGAGTTCCTCGCCGACCACACCTCCGTCATCAGGCACGAGCCGATCGGCGTGGTGGGCCAGGTCACCCCCTGGAACTACCCGATGATGATGGCGGTCTGGAAGATCGCCCCGGCGCTCGCCGCGGGCAACACCGTGGTGCTCAAGCCCTCCGACACCACCCCCGTCTCCACGGTCAAGCTGGCCGAGATCATCGGAGACGTCCTGCCCAAGGGCGTCTTCAACGTCGTCGTCGGCGACCGGGAGACCGGCGCGCTGGTCGTCGGTCACCCGACCGCCTCGATGGTCGCGATCACCGGTTCCGTCGGCGCGGGAATGGCCGTGGCCAGGAGCGCCGCCGAGGACCTCAAGCGGGTCCACCTGGAGCTGGGCGGCAAGGCGCCCGTCATCGTGTTCGACGACGTCAAGGACCTGAAGTCCGCCGCGGAGTCCATCGCCACCGCGGGCCTGTACAACGCGGGGCAGGACTGCACCGCGGCCTGCCGCGTGCTGGTCCACGAGGACGTCCACGACGAGTTCGTGGCCGCGCTCACCGAGGCGGCGGCGAGCACCGTGACCGGAGACCTCTCCGAGGAGAGCGCCCTGTACGGCCCGCTCAACAACGCCGACCAGCTGGCCCGCGTCACCGGCTTCATCGACCGGGCCCCCGGCCACGCCAAGGTCCTGACCGGCGGGAACCGGGTCGGCGACCGCGGTTACTTCTTCGCCCCCACCGTCGTCGACGGCCTCAGGCAGGACGACGAGATGGTGCAGAACGAGGTGTTCGGGCCGGTCATCACCGTCCAGACCTTCACCGACGAGGCCGACGCGGTCGCCAAGGCCAACGGCGTCAAGTACGGCCTGTCCGGCTCGGTGTGGACCTCCGACCACGGCCGGGCGATGAGGGTGTCGAACCGCCTCGACTTCGGCGTGGTATGGGTCAACACCCACATCCCGTTCGTCTCGGAGATGCCGCACGGAGGCTTCAAGCACTCCGGTTACGGCAAGGACCTGTCCGTTTTCGGCCTGCACGACTACCTGCGCGTCAAGCACGTCATGCACTACATCGGCGAATAGCCGCGAACAGAGGGATAAGCCTGGCATGACCGAAATTCAGGCGGGCACGGAGACGGCAGACGCCGTCTCCCACTCGTCCCACGTGCCCGCGATCGAACTCGACGGGGTCGTCAAGGAGTACGTCTCCCACGGCGAGGTCGTCCAGGCGGTCAAGGGTGTCACCCTGTCGATCGCCGAGGGGGAGTTCTTCTCCCTCCTCGGCCCCTCGGGCTGTGGCAAGACCACCACCATGCGCATGATCGCCGGGTTCGAGGATCCCTCGGGTGGCACCGTACGGCTGCACGGTCAGGACGTCACCGACGTCCCTCCCAACCGGCGCGACGTCAACATGGTCTTCCAGTCCTACGCCCTCTTCCCGCACATGAACGTCTGGGAGAACGTCGCGTTCGGCCTGCGGCGCAAGAAGGTCGCCGAGGCCGAGATCAAGCGCCGGGTCGGCGAGATCCTGGAGATCGTCGACCTCACCGGGCGCGAGAAACGCCGCCCCAGGGAGATGTCCGGAGGCCAGCAGCAGCGGGTCGCCCTCGCCCGCGCCCTGGTGAACAACCCCCGTGCCCTCCTGCTGGACGAGCCCCTCGGCGCCCTCGACCTCAAGCTTCGCCAGGCCATGCAGATCGAGCTCAAGCGCATCCAGCGCGAGGTCGGCATCACCTTCGTGTACGTCACTCACGACCAGAGCGAGGCGCTCACGATGAGTGACCGCATCGCCGTCATGAACGACGGCGCGGTCGAGCAGCTCGGCAGCCCCAGAGAGATCTACGAGCGGCCCGCGACCGCCTTCGTGGCAGGGTTCATCGGCACGTCCAACCTGCTCAGCGGCACTGTCGACCGGTTCCAGTCAGGCTTCGCGGTGCTTAAGCTGGGTGAGGACGACCATGTCCTCACCGAGGGCGGATCGTCCGGAGCCGGGGAGCCGATCGCGATCACGGTACGCCCGGAGAAGATCAGGATAACCACGGAGGAGCAACCCGTCGGAGACCTCAGCGTCGTGCGCGGCACCGTCTCAGAGGTGGTGTACCTGGGGCTCTACACCAGTTACACGGTCTGCCTGGCACACGGCGAAGAGGTGACCGTCTTCCAGCAGAACGCACTGGACAGCGCGAGTACGGCGGAGCGTGGAGACGCCGTCTGGCTGTCGTGGCTGCCGCACCACTCGTACGCGATCGGAAGTTGAGCTCGATATGGACCCCCGCACGAACCCCGCCTTTCTGCGAGGCATGACGCAGAGCCGCTCCGTAACCCGCCGTGACGCCCTTCGCCTCGGCGGGATGTCGGCCGCCGGCCTCGCCCTCGCCGCCTGCGGTGTGCAGGGCAAGAAGGTGGAGGCCGTTCCCCAGAAGGACGCCCTCGCCGAATACTGGGGCTCCAAGCAGAAGAACAACACGCTGCGCTTCGCCAACTGGCCGCTCTACATCGACAAGGACGGCAAGCGGTATCCCTCGCTGGAGCTGTTCACCGCCGACACCGGCATCAAGGTGGAGTACCAGGAGGCGATCCAGGACAACAGCACGTTCTTCGGCAAGGTCCAGCCGCTGCTCGCCGCCAACAACGACATCGGCTACGACCTGATGGTCCTCACCAACGGCCTCCAGCTGAGCAAGGCCCTCGCGCTGGGCTATCTCGTCCCCCTCGATCACTCCAAGCTGCCGAACTTCGCGGCGAACGCGAGCTCCGCGGTGAAGAACCCCACCTGGGACCCGAACAACGCCCACACGATCCCGTGGACGGTCGGCGTAACCGGCATCGCCTACAACCCCAAGTACGTGGACGAGGTCAAGAGCATCCACGACCTCTGGAACCCCAAGTACAAGGGCAAGGTCGGCATGATGCTCGACACCCAGGAGGTCGCCAACTTCAGCATGTTCGCCCTGGGCATCGACCCCGACAAGTCGACCGAGGCCGACTGGAAGAAGGCGGGGGAGAAGCTCAAGGAGCAGCGCGACGCGGGTCTGGTGCGCAAGTACTACGAGAACGACTACGTCGACGCCCTCGCCAGGGGCGACATCTGGATCACCATGGCCTGGTCGGGCGACATCTTCCAGCAGGTCGCCGAGGGCAAGGACCTGAAGTTCGTGGTGCCCGAGGAGGGCGGCACGATCTGGACCGACAACATGTGCATCCCGAAGACCGCGCAGAACCCGGTCGACGCGCTCACCTACATGGACTACGTCTACCAGCCCAAGATCGCCACGATGCTGGTCGAGTACATCAACTTCATCACCCCGGTCTCCTCCGCGAAGGATCTCGTCCTCGCCGACGCGGCCAAGGCGACGGGGGAGGAGAAGAAGACGCTGGAGCAGATCGCCGAGAGCCCGCTGATCTTCCCCTCGGAGGAGGACATGGCCAAGCTGCGGTCGTACAAGACGCTCACCTCCGCGGATGAGAAGATCTTCGAGGACATCTTCCAACCCGTCACGCAGGGCTAGGCGGATGAGAGAGCGAATCGGACCGGAAGGGGTCATCGGCCGGTGAAGCGCCTCACCCCCTACCTGCTCATCCTGCCCGGCGGCCTCTGGCTCGCGATCTTCCTGGTGGTACCGATGGTCTTCATGGCCTCGGTGTCCACCCAGGAGGGCAACGTGGTCGACGGATTCATCCAGACGTTCAACTTCCCGGTGTACGGCGAGGCGCTGGCGCAGTACCAGACGCAGTTCCTGCGCTCGGCCGGGTACGGCCTGACCGCGACCGTCGTCTCCATCGCGCTCGCCTACCCGATGGCGTACTGGATCGCCTTCAGGGGCGGCAGCCGCAAGTCCACCTACCTGCTGCTGGTGCTGCTGCCGTTCTTCGTCTCGTTCGTGCTGCGCACGGTGTCGTGGAGGTTCCTGCTCGCCGACGACGGCATGCTGCTCGGGCCGCTGAAGTCGGTAGGGCTGCTGCCCGAGGACTTCCACGTGCTGCAGACGACGTACGCGGTGATCGGCGGGCTGGTCTACAACTACCTGCCGTTCATGATCCTGCCGATCTACGTCGCGCTGGAGCGGGTGGACCCCAAGGTGGTCGAGGCCGCCCAGGACCTGTACGCGGCCAAGCGGGAGGCGTTCACCAAGATCGTGCTGCCGCTCTCGCTGCCCGGTGTGTTCGCCGGGGTGCTGATGACGTTCGTCCCGATGACCGCCGACTACGTCAACGCGGGCATCCTCGGCGGCCCGGAGAACACGATGATCGGCAACATCATCCAGACCGAGTATCTGGTCAACAACGACTACCCGACCGCCGCCGCGCTGTCGTTCACGCTGATGGCGGCGATGCTGGTCGGCATCTTCGCCTACGCCAAGGCGCTCGGCACCGAGAACGTCCTGGAGGCGGCGGCCCGATGAGCGGCACCATCGACGTCACGGAGAGCCCGGAGAGCACGACGACGAGCGCGCCCGCCGGGCGGCGGACCCCGCGCAGCGGCAGGCGGCTCGGCGACCGGCTGCTCCTCGGCTACGTCTGGTTGATCATCGCCTGGCTGTTCCTGCCGATCTTCGTCATGATCCTGTTCGGCTTCAACGACACCCAGAGCAAGTCGAACGTGACCTGGCAGGGTTTCACCCTCCGGTGGTGGGGCCGCCTGGACGAGTATCCCCAGCTGCTGGAGGCGGTGCGCAACTCCATCTACATCGCGGTGCTCTCCACGATGATCACGACGGTGCTCGGCACGCTCATGGGGCTCGCCCTGGGCCGCTACCGGTTCCGCGGGCAGGGCGCGACCAACCTCGTGATGTTCGCCGCGATCGCCTCGCCCGAACTCGTGATGGGCGCCTCGCTGCTCTCGCTGTTCATCAGCGTCGGTGTGCAGACCGGCTTCGCGACCGTGGTCGTCGCGCACGTGCTGTTCTCGCTCTCCTTCGTGGCGATCACCGTGCGGGCCCGGGTGATCGGGCTCGACCGGTCGATCGAGGAGGCGGCGCGCGACCTCGGCGCGTCCACCTGGATCACGTTCTGGCGGATCACCTTCCCGATGATCCTGCCCGGCGTCCTCTCCGGCGCGCTGCTCGCCTTCGCCCTGTCCATCGACGACTTCGTGATCACCCAGTTCACCAGCGGAGCCACCCAGACGTTCCCGCTGTGGATCTGGGGGGCCACCCGTATCGGGGTGCCGCCTCAGGTCAACATCCTCGGAACGCTTATATTCGCGGTAGGCGTCGCCATCGCCGTGGTCAACACGGTCACCGCGCGCCGCCGCACCTAGCCGCCGTCGATCCCCGTGCCCTCACCGGGCGGCACGGGGATTCGGTGTACCCGGATCACCGGTGACGACGGCTCCGGCGGACAATGTCCCGCAGGAGAGCGAAATCCGGTAAAGACCAGAATCCGGCAGAGGCAGAATCCGGCAGAGTACAGATTCCCGGCACAGAACAGGGAGGCGAGATCGGACTCAGGCGGGGGGAACCCGCGCGTGATCTCCACGACCACGCGATACACACAAAGACAACCTGACTCACGTAGGGAAGTGAGATTTGTGGATCCGCTGAAGGCTCTTGCTGACGCGGAGCGCAAGCCGTACTGGCTCGACAGTCCGGCGAAACCCGAGCCGCAGGCGCGGCTCTTCGGCGAGACCGGCGCCGACCTGGCGGTGGTCGGCGGAGGCTTCTCGGGGCTCTGGACCGCCCTGATGGCGAAGGAACGCGACCCGTCGCTCGACGTCGTCCTCCTTGAGGGGCGCAGGATCGGCTGGGCGGCGTCCGGCCGCAACGGCGGCTTCGCGATGGCCACGCTGACCCACGGCATCGCCAACGGGCTGGAGCGCTGGCCCGAGGAGATCGACACGCTCGAACGCCTCGGCGTCGACAACCTCGACGAGATCGGCGAGGCGGTCGCCGCATACGGCATCGACTGCGGCTACGAGCGTACCGGCGAGCTGCACGTGGCCACCGAGCCGTGGCAGCTGGAGGAGATGAACCGCAACCTCGGCATCGCCCGCGACCTGGGCGTCCGCTTCGACGTCCTCGACACCGAACAGGTGCGGGCGGAGGTGAACTCGCCCACGTACATCGGCGGCCACTGGGAGCGCGACGGCTGCGCCATGCTCGACCCCGCCCGGCTGGCCTGGGGGCTCCGGCAGGCCTGCCTCTCGCTGGGCGTGCGCATCTACGAGCGCACGCCGGTACGCACGATGAGGGACACCCCGACCAGCCTGGACCTGATCACCCCGCACGGCAGCGTGCGGGCGCGCAGGGTCGCGCTCGGCACCGGCGTGTTCCAGCCGCTGCTGCGGCGGCTGAAGCACTTCCTGGTGCCGGTCTACGACTACGCCCTGATGACCGAGCCGCTCTCGGCCGACCAGCTGGCCTCGGTGGGCTGGCACAACCGGCAGGGGGTCGGGGACGCGGCCAACCAGTTCCACTACTACCGGCTGACCGAGGACAACCGGATCCTCTGGGGCGGTTACGACGCGGTCTACTACAACGGGGGCATGATCAAGCCCGAGTACGACCAGCGCGACGAGACCTTCGTCAAGCTGGCCGAACACTTCTCCACCACGTTCCCCCAGTTGTCCGGGCTGCGCTTCACCCACAGGTGGGGCGGGGTCATCGACACCTGCAGCCGCTTCAGCGCCTTCTACGGCCAGTCGCACGGCGGGCGCCTCGCCTACGCCGCCGGATACACCGGCATGGGCGTCGGCGCGACCCGGTTCGGGGCGAACGTCATGCTCGACCTGCTCGCCGGAGAGCGGACCGAGCGGACCGAGCTCAGGATGGTCAAGGAGAAGCCCGTCCCGTTCCCGCCCGAGCCGGTCCGCTCGGCCGGGATCCAGATGACCCGCTGGTCGATCGCCCAGGCCGACCTGCACCAGGGCCGCCGCAACCTCTGGCTGCGCACCCTGGATCGGATGGGGCTCGGATTCGACTCCTGAGGCCCGGAAGATCCTGGTAAGTCCCGTCCCCGTTCCCGCTTCCGGCTCAGGCCGGACGAGCGGGAACGGGCCGGCCCGGGGACACCCGGGGGTGTGGAGACAGCGGAGGTCCGCGGGTGTGCGGGGGCCGCGGGGGGCTCGTTGGCTTCCGCGGCGCGGACCGTACAGACTTGGAGCATGTCGGAAAAGGTGAAGTTCACCGCCGGAGGGATCACCCTCTTCGGCGACCTGCGGATCCCGGCGGGGCCGGGCCCGCACCCCGGCGTGGTCCTCACGGGCCCGTTCACCGGCACCCGCGACCAGGTCACCGGCCTGTACGCCGCCCGGCTCACCGACGCGGGATACGCGACGCTCGCCTTCGACCACCGCAACTGGGGGGAGTCGGGCGGACAGCCGCGCAACCACGAGGACCCCCAGGGCAAGCTGGAGGACCTGCGGGCCGCGGTCTCGCTGCTGCGCTCGCGCCCGGAGGTGGACGGCGACAGGATCGGCGCGCTCGGGATCTGCCTCGGCGGGGGGTACGCGCTCAGGTTCGCCGCCTTCGACCCCCGGGTGAAGGCGTTCGCGGGCGTCGCGGGGGCCTACAACAACCCCTACGGCATGCGCGCCGGAATGTCCCCCTCGGGATACCAGGAGGCGCTGGCCTCGTTCACGGAGGTGCTGGAGCGCCAGGACGGGGGCGGCGAGGTGGAGTATCTCCCCGCGGTTGCCGAGGAGGGGGAGGCGGCGATGCCGGGCGACGAGCCGTTCGCCTACTACGGCACCTCCAGAGGGGCCTCGGAGCACTGGCGCAACGAGGTCACCCGGGCCTCCATCCGCGAGTTGATCACCGTGGACAACATGATGGGCGCCGACTTCCTCTCGCCCAAGCCCGGTCTGATCGTGCACGGCCTGGTCGACCGCTTCTGCTCACCCGAGGGCGCCGAGGAGGCGTACCGGCGGATGGACGACCCCAAGCGGATCGTCTGGCTGGACGCTAGGCTGCACATCGACCTCTACGACACCGAGCCGCACGTCACCCGGGCGGTCGAGGCCGTCACCGCGTTCTTCGGCGAGCATCTCTGAGCGCGATGTACGTCCTCGGGCTGGACGTCGGCGGGACCTCCTCGCGGGCGCTGCTGCTCGACGCCTCGGGACGGCGGGCCGGGTACGGCAGGGCGCCGGGCGGCAACCCCGCGGCCCACGGCAACGCCGCCGCGGTGGCCAACATCGGCCGGGCGCTGGGGCTCGCACTGCGCGGGATCGACCCGGGCCTGGTGAGCGGGGCGGTCATCGGGCTGGCGGGTGGCGGGGCGCTGGACCGCCTGGTCTTCGACCCCATGTGGGCCGCCGCCGGTCTGCGCGTCCCGCCCCGGCTCACCGGCGACCTGGGCATCGCCTTCGCCGCGGGGACGGCGGAACCGCGCGGCACCGCCCTCATCGCCGGTACCGGGGCGATCGCCGCCAGGATCGAGGACGGCGAGCCGGTGATGATCGCCGACGGGCTCGGCTGGTTGCTGGGCGACGCGGGCTCGGGGTTCTGGCTGGGCAGGAAGGCGGCGTCCGCCGCAGTCCACGCCCTCAGCAGGGGCGACGCGGGCGGCAGGCTCACCTGCCTGGTCACGGGCGCCCTGCTGGAGGGCGAGCCGCTTTTCTCGAACACGGTTGACTCGGGCACGCTCGCCTCGGGCCCGGTGGAGTCGGGTGCGGTGGAGTCGGGGGCTCCCGCCTCGGGTGCGCCCGCCTCGGGCACGGTGGAGGAGCTGAGGGCGCTCGCGATCAGGCTGGTGGTCCGTGCGCAGTCGCGGCCCCCGCTGGAGCTGGCCAGGCTCGCCCCGCTCGTCAGCCGGGCGGCGACCGAGGGCGACCCGGCCGCCCTCACGATCGTGTCCGGCGCGGCCCGGCTGCTCTGCGAGACGGTCGCCGAGGTCCGCCGGGCGGGCGAGACGAGCCCGATCGTGCTGGCCGGGAGCGTGCTGACCAGCGAGGGGCCGATCGCCTCCGCCGTACGGGAGAGGCTGGGGCCCTCGGCGGTCCTGGCGGGCGACGGCGCGGGGGCGGCGGCGTGGCTGGCCGGCCGTGAGGCGTTCGGCTGGGACCCCGCGACCGCCGTCCGGCTGCACGCCCGCGTCGTCTCCGGCGACTGACGGGAGCCGCCGGGTCGGCTGCTCGGGCGGACCGGCCCCGTTCTCCACGGGTGCCGCGGGCCGGAGACGGCGTCCGGTGCGGCGTGTGATCACTCCGGGGCGATCGCGCACGCGCCGAGCACGGCGCCGACCGTACCGGCCGCGGGGCCCGGGTGGGGAGCACGGACCTCATGGACCGGAATCCGGGCCCGGTACATACATCGATGTACGTCCCGAATGGGTCTGCGAGACGATGTCCGCGGGCCCGCGGGACGGGATCGTGAAGGGGTGACAAGTCGTCGTATCGAAGTGCTCGACCTGCTCAGAGGCATCGCCATCGTCGGCACCCTGGGCACGAACATCTGGATCTTCACCGATCCCGGCGGTCCCGCCGACGTCATCGGGGCGCTGGGGCAGCCGGGAACCGTGGAGACCTTCCTCCGCTTCCTCACCAACGGCAAGTTCCTCGCACTGCTCACCCTGCTCTTCGGGGTCGGGCTCGAACTCCAGTACCGTTCGGCCGCACGCCGTGGCGTACCGTGGCCCGGCTGGTATCTGTGGCGGGCCGGGTTGTTGTTCGTCGAAGGTCTGATCCACTACCTGCTGATCTTCGAGTTCGACGTGCTCATGGGCTACGCGCTGACCTCGATCATCGTGGCGTACCTGATCGGCAGGAGCGACCGCGTGATCAGGGTCTGGATGATCACTGTCGGGTCGGTGTTCGCCGCGCTGATCGGCGTGCTCACCGTCGGCACCAGCTCGGCGAGCCTGGACACCGGGGCGGAGTCGTCCACGCTCTTCACCGACGGCACCTACCCGCAGCAGGTCGCCGCCCGGATCGAGATGATCGTCCTCTACCGGCTGGAGATCCTCCTCATCGTCCCGATGGGCATCGTGCTGTTCCTGCTCGGCTCCCAGCTGATGCGCGCCGGGGTGTTCGAGGACTCGGAGCGGGGCGCGGCACTGCGCCGGAGGCTCATGGTCGGCGGACTCGCCGTGGGCCTGCCGCTGAACCTGGCCACCGCGTTCGCCGGTCCGGGCTGGTTCCTGGTGGACCGGTATCTGCTGCCACCGCTGGTGGCGCTGGGACTGCTCGGTCTCGTCGCCACCCTCGCGCGGCGGGCGAGCGGTGCTCCCGGCGTGCTGAGACGAGGGCTGACCAACGTCGGTCGTACGGCCCTGAGCTCCTACGTCTTCCAGAACCTGGTCGCCTCGGCGCTCTGCTACGGCTGGGGGCTCGGCCTGGCCGCGACGCTCGACGGCCTGCGGCCGTGGTGGGTCGTGGCGGCCTGGGCGGGAATCTGCGCGCTCTTCATGACGCTGTCCACGCTCTGGCTGCGGCGCTTCGAGCGGGGTCCCGTCGAGACTCTCTGGCAGTTGGCGTACCTGGCGCCGCAGGGGCTTGCCAGGAGATCCGGCACGGCTCAAGAAACCCCGACAAGACAGTAGGGGGGTCTCCACGGACTACCCCCGCTCCCGCCCCCGCCTCCGCGATGACGAGCATGTTCGCTCCGACGAGCCGCGGTCACGGAAAAGCCGCGGCTCCGACCGGTGAGGACGTGTTCCACAGGATCACCGTCTTGTCGTCACTCGCGGTGGCGAGAGACTTGCCGTCGGGGCCGAAGGCGACCGACCACACCGACCCGGTGTGGCCGGTGAGCGGATCGCCGGCCGGTCGCCAGGTCCGCGTGTTCCACAGCCGGACGACGAGGCCGGTGCCGACGGCGAGGGTGTCGCCGTCCGGGCTGAACGCGAGAGCGTGGATCTCGCCCGGATGAGGGAGGGGGGCTCCGACCGGACGGCGGGTCGCGAGGTCCCACACGATCGCCGTCCTGTCGCTGCCGCCGCTGACGAGGGTCGTGCCGTCGGGGCTGAAGGCGACCGGCCACACCGGCCCCATGTGACCGGTGAGGGGGGCTCCGATCGGCTGCCAGGTCGTCGTGTCCCACAGGATCACCGTCGCGTCGTCACTCGCGGTGGCGAGGATCTTGCCGTCGGGACTGAAGACGGCCGACTGCACCCAGTCGCCGTGGCCGGTGAGAGGGTCGCGGATCGGCTGCCAGGTGGTCGTGTCCCACAGGATCACCGTCGCGTCGGCGCTCGCGGTGGCGAGGATCTTGCCGTCGGGGCTGAAGGCGACCGACCGCACCCAGTCGATGTGGCCGGTGAGGGGCTCGCCGACCTGCCGGCGGGTCGCCACATCCCACAGGATCACCGTGTGGTCGCCGGGTTCGGTCCCCTCGCCGTTGTTGCCGCCACCCGCCAGGAGCCTGCCGTCCGGGCTGAACGCGATCGAGTCCACCGCCCTGGTGTGGCCCTTCATCGGTTCGCCGATCGGTCGCCGGGTCCGCGCGTCCCACAGGATCACCGCGCCGTCACCGCCGCCGGTGGCCAGCGTCTCGCCGTCCGGGCTGAACGCCACCGTGTTCACCGTTTCCGTGTGCCCTCTGAGCTGTGCGAGAGCGGTCACCTTCCCGGGGCCCGTCACGGGCCAGAGCAGGTAGGTCACGACGGCGGCCGTGGCGAGGAGCGCCCCGGCCACGGCGACCACCGGGAGGAGTCGGCGCCGACGGGTACGCGCCGCGCTCTCCGCAGCCGTGACCTCGGACGCGGAGGCGGCCTCGGGGGCGGCCTCGGACACGGACGCGAGCGCGGGTGAGGTGGCCGGGGTGGTGGACGACAGGGTTGCGGGTGGCAGGGCCGAGGGGGACGCAGGCGACACCGAGGGCGACACAGCGGGTGGCGCCGTGGGTGACACGGCGGTGAACCGCAGGGTGTCGGGCCGTGCCTCCTGGGCCTCCTGGTCCTCCTGGGCCTCCAGGGCCTCTTGGTCCTCCTGGGCCTTTCGGGTCTCCTGGTGTGCCGCGGTGTACGGCTCGGTCGGCGGTGAGGGAGCCGATGCGCCGGGAGCGGGCCGATCGGCGATCCGGGTGTCGCCCTCGTCCGGATCCGGCCCGGTGGAGGATTCCCCGGGGTCCGGCGTGGCGGCGATCTCGGCGAGGACGGCGGCGGCCTGGGCTCCGGTGAGGCGGAGGGCGGGTTCCTTGCGCAGCAGTCCCTCCAGGAGGGGGGCGAGAGGACCGGCGTGTACGAGCGGGGCGAACGGCCGGGTGGCGATCGAGACGTAGATCGATCCATGCGTCGTACCGGCGAACGGCCGGCGGCCCTCGACCGCGGCGTACAGGGTGGCGCCCAGCGACCACAGGTCCGACGCGGCGGTGGCGGGGTGGCCGTTGATCTGCTCGGGGGAGATGAAGGCGGGGGTGCCCAGGGTGACGCCGGCGCCGGTGAGGGTGACGTCTCCCTCGACGGCGGCGATCCCGAAGTCGGTCAGCACGACCCGCTCACCTTCGAGCAGGACGTTCGCGGGCTTGATGTCGCGGTGGGTGATCCCGGCGGCGTGCGCGACCCGCAGTGCCGCGAGGATGTGCGCGCCGATCGCCGCCACCCGCCGGGGCGGCAGGCGCCCCTGGGTTCTCAGCAACTCGTCGAGGGAGGGCCCGTCGATGATCTCCGTCACGATCCAGGGGCGGCCGTCGGCCTCGACGACGTGGTCGTGGACGGTGATGATCGCCGGATGTTTCAGCTGAGCCGCGGCGCGGGCCTCGCGCCCCATCCGCCGGTAGAGGGTCTCACGTGCGGCAACGTCCAGGTAGTCGGGGAGGATGAGCTCCTTGATCGCTACCTGGCGCTCCAGGCTCTCGTCCCGTGCCCGCCACACCGTGCCCATCCCGCCGCGGCCCAGCACGTTCATCAGCCGATATCGCCCGGCGACCAGCATGCCCGCTTCGTGCGCCACGCTGAAACCTTAACGATGACACGGTGCGATAAGCCGTAAAAAGGAACGGATTGTGACCGTGATGATGCCGAGCGTCGGCCCTCCGGGACCTACCCGTCCGCCGTGGTGCGGCGTCCGATGACGGGGCGCAGCGCGTCCAGCACCGTCGCGTCCTCGATGGTCGATGGAACGGGCTCGTCGGAGCCCTCCGCGATCCCGCGCATGGTCTTGCGCAGGATCTTTCCCGACCGGGTCTTCGGCAGGGCAGGGACCACGTCCACCTGCCTGAAGGCGGCCACGGCGCCCACCTGCTCGCGAACGGCGAGGACCAGCTCGGCCCGCAGGGTCTCGGGGTCGACCTCCGTCCCGCTCTTCAGCACCACGAAGCCGCGCGGCACCTGCCCCTTCAGCTCGTCGGCGACCCCGATGACCGCGCACTCGGCCACCGCCGGATGCGCGGCCAGCACCGCCTCCATGGACCCGGTCGACAGCCGGTGCCCGGCCACGTTGATCACGTCGTCGGTGCGGCCCATCACGAACAGGTAGCCGTCCTCGTCGAGGTGGCCGCCGTCGCCGGTCAGGTAGTAGCCGGGGAAGGCCGTGAGGTAGGACCGCACGTAGCGCTCGTCGTCCTGCCAGAGCGTGGGGAGCGTGCCCGGCGGGAGCGGGAGCCGGATGCAGATCGCGCCCTCCTCGCCGGGGGCGCACTCCTCGCCCGAGGCGCGCAGCACGCGCACGTCGTATCCGGGGACGGGCACGGTGGGGGAGCCCGGCTTGACCGGCATGGGCTCCAGCCCGCGCAGGTTGGCGGCGACGGGCCAGCCGGTCTCGGTCTGCCACCAGTGGTCGACGACCGGCACGCCAAGCCTGTCCGCCGCCCAGTGGTAGGTGTCGGGGTCCAGACGCTCACCGGCGAGGAACAGCGTCCGCAGCGACGAGATGTCGTACCCGTCGAGCAGGGCCGCCTGCGGGTCGGCCCTCCTGATGGCACGGAACGCGGTCGGCGCGGTGAACAGCGCGTTCACCCGGTGCTCGGCGATCACCCGCCAGAACGCGCCCGCGTCGGGGGTGCCGACCGGCTTGCCCTCGTACAGCACGGTCGTGGCGCCGCGCAGCAGCGGCCCGTACACGATGTAGGAGTGCCCGACGACCCAGCCGACGTCGGAGGCCGCCCAGAACACCTCGCCCGGCGCGATGTCGTAGACGTTGGCCATGCTCCACAGCAGCGCCGTCGCGTGCCCGCCGTTGTCGCGCACGACACCCTTCGGCAGGCCGGTGGTGCCGCTGGTGTAGAGGATGTAGAGCGGATCGGTCGCGCGCACCGGCACACATTCGGCAGGGTCGGCCTTCGCGCTCGCCCAGTCGACGTCCCGCCCCTCCACCAGCTCGGCGGGGGACTGCTCGCGCTGGAGGATCACGCAGTGCGCGGGCCGGTGCCCGGCCAGGTCGAGCGCGGCGTCGAGCATCGGCTTGTACGGCACCACGCGCGAGGGTTCGATCCCGCAGGAGGCCGACACGACCACCTTGGGCCGCGCGTCGTCGATCCTGGCCGCCAGCTCCTTGGGCGCGAACCCGCCGAACACCACCGAGTGCACCGCCCCCAGCCGCGCGCACGCCAGCATCGCGATCACCGCCTCGGGCACCATCGGCAGGTAGACCACCACCCGGTCGCCCTGCTCCACCCCGAGCGAGCGCAGCACCCCGGCGAACCTCGCGACCTCGTCGCGCAGCTCGGCGTACGTGTAACGCCTGCCGGTGCCCGTCACCGGGCTGTCGTGGATCAGCGCGACCCGGTCACCGTGCCCGGCCTCGACGTGCCGGTCCAGCGCGTTGTGGCAGGTGTTGAGCTCCCCGTCGGGAAACCACCGGTAGAAGGGCGGCGCCCCGGCGTCCAGGACCTCGCGCGGCGGCCTGCTCCAGGTGACGGCCTCGGCGGCCTCGGCCCAGAAGTCCTCGGGGTCGGCGATGCTGCGGGCGAAGGCGTCAGCGTACGACATCCAGCCATCATGCTCTTTCCCGGACTCCCAGGTCGAGGCCCCTCTCCGCGTATTCTCCCGTGGCCGAGGCCGAGCTTGTTCAGTCGACGCACATCGCCTCGTGAGTGGACCGGAAGACCCACGTGCCGCCACCCGGGGACACATAGGTGGTAATGGTGTAATAGACCCCAGGGGTGCAGTCGTGGCCGACCGCGAGGACGGCCGCCCGGGCCCGTTGTTCGGTCGCCGCCAACCCCTCCGCGTGGGTGTTGCCCGCCCCCACGACGGTGGCGCTGCGGGGAGTGTCGTAGCCGTCGGCGTGCGCGGCCACGGGCGTGCTCGCCAGGCCGACCGCCACCACCGCTGAGACGAGACCGAGCCGGCGGAGCCGAGTACCTTTTCGCATGATTCTCCTACAAGGCCGGATCATTGGATCGACCGAGGATAAATTTCAAACGGACCCAGGTAAAGACGGCATTGACCACTTGGTCGCCAGAATATGGCCTGTCGTGCGGTTTCTTCGTGATAGGGAATGTAATTTACATTCTTCGTGGTGGGGCATGTAATTTGCGGCCGCACGAAGATTGAATCGCGCCGGAGTACGTCAAAGTCTCCAGCGACCCCGGTGCGGTTCGCCCGAAGGAACACTACGGAGCCTGCAGAAGGCGGAAACCGTCAAGGAAAGGGCGTCCTCCTTCGTGCAGCCCCGGCACCGCGGAGTTCGCAATGCGTGTCAGCGGTGGTGGCGTGTCACGTCCACGTCGGCCAGGTCGTTCTCCAGGATCCGGTCGATCAGCTCGACGACCCCGGCTCCGTGCTCTCCCTCGGTCACCAGGTCACACCGTTCCTTGACCGCGGGCAGCGCGTTGGCCACCGCCACCGCGCACTCGCAGGCGGCGAGGAACGCGTGGTCGTTCTCGGCGTCGCCCACGCCGATCGTGCTGTGCGCCGACATCTCCAGCTCCGCCAGGGCGGCGGTCAGGCCGGTGGCCTTGTTGATCCCCGAGGGCAGGACCATCACCGCGCCTTTGTTGAAGATGACCTGCATCTCCAGGCCGAGTTCGCGGATGGCGTCGAGAACGGTCTCTGCGTGCGGTTCCGTGGTGGCCACGATCGCCGAGCCGACACTGAGCGGCTCCACGTCCAGCTCGCGCAGGCGTTCGACGAGGGTCTCGGGCGGTGCCTCCGCGAGGGGCGAGCTCTCCTGCTCCTCCGGGTTGTGGAGCACGGCTCCGTTCTCGGCGACGACCAGGTCGAACAGGTCGAGTCGCGGGAAGTCCCGGGTGAGGGAGTCGACCTGCCGGCCGGTCACCATGACCAGTCGCCGCCCCGAGCGTGCGAGGCGTTCGAGTGCGTCCGGGGTGTCGCCGTCGACGCGGCCCTCGGTGGCCAGCGTCTCGTCGTAGTCACAGGCCAGAACGTGATAGCGCATGCCGGGTCGACTACCCCGCGTCGGCGGGGGAAACGGGACGTGGGCCGGGACTTCTCAGGGCCGGGAACGTTCCGGCGGCGGGCCGGGGCCGGGCGGGGTACCAAAGCCGGCCCCGCCCCGCAGGGCGGAAAAGCCCACGTGAGATCAACAGAGACCCACACACAAAACGCGGGGGAGCCCGGCTGGCCGCTGTTGTTCCCGCACCGCGGGGTCCCGCCCCGGGGGGGGCGGCGCCCGGGGGGGGGGGGCCCGGGCCGGCCCGCCGCCGGAACGTTCCCGACGCGCGCTGTCCTCGGCTCTCAGACCCTCAGGTCCTGCAGGGTCAGCCGGAAACGTTCCTGCGGCGTACGAGAACGAACATGACCCCGATGGCGGCCAGCGCGGCGGCGGCGATGACGCCGATCTGGAGGAACAGGTCGTCCGACGAGCTCTCCTGGGCACGCTCGGCCAGCTGGGCGCGCTGGGCCAGCTCCGTGCTGGACGCCGGCTGGATGTCCGGGGGAAGCACGATGTCCTGTACCTTCACGCTCGCCGACTTGCTGACCTTGGCGGGCTTGGTGACGGTCACGGCGACCTTCCACTCACCCACAGGGAGCGGTTCTGCCGCGTTGTAGAGGTTCTGTCCCTCGGGCGCAGACTTCAGCGGGATCGGGCCGAAGGTACGGCCGTCGGGTGCCGTCGCGAGCAGGGTCGCCGCGACGATCTCGGTGACCGGGCGGCTGTCCTTCTTCCAGGTGACCAGCACGTTGACGTTGCGGCCGCCGTCTCCGACGACCTCCAGCTTGAGGGGTGACTTGGGTGCGGCGGAGGCGGCCGGGGCGCCGAGCAGCAGCCCGAGCCCGGCCAGCATGATGGCCGCGGCGTATCTGAGGGCCTTGTTCACGGGTCGTGATTCCCTTCCGGGGGTGGCGGCGGGGCACGGCGGGTGCCCGCCACCGAAGCGCGAATGTCTCATCGTGAACATCCGGGACGTACGCCAGGTTCGCACACGTCCCGGACACGCACAGCGGGCGGTGGCGTCCTGCCTCCGCCGTTGGTTCAGGACTGGTTGAACAGCGAGAGCGTGAGGGTGGAGTTGTACTCGCCGGCGGTGACGTCGACGGGGGTGCGCAGGGCGAGGTCGGCGTTGACCTCCCAGGTGCCGATCTCGTCGGCGGAGTTGGCGGTGGAGACGAGGAGTTCCTGTCCCTGGAGACCGACGTTGGGGGCGCCGGTGCCGTCGGAGATGACGCTGGAGACGGGCTCGCCGGCGGCGACGGCTCCGGTTTCGGTTTCGCTGATCAGGCGGGGGGCCCAGCCGAGGTACTCGGGGCCGATGGTGGCGGTGCCGCCGGTGGCGGTGAACTGGCTGGCCTGGCCGACGACGGCCCAGAAGTCTCCGGCGGGGATCTCCGCGGGCTGGCGGGTGTCGGTGACGGTGACGGTGGGCAGGGTGCCGGTGAACTGGCGGGCGGCGGCGTTGGTGCCGTTCTCGGTGAGGGTGACGCCGTTGTTGTCGGCGACGGTCATGGAGACCTCGCCGGGGGTCTGGACGGGGGCGATGTTGACCGAGACCTCGATGCCCTCGTCGGGGTCGGCGGAGGCCATCGCGGGGGCGGCGGTGGCGGCGAGGGCGAGGCCGAGCAGGGACGCGGCGATGACCCGGGTGGTGCGGGTGGTTTTCATGGGCTTGCTCCGTTTATGGGGGGCGGGGCCGGCCGGTCTGTCGGCCGGCCCCGGTTGATCAGGGCGGCGACCGCGGCGCGTACGCCGTGGTCGCCGCCGGTCAGGTCAGCCGCAGTTGAGCGCGGTGTAGGCGGTTTCGTAGTCGGTGGTAACCGGCTGGCCGCCGATGGTGGCGGTGCCGCTGGTGGTGACGGTGCCGGCGGCGAGCTGTCCGGTCCGGGTGTTGAAGGACTGGTAGGCCTGCTTGCCCGGGGCCACGTTGGCGACCGTCTTGGTGCCGTAGGGGGTGGTCAGGGTGATGTTGGCCGGCACGGTGCCGTTGTTGACGGCCGTGACCGCCAGGTGCACCGTGGTGCCGATGCAACGACCCTGAGCCGTAACGGTGAGCTGGACCGTCGGAGCGGCCGACACCGTGACGGTCTGGGTCTTGATCTCCTCGACGTTCCCGGCCTTGTCGGTGGCGCGGTAACGCAGCTCGTGGTCGCCGTCACCGGTGACGTTCACCGGCGCGGTGTAAGGCGTCCAGTCGCCGCCGTCCAGGGAGTACTCGATCTTCTCCACACCGGACGTCTCGTCCGTCGCGGAGAGGGTGACCGGCACCCCGCCGTTGTCCTGCGAACCGACCGTGGAGGTCGTCGTCGGAGCCTTGGCGTCGACCTTGACGGCGAGCGTCTTGGTCGCCTCGACGTTGCCCGCCTTGTCGACGGAGCGGTAGGCCAGCGAGTGCGAGCCGTCGCCGGTGATGGCGACCGGCGCGGTGTACGTGGTCCAGGCGCCGCCGTCGAGCTGGTACTCGGTCTTGTCGACGCCGCTGCCCTGCGCCTCGTCGGCGCCGGCCAGCGTGACCAGGACCTGACCGGTGAACCATCCGCTCGCCGGCTGGGCCGGGTTCGGGGTGGCCGTGGTCACCGGGGCGGTCGTGTCGGCCGTTCCACCGCCGGTGAGGCGGAAGTAGTCGAACTTGACCGTCTTGGACGCCTGCTGCGCGGTGCCGATGGTGAACACGCCGATCTTGCCGTTGCCGACGGCGGTGTTCGCCACCGTCTGCGCGAGGTCGGTCCACGTGGTGCCGTCGGCGGAGTAGGAGCCCTTGAAGGTGGTGCCCTCCTTCTTCAGACGCAGGTGCCAGACGCCCTGGGTGAGCGTGCCGGTCTGCGGCTGCGGGTTCTGGACGGTCCCGCCGATCTCGCTGCGCAGCTCGATCCGGCGCGACACCGCGGAACCCGCGGTGTTGCCGGTGACGTAGTCGAGCTTCACGTAGTTGTCGTCGTCGGCGTAGACCATCAGGCCGCCCTGCTGGTACTGCTCGTTCAGCGCCGACCCGTCGACCTTCGTCTCCAGCGTCCAGTCGCCACTCGGCGCCGTCTGCAGGATGAAGTTCTTCGGAGTGCCGTTGGTGCTGCCGTAGATGTCACCGGTGGTGGTGTCGATCTCCAGGTTGCCGCCGGTCACCCGGAGGGTCGGGCTGTCGGGACGGACGATCGCGTCCCAGCGGCAGGTGTCGAGGGACGAGCCGTTGAACTCGTCGTTCGGCGCCGGCCTGCCCGCGGTGTCGTCGGGGCTGATCTGGAACCAGTCGAAGGAGGCGTCGACGATCGGGCGGGTGCCCGTGTTCGCCAGGGAGATCAGGCCGATCCTCGGGTTGGTGATCCCGGCGAGGGCCTTGGTCTGCGGCATCGCCGTGAAGGTGGTGCCGTCCGAGGAGTAGTGGGCGGTGATGTTGGTGCCGTCGCTGATGAACCTCACGTACACCGTGTCGGGGTAGGCGTCCCCGAGGGCGGCCGTGTTGCTCTGCGTCACCTCGTTGGGCGTGCCGTTCTCCTCACGGATGAACTGGAAGACGCGGTTGGCGTGGTCGTTCGTCCCCCGTGCCTGGAGCACCATCTTGGCGTAGTTGTCGTCGTTGCCGTAGATGATCAGACCCGCCTGCTGGTACATGTCGCGGGCGTTCAGCGTGACCTTGGTGGTGGCCGTCCAGGCACCCTGCGGCATCGGCTGGAGCACGATGTTGGTCGTGGTTCCGGTACCGGTGCCGTAGATGTCGGTGAGCGACGTCGGCAGGACGAGGTTGCCGCCGGCGACCTTGAGGTTCTGGTCCTCACGGACGACCGACCAGCGGTTCCTGTCGAGCTCGGTGCCCAGGAAGTCGTCGGAACGACCGCTCAGACACACGGTGGTCGGCGGGTCGACCTTGATGGTGAGCGTCTTGCTCGCCGCGGCGCCCTTGGAGTCGGTCACGGTCACCGTGGCGTTGTACGTGCCGGGGGCGTTGTAGGTGTAGCTGGCGTTGGCGGTGGTCGGCTGCGGCGAGCCGTTCACGCCGAAGTTCCACTTGTAGGTGAGCGGGGTGTTGTTGTCGGGGTCGGTGGCGGTCGAGGTGAAGTCGACCTTCAGCGGGGCGACGCCCGTGGTCGGGGTGGCCGTCGCGTCCACCGTCGGACGCTGGTTGTCGGTGACGCCCTGGCCGATGAAGTCGACCCAGTTGAAGTTGAGCAGGTAGGCGTCGTTGGCCGCGCTCGCCGGCTTGCGCACGATGAAGAACACCGGGCCGGTCGTCGTCGGAACGTTGTTCAGGTCGACCGTGACGTCCTGGAACGTCTGCCAGCCGCCGGTGGGCGCGATGTCGACCGAGCCCAGCAGGGTCCCGGTGTCGGCGTTACCCGCCTTGATCTGCACCGTGCCGCCGGCACCGCCCGAGGAGGCGCGGAACCGGACCTTGGAGATACCGCTCAGGTTGAGCGGGCTGTAGGACCAGAAGTCGCCGTCGGTGGTGAAGCCGATGCTCTGGGCGCCGCCCTGAGGGTCGGTGGTCGTCTCGGTCTGGACGCCGGCGGCGTCCGTTCCCGTGCCGTCCGCGACCCGGCCGGTCGACGAGAAGTGCTCGGCCTGCTTGCGCTTGGGCTGGAGGATGACCTCGGCCCGCCCGGTCAGCGACTGAGCGCCACCCTGGCCGCCCTTGTCGGTGTAGCTCGCCTCAAGGATGTAGAACAGGTTGTCGTCGATGCCGTGGCCGCTGTCGGACAGCGTCTGGATGGTGCCCTCACAGCCCTCGTGCTGGTCGAGCGGGTGACCGTGACTGTCGTGGCCCAGGTACGCCTGGATCTGGACGTCGTCACAGTCGATCGTGCCGTCCTCGGGGTCGGTGACGACGATCTTGTACTTCACCTGGTCGCCGAACTCGAAGAACCCGCCGTTCGGGGGCAGTTCGAGGGTCACCGTCGGACGGGTGTTGCCCACCGTGATCGGCAGGTTCGCCGTGGCGGTGACGCCGTCGGCGTTGCTGACGGTCAGGACCGCGCTGTACTGCCCGGCCTGGGTGTAGGTGTGCGAGGGGTTGGCCTCGGTCGAGTCGGCGGTGCCGTTACCGTCGAAGTCCCACGAGTAGGTGAGCGGCTTGCCGTCCGGGTCGCTCGATCCCTGGCTGGAGAACTGCACGGTGAGCGGGGCCGGGCCGTCGGTCTTGTCCGCGGAGACGCGGGCCGTCGGCGGGCGGACGCCCTTGGTGTACTCGATGCGGTAGATGCCGGAGTCGGCGTTGTCGCCGCCGAAGCCGGAGCCCCACTCGATCAGGTACAGCGCGCCGTCGGGACCGAACTTGATGTCCATGGGGCGCTTGAAGCTCATGGACCGCAGGATCTGGTTGATCTTGATCTGGGCGGTGCCGGCCTCGTTGAGCTGGAACGAGAACATCTTGTTCGTGTTCCACTCACCGAAGATCGCCTTGCCGTCCCAGTAGGCTGGCCACTTGACGGCCGACGCGAGGTCGGCGTCGTAGCGGTAGACCGGACCGGCCATCGGCGCGCCGCCGTTGAGCTCCGGGAAGGAGTTGGCGTTGGTGGCGCTGGTGTACCAGATCTTCGCCGGGATCGCCGGGGGCAGCGTGGTCAGACCGGTGTTGTTGGGCGAGTCGTTGGTCGTCGCGGCACAGTTGAACACGGCGCCCGACGTCCTGGTGGCGAAGTTGTAGTCGTTGTACGGGGTGTTGTCGCCCACGCAGAACGGCCAGCCGTAGTTGCCCGGCTTGTCGACCAGGTTCCACTCGACGGTGCCGCGCGGACCACGGTTGGCATTCGCGGAGCCGGCGTCGGGTCCGTAGTCGGCGACCATCGGGAAGCCGGTCTTCGGGTCCAGGCCCATGCGGAACGGGTTACGGAAGCCCATGGCGTAGATCTCGGGCTTGGTCTTGGCCGTGCCCGCGGGGAACAGGTTCCCGCTCGGCACGGTGTAGGTGCCGTCCGGCTTCGGGGTGATGCGCAGCAGCTTGCCGCTCAGGTCGTTGGTGTTGCCCGAGGTGCGCTGGGCGTCCCAGGAGGACCGGCCGGACTGCTCGTCGATCGGCGTGTAGCCGTCCGAGGCGAACGGGTTGGTGTTGTCACCGGTGGCCAGCCACAGGTCACCCGTCTTGTGGTCCATGAGCATGCCACCACCGTGGTGGCAGCACTCGGCCCGCTGCACCGGCACGTCGAGGACGACCTTCTCGCTGGAGAAGTCGAGCGAGTCGCCGTTGACCGTGAACCTGCTCAGCCGGTCGACGTTCTGGCCCACCGGCGAGTAGAAGAGGTACAGCCAGTTGTTGGTGTCGAAGTTCGGGTCCAGCGCCAGGCCGAGCAGACCGCTCTCGTTGGCGGTGAACACGTTCAGACGACCGGCCGTCACGGTCGAGCCGTTGGTCTTGATGACCTTCACGTCGCCCAGGCGGTCGATGTAGAAGACCCGCCCGTCCTTGGCGATGTCGGTCATCATCGGGTTCGACGTGTTGTCGTCGAGCGTGATCTTCTCGAAGCTACCGCTCTGCGAGGCAGAGCAGTCGGCCTTCTCGACGCCCGCGGCGGTCTTGATTCCGCCGAGGAGCATCTTCAGGAAGTTCGGCTCGACGAAGCTCGCCTTGGTGTGGCCGAGGCCGGTGTACCAGGAGCGTCCACCGTCGTAGTCCTGACACCACACCGTCGGGTGGTCGGCGCCCATGGTGGCACCGGTGTAGGTCTTCTCGTCCATCGACGCGAGCACGTGCACGTTGGCACGCGGGTTGGTCGTGTAGTCGTACCACTCGTCGGTGCGGGTCCACGAGGTCGGCAGGTGCGCCGTCGAGGGGTGCGCGGGGTCCTCGACCTTGACGGTGGCCTGCTGGATCGCCGGGTGCGACTTGAAGTACGCGCCGACGAGCTTGCCGTACCACTCCCAGCTGTAGCCACTGTCGGAGGCCGCGTGGACGCCGGCGTAGCCGCCGCCACCCTTGATGTAGCGCTCGAAGGCGGCCTTCTGGTCCGGCGTGCTCACGGGGTCGCCGGTCGTGGACATGAAGATGACGGCCTTGTACTGAGCCAGGTTGGCGTCAGTGAACTTGGCGCTGTCCTCGGTCGTGTCGACCGCGAAGTTGTTCTCCAGGCCGAGCTGCTGGACCGCCGCGATTCCCTCGGGAATCGAGTCGTGCCGGAAGCCGCTGGTCTTGGAGAAGACCAGGACCTTGAAGTCGGGATCGGCGACGTTGGCCGCCGATGTCGCGCTGGTCGAGGCGGAGCCGGTGGTGGCGTTCGCCGGTGATGTCAGGAATGTGAAGACAGGGAGCAGGGGCGCGACAACGGCCAGAGCCATCATCGCAGCCGTCCGACGTAGGGAGCGGTTTTCTGTTAACGGCAGGCTCTTGGAGAGCCCGGCCCACGTTCGAGAACGTGGTGACATGGTGATCCCTTTCCTGACTGGGGGGTCGTCAGGCAAAGCGCGCGCCGCCGCGCTGGTGCCACTTGTTACATGGGGATGAGGTTGGGTACTGCGGTGATCTGGAGGGTGCCGCCTCCAGGCTTGTGGGGATCCGTTAGCCGGTCGAGAGCTGGGGTAACGGATCCGTGATCATGGTTGGATGGTCGATGAGCCGGTTGACCACCATGTTCGCCGCGCCTCGTGAGGCGGCTCCGAAGCCGAGGTCGGAGGCGACGAACCTGCACCGGTTGGCGGAGCCGGCCACGACGAGCCGCTCCAGCTCCGCCTGGGCGTGGGGTAACAGCCATTCGGCGAGCGTGGCGAAGTAGCCGCCGACGACGATCACTCGCGGGTTGAACAGGTTGGCCAGGATCGAGCCGCCGAGCCCGAGCCACCGCCCCACCTGTGCGACCGCGTCCGTCATCTGCCGGTCGCCCGCGACCAGTCCTCTGGCGATCTCCGTGGCGTGCTCCTCGGGGTCGGATACCGGCAGGTCGGCCGGCCTGCGTGCCTGATCTGGCTCGGTCGCCCGTACCAGCGCGGCCAGGCCCACCTTGGTCTCCCAGCAGCCGTGCCGCCCGCAGCCGCAGCGGATGCCGCCCGGGTCGACCGGCAGGTGGCCGACCTCGCCGGAGAAGCCGTCCGCGCCGCGCAGCAGCTTGCCGTCGACGAAGATGCCGCCCCCCACGCCGACCTCGCCCGTCAGGTAGACGAGGTGGGGGGTACCGGCGGCGACGCCGACGGTGTGCTCGGCCACGGCCGCGAGGTTGGCGTCGTTGTCCACCGAAACTGGAACGTTCCCCGTGCCGAGCGCGTCGGAGAGGCGTTCCGCGAGGGGCAGGTCGTGCCAGCCCAGGTTGGGGGCGAACGTGACGACGCCACGCGCCACGTCGACCAGGCCGGGGACCGCCACCCCGAGACCGGCGGGGACGGCTCCCGCGAGTCTCATCGCCTCGATGGCCTCCAGGGCCATCCGGCCGAGCATGCGCAGCGCGTGATCCGGTCCGCCGGCGATCGCGTCGAAGCCGATCCGGCGCTCCACCAGGACCCGGCCGCTGAGGTCGGATCCGTGGACCGAGATGTAGTCGACGTTTATCTCCAGGCCCAGCGCGCCGACGTGCGTGCCGTGCAGGGCCAGGGGCCGCCGTGGGCGGCCGATCGCGCCGACGTGCTCGGTGTCGACCTCGCGGACCAGTCGCCGGTCGAGCAGTTCGGACACCAGGTTGGAGACCGTGGCCCGGTGCAGGCCGGTCGCCTCCGCGATGTCGGCCCGGGACTGGGACACGTTGTCGCGCAGGTGGCGCAGGACCAGGGAGAGGTTTGTCTGGCGCACCATGGGGGAGCTGGTCGGCAAGGCGGTGCCGGTCGCGTGGGTGACGCTGTACCCGTGGGTCACGCGTGCCACCGCCTTCTTTTGTCTCGGCAATCAACTAATGAGGTTTGTAACACGCGAGTGTCCGGTGTGCACCTTGTTGCGAGGTAACGAGTTGACATCTTCGCGTATGCGCAGGTGAGAGAGCTACCTCATGTTACGTACTGTTACGTTTCTCGCCGCGCGTCTCCTCCGAGCCGGACGGTCCCGGCTCCGGCCGGGCCACGTGGAGCCGCTGAGACCCCCGCGGTCCCGGCGCCCGCACCGCGTCGAGCCGCCGAGGGGACGGGCCGACCGAGAACGTCGCAGCGGCCCCGCGGGGCAGGGTGCCCGCCGGACCCACGAGGACGGGCACGAAAGAAGCGGGCACGAAAGAAGCGGGCACGAAAGAAGCGGGCACGAAAGAAGCGGGCACGAAAGAAGCGGGCACGGCCCGACGGGCCTGCCCGCTTCGTTGGTACCGGTTGTGTTCGAGGTCAGAGCGCGTCGTCGTCGGTGACGACGAGGCGGGCGAACCCGTTTCCGATCGTCGCGTTCGTCGGCACGGACGCGACCACCTGGTATGACTGGGCGGTCGTCGCCGGTGTGGTGTCGCCCACGATCGGCACCTGGAAGGTGGCCGACCTCGCCCCGACGGGGATGACGACCTGCTGGGCCAGCGCCGTGATCACCGGCGCGACGCCGGTGACGATCGACTGGACGTTGACCGTCACCGGTTTCTTGCTCCGCCCCGAGAGCGTCAGCGTCATGGTGGCGACGCCGGGGCCGTTCCCTTCGGGGACCGTGAGACTCTGCAGCGAGACCTGCGGCAACTCGTCCAGTTCGGACTTGCCCACGCGGACGTCGGAGAACGCGAGGTCGCCCAGGTACACGCCGCCGGTCGGGCTCGCGCCGGTGAGGCGGACCTCTCGCACGTCACGCAGGTTGACCTCGCCGAAGGACGACGTCGGGATGCGCACCGTCCGCAGCCACGTCTTGGGCAGCGGCGAGGTCGTACCGGGGAACGGCGTGAGGGCGTCACTCACGCCGGAGACCGGCACGGTGCCGGTCCTGCCGCGGCCGTCGACGACGGTGACCGCCAGGTCGACGTTCCCCGTCGCGTTCTCGTCGAGGGCCGCGCGGAAGGTCAGGGCGTCGCGGCCGTTGACGTTCCGCGACCCCGGGGGCAGCGGAACGCTCACCTCGCCGCTGGTGTCGGTCCAGGAGAACCGCAGGACCGGCGTGGCGGTGACGTTTCCGGCGTACGTCGCGGGTGTCCAGGACGGTGCCTGCGACGTGGTCAGCCTGGTGGCGCAGGTGGGCAGGCCGCTCTGCGGCGAGCGGTCCAGCATGCCGGCACAGATCACGCCGGTCGCCGCGCCGGAGACGGTGAAGGGGGACGACGGCGAGGTGAAGGGAGCCACATCGACGCGCTTGTCGAACTCGGCCTGCGCGACCGTGTGGACGACCGCACGCCCGGCGGACTCGGGAACGGCACCGCTGCCGTCGAACAGCGGGAGCAGCGCGTGCTCCTTGCCCTGGACGAGACGGAAGAACCCGGCGATGTAGGCCGTGCCCACCGCGTACTGCTCGGCCGGGGTGAGCCGGCCGGGGGCGGCCGTGCTGCCGCACACCGGGTCGTTCCGGTTGCTCCAGTCGTCGGACGCCGGCGCGACGGCCACGCCCGGTGTCCACTCGGTGTTGAAGAAGTTGTGGTTCGTTCCCATGATCATGAGTGAGGAACGGAACGCCTCGTCCTTCTCGAAGGCGTACAGGGAGTCGTCGTAGAAGTGCTGTCCCTGCTGGTTGGAGACGTCCCCGTCGCAGTACGGCAGGAAGACGGACATCGGGATGTTGGGCAGGGTGGCACGGGCGAAGTCGGTGGGCGCGAGCGGAAGGACCGCCTTGATCCCGTACGGCTTGGGGCGCCCGGCGTTGAGCAGCGCCGCCTTGACAACACCCTCACCTCCGCGCGAGTGGCCCATCAGGCCGACGTCGTCCATGTCGAGACGGCCCTTGAAAAGCTCGACGAGCTTGGCCTCGCCCTTCCCCTTCGTCGCGTCGGCGAGCAGGTCGAGATGGCGCATGACGACCTCGCCGCGCGCGAGCGCGCCCCGGTCCTCGCTGAACGGGTTGTCGGCGGCGTTGACGCCGTTGGCGCTGACCGACACGACGGCGTACCCGTGACTGGCGAGCACGTCGGCGGGGCCGTCGTACCCGGTGAAGCTGAGGATCGGCTGCTGCCCTGCCGGGCACGGCCAGGTGGTGTTCGACGTCTGGCGCGTGACGGGGCTGTAGCACGCGGAGTGGCGGCCGTGCTGGAAGACGACCAGGGGAAGCCTGCCGGTGGCCTCCTTCGGCAGATACGTCTTCGCGCGGATCTCGGCCTGCCTGCCGCCGAGGCCGGCCAGGGTGATGGCGGTGTCGCCGAGGTCGTACTCGTCGTGGACGACCGTGTAGCGCCCGGGAGCCGCCGGGTCGACCGGCGGGGCGGGGGTACCCGGCTTCCCCGGCCGGGAGGGCGCCGGTTCGGGAGCGATCCTCCCGGTGGGGGCGGGCTCCGAGGGGACTTCTCCGTTCCAGGCCACGTCGACGGACGTCGCACCGGAGACGCCGGGGTCGGTCGTGGTCACCGTCAGGGTCGTGCCGTCCGGCGACTCCACGGCGGGGCCGAGGGAGGTGCCGTCGACGGCGAGTTCCGGTATGGCGTCCCGTACCGGAAGCGGCTCGGCGAGTCGAAGCGTGATCTTGTAGCCACCGTCGACGGTCTCGATCGACCAGGCGCCGTCCTCACCGGTTCCGGAGACGGGCGGGTCGGCGTGGGCGGAGCCCGCGAAGAGCATGGTGGAGATCATCGCGGCGGTCACGGCTCCGACGAGAGTCCGTGTCCTGAATTGCGCATGTAAGCGCATGTCTTTCCCTTCGAGCGCAATGCCCCCAAGGCGGTGCTTACGTCCGCTGTTGGTGGGGTTTTTGCATGTACGGCCCGAATCAGATCGTGCGGGATCGCCTGCGAGGGTTACGAGGTTTTTGCGAGTCTGTAAATGACATTCGGTGATGACCGTTGGAAAACCGCTCGCTGGAGCCACCTGGTCGTCCGGCGACCGCGGTGTGGACTCGGCCGCCGGATCCCAGGTCGCCGCCCCCGCTCGGCCTCGTCGTGCTCACGGGGGTCTGGCGCGGAGGGTTTCAGGAGCGAGGGGGTTTCAGAGGTGAGAGGGTCTCGGGGACGAGAGGGTTTCAGGGGCGAGAGGCGACAAGCCCGTCGGGCCCGCCCGCCCACGGAGGGTTGGCGCCGGCCACCGAGCAGGTGAGCGAGGCGACCCGGGCGGCGAAGGTCGCGGCGTCCACCGCCAGGTCGAGATCGAGCCGGTCGAGCCGCCCGCCGAGCAGGCCGGAGGCGTCCAGCCGGTGCAGGAGCCCGGCGGTGAAGGAGTCACCGGCGCCGACGGTGTCGACGACCTTCGTGGGCGGGGTGGGGACCGTGGCGCGCTCACCGTCGACGGACAGCAGCGCCCCCCGCGGGCCGCGGGTCACCACGACCAGGCGGACCCCGGCGTCGTGCCAGGTGTCGCAGACCCGCTCGACGGGCTCGCCGGGGTGAATGTGCTCCAGGTCGTCGTCGCTCAATTTGATCATGTCGGCCAGCGTGCACCACCGGGGCATCCGCTCGGCGTAGACGGCCGCGTCGACGAGCGCGGTCCGCACGTTGGGGTCGATCGAGATCGTGGCGCGGGCGGCGGCCGCCGCCAGTGCCTCCTCGACGGCCTCCGCGCCCGGCGCACGGACCAGGGCGAGCGAGCCGGTGTGCAGGCACGAGACGTCGCCGATCCGTCCCGCGGTGAGCTCCGCCGCGCTCCACCCCCAGTCGGCGGCACCGTTGGCGTGGAAGGAGTAGCGGGCCTGTCCCGACTCGTCCAGGGTGGCCACCGCCAGGGTGCTCGGCTCCACGGCGGCGACACAGCCGTCGAGATCGACCCCCGAGGCGGTGAGGTGCGCGCGGAACAGGGCGCCGAAGGAATCGCCCGACAGGCGTCCGAGAAAGCGGGTGGGGGTGCCCAGGCGCGCCAGGGCCACCGCGGTGTTCGCGGGCCCGCCACCTGGGAGAACGCGCAGGGTGAGCTCGTTCTCCGAACTGGCGGCGGTGAACGCGTCGGCGACGCACTCGCCGAGTACGGCGATCTGGGTGGAGGGCATGGTCCCTGCCTTTTCTGGAGACGCTTTCGAGGAGACTCGCCTGGGCGCTTCGGCCGGATCGCCGGTTCGTCGCGGCGGTGGGATTGACGTTTCCCGCCGGGGAGTCCATCATCCGTGGCAATGGATGTCAACGTTGACATGTGTCGACGTTGACATCGAAGCCCGGCGACAGGCGGGGTGTTCGAGACCGGTGCTCGCGCCGTCACGACCACGTCGGCCGGCCGTGGGGGAAAGGCGCGGCCGGCTCGCTGTTTCGTACCTGATCTCCATCGGCCCAGTGCGATCACCCGTCGCCCCGGACCGGGCACGGCCGCTCACCCGCGACGACGCGGTACGTGCGGGAAACGGGGCTAGCCTGTTCGCGGCGCCGTGCCGCCGACAGACCGACGAGCCGAACACGAGGAGCGGTGATCCATGCCCAAGGTTCGCCGCGCCACCATGACGGACGTGGCCCGCGAGGTCGGCGTGACGGCGAAGACCGTCTCACGGGTGGTCAACGACGACGGCCCGGTGGCCAGGGAGACCAGAGAGCGCGTCCTGGAGGCGATCGGAAGGCTCGGGTTCCAGCCCAACCTCATGGCCAGGAACACGCGCGTGGGCGCCCGGGACTCCACGGTCGGGCTCGTCATCCCCGACATGGGCAACCCGTTCTTCGGCACGGTCGCGGGAAGTCTGGAGAACGAGGTACGGGCCCGGGGTCTCACTCTGATCGTCGGCTCCTCCGACGAGACCGCCGAACGGGAAAGCGCGCTCATCTCGACCCTCCTGGCCAGGAGGGTCACCGCGCTCATCGTGGTGCCCTCCGCGGGAAGCGACCACAGCCACCTGCGCGCGGAGCGGGCCGCGGGGCTGCCCCTGGTGTTCCTGGACCGCCTCGCCTCGGGGCTGACCGCCGACTCCGTCGTCAGCTCCAACCGCGAGGGCGCCCGTACGGGGGTGGCGCACATGATCGCCCACGGTCACCGGAGGATCGCCTTCGTCGGAGACCTGCCCGCGCTCCACACCCGCAGGGAGAGGTTCCTGGGCTACCGCGACGCGCTCGCCGCGGCCGGGATCGGCTTCGACCGGACCCTCGTGGAGACCGGGCACGACCACGAGACCGCCGCGGCGGCCGTCACCAGGCTGGTCGGCGGCGAGGACCCGGCGACGGCGGTCTTCGCGGCGAACAACGTCGCCGCGACCGGCGCGATCCTCGGACTCGCCCGGCTCGGCCGCGGGGACGTCGCCCTGGTCGGCTTCGACGACCTGCCACTCGCCGAGGTGCTGAAGCCCGCCCTCACCGTCGTGGCCCAGGACCCCGCGGCCATCGGCAGGGCCGCCGCCGGGTTGCTGAAGGGCCGGCTGGACGGCGAGCGCTCCAGGGCCAGGACGGTCGTCGTCCCCACCCGGCTGATCGTCCGAGGCTCCGGGGAGATCCCCCCCGCGGCCGTGCCCTGATCCCGGAACGCGGTCTCGGCTCTCGCCCGGGTCTCGGCATCCGCCCTCGGGTCTCGGCACCCGCCCGGGTCTCGGCTCCCGGCTGTGCCCCGCCGGAGCACGGCTGCGACGGGGCGTTTCCCGCCGGTCGCCGCGACGGCCCGCGGAGTCGCCCCCGGCTGGAGCCGAGCCCGAGCTCAGGTGACGGTCGCGACGGCGAGGACGGTGCCGGAGGCACCGTCGACGGTGATCTCCTGGCCGGTGACGATGTGCTCGGTCGCCCCCCTCACCCCCACCACCGCGGGGATGCCGTACTCGCGGGCCACCACGGCACCGTGGGAGTTGGCGCCGCCCATCTCCATCACCAGGCCGCCCGCCGTGAGGAAGAGCGGGGTCCAGCCGGGGTCGGTGGAGGGACAGACCAGGATCTCCCCGGGTTCCAGGTGCGCGCCGACCGGGTCGAGGACGACCCTCGCGACACCGGTGACGGTGCCGGCCGAGGCAGGGGTGCCGGTCAGCGCGCCGTCCACCGGTGCCGGTACGCCGACGGCCTCCGGCTCGGTGCCGTCCGACAGCAGGACGCGGGGGACGTGCCTGCGGCGCAGCTCACGGGCGGCCTCCTCGCGCCGCCGCGCCACGAGCTCCGCCGGTGCGGGGCGCGTGGCCCCGCCGGACGAGGGGAGGTCGAGGGCCTGCCTGGCCTCGCGGAAGGTGAGGAAGAAGACGTCGTCGGCATCGGCGAGCAGCCCGCGCGCCGCCAGCTCGACACCGACGGCGAGCAGCTCGGCCCGCATCGCGGCCAGGGCGGTGATGAGGGCGTACTTGGGCATCTCCCGCAGACCCGCCAGTGCCCGGGTCCTGCCGAGCGCGAAGCGGACGAAGCGCCCGCGAAGCCCTCCGGCGCGCCCGCTCAAGGTCTTGATCATGAGGGTGGCCTCGGCGGCGCCCGTGGCGAACAGCGCGTCGGGGGCGAGCGCCGGGTCCTCCAGCCGCAGATAGTTGGCGAGAACGCCGATGATGTGGGTCGGGTCCTCCGACCAGCGCGGCAGCCCGAGGTCGATCTCGGCGACGGCCCTGACGCCGTAGACGGAGAGGAAGTCCGCCAGGCCCTTCTGCGCCACGCCTGGAAGCGATCCGGCACGGAAACGCTCGGTCAGCTCGGCGGCGGGAGTGCCCAGCAGCAGGGAGGTGGCCTCGCGGTCCTCGCGGACGCGGACGGCCACCCGCCACAGCGCGAGATCCATCTCGGTGGTCACGTTGTGCGGCAGCCCGCGCAGGACCGTCTGCAGCTCGCCCGGCCTGGCCCGTTCCCCCAGCGCCTTGGCGGCGAGGCCGAGCATCGCGAACCCGGCCACCGCGGCCGGAGCGATCGTCGGCAGCAGCGGGAAGATCTGGCGGCTCAGCACCCGCTCGACGTGGTCGAGACGCTGGATCGGGGTGGAGCCCCCGGGCGCGCTCAGCTCCCCGCGCAGGCGCGCGTTCAGCAGTTCCACGTCCCGGTGCGCCGACGCGGGGTTGAGCAGGGCCTTTACGGCGCGTCGCGGGGCGCGGAAGCGGGACGCGATCCGCACCGCCCGGCGCAGAGGCGGGCGGAGCGAGGGCTGGGTGACGCTGAACCGGGGATCGTCGAGCAGCCCGCGCAGCACCTTCGCCGACCTGGCCTCCATCACGTCGAGCAACCTCGGGAAGGCGACGCGGCCCACCCTGCCGCGCATGAAGCCGGTGATGTCGAAGAACAGCCGCCCGCCCGACTCCGCGACGACGGGGGCACCGGCCACCCGGTCGGTCACCGGGATCCCCACGATCTCCATCGCCGACGACGACAGCAGCCTGAAGGCCGACATGCCCATGGGGGTGATCGGCCGGTAGAGCCCCTGGGCGAGGCTGAAGCAGAAGTAGATCCGGGTGCCTTCGCCGGGCGGCTCGTCCGGGGAGCCGCCTTCTCCAGCGCCCGCACCGCCGGCGTTCGCGCGACCCGCCACGGGCGGCGGGCTCGCGGACGGCTCCGCGTGACGGGGGATCGGATAGAGCGTGGTGATGGGACGCGACTGGGTCAGCCACAGGACACCATCGGCGTCGATCGCCCACTCGGTGTCCTGAGGCGCTCCGTAGTGCCGCTCGACCCGGTCGCCGAGTTCGGCCAGCGCCCGCACCTGCGCGTCCGTGACGCAGGCGTCCTCGGCGGAACCCGCCCGGGACGCGGGATTCACGGGCGGCGCCTCGACGTGCTCGACGCCGCCGCCCGGCAGCGACCGTACGGCGAGCCGTTTGTCGCCGAGGCGACGCTCGGTGATCTCGCCGGTGGCGGTGTCGACCACGAAGTGGTCGGGGTTGACCGCGCCGGAGACCACGGCCTCGCCGAGCCCGGGAGCGGCGTCGATCACCGCCTCGCGCCGCCGCCCGGTGACCGGGTTGGCGGTGAACATCACCCCCGCCACCTCCGACTGGACCATCTCCTGAACGACCACCGCCAGGCGCACCGCGCCGTGGTCGATGCCGTTCGCGGCCCGGTAGGCGACGGCCCGGTCGGTCCACAGGGAGGCCCAGCAGCGCCGGACCGCGTCCAGCACGGCGTCGGCGCCGATCACGTTGAGGTAGGTGTCCTGCTGCCCGGCGAAGCTGGCGTCCGGCAGGTCCTCGGCGGTCGCGGAGGAGCGGACCGCGACGGGACCGGCCGCACTGTCGCGTACGGCGCTCGCGATGTCGTCGGGGACCGGCGCGGCGAGCACGAGCTCACGAGCCTTCGCGGCCAGGGCGTTCAGGGCGGGGACGTCCCCGGCGGACGTGGTGGCGAGGGCCGCGAGCACGTCCTCCAGCCCGGCTCGCTCGGTGACCCTGCGGTACGCCTCGGTGGTGACGCACAGACCGGGGGGAACGGGAAGCCCGGCGGTGGTGAGCACGCCGAGATTGGCGGCCTTGCCGCCGACGAGGGGCAGCATCTCCGCCCCGATGTCGTCAAACGTCAGGATGAGGGGATCGGGCATGGGCGCGTCTCCTTGAGGCTTCGCCGAGAAGCGTCGTGGCCCGCATCACGAGCTCGCGTTCTCCGGCGGTCAGATAGGCCATGACTTCGAGCTGGGCGTCGGCACGGACGCGCTCGAACGTGCGCAGGAACTCCGCTCCGGCCGGGGTGAGGGCGATCCGCCGCACCCGCCGGTCACCGGGGTCCTCCCGGCGGTCGGCCAGCCCGCGCCGTACGAGCTGGTCGACCAGGCGGCTGGTGGCCGAGACGGACCGGCTGACGCGCCCGGCGAGTTCGCGGAGCGTCGGGGGAGCCGGGACGTCGAGGGTGTAGAGCGTGGCGACCTGGATCATGGAGGGCTCGTCGCCCTCGAACCCGCTCAGCAGGTTGAGCAGCAGGCCGGGGATGAGCGCCCGCCGGAGATCGCCGATGTCGTCGGCCAGCCGATCGCGCTCCGCACCGTCCACGGGGTCCATCGGACAACTCCTTGCATCACTGCAACTAATGCGTCACCACAACGTTAAGCCGGAGAAACCAGGAAGTCAACAAGTGATGAAATAACCGTGCGGGCGTGAGCGCTTCCCTCCGGGTGAACCGGAGTGGCTACCGTGCGCGTCCACGGGTAAAGAGCCCTTCGGGGGAGGGCGGCGAGAGGAGACAGGCATGGCCGACACGCCCACCACCGACGAGATGACCATAGAGACACACGGACGCGGAGAGGCGCTCGCCCTGGCCGGGACGATCTGTGATCTGTACGAGGCGGTGTTCTCGCTGCCGCCCTTCGACGGGGACGCCGCCGAGTTCGCCAACCAGCGCTCCTACTTTCCCAAGCTGGCCGAGCGGCCGGGGTTCCGGCTCACCACCGCGCGATCCGGACCGGAGTTCATCGGGTTCGGGTACGGATACCCGTTGCCCGCCGACACCCGCTGGTGGAGCACGCTGGCCGACCCGGTCGACGAGGAGTTCGCGGCCGAGACCGGGACCAGGACGTTCGCCCTCATCGACTACGGAGTGCTGCCCGAGTGGCGGGGCGCCGGAGTCGGGCGCCGGATCCACGACGAACTGCTCTCGGCCTCCGGGACCGAACGGGCCACCCTCTCGGTGCAGCCCAAGGCCGTGAGGACCCGCGAGATATACCGGAGGTGGGGATGGCGGAAGGTGTCCCACAAGCTGATGGACCCGCCGATCCCCGCCCCCGTCTTCGAGATCCTGGTGCTGGAGAAGATGCCCCGGACATCCTGATCGATCACGGACGCCCGGCGTACGTCGATCGACCGTGAACGCCCGTGACGCGCTGATCGACCGCGACCGAACCGCAGGCCGTCGAACGAAGAACCGCGAGCCGTCAGGCGAAGAACCCGACCCGTCAGACGGAGAGCCGCAGGCCGTGCGGCGATGAACCCGACCCGTCAGGCGAAGAACCGCGAGAGTCGTACGGCGAAGGACCAAAACGGTCAGCCGATGGGCGGGAAGCCGTCAGGCGATGAGCTGGAAGGCGTGCAGCTTCTCGTCCAGGGCGACGACCTGACGGGTCCTCGCCCACGGATTCAGCGTCTCGCGGACCTCCACCACCGAGCGCGCCAGCCGCGGCGAGGTGTTTCTACAGGTCAGACGGGCGGCCTTACCGATCTGCTCGCACGCCTCGTCGATGGCGCGCAGCCGCAGGTGCCCGCGCGCCAGATCCAGGTGGATGAACGCCATGTTGCGGACGAACGCCGGATCGATCCGGGTCAGGGACCGGGCGGCCATCTCGATCGCGGTCTGGGCGTCGTCCATGTCCAGCAGGCACTTGGTCTTGGTCGACAGATACTGCCCGTCGCCGTAGAAGTAGAGCAACTCGGCCCCCACGTCGCCCTCGCCCGCGTGACCCAGCTCGCGACGGGCCTGGTCGAGGCTGGTCATGCACCGGGCATGGTCCTTCTGACGGTCGCTCTTGCCCGAGCGGCGCAACACCGCCGAGTAGGCGCGGGCCCCCACGTCACACGCGTACGACACCAGCAGCTTGCTGTTGGCGCGCTGCCCCCAGGCCAGCGCGCCCAGCGCGTGCTCGACACCCTGCCTGGGGTCGCCCCGCCAGGTCGCGAGCTGCGACCAGTTGGCCAGGACGAAGCTGTTCATCGCGTCGTTGTCGGCCTGGTGCGCGGCCGACTTGGCCTGCTCGTAGTAGTGGTTCGCCCCGTTGAAGTCGTTGAGGTTGAACAGCACCCAGGCGGTGAACCTGCAGATGTTGGCCAGCAGCGACAGCAGCCGGTCGCGCACCTCGTCGGTCGACGCGGCCGGGATCAGCGAACGCACCAGGTGGTGCTGTGCGAGCACGGTCCCCAGCACCGACTGCGGGCCGAGGGTGTCCTCCTGGCGCATGCAGTGGTGCAGCACGGCGTCGATGTGAGCGACGGTGGCCTCGTCCACCCGGGACGGTTCCGCGGCGATCAGGGCGAGCCGGTCGAGCTCGTCGCCGTTGAGCCTGTCCAGCAGCGGAGAGGCCGCAGCGGCCGCGGCGGCGGCCCTGATCAGGGCCAGGACGTCGCGCCGTTTCATCGCCGCCGCCCACCGGGCGAGCGCCTGCACCAGGGCGTCGTACTCCTCGTCGCGCGGCGTCCCGAACGACACGGGTCCCATGGACAGGGTGGGCAGGGCCGCCAGCACCCCCTGGATGTCCTCGGGATCGAGGCTGCCCGCCGCCCCGGCCGCCACCAGCGCCCGCCCCCGGGACCGGACGGCCGCCGCGTTGTGCTCGTCGGCATCGCGGTGATCTTCACCGTCGACCAGGTCGGCGGTGCGGCACTGGTAGATGCGTGCCAGCCGGTTGAGCCCGGCGATCGGCGGCTCGTTGCCGGTGGGGCCGGGCCACGCTTCCCACGACCCGAGTTTCCGGGTCGTCAGTGGCTCGTTCGGCCAGTATTCGTTCCATAGATGGCAGACCTTGGCTTGTGTCAGGCGATGCGCCTCACGGAAGCCCTGGCGGGAGTTCAGGCGCCAACGTAGCTTGAACTCAGCGGCGACCTCGGCCCACGTGCAACCACGTTCGCGAAGCTCAGCGCTGAAGGCGTCCATCTGCTGCTTGACGCTGCGCGGTGCACGTGGCATCGTCTCAGCCCCTCCCGGCGGGTTCTCCGGCGGCAATTCTTCGGGCTGAACGTTACTGGTCAATCACGTTCGGTGACTACCGAGTGCAGAAACCGGCGACCAGATCGCCGCTACTTGCCGCGTCGTCGCTCTACGAGACGAGACGGCCCCCCAGGGTGACGAACAGACTCGCTGCCGTCGCCTGTTTCCTGCACACTCCGTGCAGCAGGCTTGAGACAACGCCGGAGCCGTCGGATCCATGTGGTCTCACCGCTCGGGCGGGGGCGTCCCTTCCTGCGCCGGGGACGCGCGACCGAATCTCCGTTGAACCTCCCTGGAGCCAGCAATGACCGTGCTCCCCGTCGAACGGCTGGGACCGATGCACTCACCGTTTCACCCTGATCCGGACGCCGCCGACCACCTGTCCCCGGACTCCCAAGGCTCCCCGGACTCCCCGGACTCTCTGGACACGAACGAGTTGCGGCTGGCGGCGCAGCCGGTCGCGGCCTCCCAGGCACGCGACTTCACCCGCGCGCAACTGCGGACATGGGGCCTGGAGGAGCTGTCCGAGCTCTGCGTCCTGGTCGTCTCCGAGATGACCACCAACGCCATCAAGGCCACCGCGACCCCGCCGGTCCCGTACGGCTACACTCACCCGCCGGCTCCAGGCCACCCGCACGCCTCCGGCCACTCACCCGTGCTCGGCCACCCGCACACTTCCGACCGGCCGCCCGGCAGCGGCCACCCGCGAACCGCCGGCCCGTATCCGATCCTCCTGCGGCTCCACCTCACCACCGAAGGCCTGCGCGTGGAGGTATGGGACAGCTCCGACGACTCGCCCGAGGTCACCGAGGCGGGGGAGGACGACGAGAGCGGCCGGGGCCTGCTGCTCGTCGGCATGTGCGCCGACGAATGGGGCCACCACCCCTCACCGGACGGCGGAAAGGTGGTCTTCGCCCGCTGGGACCTGCCGCCCGCCCGGCGCACCCCGGCCACGCCGCCCTCGCGGCCGTACGCCTACTCCCGGACCCGTGTGACGCGGGGGTGACCCCTCTCGGCACACCTGGTCAACACCCGCTCCGTCCCATGTCCACGTCCCGCCCCGCGTCCACGCGGAGAACCGCGTCGGCGCGGTCGCCGTCCCGCGGGGCGAGCGGTCCACCGTGACCGTCCGGCGGGGCGATCGGCTCACCGCGCCGGCATGGTCAGCGTTCGGAGGACGATCGCCCCACGGCGCCCTGGGCGCTGACCACCGAGAGCACCGAGTCGACCAGCTCCGCGACGGACCGACCACCACCTGTGTCGATGCGATCCAGCCCCAGCCTGTCGACGACCTCCAGCATGAGCAGCTGATAACGCTCCGTGCGGGCCAGGAAACTGTCCATCAAGTGTCGTTCGTCGCCGGTCGCCACCTCGTAGCGGCCGGCCGCGCGCACCCGAGCACGCACGACGGCGTCGTCCGCGGTGAGCCACACGGCGGCCGTGCGCGAGACATTCAGCTCCGCGACACGGGCGGGCCAGAGCGCCGACCCCTCCAGGACCAGGCCCGTGCCGGTGCCGGACGAACGAGCCGTGATCAGCTCCTCGATGCGAGGCCACAGCCGTTCGTAGTGGCCGAGCACGGACGCGATCAGCTCGTCGACCGTGAGCGTTCTGTAGTGCTCGGCGACGTGCGCCGGCACCTCCCACTCCGGGGTCCGCCAGGGCCGTCCGGGGTGCCGCGCGAGCTTGTCCGTCGACAGGCACTCGAAACCGAGCCGGTCGGCCACCGCCCGGCCGATGGTCGACTTCCCGACGTTCGACGTTCCCCCGAGCAGCACCACCCGTACACCGCTCATACCGGCGACCTTACTGCGCGTGCCGAACTAAGATCATCGAATGCTCAGGCCGCCCTCCGCAGCGCGGGTGACACCGCCTCAGAGAACGCGTGCACCGGTGCGCCGGGTGCTGCGACGAGTGATCGCCGTCGTGGTCGGTGTCTGCGCGCTGCTGGGCGCGGTGCGGCTCGTCGTGCCCGCCACGGCGGGCACGGCCGATGAGCCGCCCGGGGTCCGGCGGCAGCTGACGTTCCTGCGCGCGGCACTCGACGGCGGCGCCGGAGACCAGGCGCAGAACCTGTTCCCCGAGGGCTACGTCTTCCTGCACGTGCTGTACGGCCTGAGCTGGGTCGAGCTCGGCATGCGCGAACCGGCCGGCGAGCGGTCGGCGGCGCTGCGGGAGGCGCGCTGGGCGCTGGCCCGGCTGGAGTCCCCGTCCGGCCGCGCCCCGTTCAGCGCGGACCTCACCCCGCCGCACGGCGTCTTCTACCGGGGCTGGACCAACTGGCTGCGCGGCGGGACGCTCGCCCTGCAACCGTCCGAGCGGCGCGACCCGGCCGAGCTGCGCCGGTTCGCCGACGACTCCGCCGCGCTCGGCGAGGCGTTCGGCGCCTCGGAGTCGCCCTACCTGGAGGCCTACCCCGGGCAGGCGTGGCCGGTCGACTCGATCGTGGCCATGGCGTCGCTGCGGCTGCACGACACGCTGCTGCCACCCCGGTTCGCCGGTACCGCCGACCGATGGCTCCAGGCGGTACGCCAGCGGCTCGACCCCCGCACCGGCCTGCTCCCGCACCGCGCCGACCCCGGCACCGGCGCCCCCGCCGAGGTGGCCAGAGGCAGCTCGCAGAGCCTCGGCCAGCGCTTCCTCGTCGAGATCGACCCGGCCTTCGCCGCCGAGCAGTACCGGCGCTTCCGCGACCTCTACGTCGTCTCCCCGCTCGGCCTCGGACCGGCCGTACGCGAGTACCCCGTAGGCATGGACGGCCCGGGCGATGTCGACTCCGGCCCGCTCCCGCTCGGCGTGAGCCTGTCGGCGACCGCGGTGGCCCTCGGCACCGCCCAGATCCACGGCGACGCCCCGCTCGCCGAGGCCCTGGCGAACTACGGCGAACTGGCCGGCCTGCCGATCGACACCCCCTGGACCAAGAGGTACGCCTTCGGCCTCCTCCCGATCGGCGACGCCTTCCTGGCCTGGGCGAAGACCGCCCGCCCCTGGGTGACGCCACCCCCCTCACCGCCCCCGGCGACCATCTCGCCCTGGTGGCGCACACCGCTGCTGGCGTTGCTGCTCGTCATCGGTCTCGCTCCCTGGACGCCCGCCCTGGTGCGGCGCCGTCGAAGCCGTCGTGCCCGTCCCGTACCGGCGGAGGTGACGGGCGAGGCGTGACCTTTGGCGTCATCCGCCGGCTCGACGAGCCGCAGCATAGCCTTCCAGGATTTCCGCCAGTTCCCTCGGCCGGCTGAGCGCGACGCAGTGCCCGGCGGCGATCTCGTCAGGGGTGATGTTCAGGCGTTCGGCCGCCAGGCGGCGGAAGAAGTCAGGCGGGAAGGAACGATCCTGTTCGCACAGCACGAATCTCGTCGGCACGTCCGGCCACGCGTCGAGGGGCCAGGGCTCACCCATCCGGGCCTCCGCCTGCGGGCGCTCCCTGCGCATGGCCTCCTCGGCCAGCTCACGCGGCACGTCGTGATAGAAGTCGGCGTACGGATCCCCGGTGCCGCCGGTGCTTTCACCGTCACTTCGTGCCTGCTCCCGTTTCGCTTCCTGGAAGCCGGTGTTCTCCCACCACTCCACCGGCGACTCGCCGGGCGCCGGAATCATCGCGGCCACCAGGACCAGCACACCGACCGGCAACCGAGCGGCGACCAGGGGAGCGGTGAACCCTCCGAACGACTGACCGACCACGACGAGGTCCTCGCGGTCACCGACGGCCTCGATCACCACGTCGGCGTACTCGTTCAGCCCCGCGGAGTCGTCGTCGCAGGGAAGGTCCGGAGCGACCACGTCGTGCCCACGGGCCCGTAACTCGGCCTCCACCAGGTGCCAGTACCAGCCGACGTCTCCCGCGCCATGGATCAAAACGAAGGTACTCATAGCCGGCGACCGCCTGTCATCTCATCGTGTCGGGACTCATTGGACGGGACTCATTGGACCGGTCGTTCCCTCCGTCAGCCGAGGTCGAAGGCGACGTCGGTGAGGTTGACCGTCCGCACTTCCGGGTCGTCGAGCAGCTTGCGCAGGTCGGCGAGTGTCCAGCCGTCGATGACGAGCCCGTACACGACGCCCTCCTTGGCCGTTTCGGTGAGCGAACCGTGGCTCAGCCCGAACTCCTCGAGGTCGTCCCCCGACCTGAGCAGCCCGACCCACCTGCGGAACTCCGCCAGCGCCGCCTCGGGCTCGGTCTCGCACTGGTAGGTGAAGTCCTCCCATGGCTCCTTGGGCATGCCACGGTTCCAGACGACCGCGCTCAACGGGGGATCGCCGCTGGAGTCGTCGTAGTAGTACGGGGAGTAGATGTAGGAGACGTCCCCTCCTCCGCAGAGTTCGTGCCTCCGGTTGAAGGCGACGAGCTGCTCGGTGGTCATCGAGTGCGTGAACTCCAGGACCGCGACGGCCCGAAGCGTCTGGGGGAGCGCGTCGATGGCCTTCCTGGCCTCTTCCGTCAGCTGCCTGTCGGTGCCGAGTTCCCATTCCACCGAATCGACCGTGCCGGCGAGGCTGCCGGACGGTCCGTCGAAGGAGGGGGCCCGGACGGCGCCGAACAGGTCCTCCGTGATCTCGTACTCCTTCCGGTCCTCGCCGGGACCGGCCCGGCGCGGCTCGCCCCGCAGCGTGTAGGTCGTCCCCAGCAGTCCTCCGCCATCGCTGTAACCGTAGGTCAGGCGCTTGTCCGGATTCACGACGCGGGCCGCGGTGCCGTACACCAGAGCCGTCCGCTCGTCGTCGAAGCCGACGAACACCCACAGCACTCGCTCGGCGACGACGAGGGTCAGGAACAGCGCCGAGGCGACGGCCAAGACCTTGACGAGGGACCTGGTCACGTACGCCCAGTCGGGCTCACTCACGTTCACCGGCGCGCGCTCCTGCGACCTAGATCAAATCGGGTACGGCGCACCATAACCGCTCGGAAACGGCGCGGGTGAGAGAACGCGGGAGGAAGGTAGGTTCCGGATTGAACCGGATGTCGGCTCTCCACCGATCGATCATCGACGCGTATGATGATTACATACTTACTTGATCACTCGAAGGCGGAAACGATGATCGTTGAGTATGTCCGCTACCGCGTCCCCCGGCCCGACGAGTTCGAGGCCGCCTACCGCCGCGCGGTGGTGCCGCTGGGCAGGGCGCCCCAGTGCCTGGACTACGAGCTGTCGAGATGTGCGGACGAGCCGGGCGTCTACATCCTGCGCATCGTCTGGACCTCGGCGCAGGGTCACCTGGAGGGCTTCCGGGGCAGCGAGCACTTCACGGAGTTCTTCGCCGAGATAAAGCCGTACGTGGCGGACATCGAGGAGATGCGGCACTACGAACCGGTGATCGGAAAGACCGGGCCGGTGCTCACGAAGACCGAGCCGACGCTGTTCGACTGGGCGGGCGGCGCGTCGGCGTTCGAGCGGCTGACCGAGACGTTCTACGGCCACGTCCGCGAGGACGAGGTGATCGGCCCGCTGTTCGCGCACATGGACCCGGACCATCCCCGGTACGTCGCGCTGTGGCTGGCGGAGGTCTTCGGCGGCCCCGACCGCTACACCCGCGAACGCGGAGGCTATCCGCACATGCTCTCCCAGCATCTCGGCAAGCGCCTCACCGAGCGGCAGCGCCGCAGGTGGGTGAGCCTGCTGATGGACGCGGCCGACGAGGTGGGGCTCCCGGCCGACCCCGAGTTCCGGGCGGCGTTCGCCGGATACGTCGAGTGGGGCACCCGCCTCGCGGTGGAGAACTCCCAGCCGGGCGCCACCCCGCCACTTCAGGCACCGGTCCCCCGCTGGGGCTGGGGAGTCGCCCCGCCTTACCACGGCGGATGAACCTCACCTCGTCCGCCCGGCACGCCGGACCGGCCGGGGGAGTCAGGTGATCCCGCTCGGTTCGGCGGGGACGGTGTGGCGGGCATCGATGAGCTCGCGGATGGCGCCGAGCGCGGTCCCGGCGTGGGGTTCGGAGGTGGCCACGACCACCGAGCCTCCCGCCGGACCTCCGAGACCATCGAGCCCGGGGAAGCTCACACTAGGCGAACGGGTGTGGCACCTGATGCAGCTCCGAATCATCCAGGTCGGTGGTTCGCCATCCGGCGCGGCGGAACGCACTACGGGTTCGGGGCATGTGCAGGGCGCGCTGCCGCGACCAGCCGAAGTCCATGGGCAGTAGTCCCGGCGCGATCACGCGCACTGTCCGCAGGCCCAGCAGTTCCTGTTCCGGTGCCGTCTGGTCGACGACAAGTACGTCCAGCCCGGCATCGACCAACCGGTCGCGGCAGTACAGCAGGTCCGTCAGCAGGTCCGTGCCCCCGGGCCGAGTCTGTTCCCACTCCCGGTACAACTCGGCCATCGGGGTCAGGTGTCTGTTCGACAACAGGAAGCCGGCATGGTGCGCCATCCTCGGCGACGCGAAGAGTGCCGGATGGTCGATCAGCGTGCGGACCTTGCCGAAGTCCTCGGTCATCGCCTGGACCTCGTCAGCACGTGTGGTGAACTGATCAGGCATGGTCGGTGCGAAAGAGGCGACCTCTGACAGCGCGGATGCGACAGCCTGCTCCGGATCCAGGGACGCGCCGGACGCGAAGGTCAGCGTACCGGGACCGCCATCTCGGCGAACCGCCACCGCGAGCACGGCAGGCACCGACAGGTCGATTCTCATGTCGAACAGGCGCACGTCGTAGCCGCAGAGCCGCAGACGGTCGATCATGAAGAGGGACTCTCCGTGACACGTGGCCGGATCGATTTCGGGCAGCGATGCTCTGCCGTACCACGCGAGCATGAAAGAATCGCGCTCGATCAGCTCAAGCATCCCGTGCAGAATCGCCTCCTCGACACTCGCACCGCTCGCGCAGCCGCTGGAGCACTCCATCACGAAGTTGTGGGTGCGATCCGCCCCGCCGTAGTAGACGGTGCGCTGCGGCACCAGAACCGCCCGTTGGTCACGCAGTGAGTAGCCCCAGACCCATGGAATCGGCTGATCGGGGTCGAATCTCGAGTACGCACCCGATTCGTAGACCTTGTCCGCGTAGACCCCGCACTCTCGGGGGTCGAGCGCTTCCGCGGACAATTCGGCATAGGTGTTCACCGTGACTGTGGCCCAACGCCGTTGCTCAAGTCCGGCATAACGTTCAAGTGCTTCGAACAGCCCGCTGATCTCGCTGGTCTCGAACGAATTGGTCTGGCCGCTCCATTGGATCTCCTGCAGGCCGTCACCATCGTGAAATCGGAACATGCCGAAACTCGGCGACATGGTAGGAGACAGGTCGTCGCGGTGCGCATAGCGGCCGACCGCGCCGCAGACTGGATTTGTCAGTGCCGAGATCGGCAGGTCGTAGTCCTGTAGGCGATGTTCCCGGTAGCGGTCCGGAGCCGGTTTCGATATCGAGCGCAGGTCGAGGACGGCGCGAGTCGCAGTATCCGGTTCACGCGGTAGACATACGGAACATGCGGCGTCCATCAGCAGGTCGAACCGGGACACTCGCAGGGTCCGCAGATTCAGCTCGTAGACAGGGGCGATCCCCGGGCGCTGACTTCGGCTTTCCATGGCGTGCGTCTGCAAAAGGTTCCATAATTGCCAGATCGATTCAAGTGCGAACGGCGTCAGGTATGGCGAGGAAGCCATCGACCGCGGCTGCCGCCCACGCTCGATCGCATCACGTTCCGGTGCGGCGCGCAGGCGCTGCCATCGCAGGGCCAGACATTGCCCGCACGGGGCTGAGCGGCTACGTCCGGCGACCACCGGTCCGAGGATCGCCGACCCCGCAGCGAAATAGATCGGAACGAGGCCGTGACCCTTTTCCACTTCCGGTGGGTACGGGTGAGTCGCGTCGCGCAGGCCGAGTACCGCCACGTCGGGCAGCGCTCCCTTTCTCGGCCGCGAATTCAGATAGCGTAGAAGCCTGCCCGGCGCCGATTCGCAGGCCTCATTGTCGTGCTCCGCCGATAATGCCACCTGCTCCGCCTTTCACACGAGAAAAAACGAGCTCTTCCGGCGTACGCCGCCACCGGCGCCATGATTGAGCAGAGTCGGCTACCTGTGGAGTCCACAGGTAGCCGACGGGAATCAGCGAGAATTCAACGGGCAGAGACTAGATCTGCGACGTCGCACTGATTCCGTGTCGCAGGCAGCCCTGCTAGAGATTACTAGCACTCTCCGCTCTGGGTCCCGCTGCTGCAGCTCGTGCTCGTGGTGCTGGTGGACCCGCAACAGCTCGTGGCGGCTGCGACAGGGGACAGGTGAATGTCGACGTCGGTGTAGTCCGAAACCTCGAAGGTCTCCGACCCCAGCTGTTCCAGCTCCTGGAACAAGTCCGATAGTGGCTTCTCGACGATGGTCCGCACTGTGGACTTCCTTTCGTTCGCGCGGTTGGGCTGAACAGGCAAAGTATTACAACGGCTGCTTTCACGCCGCTGTCACCCGCTGCGACAGCGGAAAGGGAAGTGAAAGGACCTGCGGCCATACTTCTGATGCGGGGCGTACGGCGCCCGACATCAAATGCCAAGGAAGTGATCTCGACGATGACTGCTACCGAGCTCGGGCCAGGAGGGGGACAGGGGAATCCTTCTAGGGCCGATGATTTCTCCGTCCGGCCCAGGCTGGGCCATGACGTGCTTTTCTACGACGTCGGCGACAAAGTCGTGGTGCGCAACACCGAGAAGGTGTACGTCGTCAAAGGACAGTCGGCGTACCGTTTCATGTGCTCGCTCGCGCCGTATTTGACAGGCGAACACACGGTCGCCGATCTGTGCGCGGACCTTGCGCCTGAACGGCAGGAAATGGTCGTCTCACTCGTGCGTTCGCTGATCGACAGTGGTTTCGCGCGAAACGTACGCCGGGCGGGCGACGTCGATATGGACCCCGCCGTCGAGCAGGTGTTCGCCTCGCAGCTGAACTATGTGGAGCACTATGTCGACGAGGCCAAGGCGCGGTTTCTGCGCTTCCGTACGGCAAAGGTGCTGATGCTGGGTACCGGCCGCGTGAACCGGGCGGCGGCCGAGAGTCTGCTACGCAACGGACTCGGTTCACTGAGCCTGGTCGCGTCTTCGCCGAAGAGCGCGGCCGGGGACACCGCCGTGGCCATGGCGGGACTGGCCGAGTGCGTTGCGGACCTGACCGAGGCCGGATGTCCCCCGCAGGTTCGGCTGTCGGACCTCACCCTGGACGACGCCCTCGCGCCGCACGCCCTGACCGGATACGACTTCGTGGTCGCGTCCGGCGACGACATCGGTATGGCCGCGCTGCGGCGACTGGTCGACGCCGGAGTGAACGGCGGTCCAGTGGTGCTGCCCGCCACCTCGATCGGTTCGAAGGTGGTCATCGGTCCGGTCACCCGCCCGGCGACCGCGGGATGTTGGATGTGCTCCATGCTCCGCTACGGAGCCAACGCCGAGCCGCGCGATGCGGCCGCCCTGTGGCGCGGCATCGCGTGCGGAGTTTTCGGTCCAGAAGCTCCAAGGCTCAATCCGCAGCTCGCGGCGATGGTGGGCAACATGCTCGCCTTCGACCTGTTCCGGCTGATCACCGGTTGCTTCGACGCGGAGACGGACCACGGCGTCCTGATCCAGGACATCTCAACGCTGGAGGCCAGGCGCGAGCGGCTGTGGCCCCATCCGCTCTGCCCCTCCTGCGCGGAGCATCAGGACCTCGACGCCGCCACGCCCGTCACGCCGGCCGTCGTCCACGAGGAGGCGCCGCGATCGTTCGGTGGCGATCACGATGACAAGGAGCGGCTCAGAACACTGCTGAAAGAGGCCGATGAGCTGGTCGGCCTCTACACAGGTGTGCTGTCGTCGTTCGACGATGTGGCACTGGACCAGTCGCCGCTCAAGGTCGGCAGGGTCCGCCTCGGAGCCCAGGCCGGATCCGACGTGCGCCCCCGGCTGATCACGGCGTTCGATCTGCACTATGTGCCCGTCGCGCGCCGAAGCGCGCTGCGCGCCGCGCTGCTCGCTTATGTCGGCCAGGTGGCGAACGTCCGGCATGCGGTTACCGGTTCGATGGAGATGCGGCACACGCTCGCCCCTGCCGGCCTGTCCACCTTCACGGGGCTCGCGGTCGAGGGACGCGAGACGCTCCCGTGGCTTCCCGCGACCTCTCTGGTGACCGGGGAGCAGCGGCTGGTGCCCGCCGCAGCGGTTCACCCGATGTCGGCGCTCAACGCCGACTCGTTGTTCGAACGAAGCGGGGCGGGTGATGGAGCCGGAGAGAGCATCGGTGAGGCCGTCCGGACGGGCCTGTTGTCAGCGATCGCGTTCGAGGCTCTGCGTGAGGCCGTTTCGGGACGGGGTGAACCCCGTCCGATCCACTGCGGGGATCCTGAAACCGGTTCTGAGCTGGAGTTCTTGCTGAGGACCTTCGGCAACCTGAACGTCTGGCCGGAGGTGCTTGAGATCTCCCGCTGGCGGAACGTCGGCGTCGTCCTCGCTCGAACCCCGGACTCTGCGGACAGGCCCCTGTGGACCGTACAAGCCGCGTTGTCCCAGCGGGCCGCGCTCGTCGGAGCCCTGAGAGATCTTGCCGGACTGGTTCAGATGCGTCATCTGGCGAAGATGGATGAAGTCGACCTCGGTGAGCCGCTGTTGCCCGGATTCGACGCCCGGGCCGTGCACGCATCCGAGGATCCGCTGCCGGCCACGACGGACAACCCGCCCGGCGACGTCGCCGCCCTCGTCGGCGAACTCACCGACGAGGGCCGCGACGTTCTCGTCGTCGACACCACGCCCCCAGAGCTCAGGTCTCAGGCGGCTGTGGTGACCTGCCGGGTCCTCCTGGGGCGATGCAAGAGTGAATGACCGGGTCCCACAGGTGCTCGCGCACGGTCAACGACTGGTCGCCGACTACCTTCACGACCGATTGACCCGGACCGCCGGGCAACTCGACCGTCCCGTGACGATCCGCGTGGCGCTCCTCGGCGCACAGGACATGCTGCGGCAGCTCGACGCACCGGATACGGACACGGCAGGCTTACTGCCTGTCCATCTGCACGGCGGTGCCGTACTGCTCGGCCCGTTCGACAGCGAGCGCCCCTGTTTCCACTGCTTGGCAAGACGGTGGCAACAGGTGCGGACCGGAGTGGAACGCGATGCGCTGGGGAGCGGACGATCGGTCGTCGCGCACCACGCGTCTCCGTTCCTCGCACGGTTCGCGTTGGAGGCGATCTGGCAGACCGTCCAGCGGATCGTCCAGGTTTCGCCAGGGCGAAAACCCACCGACCGGCATGGCCATCCGTTCGTGCACGAGCTACGGCTGAAAGACCTGACAGTGCGACGTCATTCGATCGTCGCGGACTCGCAGTGCCCTCGATGCGGCGTTCCGGCCGAAGACAGTGCCGACGCCGCTCGCATCGTTCTGCGCAGCCGACCAAAACGATCGATCAATGACTTCCGGATCAACCCGGCCGCTGACTACGACCTGGAACCGGACGCGTACGCGAACCCTGTCTGCGGGATGGCCGGCACCGGTGCGGACCTGAGCATGACGAGCACGACGACGGCGAATGTGAAAGGCCGTATCGACATTCCAGGTGGCGAGTACGTCCATGAAACGTTCTGGGCCGGTCACTCCGACAGCTACGCCCGCAGCACGATCCTGGGACTACTGGAAGCCCACGAGCGGATCGCCGGCACACAGCCTCGACGATTTTCGAAGCCGGTGGTCGACACGTACCGGAACCTGCAGGGCTCAGCACTGGATCCCGCCGAATGTGGCCTGTACCCCGCAGAGTTTTACGCCAGTACCCGGCATTACACGCCCTACCATCCTGATCTGGCGATTCCGTGGGTGTGGGGCTTCTCGCTGCGCGATGAGCGTCCCCTTTTGGTCCCCGCGGCGATCACCTATTACCACCTGATCGACCAAATCGGCAGATTCGTCCAGGAATGCTCAAACGGGTGCGCATCCGGTAGCTGCCTGGAAGAGGCGATCCTCCACGCCATCCTCGAACTGATCGAGCGTGACGCGTTCCTGATCGCCTGGTACACCAAGCTGCGGCTGCGCGAGATCGACCCGTACAGCAGCGCGACGGTCCGCAGCCGTCTGATGATGGACCGAATCTCGATGTACGGGTACGACATCCGGCTGTTCGACGCCAGAATCGAATTTCCGATACCGGTCGTGGTCGCTGTCGCCCAACGCAGAGACGGCGGCATGGGCAGGCTGCTCTTCGGTGCCGGGGCCAGTTTTGATCCCGAGGAGGCGATCGCCTCCGGCCTGTACGAGGTCGCGTCCGCGATTCCGGATTTCGCCGACTACACGAAGCTGCGCGCCGAAGAGCTCACCACGAAGGCGGCCGACTTCGACAGGGTTCTTTCGCTGTCCGATCACGCCCCGCTCTACGGGCTGCCCGACATGGCCCGGTATGCCGCGCATCTGCTCGGAGACAACGGCCGTCCCGCCGATCTGCCCTCGGTGGAGGCGGTGTTCCGGGGCTGGCAGCACGACCGGCCGCGAACCCTCGATCTGCTCGACGACCTCAGGCTCTGCGTTCGGTCCGTGGTCGAGGCCGGCTTCGACGTGATCGTGGTGGACCAGACATCACCGGAGCAAGCAGAAATCCCCCTTCGCACGGCGAGCGTGGTGATCCCCGGCATATTGCCGATCGACTTCGGGTGGAGCCGCCAGCGCGCCTTGCACATGAAGCGGACCCGCACTGTCCTGCGCCGGGTCGGACTCCGCGACAGCGATCTCGAAACCTCGGAGCTCAACAGGGCTCCGCATCCATTCCAATGAACCGGCTCGCCGGTACGGCGCGGACTTGAGGAGTCATGTATGGACACGGAGCAGGCCATCGAAACGGCGAGCGACTATGTCGCCGCGATCATGCGCCGCAATCGATCGCCGACGGAGGACTGGGGCCTCAAACCCGATTGGGCTGACCAGCCACGAATGCACAACGTCTATCCCGGCGTCACCCCCATCCCGTTACCGGCCGCGAAGGTCGCGCTCGCCTCTCTCGAAGGGAGTCTGGCCGGGCAGGTGCCCGAGAACGGCGGTGCGTTCACCATGCCGATGCTCTACGAGATGCTGCGGGACTCCTACGCGTACGGCGGGCGGCGACTGGCGGTGACGGTCAACGACGACACAGTGGCTCTGCCGCATTACGCGCGTGCGGTCTGGTCTCGTGGCACGGCGTCCGGCGGCGGCCTGTATCCGCTCGAGATCTACTGGGTCTGTGGCCCTGGCGGACCGATGTTGCCGGGCGTCTACAACTACTCGCCGGCACAGCACGGTGTCCAGAGACTGCTGATCGGTGACGTGACGAGTCAGGTGCGTCGGGCGATCGCGCCGGCGGAGGCCGCGGGCGACCAGTTCCTGCTCGTGACCGTCAAGTTCTGGAAGAACGCTTTCAAATACCGGACCTTCAGCTACCACGCGGTCACCATGGACGTGGGCACGGCGCTGGGGACCTGGCAGTTGTGGTCACGGGCGGCGGGAATTCCGCTGCGCCCGCTGCTCGATTTCGATGAGGAAGCACTCAACCGGTTGCTGGGCGTGCGGACGCACGAGGAAAGTGTGTTCGCCGTGGTGCCGCTGCCCTGCGGCGAAGGCTCCTCTTCGGAGGGCCGGCACGAACTTCGAGTCACCGCCGTCCCCAGGGAGAGGTCACGCACCGTCGTCCGGCATCCCGCGGTCGAGCGGGTACACGCCTCGACCGTCACCACCCGGTCGCCCGGTGATTCACCGGCTGAGCGGTTGAAGGCGGCGAGGCCAGGCCACGACGGTGGCAGGGGCGACGGAATCAAGCTGGCCGATCCGCTTCCGCTCGACGCCACCGTACGGGAAGCCCTGCGCAGTCGTCGGAGCAGCTTCGGCAGATTCAGCGCGCAATACAGTCTTGGGCAGGCCGAGTTGGGTGCGGTGTTGCGTGCGGGCACACTCGGAGCCCGGCTCGTGTCGGATGTCAAACATTCAGACGGCACACCGGAGCTGACCAGGCTGGCCGTTCTCGTCAACCACGTCGACGGTGTCCCCGCGGACGCATACGACTACGACGTCGCCACCAACACGCTGCTCCCCCTCGGCGTCGGGGTGAGCACATCATTCCTGCAGCGCAACTACTTCTTGAACAACTACAACATGGAACAGGTCGCCGCCGTCGTCACGGTGCTGGCACGGCCGCATGCGGTGATCGACGCCACCGGCCAGCGAGGTTATCGGTTCCTCAACGCGGAGGTCGGCGCCGCCGCCCAAGCCATGTATCTCGCCGCGGCCGCGGCGAACATCGGCTGCGGGGCCGCGCTGGGCTTCGACAACGTGTCGTATGTCGAGCACATGGACAGGCAGCGAGACCTGAGCCGCGACGACGACGACCAGGAGTGGCCGTTGCTGATCGTGATGCTGGGGCACGAGCGCCGGAAAGCTCCCGACTTCCACTTCCGCCTCAGTTGATCTCGCCGACCCGAAGAGGTGATGCCGGTGATAGACCGTGATTTCAGGCTTGGCATTGGTGCCCCGGTGGGCCGGGAGAACGGCAGGCAGTGGATAGTCACACCGCAGTTCATGCTGCGGGTGGCCGGGATGCCCATCGATGCCGTGGCCCCTCTGGGCAACCCGCGGGGGGTGCGATGGGCCGACGCCGTGCTGGCGGCCGAGACCGCCATGGACACGGCGAAGCAGGTGATCGCCGACGCACTGCAGGATTCCATCGCGGACAACGACGACGAGCATCAGCGTCGTCAGCTCCTTACGCTGAGGCGCGATGTCTTCAACCGACGGCTCCCCAAGAACATGGCATCGGCCAGGGCGCTCGCCGAGCATCTCGGCGATCAGGGGCGCGCCGCCTTGCTCGGCTGGCTGGATCAGCGCGCCGCCTATGACGAGGAACTCCGGCAAGGCACCGCCGTCCTGGCCGAGGAAACCGAACTGGCGCGCGCTCACTTGCGTGAACTCGCACGCGATCCGAGACTGCGCAACGGCGTCTTGCTGGCGTCTCCTTCGCTGGACCGCTACCTGCCGGCCTATCTCGACGCCGGGGCCGGCCCGCTGAACAAACGTGCGCGCCGTATCGAGCGGTCGCTGCTGGAGTACGTGTACCGCACCGCCTGCAAGACGAGCCCTTTCAGCACGTTCACCGCGGTCGCGCTCGGGCGGTTCGTGCCCGGCAGCGGGTCCCTCTTCCCGGAGATCGACCTCGATGTCGTCTGGCGTAGCCACGCCCGCCTCAACGTCGCGGCGCTGGCGCGCTTGATAGACGTCATCGTCGACCAGCTCGCCCTACGCCCGGAACTTCCGGTGCGCCTGACGTCGGGCTCGCGGGCGGATACGGAGCGGGTGCGCTATGTGCGGCGGGTCCGGGTGGTCGGTGACGACGACACCCCGATGGGCGTGGACAGCATGCGCGAGAACCTCTTCTACCTCCCCCAGGGCAACCTGCTGCAGGAGGTCATGCGCATCCTGGGTGAGCGGGCAGAGGTGTCCTTCGGGCACCTGGCCGAGCTGCTCAGCGCGGCCGACCGGCCGAACCGTTCCCCTGAGGACGTGCGCGAGTATCTGAGGCGCCTGCTCCGGCTCGGCCTGCTCGTGGCGCCGACCGTGCATTTGGACGTCCACAGCACCGACCCGGTGGAATCGTTCCGGCATGGCCTGGTACGGCTGGAAACGCCATGGGCGCACGCGGTTGCCGACAGGCTCGGCGACATCTCGGAGCTGGTGAAACAGTACCCGTCAGCCGATCACGAGGCCCGCAGAAAACTGATCGGCGCGATCCGGTCGATCTTGGAGGAGGCGCAACGCGAGCTCGGCGCGGTGAAGCCCAGCATGCCGAGCAACCTGGTGTACGAGGACGTGTGCGTCCCCGGCACCGGCGCGGTGGCCGACCCGGAGGCGTGGCGGCGGTCGTTGACCCCCTCCCTGTGCCAGGTAGCGCGGTTGTTGCCGCTGTTCGACTCCACGGTGCCGCAACGGCTGAGCCTGCACGGATTCTTCACCGCTCGCTACGGAGTCGGTGGACGTTGTGATGACGTGCTGCGCTTCGTGCACGAATTCCACCAGGACTACTACACCTACTACCTGAAGGTCACCTCGCGGCCGAGTTTCGACGAGGACGGTGCGTTCGTCCCCGACCCGAACTGGTTGCGGTTGCCCGAGGTGGAGGCGATGGCCGAAGCACGGAAAGAACTGATACGCCGCATGAAACTGGCAGCGGCATCCGACACCGACGTGATGCTCGACGATGAGTTCGTCGACGAGGTCTCCGGCCTGGTGCCCGATCATCTGCTTGACCTGGAGCCGAGGAGTTTTTTCGTTCAGCTCGGCGACGACGACGGTGAACCGTTCGCCGTGGTGAACCAGACATACAGCGGTCTGACCCTGTTGTTCTCTCGCTTCGTGCACTGCTTCGACGACGTCGAACGCGGTGGACTGGCCGCTGAACTGCGTGACGAACTCGCCAAGCTGCAACCGGCCGACGCGGTGTTCGCCGAGGTCACGGGTGGGTACGACACCACGAACCTGAACCTGCATCCAGCGATCACACCGTACGAACTGGTCTGTCCCGGCGATGTGAGTTTCCGGAGCGAGTCCGAACAGATCATGGTGGACGAGCTCAGCGTGCTCCACGACGAGGAGACCGGCAGGCTGCGGCTGTACTCCTGGCGCCTGGGCCGCGAGGTCATCCCGGTCTACCTGGGCTTCATCATTCCACCGGCACTGCCCGAAGTGCAGCGGGCGATGCTGCTGTTCTCCCGGACCATATTCGCCACGATCGACATGTGGGGCGGCACGCGTGCGCACGAGCGGATCAAGACGATCAGGAGCCAGCCGAGAGTCCGCTTCGGCGACCTGATCGTGTCAAGACGCAGGTGGACCGTACACCCTGATTTCCTCCCCGCACGCACCACCGCGGACGGCGACGCGGAGTCGTTCCTCGCCTGGCGGCGCTGGCGGCGGGACCACGGCCTGCCACAGCGGGTTTTCGCCTCACTCGGCGCAGTGCCGCTCAGGCCCGACGCGAGCAACGCCATGCCGACGTTCAAACCCCAGTACGTCGACTTCGGCAGCGTTCTCTCACTCCATTTGCTGGACCGGTTGGCGCGTGAAGGCAATCGCCTGATCGTCCTCGAAGAGATGCTGCCGGACATCGAGCAGATCTGGCTGAAATCGGCTGAAGGACGGTACGTGGCCGAGCAGACCATCGAGATCACCGGCACGAACCGGCCGCTGCGCGGTCATTGATCAGACAGGGGAGACACGGATGACATCAGAGCCGTACATCGTCGACGATCCTCGGGCGCGACCTGCCCGTTCGCCGGGTGAGTGGCAGGCGCTGCACATCTTCTACAGCGCCAATTCCCAGCCGATCCTCACCGACTGCGTCGCACCGCTGGTGCGTGACCTTCGTGATCGCGGACTGCTGGAGAGGTACTTCTTCATCAACTACTGGATGGAGGGCCCGCACGTCCGGCTGCGGCTGAAGCCGGCCACGGAGGCGGCCACACCCGCGGTCCGCGCGGCGGCCGAGACCGCCGTACAGGAGTTCCTGTCGAGCCGGCCGGCGCTTTACGAGTTCGACCAGGACATGCTGAAAGCGCAGGAAGACCTGTTCATCATGGAATATCCCGACGAGAATGAACGACGCCGGATGTACCCGGACGGCCGGATACCCGTCCAGGGCAACAACACATTCCACTACCGCCCCTATCATCCGGAATACGATCGCTACGGCGGGCCTGTCGGGATACCTCTCGCGGAGCGGCACTTCGAATTCTCGAGCGACCTGGTGATCAAACTGCTGCAGACGGCCAACGTGCATGTCCGGCCGGTGCTGCTGGGCCTGGCCGCCCAGCTCATGATGATCAGTGTTTCCACTTTCATGCGGGACACCCGTCAGATGGCGCGCTTCCTGGAGCGTTATCACGACTACTGGAACTCGTCGTTCGGCCTCGACTACTGGAGCTCGACGACCCGCATCGTCGAAGACAGTACCGCCAGCTACCGCGTGTGTTACGACTCGATGAAGGACGTGCTCACGACCCGGTTCATGGACACGCACAACAGCATCCAGCGAGGAGAGCCGGACCGGTTGACCGGCTTCCGGGCGATGTGGGCGCGACACTGGGAGACCCTGCGTGAACAGGTGCTGGAACTCGGGACCGCCGGCAAGCTCACCTTCGTCAAGGCAGGCACCTCCAGAGCGCCCAAGGTGATCTCCGATCCCGAGATCCTGCTGCCGCACCTGCTCGCGTCATACATCCACATGACGAACAACCGGCTCGGCCTGCCGATAGCCGACGAGGCCTACTTGGCGTACATCCTGGCGCGTACCCTCCAGGACAACGTGGGATCCGCGCCCTGACATCGTGAAAAGGCGGTGACGCGGCCGATCGCCCCGTTCCGCCGCCCGCGAGAACCGATCGAGGCGCATTCGGTGTGATTCAGGTGCTCTGGTGCGGCGGCGAGGCTGTCGCTCATCCGCTGTTTTCCCTGGAATTCGGCTCTCTCGTCAACAAGAAGATGTTCTTCGTCCCCCACGAATGAAGTGAGCACATGACCATGCAGACAGCCCACCTGCTGGATCTTCCCGCGCAACTGGAGCCCGCCATCAGCGCGGCCACCGGCGAGATGGAAGCCGGGCGGGATCTCCCCGAGAAGCTGGTGCGGGAGTTGCGGGACAGCGGCGCCTTCCGCCTGCTCACGCCGCGGGAGCTCGGCGGCTTCGAGGCCCCGCTGGAGACCGTACTGAAGGTGTACGAGGGGTTCGGCCGGCTCGACGCCTCCGCGGGGTGGATCGTGTGGAATGCCAATTGGGGGTTCATCGGCGCGCTGCTCGACGAGCCGGGTAACGCCCGGATCTGGGGACCGGGTCCCGAGCCGGTCTTCGCGGCATCGAGCATGTTGGGGATCGCCGTCCCGTGCGAAGGGGGTTACCGGCTATCCGGTTACTGGAAGCTCGTCAGCGGTATCAATCACGCCGACTGGTTCGCCGCGGCCGCCTACATCAAAGAGGGCGACGACGTGCTCCTGACAGAGGAGGGCATGCTCGACGTACGGTTCTTCATGCTGCGCCGGGAGCAGCTGTCAGTCAAGGACACCTGGCATGCCGGCGGCCTGCTCGGCTCGGGAAGCCACGATGTCGTGGTCGAGGACGCCATGGTGTCCGACGAACTGGTCGTGCGCGTGGACGTGCCGGCCCGCGTCCAACGGCCCCGCTACCAGGGCTACATACCCTCGCTCGTCGTCCCCGGCTGCTCTGCCGTCGTCCTCGGGGTCGCCCAGACCGCCATCGAGGAGACGGTGGCCCTCGCGCTCTCCAAAAGGACGATGACCGGCGGCACGCTTGCCAAGTCGGCACACACCCAGGCGGTCATCGCACGGTCCGAAGCCGCGCTGCGGGCCGCCCGGCTGCTGCTGCTGTCCACGGCGCGAGACCTTGACCTCGCCGGAGAGAACGCCGAGCCCGTCACCCTCGAGCGACGAGCCGCACTGCGCGCCGCGATGAGTCACGCCGCGCAGGTCAGCCGTGAAGTGCTGACGGCCATGTACGAGCTCGGCGGCTCCACCTCGATCTATCGGGGCAACGCCGTCGAGCGGCTCTTCCGCGACGGGATGGTGGCGCTCCAGCACCACAACCACTCCGCAGGCTTCTTCGAATCCGCCGGACGTGTCCGCCTCGGCATGGCCCCCGCCCTGCCTGTCTTCTGACGGCCCCGGTACGGGCTTGGCACGGCCCGGATCGGTGGATCGGCAGGCTGAACACATCCGCTGATCCACCGATCACACCCTGGTCGGTGCGACCGGTGTCGGCGATCGCCTCCTGGCCGCGCAACGTGACGTTGCCGCACCCTGGATTTTCCCCCTCCGCCCTCGCCTGCTTCGACCAGGCTGCTGAAGGCGTGAATCCGTCCATCCATGAAGCGAATCCGAACGCCAGGAAAAGGACATCTCCTACCCGCGCCCGTGCAGGAGACCGCTGCCGGGTCGCCAGGGGGGCGGGTTCCGTGTGACATGGCGCGACGACCTCTGCGGACCGGCGTGACCATGTGCGTCTTGAAAGCGTCCCCGGTGATGCTTCCGCTATCCCGAACGCGCAGCGGATAGCACGTGACATGGATATTTCCTGTGATTGTGCGTAATTAGGCTTATCCGCGCACCTCATACGATGAGGCGGAAATCGACGCAGGAGGTGCACGGCCCGCGCGATCGGGACCGCATCCGTTCCGCCACCACCGGATTCGGAACGCGCGGGTGTGCTGTTCCATGACGAGGACTTCGCGGAAGGATTTCTTCACACGGTGCCGCCCTGCCCTGTCTCTCGCGCGCCTGGCGCGGGTTCCGGTCCTGCAGTTCCAGCAGGCCGACCACCCGTGCGAGGCCGTAACCGTCCGTCAAGACCACAGAGTCGCCCGTACCACCTGGGGACGAAGAGCCGCAATGAGTGGATGCTCGTCCACCGAATGACCGAGGGTCGTCGAATTCCGAAAGGCCGGTTCGCATGAACACGGGCGCTGGGAGGGGGCTGCACGTGGCCGTACTGGGTCCCTTTGAAGTGCGAATAGGGGCGGACCAGGTCGAACTGGGTTCGAACCGCCTGCGGACGCTGCTGGCCGTCTTGGCACTGTCGGCAGGCGAGACGGTGTCGGTGGACCGGCTGGCCTCGGTGGTATGGGCGGGGGGTCTGCCGGACAACGTCCGGCGCAGCGTCCATACCTATATAGCCCGGCTGCGCAACACGCTCGGCGCCGAGGTGATCAAGACGACGTCACTGGGCTACCAGATGCAGGTGGCCCATGATCAGGTCGACGCGCTGCTGTTTCGCCGGCTGCTTGCCGAGGCGACGCCGGTGCGGGGCACCGAAGCCGAGCTGGCGCCCCTGGAGCAGGCGTTGGCCCTGTGGCGGGGGCAGCCGTTCGAAGGGATCGACTCCCCGGCACTGCACGGTGCCGACGCCTCGCACCTGCTGGAGCTTCATGTGTCGGCTGCGGAGCGGTGGATCGACCTGGGACTGGCCGCGGGGCGCCACAGCGCGTTGGTGCCCGAGGCCCGCAAGCTGGCAGCCCATCATCGACTGCACGAGCCGTTGTGGGGGCGCCTGCTCCTGACGCTGGACGGCTGTGGCAGACGAGCTGAAGCCCTGTCGGCATACGAGCGGCTCAGGCGCAGGCTGAGCGAGGAACTGGGCACCGCCCCATCCGCGGAGCTGCAGCGTATTCACGCCGACCTGCTGCAGGATCGGGCGGTGTGGGGGGTGCCGATCACGCCACGCCAGCTCCCGGTGGACGTAGCCGAGTTCACCGGCCGGGACGAGGAGCTGAAGCGGCTGGACGGGTTGCCCAGCGGGAGCAGCAGGGTCTGCGTCATCACCGGCACCGCCGGCGTCGGCAAGACCTGCCTGGCCGTGCACTGGGCACACCTGGCCACTGAGCGCTTCCCGGGCGGCCAGCTGTACGTCGATCTCCAGGGATTCGGGCCGGGCGAGAGCGCACTGGACCCGCACGAGGCTCTGTCCGGTTTTCTGCAGACCTTGGGCGTGCCCAAACCCCAGATCCCGGTGGATCCACAGGCCATGATCGCGCTGTATCGGACACTGCTGGCAGGCCGGCGCGCGCTGGTGCTGCTCGACAATGCCCGCGATGCCGAGCAGGTACGGTGGCTGCTGCCCGGGGGTACCGAATGCATGGTTGTGATCACCAGCCGGCAGGGGCTCAGCAGCTTGGTCAGCCAGCACGCGGCTGCGTTGCTCACGCTGGACGTTCTCACCTATCGCGAGTCCCGGCAGTTGCTCACCCGCCGGCTGGGCCGTGAGTGCATCGAGGCCGACGCGCGCGCCACCGATGAGATCATCGATTTGTGCGGGCGGCTTCCCCTGCCCCTGGCCATCGCGGCGGGCCGCGCGACCGCGACGCCGTCCGTCCCGCTCGCGGCGCTCTCGGCCGATCTGCGTCGTGTCCGTACCGATGTCAGTGTGCTGGCCACCCGGGATGCCCGCACCGACATGCGCACCGTGTTCTCGCGCTCCTACGACCTCCTGCCCTCCGATGCAGCCCGCCTGTTCTCGTTGCTGGCGATCCATCCGGGGCCGGACATCGCCCGAGCGGCTGTGGCCAGTCTGGCGGCCGTCGACCGGTTGCAGGCCGACCGGCTTCTGGATGTTCTCCTGGAAGCGCACCTGGTGGCCGAGGCCGTTCCCGGCAGGTTCATGCTGCACAACCTGCTTCGCACTTACGCGCATGATCTGGCCTGCGTCCAGATCCGTCAGCAGGCGGCACGGCGGGTGATCGAGCACTACTTGCACACCGCATGCCGAGCCGCGCGGCTCCTGGCGCCGGAGGCGCTCCTGATCGTTCCCAACCCTCCGGCGCCAGGCGTACGGCCGGAGCGTCTTGTGCACCGCCGGCAGGCGCTGGATTGGTTTCGGGCCGAGCACGCGGTCCTGTCCACCGTTCTGCGCCAGGCGCTGACGAACGACTTCCCCTCCCATGTCATCCAGTTGGCGGCGGCGTTGACGCCCTGGTGCGATCACCAGAGCGACTGGCACACGAAAGCCGACATTCAGCGGCTCGCTCTGAAAGCAGCCGAACAACTGGGCGACATCGCGGCCATGATCAGGGTGCGGCAAACTATCGCAGCGGTAACGATCAACCTCGAACGAGCAAACCAGGCCCCCGCTTCCGGCAGCACGGTGATCAGCCTCGACCGGATCGAAGTGCCCGGCGGATGAAGCCGCTGATCGCCGAGTTCCCTGTCACCACCGGCCGACCGGCCTACTCGGGTGGAGCGGCTGTCACGCTCACCGACGTCCTTGCCGGGTGCTGGACGGCGGTCGGCCGTAGGTCTGCCGGTACAGGGCCGCGAAACGGCCGAGATGGGTGAATCCCCACCGGAGGGCCACATCCGTGACGGTTGTCTGGCTGTCCGTCTCAGCGATACGGACCAGATCGGCATGGGCGTGAGCCAGCCGTACGGAACGGAGATAGGCCATCGGGGTGGTCTGCAGATGCTCGCGGAAGCCGAGCTGGAGGGTGCGGACGCTGACCCTGGCCGCGGCGGCGATGTCACCAAGACAGATCGGTTCGCCGGCGTGATCTTCGCAATAGCGGGTCGCACGCCGAAGAGCGGCGGGGATCCACGAGGCGGGGAGCTCGCCGAGTTCGTGGGAGTAATTGTGGGACTGGGAGGAGAGCAAGGTGTGCAGCAGGAACTGTTCGAAGTGGTGCTCGGCCAGCTTCGAGGCCGCGAAGGGCAGCGTACCGCCGGTACCGGCCGACGACAGCATTCTGAACGTGTGACCGAGCGCGCTGGTGGTATTCACCCCTGGTTCGAACCGCAGTCGCTCTTTGGGAGGATCACCCAGGTAGGTCTCAAGCGCCTCCTGCAGGAATGCCGAAGGAATCTGCATCACTATCACTTCGTGATCGAGGCTCCAATGCATGTCGATCTTCTGCTGGGGGCCTATGAGGGAGATCGGTGCGGTGACGTCCCCTCCGTTGAGTGTCACCTCGCCGCCCCCTCGCAACGGCATGATCGCGTAGAAGTTAAACGACTCCGACGTCCCGGTACGAATCTCTGCCCCGTACGACGCGGTGTACAGAGCGATCTTTCCTCTGTGGAGAAGCTGGTATCGAGCGCCGTGCGGGTGTGACTTGACAATCTGAAGGTAGTAGGACGGGTAATGCTGCTCCAGCAGTTCTCGCAGCTGATCGGTGCCTGCGGTAACAGCCGGATGGTTTGTCGACGGGCCTGGGGTGCACCCCGACCCCTGTGAGTTCAAATCCTTCATCGCGCTGATCTCCCCTGCAGGCTCTGCCGACCGCCACGTCGGCGCGAGCGGTCGCGCCTGATACTCGGTATGGAGACTGCGTCGATCTGATCGTTGATACGAGGCAGGGGGGCTGAGTTCGGCGGCATGATGACGTGGATTCCGAAATGCGGGTATCCGTGCCATCTCCGCGGCGGAAGGAGCATGAACTCTTCCCTCTGCGGGAAGCAGATCGGCGACAGGCCACGATATTGCAAATGTGGATCAGGGCCTTTATGGGGCCTTTTAAATAAATAGCGCCTTGGTGGGTTGTGGATAAATTTTCCCCTCGACTCGCGGAACTCCTGGCACCTGGGCCGCCCCGGCGAAGTCGGAGGCTGGATCGCTTGGTTTTCGATCGCCAGGCAGGTGTCGGGGGTTGACCGGTGGAACGTCCCCTCGTACTCGGCCGGAGGAACATTCCCGTAGTAAGAATGTAGCCTTTCGGAATTATATCGGGCAACCCACTCCATGGTGGCAATCGTCGCATCCCATGACGCCTTTCCGGCCGCCATGAAACTCGATGAGCTCCTTCTTGCAGAGACTGTTCAGCGACTCCGCGACGGCATTGTCATACGAATCACCCTTGCCGCCCACAGAACGAGCCGCACCAACCTTATCAAGCCGTTCCGCATAGCGGATGGAAGTGTATTGAACACCCCTATCGGAATGGTGAACAAGGTCATCGACGACGCCTCCACGCGCCCAGATCGGTACCCAGGTGATCGGCGACCTGCCGGCCGACGATCCAACGGGAGCACAGGTCCTGGACGAACGCGGTGTACACCCAGCCGCAGGCGGTGGCGACGTGGGTGATGTCCGCGACCCACCGCAGGCCCGGCCGCTCCGCGGTGAAGTCGCGTTCCAGCAGGTCACCAGGTCGATCGGCGCCGGGGACGGTGGTCCGGGGCCGTCTGCGCGACCACACCGCCCCGCACGGGCTCAGCTCGCGCATCAGCCGCTCGACCGTGCACCGGGCGACCGTGACACCCTGGCGGTTGAGCTGACCCCACACCTTCCGCGCCCCATACAAGCCACGCCCCGCGCCTTTCCAAACGATCAGGATCTCCTTTCTCGGCTCTTCGCCCCGGACCACACGAGCCGACGGATCCGACTCCCGTTTCTTCGCCGCCCAGTACATGGGCGGCGCGAACTCCAGCACGGCACAGATCGGCTCCACGCCGAACAGCTCGCGACGGGTATCGACTGATCCACTTCGCCACCTGGCGGACGCTACCAGCACAAACCCCTACCTAAACGGCATTGGGTTGGCAGTGTGTTCGCCCACGTCGACACTCCGTCCTCGGAATTGTTGGGTGTTTCCGGGTTGCGATGGTAGCGGGCAAGAGATGGAAAAGTCGGGAAATAAGAAAAATAGAAAAAACAGTCATCCGTACACGACACCTACGTACCATTCCTACAGAGAAGCCATGTTTCCTGGGTCGTCCGGGGAGAAAAAGCCCACTCAAGGTCGTCGGGTGGAGGTACGGCTGATCAGGTGCCAGGCGACGTCGGTGTCCCGGTCGGCCGGGGTGAGGTGGCCGAGGGCGGTGCGGGCGCAGCGGGCGCCCTGGTCGCGTAGGGACTGGGCGATCGTGGTGAGCCCGGCAGGTGCGGCGGCGTCGGAGTCGTCCCAGCCGCTGAGGGTGAGGTCGCCGGGCACGGTGAGGCCCAGGCGGGCGGCGGCGCGCAGGACGCCGAGGGCCAGTTCGTCGCTCATCGCGGCGATCGCGTCGCAGGCGTTCGGGCCGGTGAGCAACTCGGCCGCGAGTGTCTCGGCCTCTCGTGCGCTGTTGGTGGAGCAGACCGCCACGCGGACCTGTGACCAGTCGCCGCCGGTCTCCGCCCAGGCGTCGCGGTAGCCGCGCAGACGCCTGCGGGTGACCCGGAAGGTCGAGGTGTCGGGGTCGATGCCTGGGGACGCGTCGGCCGAGGTGGTTCGGGAGTCGGGGGCGGTGACGCCCGGAGTGCTGACGGCGGTTCCGGAAGCGGTGCCGGCGGTCTGGGGAGGCCCGCTTCCGGGGGCGTCGCCCGCTTCCGGAAGCACACGACTGCCGGGGACGCCGAAGGCGACGCGGGAGACCCTCGCGCGGTCGAGAGGAAAGCTCAGCACTCCCGGGTGACGCGCTCCCGCGAAGACCTCGCGGCCCATGGCCGCCGCCGCGGCGCGGTCGTCGGCGGCGACGAAGGAGAGGCCGTCGCGGCGCGGGCCGCCGTGGACCACGGCGGGCAGACCGGTGGCGGTGATGGCGTCGACGACGGGGTCGTCGTCGGCGGTCGTCCAGACCACGAAGGCGTCGACGGCGGCCTCGGTGACCCGGTCGACGTCGGAGGGGCTTCCCGTGACAGGTACGAGCGTGAGTGCCATGCCGTGGTCGGCGCAGACCTGGGCGACACCGGACAGGAAACGGGTGGCCTGCGGGTCGTCGAAGGCGTAGGTGAGGTGCTCACCGAGGACGACGCCCAGGTTGCCGGTCCTGCCGCTGCGCAGTGAGCGCGCGCCGGGGTGCGGGCCAGGGTAGCCGAGGCGTTCGGCGGCCTCGCGGACCTTGGCCCGCGCCTCGTCGGAGACCCGGCCCGGTTGGCCGTAGGCGTACGAGACGGTCATCATCGACACGCCTGCCGCGCGGGCGACCTCGGCCATGGTCACCCTGCGTCGTGTCGTCCGTCCGCTCATGGTCCGAGGGTATCTGTGTATCGATACACAGATGATTTGTGTATCGTTACACATGTGGCAGGCGGAAAGGGCGGAATTCGGGCGCGTGCGGCTTACATGGGGTTCGCCGCGTTCGGTGCTTTCTGGGGAGTGTGGGGTGCCTCGGTGCCCGCGATCCGTGCCCAGGCCGAGCTCGGCGACGGGCAGCTGGGCACGGCGCTGCTGTTCGTGGGGGCGGGAGCGCTGCCCGCGATGCTCGTCACCGGAAGGGCGGTCGATCGCTGGGGGCTGCGGGTGGCCGCGTTCCTGCTGGTGACGCTCGGCGCGGTGGGGACGCTGGTGGCCGTGGCGGGCCGCGACTTCTGGAGCCTGTCGGCGGGGCTGGCGCTGCTCGGGGCTTCTTCGGGGGCGGCCGACGTCGCGATCAACGCGGCGGCGGCCTCGGCGGAGCGGGCGTCGGGCAGGCCGGTCATCACCCGCGCGCACGGCACCTTCTCCGCGATGGTGGTGGTCGGCAGCCTCTCCGCAGGGCTGCTGCTCGGCGGTCTGGGGGTGCCGGTCGTCGTACCGTTCCTGCTGGTCGCGGCGACCTCGGCCGGTGCGGCACTCACCGTCGCGGCCGACCGGCGAACCGCCTCGGTCGCCGAGGGAGCCGTCCGGGAGGCGGCGGGGGTTCCCTTCGTTGGCGGGAGTGCCGCTCCGGACACGCTGAAAGCCGCTCCGGTCAACGAGAAAACCGCACCGGTTCCGGCGAGGACCGCTTCGGCTGCGGAAAATGCCGAGGATGCCGAGGATGCCGTCCCGGACGCGGCGGGGGCCGCCCGAGGACGGCACGTCATCCGCCTGTTCCCGTTGCTCGTGGTCGGTGGCCTGGGCGCGCTCGCCTTCGCGGTGGAGAACGCCCACCAGAGCTGGGGCGCGGTCTACCTCGCCGACGTGGCAGGCGCCGGTCCCGCGCTCGCCTCGGCCGGTCCCGCGGTCTTCGCCGCCGTCGTCGCCCTCACCCGCTTCGCCGCCGGCGCGTTCGGCTCCCGGTACGCCACGATCGTGCTGATCTCCGGCGCGGTGACGGCCACGGCCGGAACCCTGCTGGTGTCCGGGGCGCGGTCCGTCCCCGTGGTCCTGCTCGGGCTCGCCCTGGCCGCGGCCGGTACGGCGGTGCTCTTCCCCACGCTGATGGGCGTCGTCGCCGCCCAGGTCGGCGAGGCCGCCAGGGGGAGGGCGACATCCGTGGTGGCCACCGTGGCCTACCTCGGCTTCCTCGCCGGTCCCGTCTACGTCGGGCGCTGGGCCGAGGCGACCGGCCTGTCAGGGGCGATGGTGGCCGTCGCCGCCCTCGCCGTCGCCCTCGCGGTCCTGTCCTGGCCCGCACTGCGAACGGCCGTCCGCACCGGCTCCCCGTGGGACCGCGGTGACCTTCACCATACGGAGAAGATCAGCGGTCGAACCCCATGACGTCCGTCCGGCCCCTGCCGATTCGCCCTCGCGGCCTGCGTACAAGGTTTTCCTGGCACGCGAGCGCTCGATGGAAAAGATCGTTTACTGCCGGTCATCACTTTCAATCTGCCGAAGGGTTGCCTTTCGATCTGCCGAAGGGGTGCCTTTCGATCTGCCGGGCGTCTGCCTTTCGATCTGCCGAGATTTCGAGGTGGCCGGACGGCGCTTGGAAGTTCTGCCTCGGTGCCGCCGTGCACCCCATCCGCCCGCCCGCCCGGCCGCCGGAGCCCGGTCGCCCGTTTCCGGATCAGGCTCCGGCGTGACGCCGTCACTGGGCGCCGGCGGCCGGGCGTATCACGATCTCGTTGACGTCGACCTCGGCGGGCCGGCTGATCGCGAAGGCGATGGCGTCCGCGATCGCCTCGGCCGGGATGGCCACCGACCGGTAGGTCCTCATGGCCTCGCGGGCCACCGGGTCCGAGATGGAGTCGGCGAGCTCGGACTCGGTGACGCCGGGGGAGACGACGCTCACCCGGATGTCGCCCGCGGACTCCTGGCGCAGCCCCTCGGAGATCGCGCGCACCGCGAACTTGGTGGCGCAGTACACCGCGGCGGTCGGCGACACCTCGTAGGCGCCGACGGAGGCGATGTTCACGAAGTGCCCGCCGCCCTGTTCCCGCATGACCGGCAGGGCTGCGGCGATGCCGTGCAGTACCCCGCGGACGTTCACGTCGATCATCCGGTCCCACTCGTCGACCTTCAGTTCCGCGAGCGGTGACAGCGGCATCACGCCGGCGTTGTTGACCATCACGTCCAGCCGCCCGTACCGCTCCCGCGCGGTGGACACGAAGGCCCGCACGTCGGCGGCGTCGGTGACGTCCAGCCGCTGGAACGAGGCGCTGCCGCCGTCGGTGGTGATCTTCGCTGTCAGCTGTTCCAGCCGGTCCGTACGCCGCGCGCCGAGGAGGAGGTGATGGCCGTCGGCGGCCAGGCGGAGCGCGGTCGCCTCGCCGATCCCGCTGCTCGCCCCGGTGACCGCGATGACCTTGGCCGATGCCCTCATGCCCGCTCCTTCTCCCGGTACAGCACGAGGTGCTCGTGGTAGAGCACACCGTCGCGGATGTCACCCGTGGCGGTGAACCCGGTGTCGTCGACGTAGTCCAGGTGGCCGCCGGTCACCGTGTACCGGCCGGTGTACGCGCTGCGCCGACCGCCGCGTGCCTCGTCGTACCGGCCGTCCGCTCGCAGTTCCTGGCGGATGTGGCCGTCCGCGGTCACCCACATGCCGACCACGTCCACCTTTCCGTCATCGGTGGTTCTCGTCATGCTCTTCTCCCGTACGTGGTGATCTGTTCTTCGGCACCGAGTCTGGGCCGGGTGCGGGCCGTCAACCAGGACGCCCGCCGCCCGGGTGCGACACACCCAGGCGGCGGGCGTCCTCGTTGCGGCGCACCCGGGCAGGTCCTGGGTGTGACACACCCGGGCAGGCCGCCGTCCGCCCGCCTAACCTGGGGACATGGCCAACAACGAGCTGGGAGACTTTCTGCGCGCACGCCGTTCGGGCCTGCGGCCGGAAGACGTCGGCATGGCGACCTACGGGGTCCGCAGGGTCGCCGGACTGCGGCGCGAGGAGGTCGCCGTTCTGGCCGGTATGAACGCCGACTACTACACCCGCCTGGAACAGGGGCGCGAACGCCGTCCCTCCCCCCAGGTGCTCGACGCGCTCAGCCGTGCCCTGCACCTGGACGCCGAGGCCCGCGCGCACCTGTACCGGCTGGCGGGCGCCGTGCCGGACGAGCGGCCGGGCCGGATCCCGGACACGGTCAGTCCCGCGCTGCGCCAGCTGATGGACGGCTACCCGAACACTCCCGCGTTCGTCATCAACCGCACCCTGGACATCCTCGCCGCCAACGCGCTGGCCGACGCCCTGTTCTCGCCCTTCGAGCCCGCCGACAACCTGGCACGGATGGCCTTCCTCGACCCCGCCGGGCGGCACTTCTACACCCGCTGGAACTGGACCGCCCAGGCCACCGTGGCCAACCTGCGGCAGGCGGCCGGCTTCGACCCCGAGGATCCCCGGCTCCGCGAGCTCGTACGGACCCTGACCGAGCGGAGCGGCGAGTTCGCGGCCCTGTGGAGCGCGCACGAGGTGCGGGGCAAGACCCGGGACGCGAAACACCTCATGCATCCGGACGTCGGCCCTCTGATCCTTACCTACCAGGCCTTCGACGTGCGCGACGCGCCCGGCCGGCAACTGATCATCTACCACGCCGAACCCGGTGGTCCCAGCGCCCAGGCACTCACCCTGCTCGGCAGCATCGGCGCCTCCCGGCGACGGTCACTGGGCCGTTCGGCCGGTTGACCCGCGACCTCGGCCGGAGAGAGGCCGGCTGCGGAAGGCGGCGGTTCGTGACGTAAGGTAAATGGCTGTCGCGTTCCGCAGGGACGCGAGCGATGACCGCTCGGCGGCCGCGAGAGCGGTATCACCCCGGTCGAAGCCCACCACCCCCGGTGGGCTCCCGAGCCGGGCGGAGCCTCCGTCTGGATGTTGGACGGAGATCTGTTGAAGTCGTACCTCGCCGTGCTCAGTACGCCCGGAGCCTGGCGGTTCATCCTCCCCGCCTTCGCCGCGCGCCTGCCGAACGCGATGCTCCAGCTCGGCGTGCTGCTGCTCGTGCACTGGTCCACCGGCTCCTACGGTGTGGCGGGGGTGGCCGCCGCGGTGGCCGCGGTGGCGCCCGCGCTGGTCGGTCCGCGGACCGGGCGGCTCGCCGACAGGTACGGGCAGGCGAGGGTGCTGGTCCCGCAGATCCTCGTGCACGCGGTCGCGCTGGGCGCGCTGCTGGTGCTCGCCTCGGCGCACGCCTCCGCGGTCTCGCTGGTGGTCGTCTCGGCGCTGGCCGGGGCGACGATGCCGCAGGTCGGCTCGATGGTCCGCGCCCGCTGGGCGCATGTGCTCGGCAGGTCGGGCAGGCTGGACACCGCCTTCGCCCTCGAATCCATCACCGACGAGCTGACCTTCACCCTCGCCCCGGTGCTGCTCGTCGCGATCTCGACCGGGTTCTCTCCGGTGTGGGCGCTGTCGGGGTCGCTGGTCATGGTCGTGGTGGGGACGCTCGTGTTCGCGGGGGTGCGCGGCGGAGCGCCGGAGCCGATGCCGGTCCGGGTCCGTTCCCGGCGCGGGGTGCTGCGGCTGCGCGGGGTGGCCGTGCTCGCGGGGGCCTTCGTCGCCCTGGGCACCGTCTTCGGCAGCCTCCAGGTGGGCGTCACCTCCTACACCGCGGCGCTCGGCCAGGCCGGTGCCGCAGGGCCGGTGTACGCGTGCTTCTCCGGCGCGAGTTTCGTCGGCGGCCTCCTCTACGGCGTGGTCCGCTGGCGGATCGGCGCCCCGGCCAGGCTGGCCGCCGCCCTCGGGCTGCTCTCCGCGGCCACCGTCGCCCTGACGTTCGCCGGATCGCTCCCGCCGCTGTACGCCGGAGCCGCCGTGGCCGGGTTCGTCATCGCCCCGGCCGTCATCACCGGCTACACCCTGGTCGAGGGCCTCGTGCCCGCCGAGGTGAGGACCGAGGCGTTCACCTGGCTCAACGGCTCCGTGGGCATGGGAATCGCCGCGGGAGCGGCCGTCGCGGGCCAGCTCGTGGACCGTTTCGGCGCGACGTTCGCCTTCCTCGTCCCCCCGGTCACGACCGGCCTGGCCGCCCTGCTCGTGCTGGTCTTCCTGCGCAGCCTGCGGCCGACGGCCGACCGCTCCCCGGTCCGCGAGCTGGTCGCGGCGGCCTGAACCGGCCGGAGAGCGGGCTTGAGCCTGAGGAAGCCTGAGGGAGTACGCGCAGTCGCCTCGGCCGCGACATCGATCGCACGACCCGAACGTGTCGACTCGAACCCCGCCTCCGAAGTGGTTGCAATCTGCTACCGGTTTGGCCTAGCGTTCGCCTACCGATTGCAGATCGCAAGCAGATGCGGGAGGCGAAGAATGGGCGACACCGAGCCGCAGACCGCGGGCGGGAAGGTGCTCTGGCACTTCACGATGTCCCTGGACGGATTCGTGGCGGGGCCGAACCACGAGATGGACTGGATGATGACCGGGATCTCGTTCCGCCCTGACCTGGTCGAGGAGTATGTCGAGACCACGGGCGCCGTGCTGGGAGGGCGAGACGGCTGGGACGCCTTCCCGGACGCGGGCAACACCTATGGCGGTGCCTGGAAAGGGGCGACCTTCGTGCTCACCCACCACCCCGAGGACGCCGAGCCCGCCGACGGGGTCACGTTCCTGAGCTGCGACCTGGCCGAGGCGGTCCGGATCGGGCTGGCGGCGGCCGGCGGCAAGAACCTTGAGGTGCTCTCGCCGACCATCGGCCGCCAGCTTCTCGAACTCGGCCTGATCGACGAGATCGACCTGCACATCGCGCCGGTCCTGCTCGGCGAGGGCATCCGGCTGTACGACAACCCCGGCGGTGAGCCGGTACGCCTTCGCCGAGTGGGCGAGGGCGACCCCACGTCGGTCGTGAACGTGCGGTACCGGCCCACCGTGACGGCGAGGAAGGCCGCGGCAGAGAGCGGTCAGGACAACTGAACGACAGCGGTCGATGCCGGCCGGGCCACCGCCTAGCCGATCGACCGGGTGCCGGGCTGCGGCGACCGGCCTGCCGGAGTGATGGGGCGGCCCGATCAGCGGGTGAGCGTCTCCTCGGACCTTCGACGGGCGGGGACGAGCGGCGATCACCGCTGAGCGGCGCCGGGGAAGACACGTCCAAACGGACACGGTGGGTACGTCCAGAGGGACACGGATCATGCGGCTGTTCGGACACGGTGAGTGCGTCTGATCGGACACGGATCATGCGGCTGTTCGGACACGAAGCACTCGTCTGAGTTTCGGTCCCAGGCTGAAGGCGTTGCCGGTCAGTGCGCTCTGGCGACTGCGGCTCTGGTGAATCGCGGAGAGGGACCGCGCCGGGGCGGCCCCTCCGGAGAAAAGGCGCCTCAGGCGCCGGCGGCCTGGCGGGCGCGGCGGGCCTCGCGGCGCTCGACGAAGCGGGAGGCGGTGGTCTCCAGCCGGTCGAGGAAGTCGTAGAGCTCCTCGCGGGCCTTCTCGCCCTCGGCGCCGAGGCCCTTCATGTTGGCCACGTCCCACTGGCGCAGGACCGGCTGCAGGACGTCGTCGATGTGCAGGCGCAGGTCGTAGATTCCGGCGTTGGCGATGGTCATCGCCTTGCGGGTGAAGCCCTCGATGCCGGTGCCGGGCATCTGGAAGGTGGTGACGACGTCGGTCACCGCGCGCATGGTCTGGTCGGGGGTGAGCTGGAAGGCCGCGTTGAGCAGGTTGCGGTAGAAGAGCATGTGCAGGTTCTCGTCGGCGGCGATCCTGGCGAGCAGCCGCTCGCAGTTCGGGTCCTCGGAGGCCTTGCCGGTGTTGCGGTGCGAGATGCGGGTGGCCAGCTCCTGGAAGGAGACGTACGCCACCGAGGCGAGCACGCCCTCGTAGGAGTTGGTGAAGCCCTCGCTCATGTGCACCATCCGGGCACGCTCCAGCGCGACCGGGTCGACCGCGCGGGTGACCGTGAGGTAGTCGCGGATCGCGGTGCCGTGGCGGCCCTCCTCGGCGGTCCAGCGGTGCACCCAGGTGCCCCACGCCGCGTCGCGGCCCAGGGTTGTGGCGATCTCGTGGTGGTAGCTGGGGAGGTTGTCCTCGGTCAGCAGGTTGACGATGAGGGAGATGCGGGCTTCCTCGGGGATCTTGGTGTCGGTCTCGACCCAGGCGTCCCCGCCGTAGAGGCCGTCGTAGTTGCGCCCCTCCGACCAGGGAACGTACTCGTGCGGGAACCACTCCTTGGCCACCTTGTGGTGCCGGTCCAGCTCCCCCGCGACGACAGGCTCAAGTTCGAGCAGCAACTCGGTCTCACTGAACTCTCGCATCAGGTTTCTCCCTCGAAGACTACGGAACCGTAACCTACGTTAGCGTAGGTAAGGTCGCGATCGGTACGTGCCACATGTCTCGTTTACTCGACCATGAGCGATTCAAGGGAGCCGCTTCGCCGTCAGCCGAGCTCGATCGGCTGGCGAGGACGGCGGGTGTCGTCAGGGCTGTCGCCAGGGCTGGGCTGGGCGGGAATCGCCAGGTCACGCGCCTGTACGGCCGACCGGTGAGCGGACGCGTCGTCGCGGTGACCCGCCCAGAGGGCGGCCATCAGGATCAGCGTCATCTGGGAGAGCACCAGCAGGCGTTGCGCCAGGCCGTAGTGGTCGGCGCCCTCGATCAGCTCCGAGACGAGCGAGCCCGGGTGGGCGGCGAGGAACCAGACGAGCAGCCCCGTCGAGAAGACGGAGACCGCCGCCAGGGGGCCGTTCCCCGACCGGCGGCCGAGCATCCAGCCCGCGCAGGGCAGCGCGGTGAGGACCACGGCCGCCGACCAGCGGTGGATCTCCCCGGCGACCGAGACGACGCCGGGCGCCGCGTCGGTGGGGAACGCGGCGGTGAGCAGGAGTCCCAGCGCCGAGGCGACGAACAGCGCCCGCGCCGCCGCGCCGCGCACCGGCTCCACCCGGACGAGCAGGTACGCGACCCACAGACAGCCCATGGCCAGGGCGATCGTGCCGACCACCATCGCCCAGGCGCTGCCGTCACGCAGCGCGTAGTCACTGATCAGGCCACCCATCGGGTTCACCGTGTCCGCCGCGACCAGGTGCGCGTAGCCCATCGCCGCCAAAGCGACCAGCGGCCCGGCCACCCCCGGCCAGGCGGACGGCGGGCGCTCGTTCACCGCCGCACCCCCCGGCCGGTCGTCTCGGAGTCCGTCACGCGGCCTTCCTGAAATTCGAACGTGGAGTTCGTCGCGGCGCCTCCCCGCGGACCGTCTCCGAGCGCGATCGCCCCGGACCTCATCGCGCCACCTCCTGGTAGATCCTCTCGAACCGGGCGAGGGATGCCTGGTGGTCGTGGGTCAGCGCGATGGAACGGCTCGCGGCGCCCATCGTGGCCCGCTCCCGGGGCGAGACGAGCAGGGCGGTCAGGTGCCTGGCCAGCTCCTGGACGTCGCCGGGCTGGAACAGGTGGCCGTTCTCGCCGGGCCGCACCAGGTGCGGCAGGGCCATCGCGTCCGCGGCGACGACCGGCAGGCCACTGGCCATCGCCTCCAGCGTGGCGATGCTCTGCAGTTCCGCGACGCCCGGCATGGCGAAGACGTCGCCGGCGGCGTACACCTGGGGCAGCGTCTCGTCGGGTACGAACCCGAGGAAGGACACCCGGTCCCCGACCCCGATCCGGTCGGCGAGCCTGGCGAGCGCGGCCCGCTGCCCTCCGGTGCCCGCCAGCGCGATCTGCGCGTCGACGTTGTTGAGCACGTGCGGCAGGGCGCGGATGAGCTCGTCCAGCCGCTTCTCCTCGTCCAGCCGGCCGACGAACACGATCGTGTCCCGGTCGGGCAGGCCGAAGGCCCCGCGGGACCACGCCTTCGGCTCGGGGCGCGGCTGGAACCTCGCCAGGTCGATGCCGCAGGAGATGGGCTCCACCGGCGGGCCGAAACCCTTGGCCGTGAGCAGCCCGGCCGCGATCCGGGTGGGCGTGGTGACGCGGTCGGCCCTGGAGTAGACGCGGTTGAAGTCCCTCCAGGCCAGCGCTCCCGCTCCCTCGCGGAGGCGGCCGGGGATGTGCGCGAACTGGAAGAGGTTGTCCGGCATGAAGTGGTTGGTCGCCACGACGGGGACGCCCGCGCGCCGGGAGGCGGAGATGGCCGCGCGGCCGACGACGAAGTGCGCCTGCACGTGGACGACGTCGGGGGCGATCCTGTCGATCAGCCGGTCCAGCCGGGTCGGCACCGTGACCCGCATGGTCGGGTGGACCAGCACCGGAGCCGAGCGCAGCCGGTGCACGGTCACCCCGTCCAGGTGATCGGTCCTGGCCGGTCCCTCGTCCGAGGCGCACACCACGTGGACCTCGTTCCCCCGCTCGGCCAGTCCCTGGGCGAGCCGGTGGGCGAAGTAGGCGGCACCGTTCACGTCCGGCGGGTAGGTGTCGGCCCCGATCAGCACCCGGCGGGGCCGGGTGGGCAGGAGGGCGGGACCCGCTACCGAGGGCTGCAGGGTGGTGGCTGACATGGCCATCAAGGCTCCGTTCGTCGTGCTGTCACGTCATGTGGGGGGACATCGGGGTGGTACGGGCCAGCGCGACGGTTCCGCCCGCGACGAGGGCGGCGGCCACCAGTGCGGTGAGCGCGCTCGCCGCGCCCGTCGGCAGGGGTTCGCCGAGCAGGAGGGCACCGAAGGCGACGGCGGTGAGGGGGTCGGCCACCTGCAGGGCGGCGAACGCCACGCCGAAGTGGCCGACGGCGTAGGCGCGCTGGAGCAGTACCAGCGCGATCAGGGCGGGCATCGGGACGGCGAGCAGGAACCAGAACTCCCAGTCGCCGTCGACCAGGACGCGGGTGAGCGTGGCGGTCGCGCCGTACAGTACGCCCGCCCCCATGGCGAGCAGGCAGGCCCGCGCGGCGGGGGAGACCCGCCTGGCGAGGGCCCACAGCATCAGGGCGGCGGTGGCCGCCCCCGCGAGCAGGGCCACCGCCTCCCCGGTGCTGAGGTGGGGTTTGCCCGCGTGCTCGGGCACGACCATCACCAGGCCGATCAGCCCGACGGCGATCACCGCGGCCGAGGCCAGCTCGCCGGGCCGTGGCCTGCGGTGTCGCAGGGCCGCGGCGCAGGGCAGGGCGAACAGGAGGCTGGCCACGCCCAGCGGCTGCACCAGCGTGAGCGGGCCGTATTTCAGCGCGACGATGTGCAGGGCCGTGCCGCCCGCGATGGCCAGGCCGCCGAGCAGCCATCGGGGGCGCCGGGCGAGACGGCCGAGGCCGGCGTGGGGCGTGCCCGCCGCCTCGAACTGCTGCAGCGCGGCACCGAGTGCGAAGAACAGGGATCCCAGCAACGCCAGGCCGACCGCCAGCACAGTCATGCGCACTCCTCCCAAGCAGATGAAGCCATGGCGAGATGACCGGATCACCTCGTGGAGGCGTCCGTTCAGGGGCTTGTGGTGAACAGTCGAAGCGTCCCGCGCGGGCGGGCAGCGGAGCCATAGGGGTTCTCCCTGACTTCGCAGGGGATTCCCCGAGATTCGCGTCGGGGCCTTCGCCTCGCGGGCCGCTCCTGAGCGGGCTCGACCAGGCCGGGAACGCCTCCCTCACCGCCGAATCCGAATCCGAACCCGAACCCGAGGACCCGAGACCGAGGCCGACGTCGCCGACGGCATCCTCGTGTCCGGACGCCTCCGCGTCAGGCGGTCGCGCCGCCGCGTCGCTCACCCGAGGTGACCGGCGCGCTCTCCACGCGCGGCGCGGTACGGCGGTGGCGGAGGTGGCGGACGGCCTCGACCACGACGGTGATCGTCAGGGCGATGCCGAGACCGAGGAGCAGACCCTTGATCGGGTCGTTCTCGAAGGCCGCGCCGCCCACGTAGCCGATCAGTCCCGAGTAGATCGCCCAGCTCACCGCGGCGAGGGCGTCGAAGAGGGCGAACGAGCGCCGGGGATAGGCGACCGCGCCCATGGTCAGCGTGCAGGCGGTCCGGCCGCCGGGGATGTAGCGGGCCACCACGAGGACGAGCCCGCCCCGCTCGGCCAGCGCACCCTCCGCCCAGGCGAACGCCCGGCGGCTGCGCCTGCCGTTGCGCAGCCGGTCGTTGGTGGTACGCCCGATGGCGTACGAGACGTGGTCGCCCACGAACGCGCCCAGCGCGGCCACCACGATCACCAGGAGCAGGTCGGGGGCCCCGGTGGCGGCGGCGAACACCCCGGCGGTGATGACGGACGTCTCCGCCGGGACCACGGGAAAGAACCCGTCGAGCATCGCCAGCGCGAACAGCGCCAGGTAGATCCAGGGAGATGTCATCACATCGTGCAGGGCGTCGAGGATGGCCTGTGTCACGTCGGGCTCCAGCCGGGGGTCGCGGATGTCTCACCCAGCAGGCTGACGGCCCGGTACTTTCCGGACATCGGGGAGCACCCCGGTGTTCCTCATGACACGTCCCTGAAGAGCACCAGGGTCCTGTCTCCCCGCCCCTGAGAAACCGTCCGGGAAAGCCCTCGGGAAGCCGACCTTGGAAACCGGACAGAGCCGGTCACATCGCACGAGGACGATCGTGTCCCCACCGGCTCACGGCGCCCCTCGGGAAGAGGGCTCAGGTCCCATTAGTTGAGCTGCCAGACGGCGAAGTTCAGCGAGGCCGCGTACGTCACCCAGAGCAGGTAGGGCACGAGCAGCCAGGCGGCCGGGCGGCTGATCCGCCGGAACATCACGATGTTGAGCGCGATCGCGAGCCAGAGGACGACGATCTCCGCGAACGCCAGACCGTACTGCCCGGCGCCGAAGAACAGCGGCGTCCAGGCCGCGTTGAGGACCAGCTGGACCGCGTAGACGCCGAGCGCCGGGGTGAGGCCGCCCGCCGACCAGGCGAGCCAGCCGGACAGGGCGATCAGGATGTAGAGGAACGTCCAGGCCGGGCCGAACAGCCACTGCGGCGGCGCCCACGGCGGCCGTTCCAGCGACAGGTACTCACCGCCGGCGTTCCCGGCCGCCAGCGACCCCACCACCGCCACCAGCACGAGCGCGACGACGAACACCGGCAGGCCGGCCCAGCGTTTCGGTTGCTGTGTGATGACCATAGAACCTCCCTGCCCGCTTCTTCGCGGAACTACCGCGCGGCGGTTTCGCGTCCGGGGGAGCGGGGTTCGATCGGCGTGGGGCACGAGGGATGGGAAGCGCCTTCCGGGGAGCCGTCTCTCCCCGAGCTCTCCGGCCGTATCGAGGAGACGCGGTCAGCGCCGGAGCTCCCCGCACCGGCCGTATCGAGGAGGCGTGATCAACGGCGGAGCGGTCGCCGCGGTCGCTCCGCCTCCGGGCCGCCCGGCCGGCCCCGGAGATAGGCGAGGACGGCGAGGACACGGCGGTGGTCGTCCTGCGCGACGGGCAGGTCGAGCTTGGTGAGGATGCCGGCGATGTGCTTGGACACCGCCGCCTCGGTGACCACCAGCGCGCGGGCGATGGCGGCGTTGGAGCGGCCCTCCGCGACCAGGCCGAGGACCTCCCGCTCACGCGGGGTGAGCCGGGACAGCGGCCCGCGCCGGAGGCCGAGCAGTTGCCGCACCACCTCCGGGTCCACGACCGTGTGCCCCTCGGCGACCCGCTCCACCGCGTCCACGAACTCCCGCACCTCGCCGATCCTGTCCTTCAGCAGGTAGCCGATCCCCGCGCCGCCGTCGGAGTCGAGCAGCTCGGCCGCGTAGGTCTGCTCGACGTACTGGCTGAGCACCAGGACGGCGAGCCCGGGGTGGGAGGCGCGCAGCGCGAGCGCGGCGCGCAGTCCCTCGTCGGTGAAGCCGGGCGGCATGCGCACGTCGACGACGACGATGTCGGGTTCGTGCTCGGCCACGGCGGCGATCAGCGCCTCGCCGTCGCCGACCGAGGCGACCACCTCGTGGCCGAACCGGTCGAGGAGCCCGGCGAGCCCTTCGCGGAGCAGCACGCCGTCCTCGGCGAGGGTTATCCGGAGACGGGACACGGGATCTCCACACGTAGCGACGTCGGCCCGCCGGGCGGGCTGGACAGGGTCATCACGCCGTCGGTCACGGCGACCCGGTCGGCGAGCCCGGTGAGCCCCGACCCGGCGGCCGGGTCGGCGCCTCCCACCCCGTCGTCGCCGATCTCCAGCACCAGCGTGCCGTCGAGGAGCCGGCCGTACACGAAACCGCGCCGGGCCAGGCTGTGCTTGGCGATGTTGGCGAGCGCCTCCGACACGACGTAGTAGGCGGTCACCTCGATCGGGGACGGCAACCGGCAGGGCAGCGAGACGTCGACGTGGACGGGGAGGGGAGAGCGGCCCGCCACATCGCGTACCGCCGCGCCCAGCCCCCGGTCGGTGAGCACCTGGGGGTGGACGCCCCGGATCAGCTCGCGCAGCTCGGCGAGGGCGCGTTTGGCCTCCTCGTGCGCCTCGACGATCTGCGCCTCGGCGGGCGACCCCGGCGGCAGGTCGAGCCGGGCGAGGCCGAGTCTCATGCTGAGGGACACCAGTCGCTGCTGGGCGCCGTCGTGCAGGTCGCGCTCGATCCGGCGGCGTTCGGCCTCGAACGCGTCGACGAGCCGGGCGCGAGAGCGGATGATCTCCGTGTGGCCCGGCGCGAGGACGGCCCGCGTGATCAGGGCCCGGGTGCCCGCCCACGCGGCCGTCATGTAGGCGAAGAGCGGGAACAGCAGCAGCCCGGCGACGAACAGCGGCACGCCGTCCAACGGGTCCATGCCCGGCTGGAAAGGCCCGGAGATCAACAGCAGCGGCAGCCAGAGCGCCGACGAGACCAGTCCCAGGTCCATCAGCCACATCACGGACACCGCGACGACCGTGAACCCCAGCTCCCGCCAGGTCGCCTGCTCGCGCAGGCGGGTGGTGAGCCAGGCCCACGGCCCCGGGCGCGGTGGCCTCAGGTGCGGATCGGGCACGGGCGCGCCGTCCACCAACCGGAGCCGCCATCGTTCGAACGCCCCCGACGGCAGGGTGAGCACGATCACGGCGAACAGCCCGGCCACGGTCGCGAACCCGACGCCGTAGGCGTAGGCCGCGTAGATCATCACGCACGCGGCCACCGCGTGGATCGCGCTGCACAGCAGGTAGGCGAGCGAACGCCAGGGCCATGAGGAGCGGAGGAACACCGACGGCCTGCGGGTCATCGCCGCCAAGGCAGTACGGGCGAACACCCTCCGACGTTAACCGATCCGGGGGTGCGGGCGCGGTAGTGCCAGGTCTACCCTCACCTCTCGCCCCTGCGCCAATGCGCCGGCACGGCACGGGCGGCTTTGCTGAACGGCATGCACTCGACAGATCACAGGGAGACCGTGCGGCTGCGGGCGGTGCGCCGGCTGTACGGCACGGCCGCCCACCCGGTGAAGGCCCTCGACGGGGTGACGGCGAGCTTCCGCGCGGGCACGCTGACGGCGATCATGGGGCCTTCCGGATCAGGGAAGTCCACCCTGCTGCACTGCGCGGCGGGCCTGGACCGGCCGACCGACGGCACGGTCGCCATCGAGGACACCGACCTCGGCTCGCTGAACGAGAACGGCCTCACCCTGTTGCGCCGCGAGCGGGTGGGGTTCGTCTTCCAGGCGTTCAACCTGGTGTCCGCGCTCACCGCCGAGCAGAACGTCGCGTTGCCGCTGCGCCTGGCCGGCCGCGCGGCCCCGGCCGGCCTGATCCGGGCGGCGCTGGCGGAGGTCGGCCTCGCGGACCGGGCGGGGCACCGGCCCAGCGGCCTGTCCGGCGGCGAGCAGCAGCGCGTGGCCATCGCGCGGGCGCTGATCACCAGGCCCGCCGTGGTGTTCGCCGACGAGCCGACCGGCCAGCTCGACACCAGGGTGTCGCACCAGGTCCTCGGCATGCTGCGCGGGCTCGTCGACGACCACGGACAAACAATGATCATGGTGACGCACGACCCGGTGACGGCCTCCTACGCCGACCGGGTGCTCTTCCTCGCCGACGGGCGCGTGGTGGACGAGTACACCGGAACCGTCACCGCCGAGATCGTCGCCGCCCGGATGGCCGCACTGGAGGTCGTGCCGTGCTGACCTTCGCGACATCGCGGGAGCGGTGGCACTCCTTCGCCGGGGGGTTCGTCGTGCTCTTTCTCGGCATGACGACGGTGTCGATGAGCGTCCTCGCCCTCACCTCGGCCGGGGCGAGGGTGCCCGACCGGCTGGCGGGGGCGCCCGTGTTCGTCTCGGTGCCGGCGATCGAGCGGGGCGACGGTAACTTCGCCCCGGATCCTCCCTGGTCGCCGGAGACGGTCGCGTCGCTGCGGGAACGGCTGGGCGCGATCCCCGGGGTGGCACACGCCGTACCGGATCGGATGTTCTACGCGCAGCCGGTCGTCGACGGCAGGCCGGCGGCGGGTGACCGGGGGTACGCGTGGTCGGCGGCGGCGCTGGCGCCGTACACGCTGACGGCGGGCGCCGCGCCACGGGAGGGCGAGGTGGCGCTGGACCGGTCGCTCGGGCTCGCGCCGGGGGCGCGGGTGCGGGTGCTGACCGCGCACGGGCCGGTGACGTACACGGTGTCCGGCACGGTGAACGGGCCCGGGGTGTACCTGAGCGACACCGAGGCGGCCCGCGTACCGGCGGGGGTGCGCGCGATCGGCCTGGTCACCGAGCCGGGGGCGGACATTTTCGCGGTCGCCGCGGCCGCACGGACGGTGGCCGGCGCGTCCGGGGTGGTGCGCACGGGGGAGGGGCGCGACGTCCTGGAGACGCGGGAGCACGAGCGGACCCGATGGATCGGCCTGCAGGTCCTCACCGGGATGGCCACGCTGTCGGTGTTCGTGTCGATCCTGGTCGTGGGCTCGACGTTCGCGGTGGGGGTGGCGCAGCGGCGGCGCGAGTTCGGCCTGCTGCGCGCCGTCGGCGCGACGCCGCGCCAGGTGCGGCGGATGGTGTACGGCGAGGCGCTGCTGGTCGGTGTGATCGCGACGGCGGCGGGGGTGGCGGCCGGAGCGTCGCTCGCTCCCGTGCTGGGGGACGTGCTGGTCACGGCCGGGTTCGAACCGCCGGGCTTCGCGGTGCGGTTGTCGGTGCCGCCGCTCGCGGGTTCGTTCGCGATGGGGGTGGTCGTCACGCTGGCGGGGGTGTGGTCGGCGTCCGGGCGGGCCGCGCGCGTGCGTCCGCTGGAGGCGTTGCGCGAGGCCGAGGTGGACGACCGGCCGATGCCGCGCGCGCGGTGGATCGCCGGGGCGGTGTGCTGCGCGCTGGGACTGGTGGCCGCGGTCGACGCGTGGGGCTCGGACGGCTCTGAGGCGTTCGCGCTGTCGGGCCTGGTCGCGGCGATGGGGGTGATCGCGGGGGTGGCGCTGCTCTCGCCCGCGATCGTGCCGCCGGTGGCGCGGCTGGTGTCGTGGCCGCTCGCCCGGGGCCGGGGCGCGACCGGGACGCTCGTCAGGGAGAACGCGCTGACCGCGGTCCGCCGCACCGCGGCCACGGCCACCCCGGTACTGGTCACGGTGGGCTGCGCGATCCTGATCACGGGAATGGTGCGGACGACGGCCGCGGCGTTCGCCGAGGTGCGCGCCACCACGATCCGGGCGGACGCGGTGATCGTGCCGGACGGTACGCCGGGGCTCACGGACACGGCGGCGTCGGCCTCAGGCGCACGATCGTCCCTGTTCGGCGCCCTGTTCGAGCCGGACGGCGGTGTTTTGAGCGCCATCGGTGCCACCCCGGAACTCCTGGAGTCGGCGGGTGACGTCCAGGTGGTGTCCGGCTCGCTCGACGCGCTCAGGGACGCCGACCGGGTGCTCGTGGCGGACTGGCTGGCCGAGGACCGGGGGCTGCGGCCGGGCTCGCCGCTGCCGGTGTCGTTCGAGGACGGCACCTCGGCGTCACCGACGGTGGCGGGCGTGGTCCGGGAGGCGGGCGCCGACGTCCTGCTGTCCCGCGAACTGTTCAGAAGGCACGACGCGACGACCCTCGCCAAGGAGGCGTACGTCGCGGGCACCCCGGCACCGCCGGGTCCGGGGGCACGCGCGGTGGACGTCCGCACCTACTCGGCGGAGGCGGACGCCGAGGAGGACCGGCTCGTGTGGATCGCGACCGTGCTCCTCGTCGTGGTGTCCACGGCCTACGCGGGCGTGGCGATCGTGAACACGATGGTGATGTCGGCGGCCGGGCGCGTCCGCGACCTCGCGGTGCTGCGCCTGTCGGGCGCGACGGGACGGCAGGTGCTCGGGACGGTGGCCGCCGAGTCGGCGCTCGTGGTGCTGCTCGGCGCGGGGCTGGGGCTCGTGGTGGCGTTGCCCGCGCTGATGGGCATGCGAGGCGCCCTCGCCACGGCGATGCGCGCGGACGTCCCCCTCGTGGTGCCGTGGCCGCTCATCCTGGGGGTGATCGCCGCCTGCCTGGCCCTCGCCGTCTGCGCCGCCGTACTCGCCGCCCGCCCCGCCGTACGGCTCCCGGCGAGGCGCTGACCGTTCCGGACGCTCCGAACACCGTGCGTCCACCCCGCCCCGGACACCGGGTGACCGGCGCGGCGACGGCCGCGCGGGGCGGGAACCCGAGCGGTCAGGGGGCAGGGGCGGGCGGGAGTCCGGGCGCTAGGCGGGCGGGGCGGCGATGGCCGGGGTGGCGACGGGGTCGTGGTGCAGGCGGCTCAGCATCCGGCGGAAGGCGTACAGGGAGAAGGCCACGGCCAGGCCGCTGATCACGGCCACGGCGCTGGTGCGGACCAGCAGGTAGGTGCCGATCGACTCGTGCAGCAGGAGCCAGATGCTCACCGCGGAGTTGGCGAGCAGCACGAAGGCCCACAGCAGGGTGATGCGGGCGAAGAAGCGGCGGACCCGCTCGTGTCTCAGCACCGCGGAGGGCAGGTGGATGTAGTCGAGGGTGAGCCTCTGCACCAGCGGGCGGTTGAGGCGCACCGAGGCGAGGAAGAGCACGCTGATGCAGATCGTCCCGAGCTCCGGCTGCAGGAAGTAGATCACCGCGCTCCCGGTCCAGAACCCCAGCAGCGCCCGCACGGTGATCGCGACGGTGGCGAGGATCATCGTCCCCGGCACGGGGACCCGCCGGACCAGCCGCCACCCCACCCCCGCGTACACCCAGGCGACCGCCGCGATCAGCGCGCCCTTGAGGCCGAGGAGGGCGAGGGCGGCGTAGAAGACGGCGAGGGGGGCGACGACGCCCTCCAGCAGTCTCGGCGCGGCCTGCCTGGCCAGAGCGGCGAGACGCGGGAGGACGATGGGCTGGTGGCTCATTGACGCTCCACGGGCTGGTGCGACGGCAGACGCTGGACGCTCACGCCTACCCCGGCATGACACGAACATGTCAGTCGTCGCAGGGGGTGCTGGAAAGGGCTACCTCCGGTGTTCACCGGGCACTCACCGTACCCGACGCCGGTTCGTGCTCTCGCGAAAACAACTCAATAACACTGCAATAACGGTTGAGAACGGTGAGGATCATTACGATTCTCCAGAAGGATCACTACGCCGGTAACGGTTATGAAACAGGAGCTTTCCCGATCGTGTCCGGTCCGCGACGATGAGAGACATGGCAGTGCTGCGCACGCACGCGTCCCGCCGTTCCACCGAGGGTGTCGAGAATGTGGCGGCCCAGCTCCTCCGCTGGCCGGCCCTGGCGCTGAAGCGCACCAGAAAAGGGCTCGGGTTCCGGGCCGATGGCCGGGAGATCGTCAGGATGTCCGGCGACCACACCGCGGAACTGCTCCTCACCAAACCCGTGATCGACCGATGGGCGCGGGTGCTCACCGACTGCCGCCGGGTCACCCCCGGAGCCGACGACGGGTGGGTGGCCATGTCCATCGAGGGCCGGGCCGACGCCGAACTGTTCCTCTCGCTCGTCAGCGTCGCGATCAAGGCGAACCAGACCTCGCGATAGCCGATCTCGGGCCACTCCTCTCGCTCGTCGGTGTCGCCGTCGCGACCCGGAGTCCTTGATAGCCGGCCTCGCGCCGAAGTCGACGAACGGCGCCCCCGCGCCCGTCGGCGGCCGACGCCCTTCCTCCCCCGTGTTTCCCGGACGGCGTGAGCGTCCGGCGTTTTTTTGGGCCTTGTGTCAGGGGTGTGTCAAGGCTACGATCACGACAACTCTTAGGAAACTTTCCTAAAAGAAGTGCCGACCGGGGGTGCCCATGGCTCGCGCGTCCCCTCCCCTCGACCCCTAGCTGCGACAACCCGACGGCGGCAGCCGTCGCCACCGAAGGTCCGACCGTCCGGACGCCTCACCCCCCAGGTTCCACGTCCATCGGAGCGATCATGCGGCGCGCCCTTTCCCCACCCGTCCTGACTGCGGCTGCAAGCCCTCGCCGAGGCCTGCCCACGCCCGGCGTCACGGCCGTCCCCCTCCTCGCCGTCACGGCCCTCGCCACGCCCGCCATCGATACGGGTGTCCGCACGGCGCTCATCGGCGCCGCCGTCGCCCGCCCCGAGGACTCAGGCCGGCGCCCGCGAGCCACGGCCGAGCACCGCCGTCCGGGAGCCACGAGCCGGTGACGCCCCGCCGATCCCGGCGGTCCCCGGCGCCCCGCGCCGATCAACGGAACGGTCCCCGTCCCTGGGCGAGACCGAGCCCACCCCGCCGTACGGCCCGCGCCACATCCGCGCACCCCCCTCGCGCGGCGCGGGCCGTACGGTCACCCCACGAAACGCATGAGGTCAACGTGAAACCACACGCCATCGCTCGTTCTCTCGTCGCACTGGCGGCACTGCTCCTGTCGATGACGGTCGCGCTACCCGCCCAGGCCGCCTCGGTCACCGCCGTCTTCACCAAAACCTCGGACTGGGGTACCGGTTTCGAGGGCAAGTACACGATCACGAATGGTGGTACGACGGCGATCAACGGCTGGTCGGTCGCCTTCGATCTGCCCTCGGGGGCGAACGTCGGGTCTTTCTGGGACGCGGCGATGAGTCGTAGCGGGCAGCGTTTCACCTTCAGCAACGTCGGCTGGAACGCCACCATCGCTCCGGGGGCGACGGCGAGTTTCGGTTTCAACGGCAGTCCGGGTGGGGTGGTCCCGTCGAACTGCACGCTCAACGGCGTGGCCTGCGGTGGCGGTACTCCCACCATCCCGGGTACGCCAGGCACTCCGTCGGTGACGGGGACGACGAACTCGTCGATCTCGTTGTCGTGGGGTGCCTCCAGTGGCACCGTGACGGGGTATCGGGTTTATGAGGGGTCGACGCAGCGGGCGCAGGTGAGTGGTACGAGTGCCACGATCGGTTCGCTGGGGACGTGCACCTCGCACACGTACACGGTCAGGGCGTACAACGCGCAGGGTGAGTCGGCCGCGAGCGGCGCGGTGAGCGCCACCACCACCGGCTGCACCGGCGGCGTCCCCGGCAAGCCGGGCGCGGTGGCCGCGACGGGCGGCGCGAACAGCGTGGCGCTGTCATGGGGCGCGTCCTCGGGAACGGTGACCGGCTACCGGGTGTACGAGGGGTCGACGGTGCGGGCGACCGTGACCGGGACGAGCACGACGGTGTCCGGGCTGGGTGTGTGCGAGGCGCACACCTACACGGTGGCGGCGTACAACTCCGCGGGCGAGAGCCCCAAGAGCGACCCGGCGAGCGCGACCACGACCGGCTGCACCGGCGGAGGCCAGCTGCCCAAGCACTTCCTCACCGGCTACTGGCACAACTTCGACAACCCGGCCGTCGAACTGCGGCTGTCGGCGGTGCCCAACGAGTACGACCTGGTCGCGGTCTCCTTCGGAGAGGCCACCGCCACCCCCGGTGAGGTCGTCTTCGCCGTGGACCCGGGCCTGTCCGCCTCCCTCGGCGGCTACACCGACGCCCAGTTCAGGGCCGACGTGCAGACCCTCCACTCCCGTGGCAAGAAGGTCATCCTCTCGGTCGGCGGCGAGGCGGGCCGCGTGCAGGTGGCGAGCGCCGCCGCCGCGACCAAGTTCGCCGACACCGTCTACGCCCTGATGCAGAGCTACGGCTTCGACGGCGTCGACATCGACCTGGAGAACGGGCTCAACTCCACCTACATGGGCCAGGCACTCCGGTCGCTGCGGGCGAAGGCGGGCGCGAACCTGATCATCACGATGGCGCCGCAGACCATCGACATGCAGTCCACCGGCGCCGAGTACTTCAAGCTGGCGCTGAACATCAAGGACATCCTCACCGTCGTCCACACCCAGTTCTACAACTCGGGCTCCATGCTCGGCTGCGACCAGACGTTCGCCTACTCGCAGGGGTCGGTCAACTTCATGACCGCGCTCGCCTGCATCCAGCTGGAGAACGGGCTGCGTCCCGACCAGGTGGCGCTCGGACTGCCCGCGGGACCCGGCGCGGCGGGCGGCGGGATCGTCGCCCCCGCCCTGGTGAACCAGGCCCTCACCTGCCTCGCCACCAGGACCGGCTGCGGCAGCTTCGTGCCGCCGCGCGCCTACCCCGGGATCCGCGGCGCGATGACCTGGTCGATCAACTGGGACGCCAGCAACAACTGGAACTTCTCCAGGACCGTCAAGCCGCACCTCGCGACCCTGCCCTAGCCCCCGCACCTCAGACCCCGGACCCGCCCGGCACCTCACCGTCCACGACGCGCCCGGGCGGGCCCGAGACCCCCGACCCCGCACCTCCGATCTCCTCCCCCCAACCGAGGAAGTGCCATGAGATTTCGACGAACGCTGACCGCGGTCCTCGCCGCGCTCGGCATGTCAATCGGCCTGTCAACGGTCGCGACCCCCGCGTTCGCGGCACCCACCACCGCCGTCTTCACCAAAACCTCGGACTGGGGTACCGGTTTCGAGGGCAAGTACACGATCACGAATGGTGGTACGACGGCGATCAACGGCTGGTCGGTCGCCTTCGATCTGCCCTCGGGGGCGAACGTCGGGTCTTTCTGGGACGCGGCGATGAGTCGTAGCGGGCAGCGTTTCACCTTCAGCAACGTCGGCTGGAACGCCACCATCGCTCCGGGGGCGACGGCGAGTTTCGGTTTCAACGGCAGTCCGGGTGGGGTGGTCCCGTCGAACTGCACGCTCAACGGCGTGGCCTGCGGCGGCGGCAGCGTCCCGGGAACCCCCGGCACACCTGGCACCCCGTCGGTGACGGGGACGACGAACTCGTCGATCTCGTTGTCGTGGGGTGCCTCCAGTGGCACCGTGACGGGGTATCGGGTTTATGAGGGGGGTACGCAGCGGGCGCAGGTGAGTGGTACGAGTGCCACGATCGGTTCGCTGGGGACGTGCACCTCGCACACCTACACGGTCAGGGCGTACAACGCGCAGGGTGAGTCGGCCGCGAGCGGCGCGGTGAGCGCCACCACCACCGGCTGCACCAACCCCGACCCGGGCGGCAAGATGGCCGGAGCCCCCTACCTCTACATGGGCTGGGGCAACCCGCCCAACCCGGTGACCGTCATGAACGCCACCGGCGTGAAGTCCTTCACCATGGCGTTCATCCTGTCCAGCGGCGGCTGCAACCCCGCCTGGGACGGATCGAGGCCGCTCACCGGCGGCGCCGACCAGGCCGCGATCAACCAGATCAAGGCCGCGGGCGGCAGCGTGCAGATCTCCTTCGGCGGATGGTCGGGCAACAAGCTCGGCCCGAACTGCTCCACCCCGGCGGCCTTCGCCGGAGCGGTGCAGCAGGTGATCAACGCCGTCGGTCCCGCGGTCGTCGACTTCGACATCGAGAACACCGACGAGTTCGAGAACTACACCGTCCAGGACCGCATCCTCAACGGCCTGAAGATCGTCAAGCAGAACAACCCGAACGTCAAGGTCGTCGTCACCTTCGGCACCTCGACCACCGGCCCGACCTCCCACGGCATCCGCCTGATCAACCAGGCCAAGGCGCTCGCCGTGCCGATCGACAACTACACGATCATGCCGTTCGACTTCGGCGCCTCGAACATCTACACCGCCACCGTCAACGCCTCGGAGGGCCTGAAGAACGCGCTCAAGGCAGCCAACGGCTGGACCGACGCGCAGGCGTACGCCCGCATGGGCATCTCCGGCATGAACGGCCTGTCCGACCAGCAGGAACTGACCACGGTCGCGACCTGGACCCAGATCCGCGACTGGGCCAAGTCCAAGGGCCTGACCCGCTTCGCCTACTGGTCGGTCAACCGCGACCGTCCCTGCCCGGGCGGCGGCGTGACCTCCAACTGCAGCGGGATCGCCCAGAGCGACTGGGACTTCACCCGCGTCACCGCCGGCTTCTGACCCGCGCGGAGCGGGCCCGCCCAGGACGAGAACGTCCGGCGCGGGCCCGTCCGACGCGGAGCACGCGCCGGGCGAAGGCGCCCGGCACGTGCGCGGAACGGAACCGCGTGCCACGTCAGGCCCGAACGGTCCCACCGGACGCCCGGCGCTGGCGCGGAACGGAAACGCTCCGCGCTTCCCGCACGACCCGTCCGGCACGGCCCGCACCCCGCCCGGGGGCGGGCCGTGCCCCACGAACACCCTCCTAAAGATCCTTGCGGGGTAAATCGGATGTACCTCAGGAAACTCGCGGCGATCGCCGTACTGGCGCTGGGCGGGACGACGCTCGCCGCGTCACCCGCCCACGCCGCCAACATCGCGGTCAACCCCGGCTTCGAGAGCGGGCTGACCGGCTGGACCTGCACGGCGTCCTCCGGAGCCACGGCGGTGTCCACTCCGGTCCACAGCGGCACCAGGGCACTGCAGGCCACACCGGCCGGGAACGACACCGCCCGCTGTCAGCAGACGATCAGCGTCAGACCGTCCTCGGCCTACACCCTGTCGGCCTGGGTGAGGGGCGGCTACGTCTTCCTCGGCGCGACCGGCACCGGTGGCACCGACCCCAGCACATGGGCGTCCTCACCGTCGTCCTACGTCCAGCTGTCGACCTCGTTCACCACCGGCGCCTCGACCACCTCGGTCACGATCTACGTCAACGGCTGGTACGGCCAAGGCGTCTACCAGGCCGACGACGTCGTCCTCGACGGAGCACCGGGGCAGGGACAGCCTCCCGCGGCGCCCACCGGGCTCACCGGCACCGGCAACGCCACCACCGCCTCGCTGAGCTGGAGCGCCTCCTCGGGCGCGACCGGCTACAACGTCTACCGCAACGGGACGAAGGTCGGCACCGCCACCGGGACCACCTACACCGAGACCCCCGGTGCGGGGACGCACAGCTACCAGGTGAGCGCGACCAACGCCTCGGGCGAGTCCGCGAAGTCCGGCGCGATCTCCGTCACGGTCGGCGGCAGCCAGCCACCCCCGTCCGCACCCTCGGGGCTCGCCGCCACCGTCAGCGGCACGAGCGTCGCGCTGAGGTGGAACGCCTCCTCGGGCGCGACCGGTTACAACGTCTACCGCAACGGGACGAAGATCGGCGCACCCACCGCGACCTCCTACACCGACAGCCCCGGTGCGGGGACGCACAGCTACCAGGTGAGCGCGACCAACGCCTCGGGCGAGTCCGCGAGGTCCGGCGCGGTCTCCGCGACCGTCACCGGCACACCCCCCGGCAACCTGCCCAAACGGGTGCTGGTCGGCTACCTGCACGCCTCCTTCGCCAACGGCTCCGGCTACACGCGGATGGCGGACGTACCCAACGCCTGGGACGTCATCAACCTCTCCTTCGGCGAACCCACCTCGGTGACCTCGGGAGACATCCGCTTCACCCAGTGCCCGGCCGCCGAATGCCCCAACGTCGAGTCCGAGGCCGAGTTCATCGCCGGAATCCGGGCCAAGCAGGCACTCGGCAAGAAGGTGCTGATCTCGATCGGCGGCCAGAACGGCCAGGTCCAGCTGAGCACCACCGCCGCACGCGACAGGTTCGTCCAGTCGGTGAGCGCCATCATCGACAGGTACGGCCTCGACGGGCTGGACATCGACTTCGAGGGCCACTCCCTCTATCTCGACAACGGCGACACCAACCTGTCCGCCCCCACCACCCCGGTCATCGTCAACCTGATCTCCGCGCTCAAGACCCTCAAGGCCAGGTACGGCACGCGGTTCGTGCTGACCATGGCCCCCGAGACGTTCTTCGTCCAGCTGGGCTACCAGTTCTACGGTCCCGGCCCGAACGGCTCCGCCGACCGGCGGGCCGCCTCGTACCTCCCCGTCATCCACGCGATGCGCGACGACCTGACCCTGCTGCACGTCCAGGACTACAACTCCGGGCCGATCATGGGGCTGGACAACCAGTACCACACCATGGGCGGCCACGACTTCCACGTCGCCATGACCGACATGCTGCTCGCGGGCTTCCCCATCGCGGGCAACCCGAACAACGTCTTCCCCGCCCTGCGCCAGGACCAGGTCGCGATCGGCCTGCCCGCCGCCCCGTTCGCGGGTAACGGTTTCACCACGGTCGCCGAGGTTCAGAAGGCCTTCGACTGCCTGGCCAAGGGGACGAACTGCGGGACGTACCGGCCCAGAGGGGTCTACCCGAACCTCCGGGGCCTGATGACCTGGTCGATCAACTGGGACAGGTACAACGCCTTCGAGTTCTCCCGCAACCACCGGGCCTATCTCGACGGCCTGGGCTGATAACCCCTCGCCGCCGGAGGAGACGGACCTCCGGCGGCGAGGTTCCACCCCGGTGTGCCCCGCGGGTTCTCCTGCGCGCGCCCGCGCCCCGAGACGGTCACCCGTCGTGACGGCCTTGATCCAGAAAGCCGTAAAACTGGCAGAGTGGTCTCGTTTTGGGAATGCGGGTGGCTGGCTGGTCGCCAGGTCGGGCAGGCTAGGGGCCGTCATGGACTACGCAATTCTCACGGGGTTCGTCCTCGTCACCGGTGTCGTGCTCGCCCTGGTAGCGCAATGGAAAGGCTGGAGACCCTCCCTCCTGGTCGTGCTGGGAGTGGGAATCGCCTTCAGAGTGCTCATCATGGCCACATCGGCGGTGGACACCTGGCAACCGGTCGACTTCATCAACAGCTTCAAGCCCGCCGGCGAGGCGGTCCTGAACCGTGAGGATCCCGTGCTGGGCAGCTCGGGAGGCTGGCACTTCCTGCCGACCATCCCCTACGTCTACGGTCTCCTGCTCTGGCTGGGCATCCCCTGGGAGGTCGGCGGGCGCCTGGTCACCGTGGTCGCGGACATCGTGCTGATCCCGCTGGTCGGCAAGCTCGCCGGGGGGCCCAACGCCTCGCTGCGCGCCTTCCAGTACGCCTGCAACCCGCTCGCCATCCTCGTCGCCTCCGTCCACGGCCAGGTCGAGCCGGTCGCCCTGGTCTTCGGCGTCGCCGCCTTCGTCGTCGCCCGAGGCCCCGGCGACCCCCACCGGCCGGGCATGACCACCAACCCGGTCGCGATGGTGCGGCAGAGCGTCGCCCTCCACGGCCTCGCCGGCGCCGTACGGCACGCCTTCGGCCCGGACGGGGTGCTCCGAGCGGCGCTCACCCCGCGCGAGGGCGACCGGCAGTCGCTGCGCCGGGCCCTGTTCGCGGGACTGCTGATGGGGCTCGCGCTGTGCGCCAAGAGCTGGCCGATCTGGCTCATCCCCGGCCTGCTCCTGCTGCTGCCCACCTTCCGCGCCCGCGCCGTGGCGTTCGTGGCCACGGGCATCGCGCCGATCTTCTTCCTCGTCACCCTGCCGATCTTCGCCGGTACCTCGCTGAGCCAGATCCCCGAGGTCATCCGGGTGATCCAGGACATCCGCCCGATCGTCGGCCAGTGGGGCTACAGCGCCATCCTCATGAACGGCGTCAACGACCTCAACCAGGGGATCGCCACCTTCGGCACCCGCCTGATCTACGTCACCATGCTGATCACGGCCTTCCTGTGGCGCCGTGCCGACCCGATCGACCTCACCACGGCGCTGCTGCTCGCCTTCATGGTCACCACCCCCAGGCTCGGCGCGCAGTATCTCCTGTGGTTCATGCCGTTCCTGATCGCCCGCCCCACCCGCTTCGCGTGGCCCGCGATCATCGGAGCCTCACTCTGGGCGGGGTACGGCTACCTCTACATGACCCAGTTCGACTCCGCCACCTGGCGAAGTCTCCACGTCGTCTGGTCGCAGGCGTCCATCGTGCTGCTGCCGATCCTGGCGCTCGCCATGCCCTGGGAGCGCCGGGTCTTCCGCGCACCCGCCACCCCCTCCTCCGAGGGGCCACCGCCGTCGACACCCGTCTCCGCCTCCACCTGAGCTCCCGCATCGCCTGACCTCCGTGTCCGCGTCCCCGTCACAGCCGCGTGGCGGGGCCCCGGCAGGCTCCGGCGAGCCCTGGCCTGGCTGATAGGTTCCGGTCCTGTGACGAGCACCGTGGAAATCCTGCGATACACCGCTTTCACCCACGATCCCGAAGGAGGAAACCCCGCCGGGATCGTTCTCGACGCGGCCGGCCTCTCCGACGCGGAGATGCTGGCCGTCGCCGCCGAGGTCGGATACTCCGAGACGGCTTTCCTGACCGCCCGCGACGACGAGCGGCGCGCCTTCACGGTCCGGTATTTCGCCCCCTCGGCCGAGGTGGCGTTCTGCGGGCACGCCACGATCGCCACCTCGGTGGCGCTCGCCGAACGCCTCGGGATCGGGCGTCTGGCCTTCGACACCAGGGCGGGTGAGATCGTCGTCGACACCGAGATCGTCGACGACGCGCTCCGCGCCACGCTCACCAGCGTTCCCACGTACTCCAGGCCCGTCGCGGAGGACGCGCTGGAGGAGGCGCTCACCGCCCTCGGATGGTCCCGCGACGACCTCGATCCGGCCTTCCCGCCGCACGTCGCGTTCGGCGGCGTCGATCACCTCATGATCGCCGCGGCCTCTCGCGAACGCCTGGCCGACCTCGACTACGACTACGAGCGGCTGAAGGCGGTCATGACCCGCGAAGGCTGGACGACGGCGAACCTGTTCTGGCGGGAGAGCGACGAGCGGTTCCACGCCCGCAACCCGTTCCCGGTCGGGGGCGTCGTGGAGGACCCCGCCACCGGGGCCGCGGCCGCCGCGTTCGGCGGCTACCTGCGAGTCCTCGGGACCGGCTCCTCGGAGTTCACGGTCATCCAGGGGGTGGACATGGGACGGCCCAGCACGCTGAAGGTCTCGATCGCCTCCGTGGACGGCCGAAGCCGGGTGAGCGGCGGAGCGGTCGCGATGGAGACCGCCTGACCCCGAGCCGCGGGCACCGCGCGCGGGCCGGGGTGACGGCCCGCGCGGACCCGGTCAGGTGCTCTCGCCACCGGACCGATCGAGCAGCCGCTTCAGGGGCACACCCGCCAGCCGCCGTACCTCGTTCGCCATGTGGGCCTGGTCGGCGTAGCCGCTGAGCGCGGCGACCTCGGCCGCCGTGACCCCGCGCCTGGCCAGGCCAAGCGCCCGCTGAAACCTGACCACCCGCTGCAGCACCTTCGGCCCGTAGCCGAAGGCCCGCACGGACCGGCGCAGAAGCTGTCGCTCACCGAGTCCCAGCTCCCAGGCCACCTCCCGCACGCTCCGCCCGGCCCGCAGTGCCTCGGCGATCGCGGGCGCCGAGGGGTCGGGCCCGGGCGTCGTGCGCAGCCGTACGACCAGAGCCCGCTGTACGCCGTCGAAGAGCGGCTCCGACGGCCGGAGTCCCGCGAGGGGCTCCAGATCGGACAGTTCCGAGAGGGATTCGAGGTCGGACAGCGGCACCCGCAGGTCGCGCAGGCTGTCGAGCGGCACACCGAACAGTTCGCCCACCGCGCCGGGCCTGAACCGGACCCCGGCGTATCGGTCACCCGGCACCATCCGGACGGGTTTCGGCCCCGTGTCGGGTCCCGCGACCTGCGCTCCCCTCGGACCCCAGATCAGGTCCACACAGCCGTCGGGCACGACCGGCTGCGTCGCGGCCGAGGACGACTCGTTGACCCACAGGCAGGCCACCCGCCCGGCGAGGCGAGGATCCGGCGCCCACTCGCGATACATGGCCTCAGGGTACGGGCGGCGAGGACTTCACCTCGTCCCCGCCCGGCTTCCTCTCCGGCGCGGGCCTCTCGTCCTCGGGAACCTCCCCGGAGACGAGGGCGACGGCCCACTTGCCGTCGGGGTCGCTGTCGAGCAGCAGCGCGCGGGTCAGCAGGCTGAGGGGGATGGCGAGCAGTGCGCCCAGTGGGCCGAGGACGAACGTCCACAGGATGAGCGAGAGGAAGGTGACGGTGGTGGACAGACCGACGGCGTCACCGAGGAACTTCGGCTGGATCAGCGACTGCACCACGAAGTTGATCAGCATGTAGGCGACGATCACGAGGATCATGGTTTTGGGCCCGCCCTCCAGGAGGCCGAGCAGAGCGGGCGGAATCAATCCCAGGACGAAGCCGATGTTGGGGATGTAGTTCGTGATCAGCGCCAGCACGCCCCAGAGGAGGGGGAGTGGCACACCGAGAATCCAGAGCGCGGCCACGTCCAGCGCGGAGCAGATCAGCCCGAACCCCGTCGAGACCAGGAGGTAGCGGCGGGTCTTGTGGGCGAAGTTGTTGAGTGCCTCAATAAGCAGGGGCCTGCGCTCCGCCCCCATGGCGAGGATCCTGGAGAAGGCCTGAGCGTCCAGGCACATGGCGAGGAGCAGGACGATGATGAGGACCAGTCCGGAGAAGACGCCCAGCAGCCCCGAGACGAATCCCTGCGCGAGCGCGAAGATCTTCCCTGGGTCGAAGGAATTGATCGCCTCGTTCATCTGCTGGGTGCCGAAGCCGAGCCTGGCCGCCTGCTCCTGTGCCTCCGCGACGAGCCGGCTGAACTGCGCGTCGTAGGTGGGCGCGAGTGCCGCCATCTGCGCTATCGCCACGGTCAGGATCGCCACCATGCCCAGGAGGACGAGCAGCACGATCACCAGGGGGATCGCCACCAGCGTCCACCCGGGAGCCCCGCGTCCGCGAAGCCAGGTCCTGACCGGGGAGACCGCGAGGACCAGGACCAGGGCGAGCAGTACCGGTCCGACGATCGACCCGATCTCCTTGATGCCCGCCAGGGTGACCACGGCCCCCGCGGTGCAGAGGAGTACGACGAGCGCCCTGGGCAACACTCTTTGGTCCGTCATAACGGACCCTCTACCCAGCAGCCGGGAAACACGTCACGGCAGGGCGCGCACTTCGATTTGACGGAGTGCGGCGACGTACATAGAGTTCACAGGCCCGAGGGGGTCGGCGGAGATCGCCAGAGCCTCGGGACCCTCCTTCTGATCATCTCCCTTCGTCGGGGCGCATGCGTCACGCCGAGATCCGGTTGGACAACGATCGGATGTTGGAGTAAGTTAGAGGGGTTGCCCTGGAAACGGGGTGGCCGCAATCCTAGCGGGTTCGGCGGGTTCGAGTCGAGGGTCGGAAAATCCGACAGTTTGACACGAAACCGACACTCCTGATAAGATAGTGATACGAAATGGAACGCCCCGGAGTTCTGCCGGACCGGTTGGTCGGGTGTGGGTGATGGTGTACGCGTCCGTTTCTTGAGAACTCAACAGTGTGTTAAAAGCCAGTGCATGAAGCACAACCCCGTCCTACCCGCTTCGGTGGGGG
>NZ_JBEPDA010000019.1:84466-172817 GCF_040299985.1 Streptosporangium sp. NPDC000563 | reverse complement strand
CGTGGCCCCCCCCCGCCCCCTGCGCCGGGGGGGGGGGGGCCCCCCCACCCCCCCCCCCCCCCCCCCCCCCCCCCCCCCCCGCCGTGCCCGTGGACCGCGCGGTCACGCCTCCGTCATGCCCGTACGTGCCCGGCCACCGGCCGACTCGCGCACGGCCGCCGCGACGGCGCCCGACACGTCCGGGTGGAAGACGCTGGGGATGATGTAGTTGGGACCGAGCTCCTCGGGGGTCACCACGGCGGCGAGCGCCTTGGCCGCGGCCAGCAGCATCTCCTGGCTGACCACGGTGGCCTGGGCGTCGAGCAGACCGCGGAAGACGCCGGGGAAGGCGAGCACGTTGTTGATCTGGTTCGGGTAGTCGGAGCGGCCGGTGGCGACCACGGCCGCGTACTCGCGGGCGTCGTCGGGCGAGATCTCCGGCTCGGGGTTGGCGAGCGCGAAGACCACGGCGTCCTTCGCCATCGAGGCGATGTCGTCGCCGTTGAGGATGCCGGGCGCGGACACGCCGATGAACACGTCGGCCCCCTTGACCGCGCCGCGCAGGTCACCGGAGTAGCCCTCGGTGTTGGTGTGGTCGGCGATCCACTGGAGCGAGTCGTCCAGGTCCTGGCGGCCGCGGTGCACGGCGCCCAGGTAGTCGCAGACGACCACGTTGCGGGCGCCCGCCGCGAGCAGCAGGCGCAGCACCGCCGTACCGGCCGCGCCCGCGCCCGCCAGGGCGATGCGGACCTCGCCCAGGTCCTTGCCGACCACGCGCAGCGCGTTGGTGAGCGCGGCCAGCACGCAGATCGCGGTGCCGTGCTGGTCGTCGTGGAAGACCGGGATGTCCAGCAGGTCGCGCAGCCGCCGCTCGACCTCGAAGCAGCGCGGGGCCGAGATGTCCTCAAGGTTGATGCCGCCGAAGCCGGGGGCGATGATCTGCACCGTGCGCACGATCTCGTCGACGTCCTGGGTGTCCAGGCAGATCGGCCAGGCGTCGATGTCGGCGAACCGCTTGAACAGCGCGGCCTTGCCCTCCATCACGGGGAGCGCGGCGGCCGGGCCGATGTTGCCCAGGCCGAGCACTGCCGAGCCGTCGGTGACGACGGCGACGGTGTTGCGCTTGATGGTGAGGCGGCGGGCGTCCTCGGGGTTGCGGGCGATCGCCATGGAGACCCGGGCGACGCCGGGCGTGTAGGCCATGGAGAGCTCGTCACGGTTGCGCAGCGGCACCTTCGACCGCATCTCGATCTTGCCGCCGAGATGCATGAGGAAGGTCCGGTCCGAGACCTTGTGGATGACGACGCCCTCGACGCCCTCCAGCTTGTCGACGATCGCCTGCGCGTGGTCGGTGTCACGCGCGGCACAGGTGACGTCGATGCGCAGCGTTTCATGTCCGGCCGTGGTCACGTCGAGCGCGGTGACCACACCTCCGGCGGACTCTACGGCGTGGGTGAGCTGGCTGACGGCATTGCCGCCTGCGGGCACCTCCAGGCGCACGGTGATGGAGTACGACACACTCGGCACGGTGGCCACAGCCAATCCGCTCCTTTGCGACTGACTTTGGTTGGGATGCCTTCCATCGTGCCATCCCGTCGTGGGTGAGCGCGCCTGTGTCGGCCGACCTGCACATATAGATGCGGTCACGACATACTTCACGCCGCCCGGCCCCCGCCGAGGAGACGTGAGCCGGGCTCCGAGGGCCGTCGATCACTCAGAACAGGGCGCTGGCCAGGTTTCTGCGGGCCCTGCCGATGGACGGGTCGTCCCCGGGGAGCGTGTCGAACAGCCCGAGCAGGTGCACCCTGGCCGTGTCGCGGTCGGCGCCCGAGGTGCGGCGCACCACGTCGACGAGCCGGTCGAAGGCCTTGTCCACCTCGCCGGAGAGCATCTCGAAGTCGGCGGCGAGGAGCTGGGCCTCGACGTCGGCGGGGTCGGCCAGCCGGCGCTGCACATCGGCGGGGTCGACGTCCTGGGTGCGGCGGATCAGGCCGAGCCCGGCCAGGCCCAGTTTGGCGTCCTGGTTGTTCGGCGAGCGGGCCAGCAGCCGCTCGTACGCGGCCACCGCGCCGTCGAGGTCGCCGGCGTCGATCGCCTGCTCGGCGGCGAGCACGTCCGGGTCGACCGGAGGCTCCTGCGGCTGCGGCTCCTCACCTGCCGCGGCCTCCTCACCGGGGGGCGGGAGATACTGGGCAAGCGCCTCCATCAGCTGCGACAGCCAGTCGCGCAGCTGCGGCTCGGTGGCGATGCCCGGGACGACGGCCACCGGCTGCCCCTGGAAGATGGCGTACAGGGCGGGCACGTTCTGCACCCGGAGCGCCTGCGCGATCTGAGGGCTGAGCTCGACGTCGACCCTGGCCAGGACCCACCGGCCGGCGTTCTCCGCGGCCAGTTTCTCCAGCAGCCCGCTGTACTGCTTGGCCTGCTCGGCACGGGTGACGGTGAGCTCCAGCAGCACGAGGCCGTTCATGGAGCGTTCGACGACCTCGGTCGCGAAGTTGGCGTCGTCGACGTCGATGACCGGCGCCGGAACACCGCCGGTTTCCTGCGGGGCGGTCTCCCGCCGCGCCTGTGCCTCAAGTGCCTGCTTGCGAGCGCCGAGATCGACGGCGCCGTAGAGCGATCCGGGTCGAGTGAAGTCCGCTGGGCTCATGACTCCAATCCTGCCGCATCCCGGCCGGTGCCCCGACGCGCCACCGCTAGAAGCGGGCAGGTTCGGTGTATACGCCCCATTCGTCGCGCAGTGCGTCGCAGATCTCGCCCAGCGTCGCCTCGGCCCTGACCGCGTCGAGCATGGCGGGGATCATGTTGCCCTCCCCCTTCGCTACCTGTGTCATCGCGGCGAGGGCGGCGTCCACGGCCGCCTGGTCACGAGTGGCTCGGCGCTCGGCCAGGACGCGGTTCTGCTCGCGCTCGACCTCGTGGCTGACCCGGAGGATTTCCAGCGGCTCGTCGATGGAGGCGGTGTGACAGTTCACCCCGACGATCCTCTTCTCGCCCTTCTCCAGCTTCCGCTGGTAGTCGAAGGCCGCCTCGGCGATCTCGGACATGAACCAGCCGTCCTCGATGCCGCGCAGGATGCCCGAGGTCATCGTGCCGTCCGAACCCATGTCCCTGATCCTCGTGAAGATCGCCTCGGCCTCGGCCTCCAGCCGGTCGGTCAGCGCCTCCACGTACCAGGACCCGCCGAGCGGATCGGCGACGTTGACGATCTCGGTCTCCTCCATGAGCACCTGCTGGGTGCGCAGCGCGATCTCGGCCGCCTTCTCCGAGGGCAGCGCGAGGACCTCGTCGAGCGCGTTGGTGTGCAGCGAGTTGGTGCCGCCGAGCACCGCCGCGAGCGCCTCGACCGCGGTGCGCACCACGTTGTTGTACGGCTGCTGCGCGGTCAGCGACACCCCGGCCGTCTGGGTGTGGAAGCGCAGCCACTGGGCCTTGTCGGTCTTCGCGCCGTAGACGTCGCGCAGCCACCGCGCCCAGATCCGCCGGGCGGCCCTGAACTTGGCGATCTCCTCGAAGAAGTCGATGTGGGCGTCGAAGAAGAAGGACAGGCCGGGGGCGAAGACGTCGACGTCCAGGCCGCGCGACAGGCCCAGCTCCACGTAGCCGAACCCGTCGGCCAGCGTGAAGGCCAGCTCCTGCGCGGCCGTGGACCCCGCCTCGCGGATGTGGTAGCCGGAGACGCTGAGCGGCTTGTACGCGGGGATCTCGGCGGCGCAGAACTCCATCAGGTCGCCGATGAGCCGCAGGTGCGGCTCGGGGGCGAACAGCCACTCCTTCTGGGCGATGTACTCCTTGAAGATGTCGGTCTGCAGGGTCCCGTTGAGCTTCCCGACGGGCACCCCCTGCCGCTCGGCCGCGACGACGTACATGCAGAAGATCGGGACGGCGGGGCCGCTGATCGTCATCGAGGTGGTGGTCTCGCCGAGCGGGATGCCGTCGAAGAGCAGGTCCATGTCCAGCGCGGAGTCGATCGCCACACCGCAGTGGCCGACCTCGCCGAGCGAGCGCGGGTCGTCGGAGTCGCGGCCCATCAGCGTCGGCATGTCGAAGGCGACGCTCAGCCCGCCACCTCCCGCGCCGAGGATCATCTTGTAGCGCTCGTTGGTCTGCTTGGCGTTGCCGAATCCGGCGAACTGCCGGATGGTCCACGCCTTGCCCCGGTAACCGGTGGGGTGCAGACCACGCGTGAACGGATACTCCCCCGGCCAGCCGATGCGCTCCATGCGCGGATCGCCGCCCTCGGGACCGTAGACCGGGTCCACGTCGATCCCGGAGAGGGTGCGGAACTCCGCCTCGCGCTTGCGCGCCCCGTCGAAGCGCGCCTGCCAGCGCGCCCGCCCCGCCTCGACTCGCTCAGCGTCCATGGCCGACTCCCTTGTATGGCATGTGGCTTCTTATCCGGCTTGTGGCCTCACCCAGATACTAGGACGTCCTAGTAATTCTTGGCCAGGCGCGCGACCGCCCACCGCCGGGAACCGCCACCGGAGACACGCAGCGTCGCCAACAACACGAGCCGGACAAGAACAAACTCACCGCAACGCCCCAGCGCCCTCAATTGCGGGACTACCCGTGAGGCCGCGCCGGCGACTGGACTGAGGAGAGGAAGGTCGCGAGGAACGAGCGATCTTCCTCGACGAGGGAAGGAGTCGGACAAGAGCGGCCTCACCGCGACGCGCAGCGTCGCATCAATACTGAAAGTCGCCGGCCGCCACGCGTAGCGTCCTGAACAGGTCGAACATCTGCTCCAGCTTCGCCTCGTCGTACATCGGCATGGCGAAGTCGGCCGCCATCAGGTCGGCCGTCGCCCGTCCGACGGTCTCGCGGCCCTCACCGGTGATCTCGGCGAGCACGCCCCGGCCGTCACGGGGATTGGGCAGGCGCCGCACCAGACCGGCACGTTCCAGACGGCTCACGGTGTTGGTCACACTCGTGGGGTGGACCATCAGACGCTCACCGATCTTGGAGAGTGGCAGCGCCCCCGTCCTGCTGAAGGTGAGCAGCACCAGTGCCTCGTACCGGGCGAAGGTCAAGTCATGCGGTTTGAGCAGCGTGTCCAGTTGCGACAGCAGGATCTGGTGCGCTCTCATGATCGATGTGACGGCGGCCATGGCCGAGGAGGGCCCGAAGTGAACGCGCCACGTCTCCGCGGCACGTTCGATGGGGTCAAACGGGAGATTCAGCTGACCTGTAACCACAGGGCTACGGTAGCGCGGCCTCATCCCGATTCGCCCGTATACGTAGAGTCACCGCGCTGATGGCTTCACCAAGAACCCGGACGCCAAACGTCACGCTCCGTTATGGTTCCCACATCGAATGGTGAGGCCGTGGCCAAGTGGCCACGATGACTCAGTCCGGCCTGCGGGGGACGCGAGCCGGACCGGTGCCGAGGGGACCGGCATCCGCACATTCACGGCACGGGGGGTGCTTCATGAACGACAACTCAACGGCGTTCGAACGCCGGACAGACCTTGACCGCATCGACGCGGCGTGGGCTCTCACCACGCCCACCGGTGCGTGAGCACGGGGGCGTTTCACGCGAGGAACTCCAGCAGAGCGGGTTGATGGCCGTCGCCGTCCTGCTCGTGCTCGGGGTGGTCGCGGCGTGGAGCGTCCTGGTTCCCGGGGTCAGCGCGTGGGAGAACATCGTCGTCGCGGTGATCGGCTCACTCCGGCTCACCGGCCCGGTGGCGGCCGCGTTCGCCGCCTGGGTGGCGGTGCGCAGACGGCGCGGGACGCGTGGGGGGGCGATGAGCCCGTGGCAGGCGGTACGGGCACCACTCGCGATCCTGGTGGTGGCGGGAGGCGCGTTCACCGCCACCGTCCTGGTCCTCGCGGTCAGAACCATGATCACAGAGCAGGCCGGGCGGCTGCTGCCCAGCGGTCTGGTGATGGGGGCGGCCGGGCTCGCGCTGTACGTCGTCATCGGCTGGGTGATCGGCTGGCTGATGCCCTGGACGATCACACCGGCCCTCGCCGGGCTCGGCTGCTACAGCCTGTTCACCTGGCTGTGCCAGGGGCCGGCCTGGGGTGACCGGCTCGCCCCCGCCACGCGGGAGCCGTACGACCCGTTCCAGGGGTTGAACGCGGCGGCGTTCACCGATCAGACGCTCTGGCTGGTGGGGATCAGCTCGGCGCTGCTGCTCGGCTGGGCGGCGGTCGTGACGCGCCAGGCCCTGGTGCTGGCCGCGGCGCTGATCGCGGTGCTCGCCGCCGGGACCGGTATGGCCAGGCTGTTCACCGAGCCGCAGCCGGTCTCCGCCCAGCAGGTCGTCTACAGCTGCCAGGAATGGCCGATCATGGTGTGTGTGCACCCGGGCATGCGCGCCGGCCTCCCCGAGCTGGGCTCGGAGTTCATCAAGATCGCGTCTCGGCTGGCCGGGACGCCCGGGGAGTTCTCCCGGGTGGAACAGCATCCCAGGCGCGACAGCCCTCCCGCCTCCGCGGGTGTGATCGCGATCCACGTCGACGACCTGGCGGCCGGTTTCGCGGAGAAGGCCGCCGACGAGTTCGTCGACGGCCTGGCCGCCCGGTGCGGCTCCGGTCCCGCGTCGGGTTACCGCGACATCGTGACCGCGTGGCTGCGTGGCGAGCCGCTTCCCGGCGGGCCGCTTCCCGAGCACCGGTACGCCGCGGCCTGGTTCTCCGGCCTCACGGACGTCCAGCGGCGCGACTGGCTCCGCCTCCACTACGCCGACTTCACCGACTGCCGGCTACAAAGCACTCACTTCGGCGGCCAGGCCGGACAGACCTCCCAGACAGGGCAGAGCGGGCAGGGCGCGGGGGGCGCCTCGACCGGCCCCGAACCGCGGCCGGGCACCGTCCACCAGGCACCCGGCGTTCCCCCCGCCCCCGGAGTGATCACCCCGACCGGCCCCTGGCGCGCCCCCTTCGCGGAACGGGGCGCGCCGCCCTCTCCCCGGGGGTAGGAAGATCGGCATAGGCTCCGCGTGAGAAGGTCACCGTGCGGGGAAGGAAAGCGCCGTGAAAGCCTCCCAAGAAGCTCCGCCCGCGGCGCCCCCTACGGCGCGCCGCGGGCGTTTCTGGCGTTTTCTCGCCGGGCTGCTCGTCGTCGTGATCCTTCTCGTCGTCGGCGCACGCCTCGCCTGGTCGTGGCTGAACCCGTTCGGTGAGGAGACGATCGACCGCAGCCAGCCCGTGCTGCTGGAGTCCATCCACAACCTCAGCCGCTTCGAGGCCGCCACCGGCAACTTCCAGGTCGTGGTGGACCTGGAGAAGGACGCGGCCTTCCTGCCCGACGCGATCAAGGGCAGCAGGACCCTCTTCGTCGGTGCCGGCGGTGTCGACGCCTACGTCGACTTCGGCGGCATCGCCGGCAACGCCCTCACGGTCTCCCCCGACCGCACCGAGGTCACGGTGAAGCTGCCCCGCGCCCAGCTGGAGAAGCCGAACATCGACAACAAGCGCTCGTACGTCTACGCCCAGCAGCGCGGTCTCTTCGACCGGGTCGAGGATCTGCTGTCCTCCTCCCCCGCCGACCAGCGGGAGCTCTACATGCTCGCCGAGAAGAAGATCGCCGAGGCCGCCCAGGCCAGCGACCTGCGCAACCGGGCCGACCAGAACACCAAGATCATGCTTGAGGGCCTGCTGAAGGGACTCGGCTTCGAGAAGGTCACCGTCAAGTTCGCCGACGAGACCTGAGCCCCGGAGCCGTGATCTCGATCCCCCGGATCGGGCATGTGCCACGGCCGCCGGATCGCGGGGCCCCAAGGACGAGGTTCGGACCACGGGATCCGAAGTCCGGATCGCGGTCCCGCGCGGCTCGGTAACCGTTTCGGTGCCCGAGGCGCGCGGGTCTCGCTCAGCCCGTGGCGGCCAGGAGCTCGTCCGCCGCGGTGTAGGGGTCGAGTTCTGAGTCCAGGACGCGGGTGGCGAGGGCGTCGAGGCGCCGGTCGCCGTGCAGGTGGGCGAAGCGGGAGCGCAGGGTGGTGAGGGCGATCGCCTCGATCTCGTCCCTCGCCCTGGCGTGACGGCGCCGGACGAGCTCCCCCGACGCCTCCAGATAGGCCAGGTGGTCGCCGAGGGCGTCGACCACCTCCTCGCCTCCCTCACCTCTGGAGGCCACGGTCGGTACGATCGGCGGCCTCCAGGGCCGCTCGACCAGGGCGATCATGTTGCGGAGCTCGCGGACGGTGGCCTGGGTGCCCTCGCGGTCGGCCTTGTTCACCACGAACACGTCGGCGATCTCCAGGATGCCCGCCTTCGCCGCCTGGATGCCGTCGCCCATCCCCGGGGCGAGCAACACGACGGTGGTGTCGGCGAGCGAGGCGATGTCGACCTCCGCCTGCCCGACCCCGACGGTCTCGACGAGGATGACCTCGCAACCGGCCGCCTCCAGGACACGCAGCGCCTGAGGCGTGGCCCACGACAGCCCTCCCAGGTGGCCCCGGCTCGCCATCGACCTGATGAACACGTCCGGGTCGGTGGCGTGGTCCTGCATCCTGACCCGGTCGCCCAGCAGCGCCCCGCCGGTGAACGGTGAGGACGGGTCGACTGCGAGCACGCCGACCCGCATGCCCCGCTTGCGGAACGCGTGGACCAGCATTCCGGTCGAGGTGGACTTGCCGACGCCGGGAGAGCCGGTGAGCCCGATGATCCGTGCCCGGTACGGCCGGTCGGCGCAGAGCAGCTCGGTGATCTCCCGCAACCTCGGGGAGCCGTTCTCGACCATGGAGATCAGCCGGGCCACGGCCCGCGGCCTTCCCTGGCGCGCCATCGCGACCAGGTCGGAGACCTCCGCGATCATGCCGAGGGTACGCGGATGATCAGGGCGTCGCCCTGCCCGCCGCCACCGCAGAGCCCCGCCGCCCCGAGGCCGCCGCCCCTGCGCCTGAGCTCGTGGGCGAGGGTGAGGACGATGCGGGCGCCGGAGGCGCCGATCGGGTGGCCGACGGCGATGCCGCCGCCGTTGACGTTGACCCTGTCGAGGGGAACGCCGAGTTCCCTCGCCGACTGGAGGACGACCTGCGCGAAGGCCTCGTTGATCTCCAGCAGGTCGAGGTCGGCGACCTCCAGGCCCTGCTTCGCGAGAGCGTGCCCGATCGCGTTGGCCGGCTGGGACTGGAGCGAGTTGTCGGGTCCGGCGACGTTGCCGTGCGCGCCGATCTCGGCCAGCCAGTCGAGGCCGAGCTCCTCGGCCTTGGCCTTGGACATCACGACCACCGCGCAGGCACCGTCGGAGATCTGCGAGGCCGATCCGGCGGTGATCGTGCCGTCCTTGGCGAACGCGGGCCGCAGCCGCGACAGAACCTCGACGGTGGTGTCGCCGCGCACCCCCTCGTCGGCGGAGAAGACCACCGGCTCGCCCTTGCGCTGCGGGATGGACACCGGCACGATCTCGTCGTCGAGCGTCCCGTTCTTGATCGCGGCGGCGGCGAGTCCGTGGGATCGCGCGGAGTATTCGTCCTGCTCCTCGCGGGTCAGGCCGAGGCGCGCGTTGTGCCGCTCGGTGGACTCGCCCATGGCCACCTGATCGTAGGCGTCGGTGAGGCCGTCGTAGGCCATCGAGTCGACGATGTCCGCGGAGCCGTACTTGACGCCCCTGCGCAGGCCGGGCAGCAGGTGCGGGGCGTTCGACATGGACTCCATGCCGCCCGCGACCACGATGTCGAACTCGCCGGCGCGGATGAGCTGGTCGGCCAGGGCGATGGCGTCCAGGCCGGAGAGACATACCTTGTTGATCGTCAGGGACGGCACGGTCATCGGGATGCCCGCCTTGACGGCGGCCTGGCGGGAGGGGACCTGACCGGCACCCGCCTGGAGCACCTGCCCCATGATCACGTACTGCACGGCGTCGGGAGCGACGCCGGAACGCTCCAGCGCGGCCTTGATGGCGATGCCGCCGAGCTCGGCGGCCGACAGGCCGGACAGCGAACCGAGCAGCCGTCCGATGGGGGTACGAGCTCCGGCGACGATGACGGAACCAGACATAAGTGGGGCCTCCCTGACGGGACTTGGAGCGACTTTGCCACCATACCCATGAGTACATCGGCGACCCCATGGAGGATGGCCCCATGTTCATGCGCATCGATCATGTAGGAATCGCCTGCCACGACCTTGAGGAGAAGATCGCTTTTTTCGAGCAGACCTTCGAGCTCACGGTGGTGGCCCGCGAGGTGAACATCGAGCAGGGAGTGAAGGAGGCGATGCTGCGCATCGCCGACGGCGAAGGCGGTGGATCGTATATCCAGCTTCTCGAACCGCTCGGCCCCGACACGCCGGTCGGCAAATTTCTCGCGAAGCGCGGGGAAGGTGTCCATCATGTCGCCTTCGGCGTCCCGGATGTCGTGCAGGCGATGGACAAGATCGGCGGCAAGGGGGTCCGGCTGCTCGACGAGCGACCGCGCCACGGCTCCATGGACTCTTCCATCGCCTTTCTTCACCCCAAAGACGTCGGGGGAATGCTCACCGAACTCGTACAGGCCCCGGAAAGGCACGCCAAGCCCACCCCGAATGCAAGAAACGCTGATACGTAACAAGTCGCGCATAAAGTCGGACGAGACCGCCAACTCGGCAACGGCGGAGTACGCTGGCGTACCACCGGACGTGGATCCCGCCCCGGCTCCCGCTTCGGATGCCTGAAACTCCCGTCCGGCCCGTGTAGCCGTCTCGACAACCCAGGATCGAGCCTCCATGCAGTCCGACATCGATGCCCAGCTCAACAATTTCTTTGAAGACGCCCCCGCTCGGGAATTCGACGTGGTGCTTCGTGGCTATGACCGGCACCAGGTCCACGACCATCTGAAGCAGCTCGACGGCGAGCTCCGGCAGTCCCGGGAGCAGCTCCAGGGCCTGCAGCGGGAGCTGTCCGACTCACAACGTCAGCTCCAGGAGCAGGAGCGACCGACCTACTCCGGGCTCGGCGCCCGGATCGAGCAGCTCCTCCGCCTGGCGGAGGAGCAGGCGACCGAGCTGGTCCAGGCCGCGAGGGCCGAGGCGAACGAGATCAAGGCGGCGTCCAAGGTCGAGGCCGCCGACCTGCGCGCCGCCGCGGAGAACGAGGCGGCCGAGAAGCGCGCCCTCGCCACCCGCGAAGCCGACGAGATGCGCACCAGCGCGGAGCGCGATGCCGAGGAGATCCGCTCGACCGCCCGCCGCGAGGCCGACGAGCTGACCGCCACCACCGAGCGCGAGGTCTCCAAGCTGCGCGCCACCGCCGACCACGAGGTGGCGGAGAAGCGCGCCGACTCCGAGCGCGAGATCGCCAAGCTGCGCACCACCACCGAGCGCGAGGTGGCCCAGCTGCGCGCCTCGACCAAGCGCGAGCGCGACGAGGTCCTCACCACCGCCAAGCGCCAGGCCGACGAGATGCGCGCCCAGGCCCAGCGGGTGCTTGAGGAGTCCGAGGCGAAGCGGGCACAGGACGAGGCGGAGTTCGAGATCCAGCTCGCCGCCCGGCGCGAGGAGGCCGAGCGCCAGGAGGCCGAGCGCCACGCCAACGCGCAGGCCGCGGCCCAGCAGCTGACCGCCACCGCCGAGCAGCGCGCGGCCACCGCCGAGCAGCGCGCCACCAAGGCCACGCAGCAGGCCGAGCAGACCCGTCGCGAGGCCGACACGCACGCCAAGCAGTTGCTGGCCAACGCGCGCAAGAACGCCGACCAGGTCGTCTCCGAGGCCAAGGCGAGCGCCGACTCCATCGTCTCCGAGGCCAAGGCGGAGGCCGAGCGCAGCCGCACGGTCGCCCAGCGCCAGGTCGACGAGCTGACCCGCCAGCGCGACAGCATCACCAGCCACCTCGCGCAGCTGCGCCAGCTGCTCGGCGGCGCACCGCTCCCGGCCGCCGACCCGGAGCCCGCGATCGCCGCGGCACCGCCGAAGCCGGCCATCCCCGCCGCCGCCAACGGCGCCGAGAAGCCGGTTCCCGCGCCCGCGAGGACCGAGACGAAGGACGACGACGCGGAGTGGTGGCAGGAATAGGCGGCCGCTGACTCCGGGGCGTTCGCGACGGCTACGGGGAGAGAGCCCGGCGACCTGCACGGTCGCCGGGCTCTCTTCCTGTCTCGTCTCTTCTCACCGCCCGGATCACGCGGGCGTTCCGGCGGGCCCGGAGATCAGGACTTCGTGGTGCCCCGGCCTCGACGAACGGCGTACGCGACAATGATCTCGTCGGACGACCCAACCGGACAGGCTCCTACGATCCGGGAACCTCGGTGGGCAGGGGGTGGGCCGCCGGATTCACCCGCTGGACGATCTGGTCGAGGACGACGCGCACGTACGGCTCGCCGACCCACAGGTGCTTGGCGTCGTCCACCCCGACGACCTCGGCCTGGGGCACCCTGGCGAAGCGTTCACGGGCCTGTTCGGGACGCAGGTAGTCGTCGAACTCCGGGATCAGCGCGATCAGCGGCCGCCCGAACTCCGCCCACGCGTCGAGGTCGGCGTCGGTGGCCCGGTGCAGCGGCGGGGAGAGCAGGATCGCCCCCTCCACCAGCGGGTCGTGCCCCCACTTGAGCGCCAGTTCGGTGCCGAAGGACCAGCCGAGCAGCCAGACCCGGGGCAGGTCGTGGAAGTCGGCGTACTCCAGGGCCGCGGCGACGTCCATGCGTTCGTCCTCGCCGGCGCCGAAGGCTCCCTGGGAGGTGCCCCGCTCCGAGGTGGTGCCGCGCGTGTTGAAGCGCAGCACGGCCAGGTCGGCGAGGGCGGGCAGCCGGTTGGCGGCCTTCTTGTAGACGTGGCTGTCCATCATGCCGCCATGGGTGGGCAGCGGATGCAGGCAGACCAGCGTGGCCACCGGGGGCCGGTCGGCGGGCAGGGCGAGCTCACCGACGAGTGTCAGACCGTCGCCGGTGTGCAACTCGATCGGCTCCCTGCGCGCGGGCAACACCGTAGAGGCCCGAATCTCCATGTCTCTCCTCGAATCCGCCCTGCCGGCCCGCGTCGGAGCCGGTCGTGGCCGGTGATGGCCGGTCGTTGTCAGTGGTGGGTCAGTGGTGGCCGGCCCGCGTCTGCGCCGGTCGTGGCCGATGGTGGCCGGTGATGGCCGGTCGTTGTCGGTGATGGCCGGTCCGCGTGCGCCGGTCAGTATCTGCTTCTGCCGGGTCCGCGCCTGACCCGGTTGCGCCAGCACGCGGTGTGCCAGTGCCTGCGCTCGTCCTCCCCGCCCGGCCAGGCGGGCCAGCTGACCAGATGTGGCAGTCCTGGCCTGATCTCCTGATCGCATCCGGGGCAGCGGTAGACCTTGTCCGCCGCGCCACCGGTGACCCGGCGCACCTGCCAGTCACCGTCGGGCCACTCCTCGGTACGGTCGACGCCGGGCACGGAACCCCCGACGGGACGGGCGAGGCCCCGCTTGCCGCCCCGATCGAAGGGGTCGGCGCGGCGGGCCTTGCGGGGGCTCACGAGCCCGTCGCGCCGAGGCCGGCCATCACGGTCCTTCCGGCCGCCCGCGCCGCCCGACAAGTGCTCGTCATCGCTCTCCCACCCCGCCCACCGGGTCGCCCACCTGGCGAACCGCCACTCCGGCGTCACAACAGTCTCCCAGAGAGGTACCGGCTACCCCAAAAGCCGGGCAGGTAGCCAAAGAGCGGACAGAAAGTACTTGAATCGGAGTTGAGTAACCAGTAGCGTTTGAGAACATGAGCGGAGGAGGAGTCGTGAAGGACGAGCTGACACCTGAGGACGCCCTGCGCCGGATCGACGAGGTCGGCCGGCGCACCCGGCGACCGGCGCGCCTCGCCGGCCTGCTCTACGTGATCGTGGGCGTTGGCACGATCGTCTACTGGCCCGTCATGTTCCTCGGCCCCGGCTGGTCCAGAAACACGGCCGCGGCGGCGTGGCTCGTCCTCACCGTCCTGTTCGTCGGATATCTCGGCGGCATGAGGGTTCAGGACCCGGAGGTCGCCTGGGCCAACAAGGCGACGGGGCCCGTGACGATCTCGTACGTCGCCCTGGTCTTGTCCGTGTTCGTGTTCGGCGCGTTCCTGCGCCCCGACGACCCCGGCGTGGCCTGGAGCGCGGCGCTGATCGCGCTGTCGGTCTGCGCGAGCGTCCCGATCTTCTACGCGGCCTGGCGTGTGCTGCGGGTGGAGCGGTGAGCGAGACCCACAGCGCGCGTGAGGCGGGACACCCGGGCCCGGCGGACGACGGCGCGGGCAGGGCGACGCGCGGCGCCGGGAGCGCCGCGGGCGGCACGGGCTCACACCCTCGGCACGGCCTCGACGACGTCATCCACGCGCCCGTCCGGCTGTCGATCATGGCCGCGCTCTCGGTCACCGACAAGGCCGAGTTCCGCTTCCTGCGCGACACGATCGAGGTCAGCGACTCGTTGCTCTCCAAGCACGTCATCACCCTGGAGGAGGCCGGCTACGTGAGCGTGGAGAAGGCCTTCGTGGGTAAGCGCCCGCGCACCTGGCTCGCCATCACCGATGAGGGCCGCCAGGCGTTTCATGACTACGTCTCCGTGTTGAGACGTCTCACCGAGGGATCCCCCCAATGATCGAGATAGACGACCTGCACAAGCGGTACGGCGACAAGGTCGCCCTGGGCGGCGTGACGTTCTCCGTGAAACCCGGCGAGATGTTCGGCTTCGTCGGGGCCAACGGGGCGGGCAAGACCACCACGATGCGCATCCTGATGGGCGTGCTGACCGCCGACTCGGGCTCCGTGCGCCGCGACGGCAGGGCGCTGACGTTCGACGACCGGCGCCGGTTCGGCTACATGCCGGAGGAGCGCGGTCTGTACCAGAAGATGAAGGTCGCCGAGCAGGTCGAATACTTCGGCAGGCTCAGCGGACTGACCGCGAGCGGGGCGAAGAAGGCCACCGGCGACCTGCTCGAACGTCTCTCGCTCACCGAGCGCGCGAACGACGCGGTGGACGCGCTCTCCCTGGGCAACCAGCAGCGCGTGCAGCTCGCGGTGGCACTGGTGCACGATCCCGAGGCGCTCGTCCTCGACGAGCCCTTCTCCGGGCTCGACCCGCTCGCCGTCGACTCGCTCGCCGAGGTGCTCGCCGAGCGGCGCGCCGCGGGCGTTCCCGTGCTCTTCTCCAGTCACCAGCTGGACCTCGTCGAACGGCTCTGCGACTCGGTCGGCATCATCTCCTCCGGTCGCATGGTGGCGAGCGGAACGGTCGAGGAGCTGCGCGACCGTGAGGGACGCGGCCTGCTCAGGGTGGTCGTCAGGGACGCCTCCCCCGGCTGGGCCACCTCCCTGCCGGGAGAGGTCGTCGAGAAGGGCGACGAGGTCCTCGTCGCGGGCGTCGACGGCGACGACCAGGAGATCCTGCGCCTCGCGGCCAAGGCCGGAAGAGTCGAGCACTTCGGGTGGCAGCGCCCCACACTCACCGAGATCTTCAGGGAGGCCGTAGCGTGAACGGGTTGTGGCTGGTCGCACGGCGGGAGATCGTCACGCGCGGCCGTACGAAGGCGTTCGTCATCGGGCTCGTGGTCAGTGCCGTGCTGGTCGCGGCACTGGCGTTCCTGCCCAGGCTCTTCTCCGGACCCGACTCCTACACCGTGGGGCTCGCCGGAGCGCAGTCGCAGGCGCTGCGGCCGGCCCTGACCGGCGCGGCCAAGGACGTGGAGCTCACCGTCAGGGAGTTCCCCGACGAGGCCGCCGCGAGCGCCGCGGTCACCGCGGGCGACGTCGACGCCGCCGTGGTGGACGGCCGCAAGGTGCTCGCCGACGGCGAGGTGGACCGCGACCTCGGTCTGCTGCTGGAGAGCGCGAACCAGGCCGCCCAGACCGAGAGGCGGCTGGGCGAGGCGGGCCTGGACCCGGCCAAGGTGGCGGAGGCGATGCGGGTCGCCCCTCTGGAGCAGGTCTCCATCGGAGCCGACACCCGCTACGCGGGCGTGCGGGTGGGCATCGCGTCCCTGCTGGTCATGGTGCTGTTCTTCCTGCTCATCTACTCCTCCATGTACGTCGCCATGGGCGTGGTCGAGGAGAAGGGCAGCCGGATCGTGGAGATCCTGCTCACCTCGGTCCGTCCCTGGCAGCTGCTCGGCGGCAAGATCGTGGGGCTGGGCGCGCTCGCGCTCGCCAACATGGTCGTGATCATCGTGGCCGGTCTCGGCGCGGCGGCGGCGACCGGTCTCGCGGCCGACCTGCCCCCGGGGATGACGGGCATCGTGGTCAGCGCGCTGTTCTGGTTCGTCCTCGGATACGCCTTCTTCGCCGCGATGGCGGCGGCGCTCGGATCTCTGGTGTCCAGGCAGGAGGACGCGAACAGCGTCCTCACCCCGATGACGATGCTCATGATGGTCACCTACCTGGTGGCCTACTTCGCGGCGGTCCAGCCGAGCAGCCCGGTGGCCAGGATCCTCTCGCTGGTGCCGCCGTTCTCCTCGATGGTCATGCCGGTCCGGATGGCCGGAGGCGAGGTGTTCGCCTGGGAGATCGCCCTGGCGGCGGTCCTGATGCTCCTCGCGACGGTGGGCACCCTCATGCTCGGCGCCCGCATCTACAGCCGCGCGGTCCTGCGTACGGGCGCCCGCGTCAAGCTCTCCGAGGCGGTGCGCTGACCTCTCGGCGTGACTCCCCGCCCGTACGACTCCCGTACGAGCGGGGAGTCACGCCCCAACCGCCGGCGGCCCGCCGGCGGGCCGTCCGGATGGATCACGGGGACCGGGGTCCCCGCGGGCCGATAGGGTTCGGTCATGCGTCTGGTCATAGCTCGGTGCAGCGTGGATTACGTCGGGAAACTCACCGCCCATCTTCCGATGGCACCCCGGCTCATTCTCATCAAGGCCGACAGCAGCGTCTCGATCCATGCCGACGACCGGGCCTTCAAGCCGCTGAACTGGATGAACCCGCCGTGCAAGCTCCGCGAGGAGGAGGGCACCTGGACGGTGACCCACGGCAAGACCGGCGAGAAGCTCGTCCTCACCATGGAGGAGATCATCCACGACACCAGCCACGAGCTGGGCGTGGACCCGGGCCTGATCAAGGACGGGGTCGAGGCCCACCTGCAGGAGCTGCTCGCCGAGCACATCACCACCCTGGGCGCGGGCTGGACGCTCGTCCGCCGCGAATACATGACGGCGATCGGCCCCGTCGACATTCTCTGCCGCGACCACACGGGCGCGTCCGTCGCCGTGGAGCTCAAGCGCCGCGCCGGCATCGACGCCGTGGAACAGCTCACCCGCTATCTGGAGCTGATGAACCGCGACCCCCTGCTCGCCCCGGTCTCCGGAATCCTCGCCGCCCAGAGCATCGCGCCCCAGGCCAAGACCCTGGCCGAGGACAGAGGCATCCGCTGCGTCACCCTCGACTACGACGAGCTGCGCGGCATCGAACGCGAGGACACCCTGTTCTGACGAGCTGAGTGCCGCCGAGGCCCGGAGGAGGCGTGCGAAACGGAATCCGACGGCTGTCACGGCACGCAGAGCTCCCCGCCCGGGAACGCCGACCACTTTTTGGGTGCGAAGTCCAGGGCGAGGCCGTTCGGATCCTCGCCGTCGCGCACGGCGACGACACCGGCCGGGTTTCCGCGCCACCTCGACGCGGGCACCACCCTGGCCATTACCGCGCGCTCTCGCGCCATTCGGCACCCGACGGGGTCACCGGTCGATCATTGATCGACATTTCCGCCTCCCTTCTTCCCAGTCCGCCACTCAAGCTCGGCCACCCTTTTCGCGACAGGCGTTACTGAATTCTCGACGAGCAATGCGACTGCCGGAAAACAGCCGAATATCAGTGGTTATCCCGCACCTTCTGAATCGCTCTTCAAATACGGTGTGCCGGTGGCACGCTCGATGTGCACCACGTCCGGATCATCCGGCCTGAGACCGAACGCATGAAGCGGCCGTCCGTCGCGGCACGCCGCCGATCGAGAGAGAAACGACGGGCCCCGTGTCCTCCGTTCGGTGGACACGGGGCTCCGTCGAACGTCGGTACCGCGAGAACCGCGTGGACGCGACGCTTGGCACATGGACACAGCGGTAAGAGTGAGAGGTCTGACCAAGCGCTACGGCGACGTTCAGGCCGTCGCAGGAGTCGATCTCGACATCCGCGCGGGCGAGGTGTTCGCGATCCTCGGCCCGAACGGGGCGGGGAAGTCCACCATGGTGGAGATCATGGAGGGGCACCGCTCCAGGGACGCCGGGGAGGTGAGCGTCCTGGGGGTCGACCCCGGCAGGCCCACCCGCGCGTGGCGCTCACGGATCGGCATCGTGCTGCAGACGGCCAACGACGTGGCCGAGGCGACCGTGCGGGAGACCGTACGGCATTTTGCAGGCTACTACCCCGGCGCCAAGAACCCGGACGAGGTGATCGAGCAGGTCGGGCTCACCGAGAAGGCCGACCAGCGCATCCGGAAGCTCTCGGGCGGGCAGCGGCGCCGGGTGGACGTCGCGCTCGGGGTGATCGGCGATCCGGAGCTGCTCTTCCTGGACGAGCCGACCACCGGGTTCGACCCGGAGGCTCGCAGGCGGTTCTGGGAGCTGATCGAGAGCCTGGCCCGCGACGGCACCACGATCGTGCTGACCACCCACTACCTGGACGAGGCCGAGGCGCTCGCCGACCGGGTGGCGGTGGTCGCCGGGGGGCGGATCGTGGCCGAGGGCGAGCCGAAGACGCTGGGCGGCAGGGCCGCCGGCAAGGCACTGGTGAGCTGGTCCGACGCGGGTGAGCGCCACTTCCTGGAGACGGACACGCCGACCAGGACCGTGCTGGAGCTGACCCGTCGCTTCGACGGAGAGGTCCCCGAACTGGCCGTGACCCGTCCCACCCTGGAGGACGTCTACCTCCGCCTCATCGAGCCCCCCGCCCGACCGTCTCCCGTACGAGCGCGAACCGATCCCCCGAGGTGACCGACCAGATGAGCCAGACCCTTGCCCGCCCCTCCGCCCCGGCGTCATCCGTCGGGCAACCTTCCGTGATGCGACTGGGGCTGTCACGGACGGTCGTCGAGAACAGGATGTTCTTTCGCGAGCGAGACGCGGTGATCTTCAGTTTCGCCTTCCCGATCATCATATTGGTGATCTTCGGGTCGATCTTCTCCGGTGAGATGGAGGGGACCGGCCTCACCGTCTCCCAGCTGTATGTGGCCGGGCTCATCGGGACCGCCGCGATGACGGGGTTCCAGAACCTCGGGATCAACATCGCGGTGGACCGCGACGACGGCACGCTCAAACGGCTGGCGGGCACCCCGCTGCCGCGCACCTCCTACTTCATCGGCAAGGCCCTCAACACCCTGTTCGTCTCCTTCCTGCAGGTCGTCATCCTGCTCGCGATCGGGGTCGCGCTGTTCGGCCTGAAGCTGCCGTCGGAGACGTTCCGGTGGGTGACCTTCGCCTGGGTGTTCGTGCTCGGCGTGGCCGGCTCGGCCCTGCTCGGTGTCGCGATCAGCAGCCTGCCCCGGTCGGCCAAGAGCGCCTCCGCGGTGATCGCGATGCCGTTCGTGGTGCTGCAGTTCATCTCCGGGGTGTTCATCCCCATCGGACAGCTGCCGTCCTGGCTGGTGAACATCGCCTCGCTCTTCCCGCTCAAGTGGATGTGCCAGGGGTTCCGGTCGGTCTTCATGGGGGACGCCGGTGCCACACTTGAAGTCGCGAACTCGTACGAACTCAACCGGGTCGCCCTGGTCCTGGGAGCCTGGGCGGTCGGAGGACTGGTGCTGTGCCTGATGACGTTCCGCTGGAAGAGCCGCCGAGACGGGTGAGTCTCGCCGACCGCACCGAGCCCTCCGCCCGAAGGACCGAACCGCACGCGTGGGAGTCGCTGCGCGGCTGGGAGTTGCTTCTGGCCTTCGGGCTCCTCCTGCCCACCTCGACCGCGTTCGTCATCGACGTGCCCGTGCGCGAGAAGGTGATCGTGGCGAGCTGCCTGGGCGCGATCCTGCCGCTCTATGTCCTGTTCGGCCGTCCGGCGATCATCCGCGGTGACCGGCTGCGGGGGGCGGTCTACATCGGTCTGTTGATCGCGCTGTTCACTCCCCCGGGACTCACCGCGTCGTACGCGACCTACGCCCTGTTCGGGCTCTGCCCGCAGTGTTTCATGGTCTTCCCCGCCAGGCGGGCGATGATCGCCGTGACCGCGCTGAACCTCCCCGCGATGATCCGCTACCTGTTCCTGGTCGAGGGAGCGGAGCCGTTCAACTTCCTGGTGGCCGCCACGATCGTCGTCGTCTTCTCCGCCACGTTCGGCATCTGGATGGAGCGGATCACCCGGCAGAGCGAGGAGCGGGCCGCGCTCATCGAGGAGTTGGAGAGCAGCCGGGCGAAGGTGTCCACGCTCTCGGCCGAGCGCGGGGCGCAGGCGGAGCGCGAACGGCTCGCCGGGGAGATCCATGACACCCTGGCTCAGGGGTTCACCAGCATCATCATGCTGCTCCAGGCGGCCGAGGCGCAGCCCGACCCGTCCCGCCACCTGGCGTTGGCCATGCGGACGGCGCGGGAGAACCTCACCGAGGCCCGCCTGCTGGTCACCACGCTGAGCCCGGCGCCGCTGGACGGCTCGACCCTGGACGAGGCGCTGCGGCGGCTGACGAACCGCTTCGGCGAGGAGACGAACCTGTCCGCCGGATTCGAGGCGTACGGAAGGTCCCGGCCGCTGAGCGCTTCGGCCGAGGTGGTGCTCGTCCGCGCCGCCCAGGAAGGGCTGGCCAACGTGCGCAAGCACGCGGACGCGGCGTCCGTCGCGGTCTCGATCGCCTACCGGGACGGCTCCGTACGGCTGGGGTTACGCGACGACGGACGCGGTTTCGAGCCGTCCGGCGGCGAGGGGTACGGCCTGCGGGGCATGCGCGCCCGCGTCGAGCAGGTCGGCGGCACCCTCACCGTGAAGGCACTCCCCGGCGAGGGGACGGTGCTTGAGGTGGTCGTCCCCACCGACCGGCCCGTCCTCACCGCCGACGACTCTCCGGAACGGCCCGCTCCCCCCACCGACCGAACCGGCCGGAGCGACGGCACCGGCCGTCCCGACCAGGAGGGGTGACACATGCTTCGCGTGATGATCGTCGACGATCACCCGGTGGTCCGCGAGGGCCTTCGGGGGATGCTGGAGGCCGACTCCGGGATCACGGTGGTGGGCGAGGCGGCCTCAGGGGACGAGGCCGTCGTACGGGCAGCGGAGCTCACCCCGGATGTGATCCTGATGGACCTGCGTATGCCGGACGGGGACGGGGTGAGCGCCACCTCGCGTATCCTCACCGGACGGCCGGAGAGCCGGGTGATCGTGCTGACCACCTACGAGACCGACGCCGACATCGTCCGGGCGGTCGAGGCCGGCGCGGCGGGCTATCTACTGAAGGACACCTCCAGGGCCGACCTGCTCGCCGCGATCCGCTCGGCGGCGCGCGGGGAGACCGTCCTGTCGCCGTCGGTGGCGACCAGGCTGGTCACCCGGATGCGGGCTCCGGTGACCGAGTCGCTGTCGCCGCGTGAGACGGAGGTGCTCTCCCTGGTGGCCAGGGGGCTGACCAACGCGGAGATCGGCAGGGCCCTGTTCATCGGCGAGACCACGGTCAAGACCCATCTGCTGCGCGTCTTCGGCAAGCTCGGCGTCTCCGACCGCACCGCCGCCGTGACCACGGCCCTGGACCGGGGCCTGCTCACTCGCTAGGCGGTCGCCCACCGGGACCGGCGCCACCCCGGCCGCTCTTCCGAGGTTGGCTTCGCTCTTGAGGCCGAGCGGCCTTCGAACAGAACGGTGCCCCGAGGTTCACGACCCGGAGCCGGACTTTCCCGCGCCGCCCGCGACGAATCCCCCCCATTCCGCCGCGGCCGAAAACACCTTGACCGACTACTCAGACATGTCACCTTCTTACACGGATAATGCAAGAAATAACATAGCGACTCTTCCACAAAAAGGATCTTGCACCCATAATGGTTGATTCCGGGGGCCAGAGCCATGAGGTGGAAGTGATAAAGCGAGTATCTGTCAACCTCGCACTGATCTGTGGGAGCTTGACATGAATGGACGGTCCTACCGGGGAATGTCAGCGGAGGAGCGACTTGAGGAGCGCCGGGAGCGTCTGATCTCCGCGGCGTACACCCTCTTCTCCGACCCCGGATTCCCCGAAACGACGATCGAGAGGTTGTGTGCCGAGGCACGTATCTCCAACCGCGCATTCTACGAGTGCTTCTCAGGACGCGAGGAGCTGATGCAGACCGTGTACACCCGATGCGTGCGCGAGACGCTGGAGTCGATGTCGAAAGCGATCGAGCAGGCCCCCGACACCCTGGCCGACCGGGTCAGGACGGGAATCACCAGCTATATCAGCTTCGTCACCGAAGACAGGCGTCGCGCGCAGATCATGCATCTGGAGGTCCGCCGGGCGGGCGACTGCCTCCTCACCTCCAGGCAGTCGGCCGTCGCGGCCCTCACCAGGACGATCGAGTCGAACGTCGCCGACATGCCGGAGGCGACGAAGGCCAACCAGCACCTCCTCGCGCTGGGGATGATCGGGGCGATCCAGGAACTGCTCATCGAGTGGGTCCTGGCCGACGACCCACCTCCGGTCGCCAGGCTCATCGACACCGCCACGCACATCTTCCACAGGTCCTTCGTGACCTGATCGCGGCGTAACACAGCGGTGTACGACAGCGGTGTGACACGAGGGCGGGCCCGCCGTGCCCGTCCTCCGACATCGTGCTCCGGTGCCGCCGGACTCCCCCAACTCCGGCGACCTTCCGGATCAGGCCACCGCGGCCACCGGAAGCTCGACGGTGAGGACCCGGTTGAGCCGGGTCACCGCCAGCACCCGCATGACCCTGGGCGGCACCCTCCGCAGGATGAGGCGGCGTTCCGCGCTCACAGCGCGGCGATGCGTGCCCACCAGCACCCCGAGACCGGTGGCGTCGATCATTTCCAACCCGGAAAGATCTACGATCAGGTCGCCCCGCCCCGAGTCGACCGCCTCGTGCAGTCGCGGGCGCACCCGGGCCACGGTTCCCACGTCGAGACGATTCCCGACGCCGACCACCTGAGCCCGGGGGTTACCAGAGACGCGCATGCCTCCTCCTCACGCCCGGCCACGGAGAAACCGGCCCGGCACCACGGCGACGCGTCACCCGCCGACTGGTCACGCATCGCGTTCATCCGATGTCACCGCGCGGAAGAAGGTCGTCACTCCTACCAGAAGGTGCGAACCTCCCTCGTCCCTGACGTCGATCTTCCGGCGAACACGGGAGTCCCTTGCCCGATTCGAAGGAGAAAACGCGTTTAAAGCCAACCTTTTTGTTGGGCGGCCCGGATCGCGGTGATCCGGTTGGTCGCGCCCAGCTTGGTGATGGCGCTGGACAGGTAGTTGCGTACGGTGCCCTGGGTGAGGTGGAGCGCGACGGCGATCTCGGCGACCGAGGCGCCCTGCGCGGCCAGCTCCAGAGAGCCGCGCTCGCGCTCGGTGAGAGGGTTCTCCCCCGCCATCATCGCCGAGGCGGCCATCTCCGGGTCGAGATAGCGCCCACCCGCGTGGACCTTGCGGATCGCCGTCGCCAGTTCGTCGGCGGAGGCGTCCTTGGGGACGAAGCCGCGCACCCCTGCCGCGAGCGCCCGCCGCAGGTATCCGGGCCGCCCGAAGCTGGTCAGCATCAGCACCGCGTGGCCCCGCAGCGTCTCGGCGACGCTCAGCCCGTCCATCCCCGGCATCTCGATGTCCAGCACGACCACATCGGGCCGGTGCTCCAGCACGGCCGCCGCCACCAGGTCTCCCCTCGCCACCTCCGCCACCACCTCGATGTCCGGCTCCAGGCCGAGCAGGGTGGCGATCGCCTTCCTGACCAGGTGCTCGTCGTCGGCGAGCAGTGTCCGGATCACCATGCCTCCTCTGCCCGACAGCCCGGCACGGCGAGACGGCCCGCCTCGCCCCGACCACTCACCCCGCCGGAACGGCCCACCTCGACCGGACCGCTCACCCCACCGGGACGCCCCACCTCGACCGGACAGCCCCGCACGGCGAGACGGTACGAGACGGTGGGACGGCCCGGCACGACGGCCATCGTCTGGATCATCGTTCTCCCTCCAGCGGGATCGTCGCCCGCAGCCTGAACGTCCCGGGACCGCCCGGGCCCGTCGTGACGGTCCCGCCGATGGCGGCGACCCGCTCCGAGAGCCCGAGGAGGCCGGTACCACCCCGGCCGTCCACCCCGTCGCCACCCCCGTCCTCGTCCACCCCGTCGTTGGTCATCTCCAGCACGGCATCTCCCCCGCGGAGGGTGATCGTGATACGGCACCGAGTGGCGGAGCTGTGCCGCAGCACGTTGGTGGTGCCCTCCCTCACCACCCAGGCCAGCAGGGTGGCCGTCCCCTCGGGCACCTGTTCGCGCGGTGTCTCCAGGGTGCAGCGGATGTCGCCCGCCTCCAGCACCGCGGTCATCGCGCGCAGCTCGGCGGTGAGGTCGACCGTCCGGTAGCCGCGTACCACCCCGCGGATCTCCTTGAGCGTCTGCCGCGCGAGGGTCCTCACCTCGTCCATCTCCCTCGCCGCCCGCCCGGCGTCCACCCCCGACAGCTTGGAGGCCACCTCGCTCTTGACGGCGATCGCGGAGAGGCTGTGCCCGACCAGATCGTGCAGGTCGCGGGAGAAGCGGAGCCGCTCCTCGGTGACGGCGAGCCTGGCCCGCGCCTCCTTGCCCTCCTCCGCGGCCCTGAACAGCTGCCAGAACCAGAGCTGGAACCGGTTCGACCACGGCGCCGCCGCGGCCACCCCGAGGTAGGCGCCGATGCCGGGCAGGGAACTCTCCTCGTACGGTGCCGCGAGCACCTCGGCGATCCCCTCTCCCGGCCACGCGAGGAACAGTCCGGCGGCGGTCGCCGCGACGGCGGCGACGATCGTGGCGGACCTGCCGAGCAGCAGCGCGGCGCCCGACACCCACGCCGGACCGAGCAGCCCCCAGGACCAGGGACCGCCGTCCTGGGTCAGCATGAGGGCCACCGCGACCACGGCCGAGGCGACGATCTCGCCTCGCGCGCCGGTTCCGTCCAGGGCCGCTCTGAGGATCCTCAGGTACAGGAGGCTGAAGATCACCAGACCCGGTATCCCGACGGTCAGCAGCGAGGGCCTGCCTCCCCCGTCCTCGTTCGCCAGCTCGGCGAGAGGGCTGATCCAGGCGAGGACGAGGCCCATGGTGAGGGAGAAGACGGTCATCCGGCGGAGCCGCTGGACGGACGAGCGCCGCCTTCTCGCGGAAAGCCCGGAAGGGGCGGCGGGAACGGCGGGGGCGGCGGGGGCGGCGGGAACACGGTGCGTGGAGAACGCGAAGGGGACGAGGCGCGCGAGGCGCCTCATCCCTTGTCTCGCGAAGTCGGCCGGCATCTCGTTATGCACGTTAGCCGTGCCGAGGTTCCCAGCGGAACAGCCATCGGGCCAGCAGCCCGGCCACCGCGATCCAGGCCAGCAGGATCGCGAACGAGGGCAGCGCGGCCACCCACTGCCCGCCCGTGCTCAGCGCCTCGCCGCCCCCGGAGATGTGGTCACCGCCCAGGAAGGCGGTACGCGCGATCTCCACGATCGGAGTCGCGGGAAGCAGGGCGGCGACGTGGCCCAGCACACCGGGCAGAGTATCCGCGGGGAACGCGATCGGGGCGCCGACCAGCACGAGCAGGAGCACCGGCAGCACCGTGACCTGGGCGAGTTCGGCGTTCGGCGTGAGGCCGGAGAAGGCGGCGGCGAGCAGGCAGAACAGCGCGACTCCCAGGACGGCGACGGTCACGAGCATCGGCACGTTCGCCGGCGTGACCCCCTCGGCCCGCCGCATCCAGACGGCCAGAAGCGCCACCTGGGCGAGATAGAGCACGAGTGCCCCGAGGGCGCCGCCACCGAGGATCGCCGGCCCCGACGGCTGGCTCGCGCGCAGCCGCTTGAGCACCAGTTCCTCACGCCGGGCGGTGAAGGAGTTCACCAGGTTGACGAAGACCGCGAACACCAGCAGCACCCCTGGCAGCCCGGCCAGGACGAAAAGCCTCCCGGCCACGCCGTCGATCTTCTCGGCGCCGACCGCCTGGGTGTACAGCCAGGCCATCAGGAGCGGCAGCAGGAGCACGTTGAACAGGACCGTGGTGTTCCTGCTCACCAGGGTGAGATCGATCCTCGCGAGCCTGATCGCGTGCAGCACGTCGGTTCTCATGGTCACTCGCCCCTTCTCGCCGGTCCTGCCGCCACCGGCCCGCCGCCGGCCCGCCGATCCGTACCGTCGTCTCCGGCGTCCCCGGCCGGCGACGCCTCCCCTGCCACCCGCAGGAAGACGTCCTCCAGGGTTCCCCGGCGTACGGCCAGCCGTTCCAGGGTCTCGCCCCGCGCGTCGGCCCAGTCCAGCAGCAGCCGGACCGCCGCGTGCGCGCGGGCCGCCGCCCGCGCGCCGGTCAGGGTGTAGGCGACCCCCGTATCGCCCGTGTCGCCGCCGTAGGTCAGTACGGGGGATACGCCGTCCAGCGGGGGCAGTTCGCCGAAGGTCCAGGAGATGCCGGGAAGGCGGAAGGAGATCCGGTCGCCGGAGCCGGCCACCACCTCCTCGACGGTGCCCTGGAGGTGGATCCGGCCCTCGTGCATGATGGCCAGCCGGTTGGCGAGGCGCTCGGCCTCCTCCAGGTAGTGGGTGGTGAGCAGCACCGTGGTGCCCCCCGCCCGCAGGTCCTCGATCACCTTCCAGGTGGCGCGACGCGCCTCGGGGTCCATGCCGGTGGTCGGCTCGTCCAGGAAGAGCACCTCCGGCCGGGAGATCACCGCCAGTGCGAGGTCGAGCCTGCGCCGCTGGCCGCCGGAGAGCTGCCGGACCCTGGTCCTCGCCTTCCTGGCCAGCCCCGCCGCCTCCAGTGCGTCCATGGTCCCCGGATCCGTGCCCCTGCGCCGGCCGGGAAGGGAGAACGTCCTCGCGGAGGCGGCGGTACGGCCCGTGTCGCGGCTCAGCCCCTCCCACAGGCCGACGGTCTCCGCGACCGTGAGGTCACCGAGGAAGCCGCCCTCCTGCAGCATGATCCCCACCCGGGGCCGCAGCGTCCGGCGCTGCCTGACCGGGTCGAGCCCGAGCACCCGGACGCTGCCGTCGGTGGGGGCCCTGAAACCCTCCAGGACCTCCACGGTGGTGGTCTTGCCTGCGCCGTTCGTGCCGAGCAGGGCGAACAACTCGCCCCTCGGGACGTCGAAGGAGACGCCGCGCACCGCCTCGAAGTCGCCGTACGCCTGCCGGAGCCCGCCGACCTCGATCACACTGTCGAGGCCCGGCGGATCCGTCACCTGTGGTGTTCTCATGACGACAATCGTCGTCGTCCGGCATTTGACCAGGTAGTCGTGGATATCACCGGAAAACGGTGATCTTTACGGTGTTCCGGGTGACAAATGTCAACTACTGGCGGGGTGGCAGCGCGGGACGCCGCCGGGAGGGCCGGGTGGAGCGATCGGGCGGGGTCGCCGCCGGACGCTCCTCCAGCGCGGCCAGCACGAGCCGTACCGCCTCCTCGATCTGCGGATCCCTGTCCTGTGCCCAGTCGTCGGGGGCGATGTCGACCTCGACGTCGGGATCGACACCGTAGTTCTCCACGCCCCAGCCGAGCTCCTCGAACCAGAAGGAGTACTTGGGCACGGTGACGCGCGAGCCGTCGACCAGGCGGTGGGCGTCCTCGATACCGATGACGCCTCCCCAGGTGCGGGTGCCCACCACGGGCCCGAGCTTGTGGATCTTGAAGGCCGCGGTGACGATGTCGCCGTCGGATCCGGCGTTCTGGTCGGTGATCGCGACGAGCGGACCGCGCGGCGCGTCCTCGGGATAGGTGATCGGTGTCATGCCCCTGGGCAGGTCCCAGGCGATGACCCGGCGGATCAGCTTCTCGATGACCAGCTCGGAGGTGTGGCCGCCGCGGTTCCCCCGTACGTCCACCACGAGCCCTTCGAAGGTCATCTCTCTGCGCAGGTCACGGTGGAACTGCGCCCAGCCCTCGGCCACCATGTCCGGGATGTGCAGGTAGCCGAGGCGTCCGCCGCCGAGCTCCCTGACCCGTGCCCGGCATCGGGCCACCCAGTGCTGGTAGCGCAGGCGCCGGTCGTCGCGGAGCGGTGTGACGACCACCCGCCGCCCGCCGCCCAGGGTCAGCTCGACCGGCTTGTCGGCGGCGCCGACCAGCAGCCGCGCGGGTCCCTCCGGCGGCACCGGGCGCCCGTCGACCGCGAGCAGTGCCTCTCCCGGCTGGACGCCCGCCCCCGGACCGGCGAGCGGCGAGCGGGCGTGCACGTCGGAGGACTCCGCGGGCAGCACCCGGTCCACCTGCCAGCGGCCGTCGTCGCCCCTGGAGAGGTCGGCGCCGAGCAGCCCGACCGGTTCTGAGGCCGGGTAGCCCCAGGGAGCGGCGTCGACGTAGGCGTGCGAGCTGCCCAGCTCCCCCAGAACCTCCCAGAGCAGGTCGGCGAAGTCGTCGGCGGTGGCGACCCGGTCCACCAGCGGCCGGTACTCCTCCAGTACGTTCTCCCAGTCGACGTCGGCCATGTCCTCGACCCAGAAGTCGGCGCGCATCCTGCGGCCCGCCTGGGCGTAGGCGTGCCGCCGCAGGACGCGCGGGTCGGCGGTGATCCGGATCCTGGACAGGTCGACGGTCGCGTCGTCACCGTTCTTGCCGCCCTGCTTGCCCCCGGCGGGACGAACCGTGAGCGTGCCCTTGTCGCTGACGACGAGCTGTGTGCCGTCACCGCTCACCCGGTACCAGTCGAGCTTGTCGACCACTTCCTTCCACTCGCGCTTGACCAGGTCGTAGCGGTCCAGCGCCGGGCGGGGCGCCTCGCCGCCCACCTCGTCCCTGTCCTCGCCGAGCTCCCCCGCCAGCGGCTCCCGCAGCCAGACGAACCCGCCCTTGACCGCGCGCAGGTCCGAGTAGCGGCCCTCGGGCACCGGAACCTGCACGACCCTGGCGGCGATGCCCTCCAGGTCCACGGTGAGCGCGCCGTCGCTCTTGCCGTCGCCGTCGGGGCCGGAACCCGAGTCCGAGTCGGGGTCGGCCGCCCTTCCCGCGGCGCTGGGCGCGAACGGGGACGGCGTGGACGCGGACAGCGGCACCAGGTAGGGCCGGTAACCGAAGGGGAAGGACATGTCGAAGGAGTGCGCGTCGTAGACCGGGTCGAAGCCGCGTCGCGACAGGAACGCCAGATAGTCACCCGCGAAAGCGGGTGAGATGTCCACGAACCGGCCGTCGGTGACATCGGTGACGACCCGGTCCGCCACCCTCGCCAGCCTGATCCTGCGCAGCTGGGGGCCGTCGGGGTGCGACCAGGCCAGCCAGGCCGAGTCGGGTGACCAGGTCAGGCCGTGGATCTCCCCTTCGGCCCTGGCCAGCTCCACGGCCTCGCCGGAGGCCACGTCGACCAGGAGCAGCCGTCCGTTCCTGGCGGTCACCGCGATCGTGTTCCCGTCGGGCGCGACGGCGAGGTCACCGACCTCGCCCAGCGTCCCCACGGCGATCCTGCGGCTCTCCCCGCCGCCCGCCGGGACGATCTCCAGCCCCTGCGTCTCGCCGTCGTCGAAGACCCACACCACGCGGTCGTCGCCGAGCATGCGGGGCCGCCCCGCCGACAGGCCGTCGCTGAGCTGCCGCGCAGGGCCGTCCCGGTGCGTCACCCAGTGCACCGTTCCCTGGACCTCCACCGCGCTGGCGCGCCCGGTCGCGTCCACGGCCAGGTCGTGCAACCGCCTGCCCGCGTTGACCTGGTACGGCTGCCGCCCGCGCAGCGGGGAGCCGAGGGTGACGTCGAGTTTGCGGGCCTCGGCGTCGAGATCGTCCAGGAGGTAGAGGTCTCCGGCGTTCTGGTAGACGATCCGGGTCCCGTCGGTGGTGGCGTGCCGGGCGTAGAAGACCTCGTGATCGGTGTGGCGGCGCAGGCCGCCGCCGTCCAGGTCGCAGGAGTAGAGGTTGCCGATGCCCTCGTGGTCGGAGAGGAAGACGAGCCGCCCCCCGACGAGCATCGGGCTCGCGAGGTGGCCGTTCAGGTCGGTCAGGATCCGGGTGAAGTCACCGTCGCCGCGCCGCACCCACAGGCGGCCCGCCGTGCCGCCCCGGTAGCGCTTCCAGACCGCGGGGTCGCGGGGAAGCCCTCCGGCGAGCAGCGCCACTGTGTCCCCCGCGGTTCCCCCCGCCATCGACAGGTCGTTGACCGGGCCGTACGGCAGCCGCTCGACCCGTCCCTCACCGAGCGCGTAGGCCCAGGTCTGCGAAGCGAACGGCTGGCCGGTCGCGCTGATCGCGAGGACCTCGCCGTCCGGCGTCCAGCCGCGCGTCCGCGTCCGCGCGTCTCCCCAGTAGGTCAGCCGCTCCGCGGAACCGGACTCCAGGTCCGCCAGGTAGACCTCGGGAGCGCCGTCACGGACACCGGTCCAGGCGACCCTGGTACCGCCTGGCGAGAGACGAGGGTGGCTCGCGGGGGCTCGGTCCAGGGAGAGACGCCACGCACGGCCGCCGTCCGCCGGGGCCGCCCACACGTCGTCGTCGGCGACGAAGGTGAGCGTCTCATGGGAGATGTGGGGGAATCGCAGGTAGAAACCAGAAACCATCGACAAATCATATGGTCCTCTATCAGGTTAAACAGGATGGTTTTCCTGCCGATACGCTGAGCCTCATGACGCGAGCTGACAGAGACAACCCGGTGGTGCTCTCGAAGATCTACACCCGTACCGGGGACGACGGCACGACCGCGCTCGGCGACATGAGCCGCACTCGCAAGACCGATCCGCGCCTGGCCGCCTACGCGGACGTCGAGGAGGCGAACGCCGCGATCGGCGTCGCCCTCGCCGCGGGGACCCTGGAGGCGGACATCACCGCCGTCCTCAGCCGGATCCAGAACGAACTGTTCGACGTCGGGGCCGACCTGTGCGCCCCGGTCGTGGAGAACCCCGAGTTCCCCCCGCTGCGCGTCGAGCCCTCCTACATCGACTGGCTGGAGGCGCGGTGCGACGAGTTCAACGAACGCCTCACGCCGCTGCGCAGCTTCATCCTGCCCGGCGGCACCCCGGCCGTGGCCGCGCTCCACGTCGCCAGGACCGTGGTCCGGCGGGCCGAGCGGACCGCCTGGTCGGCCATGGAGGCCCACGACGACGTCAACCCGCTCACCGCGAAGTACCTCAACCGGCTGAGTGATCTGATGTTCATCCTCTGCCGGGTGGCCGCGGGCGGCGACGAGATCCTCTGGAAACCCGGCGGCACCCGCTGAGAGCGAGCGCCGACGGATCCCCACGGAGAAACCCGTCGGCACACGCGGAGAGCGAGGATCGCGCCCGGCCCGGCGGGTGCCGCCGGGCAGGTGGGTCAGGCGACGTCGAGGTAGGCGCTGGGCGGGGCGGACTCCAGCCAGGCGACGAAGCCCGTCAGTGCCCGGTATCCCATCGCGAGCTCGAAGGCGTCATTCCCGTTGCGGCACTCGATCGCCGTCACGCCCTCGATGAACCCGAAGAACTCACCGGACCCGACCTTGCGCCGTCCGGAAACCACAAGGCCGCGCCTCACGATGACGTGGCGCGGCCTTGGGAGCAGACCTATGAGCGGAATCCAGTTGAGGTGGCCGTCGGCGTAGCGGGCCACCCCGACCCGCCAGCCCCGCTTCTTCGACAGGGAGCGCAGACAACAGAGCACCGATCCCCGGGAGCGGGTGAGTATCAGAACCCGAAGGCCCAGGAGGGCGACGAGCAGCCCCAGCACGATGAGAACATCCACCACCATGTCTGCTCGCCCCCCAAAAGCGCGTACAGCCTAAGAAGCAGAATTTATCCGACTTCTTCCCCGGCCGCGCGCAACCGGGCCCTGGCACGCCTCGCCCCGGCGGCCGCGTCCGCGTCTTCCTGCTCGGATTCGACCGAGGCCTGAGCCCGTTCCAGCGCGCTCTTCGCGCGGGCGACATCGATCTCGGAACCCAGCTCGGCCACCTCGGCCAGAACCGACACCTCGTCGTCGGCCACCGAGAGGAACCCTCCGTGGACGGCGGCGACGAGATCGGCCTCGCCGTTGCCTCGCTTGATCTTCAGCAACCCGCCCTCGACGAGAACGCCGAGCACGGGCGCGTGCTTAGGCATGATACCGATCTCGCCGTCGACGGTCTTGGCAATGACCATGTCGGCCTCCCCGGACCAGATCTCACGCTCCGGGGAGACGACGCCTACTCGCAGCTTCGCCACTTTCTCTCCAGTTCCTTATCGAACCAGGCGCCGGTACGGCCGCGTGACCGTACCGGCGCCGAAGGCGACTAGCGGGCGAGTTCCTTGGCCTTGGCCACGGCCTGGTCGATGCCGCCGACCATGAAGAACGCCTGCTCGGGCAGGTGGTCGTAGTCGCCGGCGCACAGACCCTTGAACGAGGCGATGGTCTCGTCCAGCGGGACGTTCTCGCCGGGCTGACCGGTGAACGCCTCGGCGGCGTACATCGGGTGGGACAGGAAACGCTCGATACGACGGGCCCGGTTGACGGTGACCTTGTCCTCTTCCGAGAGCTCGTCGATACCGAGGATCGCGATGATGTCCTGCAGTTCCTTGTACTTCTGCAGGATCCGCTTGGTCTCCTGGGCCACGCGGTAGTGCTCCTCGCCGACGATCAGCGGGTCGAGGATCCGCGAGGTGGAGTCGAGCGGGTCCACCGCGGGGTAGATGCCCTTCTCCGAGATCGGCCGCGAGAGCACGGTCTGCGCGTCGAGGTGCGCGAACGCGTTGTGCGGGGCCGGGTCGGTGATGTCGTCCGCGGGGACGTAGATCGCCTGCATGGAGGTGATCGAGTGACCGCGGGTCGAGGTGATGCGCTCCTGGAGAACACCCATCTCGTCGGCGAGGGTCGGCTGGTAACCCACCGCGGACGGCATACGGCCGAGCAGGGTGGACACCTCGGAGCCGGCCTGGGTGAACCGGAAGATGTTGTCGATGAACAGCAGCACGTCCTGCTTCTGGACGTCACGGAAGTACTCCGCCATGGTCAGGGCGGAGAGCGCGACGCGCAGACGGGTGCCCGGGGGCTCGTCCATTTGGCCGAAGACGAGGGCGGTGTCCTTGAGGACGTTCGCCTCCTCCATCTCCAGCCAGAGGTCGTTGCCCTCACGGGTGCGCTCGCCGACGCCGGCGAACACCGAGGTGCCACCGAAGTTGCGGGCGACCCGGCGGATCATCTCCTGGATCAGAACGGTCTTGCCCACGCCCGCGCCGCCGAACAGGCCGATCTTGCCGCCCTGCACGTACGGGGTGAGCAGGTCGATGACCTTGATGCCGGTGGTCAGCATCTCGGTGCGCGACTCAAGGGTGTCGAAGGAGGGCGAAGGGCGGTGGATGCCCCAGCGCTCGCTGATCTGGAGCGAAGAGGTCTCGACGTCCAGCGACTCGCCCAGGGTGCTCCACACGTGGCCCTTGACGACGTCGCCGACGGGGACCGAGATGGCCGCGCCGGTGTCGGTCACCGGGGCGCCACGGGTGAGGCCGTCGGTGGGCTGCATGGAGATCGCGCGGACGAGGTTGTCACCCAGGTGCTGGGCGACCTCCAGGGTGAGGACCTTCGCCTCACCCTGGAGCTCGACGTCGACCTTGAGGGCGTTGTAGATCTCGGGCATCGCCTCGACGGGGAACTCCACGTCGACGACGGGACCGGTGACCCGCGCGACGCGGCCCACGCCGGTCTCAACAGTCTGTGCAGTCATTTCACTCTTTCCCCGCTGCGGAGTCGGCCAGCGCGTTCGCGCCACCGACGATCTCGCTGATTTCCTGGGTGATCTCGGCCTGGCGGACCTGGTTCATCTGCTGGGTGAACACGCGGATGAGCTCGTTGGCGTTGTCGGTGGCCGACTTCATCGCCCGGCGGCGCGAAGCCTCCTCCGAGGCCGCCGACTGGAGCAGCGCGCTGAAGATGCGCGACTCCACGTAACGCGGCAGCAGCGTGTCGAGGACCTCGCCCGCGTTGGGCTCGAACTCGAAGTAGGGAAGCGGCGTGTCGGACGCCTCCTCCACGCTCTCCTCGACCTCCAGCGGGAGGATCCGCTTGACCACGACCTCCTGCGTCAGCATCGAGACGAACTCGGTGGAGACGATGTGGATCTCGTCCACCCCGTCGTCGTTCGAGAACGCCTCGATCAACGCGCCGGCGATCTCCTTGGCGTCGGAGTAGGCGGGCTTACGGGAGAACCCCGTCCACTGCCCGCCCATCTCACGGTTGCGGAAGGTGTGCCAGGCGACGCCCTTGCGACCCGTCACGTAGGGCACGGGCTCGACGCCCCTGTCCCTGAGCAGGTTGCCGAGCGCCTCCGCCTCGCGAAGGATGTTGGCGTTGAAGCCGCCGCAGAAGCCGCTGTCGCTGGTGACGATCAGGACGGCGGCCCTGGAGGGCTGCTCCTTGGCCACCGTCAGCGGATGGTCGGTGACGGTGGTGTTGCTGACCACGCTCGTGACGGCGTGGGTGATCTCGCGCTCGTACGGCACCGCGGCCTGCATCCGCTGCTGGGCCTTGACGATGCGGGACGAGGCGATGAGCTCTTGGGCGCGGGTGATCTTCGCCGTGGACTTGACCGACTTGATCCTCCGCCGCAGCAGTCTTAGCTGGGCACCCATCGGCTACTTCTTCTCCACCGAGCGGACTCGCTTCGTGATCTTCTCCTGGCCGACCTCGGCCTCGCCGAGCGCGGCGACCGGCTCGTCGTTGACCAGGTACTCACCGGAGGAGGTCTCGAAGCTCTTCTTGAACTCGGTGATGGCGTCCTTGAGGACGGTCACCGTGTCGTCGGACAGGTCACGGGTCTCGCGGATGCCGTCGAAGACGCCCTTGTTCTCACGGCCCAGGTAGTCGAGGAACTCCGACTCGAAGCGGCGGATGTCCTCGACCGGGACGTCGTCGAGCTCACCGGTGGTGCCGGCCCAGACCGACACGACCTGCTTCTCGACGGGGAACGGGCTGTACTGGGCCTGCTTGAGCAGCTCGACCAGGCGCTGACCGCGCTCCAGCTGGGCGCGGGAGGCCGCGTCCAGGTCGGAGGCGAAGGAGGCGAAGGCCTCCAGGTCACGGAACTGCGACAGCGACAGACGCAGGGTGCCGGCGACCTTCTTCATCGCCTTGATCTGCGCCGAGCCGCCGACTCGGGAGACGGAGACACCGACGTTGATGGCCGGACGCACACCCGCGTTGAACAGGTCGGTCTCGAGGAAGCACTGGCCGTCGGTGATGGAGATGACGTTGGTGGGGATGAACGCCGAGACGTCGTTGCCCTTCGTCTCGATGATCGGCAGGCCGGTCATCGAGCCGGACCCCATGTCCTTGGAGAGCTTCGCGCAGCGCTCAAGGAGACGGGAGTGCAAGTAGAAGACGTCGCCGGGGAACGCCTCACGGCCCGGCGGACGGCGCAGCAGGAGGGAGACCGCGCGGTAGGCGTCGGCCTGCTTGGTCAGGTCGTCGAAGACGATGAGGACGTGCTTACCCTGGTACATCCAGTGCTGGCCGATGGCCGAACCGGTGTAGGGCGCGAGGTACTTGTAGCCGGCCGGGTCGGAGGCCGGAGCGGCGACGATGGTGGTGTACTCCATCGCGCCCGCCTCCTCAAGGCGGCCCTTGACCTGGGCGATCGTGGAGCCCTTCTGGCCGACCGCGACGTAGACGCAGAGAACCTGCTTGTCGGGGTCGCCGGAGAGCCAGTTCTCCCGCTGGTTGAGGATGGTGTCCACGGCGACGGCGGTCTTGCCCGTGCCACGGTCACCGATGATCAGCTGGCGCTGGCCGCGGCCGATCGGCGTCATGGCGTCGACCGCCTTGAGGCCGGTCTGCAGCGGCTCCTTCACCGGCTGGCGCTGGACCACCGAGGGGGCCTGGAGTTCGAGGGCGCGCAGGCCCTCGGCCTCGATCGCGCCCTTGCCGTCCAGGGGGACGCCCAGCGGGTCGACCACCCGGCCGAGGAAGCCGTCGCCGACCGGCACGGACAGGACCTCGCCCGTCCGGCGGACCGACTGGCCCTCCTCGATCTTGCTGAAGTCACCCAGAACGACGACACCGATCTCTCGGACGTCCAGGTTCAGTGCCAGGCCACGCGTGCCGTCCTCGAACTCAAGCAGCTCGTTCGCCATCGCCGAGGGAAGGCCGGAGACATGGGCGATACCGTCGCCGCAGTCGACGACGGTCCCGATCTCCTCGCGCGCGGCACCTTCCGGCTCGTACGCCTGGACGAAGCGCTCAAGTGCGTCCCGGATCTCGTCCGGCCGGATCGTAAGCTCCGCCATCTCTCTTCAGTCTCCCTATTCGCCTAGCCGGCCAACCGGCGGCGGACTTCTTCGATTCGTCCCGCGATGGTGGTGTCGATGAGGTCGTCCCCGATGTGGACCGAGAACCCTCCCAGCACCCGCGGATCCACCTCGACGTTCAGATGAACGTCGCGGCCGTACGAGGTGCGCAGCCACGTGGCGAGACGCTGCTTCTGCACCTCCGAGAGCACGACGGCGCTGCGCACCACCGCGACGAGGCGCTGCCGCTGGGCGGCGACCAGCCTGCCGAACTCGGCAAGCCCACTGTCCAGGCTACGTCCTCTCGGATGCAGCACAAGCTGGATGAGCAGGCGCAGGGTGGTGGGGGCCACCTTTCCTGCCAGGAGGGAGTTCAGCAGCTCCCGCTTGGCCGGTGCCGGGGCCGCCGGCGCCGTCAAGGTCCGGTAAAGCTCCAGGTTCGAGGCGGTGATCCGCCCGAACCTGAACAGCTCGTCCTCGACGTCGTCGAGCCTGCCCTGTGCCTCCGCCTCGGCCGCGGCGGCGATGACGCCGAGGCGCTCCAGCGCGTCGGCCAGGTCGCCCAGGCGCGCCCACTTGGCGGACACGGCCGCGATGACCGTCTCCAGCGCGGCACCGCTGATCTTGCCCTCCAGCAGCACCCGTACGACCTGCGCCTTCTGGGCCGCGGGACGTGCGGGGTCGGAGAGGTTGCGGCGGAGCCCGTGCTCACGGTCCAGCAGGTCGGCGACCGAGAAAAGCTCGTCGGCCAGCGTGCCGAGGTCGGCGCTTCCCGCCACGGCGTTGAAGCGCTCTTCGACCTCGGCCAGCGAGGCCCTGCTCAGGCCCCTCATCGGCTGCTCACCGACACTCGCGCGTCACGCCCGGTTCGCCGCGTCATCAGCGGACCGCCGCGCTGCTCGACTCGAGCTCCTCAAGGAACCTGTCGACGGTACGGCGCTGACGCGCCTCGTCCTCCAGGGACTCCCCGACGATGCGGCCGGCGAGCTCGATCGACAGGCGGCCGAGCTCGGTGCGGAGCTGGGCGAACGCCTGCTGGCGGTCGGCCTCGATCTGCAGGTGCGCGGCCTCGACCAGGCGGCGGGCCTCGGCCTGCGCCTCCTCGCGGAGCTCGGCCTTGATCTGCGCGCCCTGCTCGCGGGCCTCCTCACGCAGCCGCGAGGCTTCGTGACGGGCTTCGGAGAGCTGGTCCTTGTACTGCTTGAGCAGCGCCTGGGCCTCGGCCTGGGCGTCCTCGGCTCGCTTGATGCCGCCCTCGATCGCGTCGGTCCGCTCGGCCAGGGTCTTCTGGATGCGCGGGGTGAGGATCTTACCGACGACGAAGAGGACGACGAAGAACGCGAAACCGCCGACGACCAGCTCGTAGAGGTGCGGCATGAGCGGACTGTTGCCCTCGGCCGCCAGGAGCTTAGCTGCGGTAGTCATCGATGCAGCCTTCCGTCAGGGTGTTTTCTATCAGAGGCCGTAGATGAACGGCGCGACAAGACCGATCAGGGCCAGCGCCTCGACGAGCACGAAGCCCAGCAGCATGTTCTGGCGGATCAGGCCGTAGGTCTCGGGCTGGCGGGCGATGGCCTGCAGACCGTTACCGAAGATGAGACCGACACCGATGCCGGGGCCGAGCGTGGCGAGTCCGTAACCGATGGAACCGATGTTGCCGGAGACCTCAGCGATGACGTTCATTGCTGTTTCCTTTACAAGATGGCCGGTGAACGAGTCTCACCGGTCTGAACTGGACGAGAAGGGTCTTAGTGCTCGGCGTGCAGCGAGCCGCCGATGTACATCGCGGCGAGCAGCGCGAACAGGAAGGCCTGGAGGAACTGGATGAACATCTCGAACCCGGTCATCGCGATCGTCATGATGACGCCGACGACACCGACCGGGGCCCCGAGCGGCGTGAGCTGCTCGAAGAGGAACCAGAAACCGACGGCGCTGAAGAAGGCGAGGATGATGTGGCCCGCGAACATGTTGGCGAAGAGTCGCACGGCGTGGGTGAACGGCGCCACGATCATGTTGGAGAGGAACTCGATCGGCGCGAGCAGCAGGTAGATCGGCTTGGGCAGGCCGGGCGGGAACATCATGTTCTTGAAGTAGCCGATACCGCCCTGGTGCTTCACACCCAGGTAGATCTTCAGCACGTAGATGCTCACCGCCAGGACGATCGGGAAGGCGATGTGCGAGGCGACCGGGAACTGCAGGAAGGGGACGACCCCCATCAGGTTCCAGATCCAGACCAGGAAGAACAGGCTCAGCAGCAGGCCCATCCAGCGGTCGGCGTCCTTACCGAGGAAGGGGCGGGCCACCTGGTCGCGGACGAACGTGTAGCCGACCTCGCCGATGTTCTGGATGCCCCTGGGGACCAGCTTCGGGTTGGCGAAGGCCGACCAGCAGAAGGCTATGACCAGGAGCGAGCTCAGCAGGGCGAGCAGGACCGGCTTGGTGAACCAGGCGACGCCGGGAATGATCGGGGGGAGATCGAACAGCTCAAGCCCGGGGGCCTTGAACTCGTCGGCGGCGAGGACCGTCAGCGCCTTCACGCGGCGTTCCCTTCAACGTGGTAGTGGATCAAGATTGCTTCCTCAGCGAAGCGACCGCCGCGCGAGGTCAGCGACCGTATTTCCGGTAGACCAGGTAGATGGCGAGAACGACACCGACGATCACTCCGATCGGTGTGAACACAGCCACGCCGGTCCAACGGCTCAGCAACCAACCACCGCCGCCGTACAGAATGATCCCGGAGAGAATGTAACTGGGAACCGACCAGGCAGCATTGGCGAAGTCGCGGCCATCGCTCTCGGGCCTGCGTTCTTGTTCGCTCATTGCGGGCATGACAATAGCAGCCAGGCAGATGACTAGTCATATCGGGTGCCCACCGCCCGGTCATAATACGCCTCACCGGGGGTCACCCCGACCGGGAACGGTCGCACTCGGGTCGACGTAGAGCATCTTCGTCTTCATGAACCCCCACATCTCACCGGCCGTCCAGACGACGGTGCAGATGATCGCCGACCAGCCGAAGGCGCGGGGCTCGAAGGCCGTGGCACTCTCGAAAGTTTTAAGGAGCGCCATGATGATCAGGACCTTCACCGCGTAGGTGACGATCGCGGCGACCATCATCATGGCGGGAGAGATCCTGCTCGCGTAGGAGACCGCGACCAGGCTCACCGTGAAGAAGACCGCCACCACCAGGAGGCCGAGCGCGGCCCCCAGCGCCCCCTTGCCACCGGAGAGCAGCGTCGCCGCGAGCACGACGACCACGCCCGCGGCGGCGGTGGGTATCACGGCCCCTTTGAGGACGCGCACGTCGTTGGCCTGCATCGGCACTCCCTGTGGCTGTTATCAAGCGAGCGATTGCTACGTCGTAGATCCGGCCGGCCCCCGGACCCGTTAGTGAAAGCTATCACAAGCTCTCGGAAGGCCGCCTTTACCTGCTGTTTCAAGTAAACGATCAAGGTGTTGGTGAAAACGGCTCAAAGCGGCGTCTCAGAGTTCGAGAAACCCTGACGGGGAGCGCTGAGCGACAGGTCGGGCAGCGCCGAGAGCGTCGCCGTGTCGTCGCCGGCGGCGGCCGGACGGGGTCCCGACGCCTCCGAGGGATACGGATGGGGCCTGCCCCGGTGCGGCTGCCCGCCGGGACGCGCGTGCCGCCCCGGCCCCTCCGCCGGACCCGCGGGACCCGTGGGAGAGGCGGGATCCGGCCCACCACGCCCCTCGGTCCCCCCCTCGGCCTCCCCCTCGGCCCCGCCGAGGTCGCGGCGGGCGCGCCAGCGGGGCAGCGCCATCATCACCAGCACACCGATCGCGAGCAGCACGGTGAGCGGGAACAGGATGAGCGGGACGCCCTCGATGGACAGCGCCACGACCGCGAAGGCGAACAGGAAGGTCCACGCGTACATGATCATGACGCTGCGGCGGTGCGAGTGGCCGATGTCCAGCAGCCGATGGTGCAGATGCCCCCGGTCGGGTGAGAACGGCGACAGGCCGTTGGACGTGCGCCGGATCACCGCCATGATCAGGTCCAACAGCGGGAGCACCAGGATCGCGACCGGCACGAGCAGGGGAAGGATGACGGGGAAACGGTTGATGCTGCTGGAGTCGAGCGGCGTGACCAGGATCATCGTGGAGGCGAGGACCAGGCCGATCAGCATCGCCCCCGTGTCGCCCATGAAGATCTTCGCCGGGTGGAAGTTGTGCGGCAGGAAGCCGAGGCAGATCCCGATGAGCACCGAGGCGATGACCGCCGTCGCGTTGATGCTGGTGTTGCCGTAGTCCTTCGACAGGGCCACCGAGTACGTCCACGTGGCCATCGCGGCGATGCCGACGATCCCCGCGGCGAGCCCGTCGAGCCCGTCGACGAAGTTGACCGCGTTGATCATGACGACCACGATCAGGATCGTGATCAGCGGGCTCAGCGTCGAGTCCAGGATGGTCTGCCCGCCCAGCGCGGTGGGCAGCGGGAGCCACGGCAGGCTGACACCGAAGGTGACGAGCACCCCCGCGGCGCCGATCTGCCCGGCGAGCTTGACCAGCGCGTCCATACCCAGCCAGTCGTCCAGGAAGCCGGTCAGCGTGATCAGGCCACCTGCGGCGATCAGCGCGATCACGGTCTTGCCCTGGCCCTCGGCCGCCAGCTTGCCCCCGGCGTAGGGCAGCTCTCCGGCGATCAGCAGACCGGCGACCAGGCCACCGTACATCGCCAGGCCACCGAGCCTGGGGGTGGGCGTGGTGTGCACGTCACGGCTGCGAACCTCGGGCATGGCGCCGATCCGAACGGCGAAAACGCGGATCAGGGGAACCAGCAGGTACGTCACCGCGGCCGCGACGAGCGCCATGAGTAGGTATTCGCGCACGGAACCAGTTTCGCGGATAGTCCGGCCACCTGTGACCGGAAAACGACACAGAACAGCTCATAGTTCGCTGGGATATATCTGATGAGCCCTCGTCAACACCTCGACGCGCTCCCGTATCTCCCCCGTCGCGTCCGGATCTCGGACGGCCTGCGCGACCATCGAGGCCACTTCCTTCATCTCCTCGGGGCCCATTCCCTGAGTCGTGACGCAGGGGGTGCCGACCCGGATCCCCGAGGTCACCGTGGGCGGCTCGGGATCGTAGGGGATCGCGTTGCGGTTCAGCGTGATCCCGGCCGCCTGGCACCGCTGCTCGGCCACCGCTCCGGAGATCCCGACATCGCGCAGATCGATCAGCGCCAGATGGCTGTCGGTGCCCCCGGAGACCGGCCGCATGCCCTCGGCGGCGAGCGCCTCGGCCAGCACCTGGGCGTTCGCCACCACCTGTCGCGCGTACTGCGCGAACTCCGGCCGCAGCGCCTCGCCGAACGCGACCGCCTTGGCCGCCACCGCGTGCATGAGCGGGCCCCCCTGCACGAACGGGAAGACCGCGCGATCGATCCTGGGTCCCAGCTCCTCCGTGCACATGATCCCGCCGCCTCTCGGACCGCGCAGCGCCTTGTGCGTGGTGAAGGTCACCACGTCCGCGTACGGCACGGCGGACGGCAGGGCCAGTCCGGCCATCAGGCCGACGGTGTGCGCGACGTCCGCGAGCAGCCAGGCGCCCACCTCGTCCGCGATCCCGCGGAAAGCGGCGAAGTCGATCTCACGCGGATAGGCGGTGGCGCCACAAATGATCATCTTGGGCTGGTGCCGAAGCGCCAGCTCCCTCACCTCGTCGTAGTCGATCAGCTCGGTGTCCCTGCGCACGCCGTACGCCACGACGTCGAACCAGCGTCCCGAGAAGTTGACCTTGGAGCCGTGGGTGAGGTGGCCGCCGTGCGACAGCTCCATCGCGAGCATGGTGTCGCCGGGCTGGAGCAGGGCCGCGTAGGCGGCCAGGTTCGCCGAGGCGCCGGAGTGGGGCTGCACGTTGACGTGCTCGGCGCCGAACAGCAGCTTGGCGCGGTCGATCGCGAGCCGCTCGGCCCGGTCGACGACCTCGCACCCGGCGTAGTAACGCCTGCCGGGATAACCCTCGGCGTACTTGTTGGTGAGCGTCGAGCCGAGCGCGGCGAGCACGGCGGGTGAGGTGAAGTTCTCGCTCGCGATCAGCTGGACGCCGCCACGGAGCCGGTCGAGCTCGTCGAGGAGCACACTCGCGATCTCCGGGTCCTCGCGCTGCAGAAGACCGAAATCCGGCCCGTAGTACGGTTCTGCGCCCATGGCTCACACCCCGAAGACGACGACTCACCCCCACTGTAAGCCCGCCCGCCCCCGGTTGTCCCAGGTCAAGGACGTGCCGCCCCGGAAGGCGTGTCGCGAGGGAGCGCCCTCATCGCAGAGACCGCATCGCAGGAACACCCGTCAGGCAGGCGCGACGCCGCCCGGAGAACCGTCCCACGAGACCGCGTGTCCGGAGGGTCGGCACCCCGGCGGGGCCGCCTCACGAGAACGCGTGCGGGGCTCCGGATCTGACCGGCACCCACCTCGGCGTGTCGGCCGCCTGGTCGCTGATCGACGTCAGGACCGCCTGCCGGTAGAGGCCAAGGCGGGTGCGCCACTCCGTCATGTCCTCGACGTAGCGGCCCGAGACGGGCGCGTCCCAGACGTCGCTGCTCCTGGCGAGCTGGTAGGCCTTGTCCAGGCTGGAGGTCAGCGTGTCGAGCACGGGGAGCACCTGCCTCCACATCATGACCAGCCGCTGGTAGTCGGGGTTGAACTCCCACGACGTGGCCGCGTCCGGGGACGGCAGGCCGGTGCTGGCCGAGGCCGGAGGGGTCTCCCCCGGCTGCATCGGCTGCGGTGCGGGTGGATCCACGAACATCACAGGCTCCTCACCCTCGCTGACACGCTCCCTGCCTCCTGCTCACTGACCCTCTTCACTCGCCGACCACGCTCAAGGACGAGGACGAACCGCCGGCACACTCACCGCCTGCCGCCCTTCGCTTCCCAGGCGCCCCTCACCCACCCGCTCGCCGCCTCGACGCCGCCTTCGCGACGGTCACCGGCCGTCCCCCGGAGGCGGGATAGGCCGCAGCGGATCTCCCGCCTCCACGTCACCCGCAGGACCGTCGGGCCGGATGTCCATGGGCGCCCAGGCGCCCTCGCCCCAGGTCTCCCCGTCGGGCACGCTCACGCCGGGCATCTCCAGCGGTTCGATCTCGCGGGCGTTGTCGGCGAGCGTCCTGAGCGCGTCGAGGTCGAGCGGACCCGCCTCCGCGGTGACGACGTCACTGCCGTCGTTCGCCCACCGGGCGACCGAACCCCCGTCCTGCTGTGCGACCGGTTGCGTGTCCGGTCGCACGGGCGGCTGCGCGTCCGGCTGTACGGCCGGTTGCGCGGACACACCCCCGGGAGCCGCTCCCGCCTGTCCGGAAACCCCCGCCGCATCCTGCGCCACAGCGGAAACCGCGTCGCCGACGGCCGGCACCCGCATCCCGTCCGGCCGCGCGGCCTCACCCGAGGACGTATTCGCCGTCTGGATCGCGGGCTCGCCCGAAGCCGTCCCGACGGGCCGGAGCGCGGCCTCACCGGTGGACCGGGAAGGGGAGTCTCCCTGCGTCACATCGGCGGGCCTCGGGGCGGGATCGCCCGAGGTCGTACCCGTGGACTGGGGAGTCGCGTCGCCACCGGTGCCCGGCGGCTGGACGGTCTGGTCCGTGGTCGGGCCCGCCGTGTCGAGGAGCGGGTACGCGGGCTTGGCGGAATCGAGCGGCTGGTGCGGCTCGACCCAGCCGGGCTGCCCCCCGGTGACGGAGACGTTGTCGACCCCCGGCATCTCCAGCGGCGGGATGTCCTCGATGTTCTTCAGCAGCTCGTCGACCTCGGCCGCCGTGGGCGCGTCGAGCGGGATCTGGAGCACCTTCACCCCGTCGACCTCCACGACCTTCGCCCTGGAATCGCCGCTCTGGTCGATGTCGTCGGGGTGATCCTTCCTCGGGGTGTCGAGAACGGTGTCGCCGGACGACCCTCCCCCGTCTCTGGGCGAGCGCTCGTCGCCCTTGGAGCCGGTGTCACTCTTGGCGTCGGAATCGTTCACGGGCGCGTTCCCCGTGGAATCCCCGCGCGGCGTCGTCTCATCACCCTTGGAGCCGGTGTCGCCCTTGGCGTCGGAATCGTTCACCGGCACGGTGCCGGTCGAATCCTGCCCGCGCGGCGTCGTCTCATCACCCTTGGAGCCGGTGTCGCCCTTGGCGTCGGAATCGTTCACGGGCGCGTTCCCCGTGGAATCCCCACGCGGCGTCGTCTCATCACCCTTGGACCCCATGTCGCCCTTGGCGTCGGAATCGTTCACCGGCACGGTGCCGGTCGAATCCTGCCCGCGCGGCGTCGTGTCGCCCGAGTTGATGACCTCCCTCCCCCCGTCGTCGGCCCTGGGCGGCTCCGGCGTGGGCGTGGAGTCCCCCTGCGGCGCCCCGGGCGCGGGGGCGGTGTCCGGGTTGGGAGCCCCGGGCGTACGCGGGAGGTCGGGCGTCTCGCGCGGCGCGGTGTCGACAGGCTGCCCTCCCCCCTGCGGGTTCTCCCCCGGTCCGGGAACCGCGGGCTTCAGATCCTCGACCCTCGGCGTCTCAGGATGCGTCCCCTCGGTTCTGGGGACGTCCGGCGCGGGCGCGGAATCCTGCCTGGGCACCTCCGCGCCCTCGGCGTTCGGGGCACCCGGCGTGGGCGCGCCCTCGACGTTCGGCATCTCGGGGACGCGACCCGGCGCGGGGGCCTCCGGCCGGGTGTCCTCGCCCCTCGGCATGTCCGGTACGGACTGGGAGTCCGGGTTGTACACCTCCGACGGAGGCACGGCATCGTCCCTCGGAGCCTCCGGCACGGGGTCCGGGCGGGGAGGCTCAGGACGGGGCTCCTCGGCCTTCGGAGGCTCGGGACGTGGTTCCTCCGCCTTGGGAGGTTCGGGACGGGGCTCCTCGGCCTTGGGCGGCTCAGGTGTCGGATCGGGCCTGGGAGGCTCAGGACGCGGCTGCTCCGCCTTGGGCGGCTCAGGCGTGGGATCGGGCCTGGAGGTCTCGCGCGGCGGGGTCTCAGTCGGTTTCGCGGTCTCCTTGGGCTTCTCCCGCTCCTCCTTGGCCTTCTCCCCCTCCCGCTCTTCCTTGGCCTTCTCTCCTTCGCGCGGAGAGGTCTCGTCGGCCTTCGACCCCGTTTCCGGTTTCCGGTCGTCGGCCCCGGACGCCTCGGGTTTCCGCGTCTCCTTCCGATCATCCCGCTCATCCCGCGGGGAGGTCTCGTCGCTCTTCGAACCGGCCTCCGGCTTGGCCTCGTCGGCCTTCGGGGAGTCGTGCTTGGAGTCAGGCTTGCTGTCGTGTTTGGAGGAGTCTTTGGGATCGTCGCGCTGGGTGGCCTCCGCCGACTGGTCGCCGACGCGGGGCTTGTCGTCCGCCCCGACGGCCGGCTTGAGGTCGTCCGCCTTCGGGGTCTCGGGCTTGGCCCCGTTCTGAGAACCGCTCTCCGGCTTGGCGCCGTTCTGGGAGCCCGACTCGGGCTTGGCACCGTTCTGGGCGTCCGTCTCCGGCTTCGCGCCCTCGCCCTGGGAACCCGCCTCGGGTTTCGTGTCCCCGGCCTTCGGCTCGGTGGGGGGCGCCGTCCCGTTCTGGTTGACCCTCTTCTCCAGCAGCGCCACGCGGGCGGAGACGTCGCGGACCATCACGTCGCACGCGTCGGCGATCTGGACGGGTCTGTGGGTCGACTGAGAGGACAGGCCCGCCCCGCTCATCATCTGCGAGACCTTGCCTTCGACGTCCCGCATCCGCTCGGCCGCCCGCTGAACCTCGGACAACAGATCGCGGACCAGCTTGGGGTCCATTCCTTCGAACTTGCCCATGGACGTCTCCCAGGAAGTGTCGGCCCACTTCAAGGTACCGGGGAGACAGCCCGGCGTCACGGTGATAATCAGATGGCATGGATCACGGCATATGCCGGAGACGCGCGCTCAGACATCGGGGCGCCCCCGTGGAGGCGCTCGCCCGTGTCCTCACACCGCCCTCACCGTCAGTCGCCGGGCTCCGGACCCGCGTCCGTGGCGACGTAGCCGATCACGCCGCGCAGCTTCTCCACGCTGATCGCCCCACGCCGCAGGAGCCTGGGCACCGCCGTGGTCAGATCGAGGATCGTCGAGGGGATGTCGCTCTCGCACGGCCCGGCGTCGAGATAGACCGACACCGAGTCGCCGAGCTGCTTCTCCGCGTCGGCGGCGGTGGTCGCCGCGGGGGCACCCGAACGGTTGGCGCTGGAGACGGCGAGCGGGCCGGTCTCCTTGAGCAGGTCGAGGGCGACCGCGTGCAGCGGCATCCGGATCGCGACGGTGCCCTTGGCGTCGCCGAGATCCCACGACAGCGACCGGTTCGCCCGGCAGATCAGCGTGAGCGGTCCCGGCCAGAAGGAGTCGATGAGATCCTGGCCGTACGGACCGAGGTTCTCCACCAGGGCGTTCGCGGCCCGGACGGTCCCGACCAGCACGGGAACCGGCATGTCACGGCCGCGTCCCTTCGCGTCAAGCAGGGCGGTGACCGCGGCGGGCGTGAAGGCGTCGGCGCCGACACCGTAGACGGTGTCGGTCGGGAGCACCACGAGCTCCCCCCGCTGGAGGGCGGACGCGGCCTCCAGGAGGCCCGTGGCTCGCTGGGTGGCATCCATACAGTCAAAACGTCGGCTCACGGCGTGCATCCTATTCCTGGCCGAATCGAGCGGTGACGAAGCGGTCCCTGCGAGTCAGGTCCTGGCGGCTGCGAACGTCGCGCCAGCCGTTCTCCTCAGAGAAGATCAGATAGACCGGAGTGCCCTGCTGGTCGGCGTGTTCCACGGCGACGAACCCGCCGGGGCGCAGCAGCCGCCTCGCGGTCCGCTCCACCGCCCTGACCTCGTCGAGGCCGTCGCTGCCCGATCCGTACAGCGCGCGGTGCGGGTCGTAGTCGCGGACCTCGGGGTCACGGGGGATCGCGCCCGGCGGGATGTAGGGCGGGTTGGAGATCACCAGGTCCACCTGGCCGTTCAGCTCCGAGAGGGCGTCGGCCAGGTCCTCGGGGTGCAGGTGGACACGGCCCTGGCCGTGTTCGATGATGTTGCGTTTCGCCCAGGTGTACGCGCCGGGATCGACCTCGACCGCGTGCACGGTGGCGAGCGCGACCTCCTGGGCGATGGACAGCGCGATCGCGGCCGAACCGGTGCCGAGATCCACGACCACGGGCGAGGCGACGTCCATCTCCCGCAGCCGATCGATCGCCCAGCCCACCACGACCTCGGTCTCCGGGCGCGGCACGAACACGCCTGGCCCGACCTCCAGGGACAGGTAGCGGAAGTAGGCCCGCCCGGTGATGTGCTGGAGCGGCTCGCGGGACTCCCTGCGGGCGACGCCCTCCCAGAACAGGGCGTCGAAGTCGGAGTCCTTCACCATGTGCAGCTCACTGCGGCGTACGCCGTGCACACACGCGGCGATCTCCTCGGCGTCGGTGCGCGGCGACGGCACACCTGCCTCGGCGAGCCGGGCGGTGGCGAGGGCGATCTCGTCCAGCAGAAAGGTCATGGGCGCGTTCTATGAATGGGCGGCGAGCTTCTCCGCCATCTCGGCGTCGAGCAGGGACTGGATGACGGCCGTGAGATCCCCGTCGAGCACCTGGTCGAGGTTGTAGGCCTTGAAACCGACGCGATGATCGGAGATGCGGTTCTCGGGGAAGTTGTAGGTGCGGATGCGCTCGGAGCGGTCGACCGTGCGGATCTGGGACTTGCGCTCGGCCATGGCGGCGGCGTTCGCCTCCTCCTCGGCGATCGCCTGCAGGCGTGCCCGCAGGATGCGCATCGCCGACTCCTTGTTCTGGAGCTGGCTCTTCTCGTTCTGGCAGGAGGCGACGACACCCGTCGGCACGTGGGTGATCCGCACGGCCGAGTCGGTGGTGTTGACACTCTGCCCGCCGGGTCCGCTGGAGCGGTAGACGTCGATACGGAGATCGTTCGGGTCGATCTGGACGTCGACATCCTCGGCCTCCGGGTAGACGAGCACGCCGGCGGCGCTGGTGTGGATGCGCCCCTGCGACTCGGTGACCGGGACCCGCTGGACGCGGTGCACGCCGCCCTCGAACTTGAGCCTCGACCAGACGCCCTCGTCGCCCCTCGCCTTCAGGGCGATCGTGACGTCCTTGTAACCGCCGAGGTCGGAGTGGGTGGCGTCGATCAGCTCGGTCTTCCAGCCGATCCGCTCGGCGTACCGCAGATACATCCGCAGGAGGTCTCCGGCGAACAGGGCGGACTCCTCGCCCCCCTCGCCCGCCTTGATCTCCATGATGATGTCCTTGTCATCGTTGGGATCGCGCGGGACGAGCAGGTGCCTGAGCTTCTCCTCCAGCTCGGGAATCCGGGCCTCCAGCTCCTTCGCCTCCTCGGCGAACCCCTCGTCCTCCGAGGCGAGCTCCCTCGCCGTGCCGAGGTCGGACTGGACGCCCTCAAGCTCGCGGTAGGTGGCGATGATCGGGGTCAGCTCGGCGTAGCGCCTGCCGAAGGTGCGCGCCTGCTTCTGGTCGGCGTGCACGGAGGGGTCGGCGAGCTTGAGTTCCAGCTCGGCGTACTCACTGAGCAGCTCGTCGAGATTCACCGTGCGTCCTTCCTTGAAAGCCCTTGTCAGCCTGCCTCATCACCACGAACGCCGACCCGGGCACCCCGCGGAGGGGGTTATCCGAGCCGGCGCCGAGATGAGAGCTACTGGCCCGCGGGCTTCTTGCCGAAGCGCTTCTCGAAGCGCGCCACCCGGCCGCCGGTGTCCAGGATCTTCTGCTTGCCCGTGTAGAAGGGGTGGCAGGCGGAGCACACGTCGGCGTGGATCACGCCGTTCTTGGCGGTGCTGCGGGTGGTGAAGGAGTTACCACAGGTGCAGGTCACCTGCGTGGCGTGGTACTCCGGGTGGATGTCGGGCTTCATGTTGCCTTTTCCTCTCCAAAACGCGGTCGCCGGGTCGCCACTGTCTCTCGCCTGTGGGGCTTGCGCGCTGAGCACACCGAGGTGCGCGCGGGCGGGAACCGGAACCGCTACGGTTCGGCTACCAGTGTGCCAGATCCTCCAACCATCCCAGGCCACAAGACATTCCCCGCCCCCGTGACCTGCCTCTCCAGGCCGCTCACGGCCCCCGCCTGTCGCGATATCCGCGCGGAGGCCGCGCCAGGCGGGCGTCCGCGAGGAAACCGGGTGCTCCAGGCTGTCACCGTCCCAGGTACGCCAGCACGGCGAGGACACGGCGGTGATCGTCGGCGGCGGGCTCCAGACCGAGTTTGCAGAAGATGCTGGAGATGTGCTTCTCCACGGCGCCCTCGGTGACGAGCATCCGTCCGGCGACCGCGGTGTTGGAGCGCCCCTCCGCCATCAACGCCAGGACCTCGCTCTCCCTCGCGGTCAGGGACTCCAGGGGATCGCCCCTGCGCTGGCGGCTCAGGAGCTGTCCGATCACCTCGGGGTCGATGACCGTCCCACCGGCCGCCACCCGGCGTACGGCGTCGAGGAACTCGGCCACGTCGGCTATCCGCTCCTTGAGCAGATAGCCGACCGCCGCGGCGCCGCCGCCGATGAGTTCGGTGGCGTACTGCTCCTCGACGTACTGCGACAGAACGAGAATCGGCAGCCCCGGCCGCCTGGACCTCGCCTCCAGTGCGGCGCGCAGCCCTTCGTCGGTATGGGTCGGCGGCATCCGCACGTCGACGACGGCGAGGTCCGGGTCGTGCTCGTCGACCACCGCCACCAGCCCGGGGCCGTCGCCGGCCACCCCCACGGTCTCGATGCCCCCGTCCGCCAGGAGCCTCGCCAGTCCCTCACGCAACAGCACCGAGTCCTCGGCGATCACCACCCGCATGGGTCCCACGTTCTCACCATTCGCAGGGCAACTCCGCCCTGATCATCGTGGGACCGCCCAGCGGGCTGTCGACGCTCAGGGTGCCGTCGATGGTCGCGGCCCGGTCCGCCAGCCCGGCGAGGCCGCTGCCCGGCCGCGGCACGGCGGCGCCGACCCCGTTGTCGTAGACCTCGACGATCACCCGCTGCCCCTCGCGGCTCACCCGGACGAACGCCTCGGTGGCCTCGGAGTGCTTGGCGAGATTGCTCAGGCACTCGGCCACGACGAAGTAGGCGATGCTCTCCACCGCGGGCGGCGGCCGGTGGGAGACCTCCACCGACAGGTCCACCCGTACGGGCGCGCGGGCGGCGAGCGACGACAGGGCCGCACTCAGCCCCCTGTCGGTGAGGATCGCCGGGTGGATGCCCCTGGCGAGGTCACGCAGCTCGGCGATGGCGGCCTTGGTGCCCCGGTGCGCCTGGGCGAGGAGCTCCCTCGCGGCGTCGGGGTCGGAGTCCAGCTTGGCCTGGGCCCGGCCCAGGTCCATCGCCACGGACAGCAGCCGCTGCTGGGCGCCGTCGTGCAGGTCCCGTTCGATCCGGCGCCGCTCGGCCTCCGCCGCGTCCACCCCGCGGGCCCTGCTGGCCCTCAGGTGGGCGGCGCGGGCCGCCAGCCGGTTCTTCTCACTCGTCCCCAGCAGGGCGACGCCGAACAGGACGTGCAGCCAGGCCATGCCCCGGGTCGCGTACAGGGCGGCGAGGAGGAAGCAGGCCCCGATCAACGCGCACAGCAGCACCCTCGGCCCGCTGTCGACCGGCAGCCCGCCGATGGGTGTCATCGGCTGCCCGGCCAGCAGCAGGGGCAGTGGCGCGAACGTCAGGCCCAGCCCGAGGACCCACAGGACCGCCGTGACGGTGAACTCCGCGATCCCGACCGGCAGCAGCAACAACAGGTAGAGCAGGTCCTTCCAGGTCGCGGGGTCGACGAACATGTCCTTCCAGCGCAGGAACAGGTTGTCGCCCTCGGAGGGCCGGTAGGGGCTGGGGATGTCGACGCCGAAGGCCAGGCGCAGGAGGTGGCGCTCCAGCATCGCGGCGCCCCGCCAGGCGAGCATGGTCAGGGCGAGCAGCGGCAGCCCGATCCACACGAGCACCATCACCAGGGAGGCCGGGATCACGGACGCGAGGAACGCGAAGCAGGCGAGACCGTAGAACACGCTCACCAGCAGGTAGGGGACGGCCCGCCAGGTCATCGGGTCGACGAGCATGCCCAGGGGACCGTTCGGCCCGAGCGGGACACGCCATCTGAGCGGCGTCCTGACCGGGGTCGTGCCTCCCAGCGTCTCGGCCGTCATGCGCCTCCTCTGCCCTCGGTGCCCACCCTCGTCATCTGTGTCCCCGCCGCCCCCGCCGTTCCCGACGTTCCCGCTGTCCCCGGCGTCTCCCCGCGCCCGCCCGCCCCGGTGCGCCGCCCTCCTCGCGTGCCGTCCACACTCGCGACCGTCCCGGGCACGAGAGTCACGGGAAAAAGGGGTCCTGAAGTAGGGATATCCCGAAGTACCGGGTCACACAAGGGCTTTGGAAAACGTGAACGCCCCGGCCGGAGGGGCCGGGGCGTTCGACGTACGGCGGACGATCAGTCGCGGTCGGAGCTGACCGTCGTCTTCTGCACCTGGAGCAGGAACTCCGCGTTGGACTTGGTCTCCCTCATCTTCTCCAGGAGAAGCTCAAGGGCCTGCTGCATGTCCAGGGCGTGCAGCACGCGGCGGAGCTTCCAGATGATCTGGAGCTCGTCCTTACCCATGAGGATCTCCTCCTTACGGGTGCCGGACGCGTCGACGTCCACCGCGGGGAAGATCCGCTTGTCGGCGAGCTGCCGGTTGAGCTTGAGCTCCAGGTTGCCGGTGCCCTTGAACTCCTCGAAGATGACCTCGTCCATCTTGGAGCCGGTCTCGACCAGCGCGGTGGCGAGGATCGTCAGCGAGCCGCCGTTCTCGATGTTGCGGGCGGCACCGAAGAAGCGCTTCGGCGGGTAGAGCGCGGTGGAGTCGACACCACCGGACAGGATGCGGCCGGAGGCCGGGGCCGCCAGGTTGTAGGCGCGGCCCAGACGGGTGATCGAGTCGAGCAGCACGACCACGTCGTGGCCGAGCTCCACCAGGCGCTTGGCGCGCTCGATGGCCAGCTCGGCGACCGTGGTGTGGTCCTCGGCGGGGCGGTCGAAGGTCGAGTGGATCACCTCGCCCTTCACCGACCGCTGCATGTCGGTGACCTCTTCCGGACGCTCGTCGACGAGGACGACCATGAGGTGGCACTCGGGGTTGTTGCGGGTGATCGCGTTGGCGATCGACTGGAGCACCATCGTCTTGCCCGCCTTGGGCGGGGAGACGATGAGACCGCGCTGGCCCTTGCCGATCGGCGCCACCATGTCGATGATCCTGGTGGTCAGGATGTTCGGCTCGGTCTCCAGACGCAGGCGCTCCTGCGGGTAGAGGGGGACGAGCTTGTTGAAGTCGGGCCGCTGCCGCGCCTGCTCCGGGTCCATGCCGTTGACCGTGTCGAGACGGACGAGCGCGTTGAACTTCTCCCTGCGCTCACCGTCGCGGGGCTGGCGGACGGCGCCGGTGACGACGTCACCCTTGCGCAGGCCGTTGCGACGGATCTGGGCCAGCGAGACGTAGACGTCGTTGGAGCCCGGCAGGTAACCGCTCGTCCGCACGAACGCGTAGTTGTCGAGGATGTCCAGGATTCCGGCGATCGGAATGAGGACGTCGTCGTCGCCGACCACGGGCTCGTTGCTGTCGAACCGCTCGCGGCCACGGCGGTTGCGCTCGCGGAACCGGCCGCGGCGGCCACGGCGGTCGTCGTCGTCGCCCACGCCGTGCTGGTCGTTGCGGTCCTGCGGGCCTCGGTTCTGCGGGCCCCTGTCACCACGGTCGCCTCGCTCGCCCCTGTCACCACGATCGCCGCGGTCGTTGGTCCGCTCACCGCGGTCACCGCGGTCGTTGAGACGGTCTCCACGGTCGTTGGCCCGCTCGCCACGGCTCTGGCCGGTGTCGGTGGCGCGCTGGTCGGGGCGGCCGTCGGTCCGGTTGTCGGGGCGGGTGTCGCCACGCTCGCCACGCTCGCGGCGCTCGCTGTTGCGGCCACGGCGCTCGCCGCGCTCGCGACGGCTCTCGCGCTCGCCACGGCCCTCGGCCGGGGTGGTCTCGATGGTCTGCTGCTCCACGACGGGCTCGGGCGCGACGACGGCGGCCACGGGCTCGGGGGTGGGGGCGGAGGGCGCCTGCTCCACGACGGGCTCGGCGGCCACGACGGGACGGGACCGTTCCCTGCGGGTGCGCGCCGGACGCTCGGCGACCGGCTCGGCCACGACGGCGGGGGCGGCCACGGCAGGTGTCTCCTTGACGGCGGCGGGAGCCTGGGCGCTCTCGGTGGAGACGCCCTGCTTCTCCTGAATGGCCGCGATCAGCTGGCTCTTGCGCATCCGCCCGGTCCCGCTGATGCCGAGCCCGGAGGCCATGGCCTGCAGCTCAGGCAGCACCATGGCGGAAAGGCCGGTGCCGGAGCGACGGCGCGGCTTGGCCGCGGGGCGGGTGGGGGTGTCGCCGGACGCCGGCGCCGTGCCGGTGACGTCGGAGAGGAGTTCGGTGGTGTCGCTCACTAATGGGTCCTTCCCAGGGGTCGGGCGTGGCCATGATCAGCCAATCGTCCCGGTGGTGCGATCGACCCGGTGGGACAGACCGGGTCGGGTTGCACGTTGCGATCCTCGACGGCCCATCGAGAGCCGCCGCCACTGTCGGAGAAGGGCGGATCCAGGCCGTCACCATCGAGAATCGCCGACGGTGGGACTTGGAGGACACCCCCCGGATTGCTACCGGCAACCAGATGTCGAGGTGGTTCGAACGCGCATGCCCCCCTAAACGCCGCTTCTCAATGCCCCTACCGAAATACGGGGCATTCGGAGGCAACGGATTCGGGGAGGCCACTGCGGCGCCCATGTCTCACCAGGTGAGACATGGCACAGCGATGTGTGGCTGACAAGCACGCACCCAACGCGGGGCACCTGGTGCGGCTATCAGCCTAACATCACCAGCGCACACAGCTATTCCCTGAGGGTCGAAGAGGTGTCAGCGTGTCTCGAGAGAAACAACGCGGGCTCCTCTGGTTTCGACGTCCAGTGGCTGGATGTGCCAGTCATTACCCACTTCCGGTGCGATCAAATCCTGCGTATTCACCGTTGAAAACGCAAGAACCGTGGGCCCCGCTCCCGAGACGACAGCGGCGACCCCCGCCTCGCGCAGCCGTCGCACCAGATCGGCGGTCCGCGGCATGGCGGGTGCGCGGTAATCCTGGTGGAGACGGTCCTGCGTGGCGGCGAGCAGCAACTCGGGCTCGGGTCTGGCGGTCAGCGCCGCGACCAGCAGCGCGGCCCTTCCCGCGTTCGCGGCGGCGTCGGCGTGCGGGACGTCCTTGGGCAGCAGCCCGCGGGCGACCTCGGTGGACAGCCGGTGCGCGGGGACGAGGACCACGGGCCTGACGGCCTCGTGGGGCGGCAGCCGCACCAGGTGCGGCACGCCCCCGGCGTCCGTCCACGCCACGGTGAACCCGCCGGCCAGGCACGGCGCCACGTTGTCGGGATGCCCTTCGATCTCGGTGGCCAGCGCGAAGACGGCGTCGTCGGTCAGCTCGGGCGGCCCCTCCGGCGACCGATCCCCGCCACGGTCGTCTCGCGCGTACGGGGTGGCGGCGAGGGCGCGGGCGGCGAGGATTCCGGCGCAGATCGCCGCGGACGAGGAGCCGAGGCCACGGGCGTGCGGGATCCGGTTGAGACAGCGCAGCCGGATGCCACGCGGCCGTGGGAGACCCATCGCGTCAAAGGTCGCGCGCATCGTGGTGACGATGAGGTGCCCCTCGCCCAGGTCGAGCTCCGCGGCCCCCTCGCCCTCGACCACGATGTCGACGCTTCGGGAGTCCGGCCCGCCCTGGGGATCGAACAGCTCCGCCTCGATCTCGTCGTGAAGGTCGAGAGCGAGCCCCAGCGTGTCGAATCCGGGCCCCAGATTGGCCGACGTCGCGGGGACGTGGACGGTCACCTTCGCCGTGCCGCCGGTCATCGGGGTCCTCGGGGGGCCGTGAGGGGCACGTCGCTTCTCCTGAGGTTCACGTGATGTTCACTGGGCGAGCTTGAGGTCCGGCTAGGCGAGTTCGAGGGCGGTGGCCGCCGCGTGCGCGTCGATCGGGATCGTCACCGGCGTCGGGGCGCCCGAGATGGCCCAGTCGGGGTCCTTGAGGCCGTTTCCGGTCACCGTGCACACGATGCGCTGTCCCGGTTCGACCAGGCCCTGCCCGTGGGCCTGGAGGAGGCCCGCCACGCTGGCGGCGGAGGCGAGCTCGACGAACACGCCCTCCTCCTGGGCGAGCAGCTTGTACGCGGCGGCGATCTGACGGTCGGTGACGGACTGGATCACACCGCCCGACTCGTCGCGGGCGGCCTCGGCGAGCTGCCACGAGGCGGGGTTGCCGATGCGGATCGCGGTCGCGATCGTGTGCGGGTGGGTCACCGGCGCGCCGTTGACGATCGGCGCGGCGCCGCTGGCCTGGAAGCCGAACATCCGCGGCGTCCTCGTCGCGACGCCGTCCCCGGCGTACTCGGTGTAGCCCATCCAGTACGCCGAGATGTTGCCCGCGTTGCCGACCGGGATGCAGTGGATGTCGGGGGCGTCCCCGAGCGCGTCGACGATCTCGAAGGCGGCGGTCTTCTGGCCCTGGAGCCGGAACGGGTTCACCGAGTTGACCAGGGCGATCGGGTAGTTCTCCGACAGCTTCCTGGTCATCTCCAGGCAGTCGTCGAAGGACCCCTCGACCTGGAGCAGCCTCGCCCCGTGGACCAGAGCCTGGGCCAGCTTGCCCATCGCGATCTTGCCTCGGGGCACCAGCACGGCGCAGGTCAGGCCCGCCCGGACCGCGTAGGCGGCGGCGGAGGCGCTGGTGTTGCCGGTCGAGGCGCAGATGACCGCCTTCGCCCCGTCCTCGACGGCCTTGCTGATCGCCATGGTCATGCCACGGTCCTTGAAGCTTCCGGTCGGGTTGAGGCCCTCGACCTTCAGATAGACCTCGCAGCCGGTCAGCGCCGACACCCGGTTCGCCGGGACGAGCGGGGTGCCGCCCTCCAGAAGCGTGACAACGGGCGTCGCCGTGGTCACCGGAAGTCGGTCACGGTACTCCTCGATGAGGCCACGCCACGCCCTGGTCATGATTGCTCCTCACCGCGCACGGCCGATCCGTGCGCGTGCTACCTGCGGTATTGGGAAACGAGTCTACGGGCAACGCGCTCGGCTCCGGGATGCGATGTCCACCAAATGGACAAGCCAGGCGTCTCCCCAGGGAACTCTAAGGATCAGCCGATATGGTCTGCGAGCCTTGACAGGGCTTGACAGACGGGGAATCAGACAAGGGGTGCCACATCATGACGGGCGGCACGGCGGCGGACCTGCCGCCGATCCGGCACAACGACTACTCACCCCTGGACCCGCCCGCGCTCGGCGCGTGGGATCCGGAACTCCCGGTGAGCGTGATCATTCCGGCCCACGGCGGGCAGCACAGGCTCGACCTCGCCCTCGCCGCCCTGGCCGCGCAGACCTACCCCGATCACCTCATGGAGGTGATCGTGGTCGACGACGGCAGCGACCCGCCGCTGCGGCTGCCGGAGATCGCTCCGAGTGGCGCCAGGATCGTGACCACCGGCTCCTCGGGCTGGGGGATCGCCCACGCGGTGAACACCGGTGCCGCCCTCGCGGAGGGGCGGATCATCCAGCGCCTCGACGCCGACATGGTCGTCTGCCGCGAGCACATCGAGGCTCTGGCCCGCTGGCACCACCTGGCCGGCTACCTGGTCACGATCGGTGCGAAGAAGTTCGTCGAGGAGCCGGCGCTCACGGCCGCGCGGGTCCACGAGGGCGTGCGCGCGGGCTCGCTCGCGTCCCTCTTCGACCTGTCGGCCGCCCTGCCCAGCTCCACCGAGCAGACGATCTCCCGCACCGACGGCCTGCGTGCCAGCCGCAACCCCTACCACGTGTGCACGGGGCCGACGGTGTCGATGCGGCGCGAGATCTTCCAGGCCGTGGGCGGGGTCGACCCCGGGGTGCTGCGGGGTGAGGACACCGAGTTCGCCTACCGGCTGGCCGCGCACGGGGTGGTCTTCGTCCCCGACATGGCCGCCCAGGCCGTCCACCTGGGGCTTCCCGCCCAGCGGCGCGACCCGGGGCGGGCGGTGCGGGTCGTCGCCCCCTACCTGGCCCATCGGGTGCCGCTCCGCCGCGACCTGCGCAAGGACCGGGGCCGTCACTGGCTGGTCCCGTACGTGGAGGTGGTGCTGCGCGCCGACGGGCCTTGGGAGAAGGTGCGCGAGGCGGTGGGCGCGGCGCTCGACGGGTCGCTCGGCGACGTGATCGTCACCCTGGTCGCCCCGTGGTCGAAACTGTCCGGGGAGCGTCGCCCCGTGCTGGACGATCCCCTGTTCGACCTGCGGTTGCTGCGCGAGCACTTCGCCCACGACGAGCGGATACGCTTCGCCGACGAGATCTCCGCGACCCCCGCCCCGATCGCGTTCCGCTACACGGGCCCGGTCTCGGTGCCGCTGGGACGCGAGACGCTGGAGCGGATGATCCGCGTGATGCAGGACGACCGTTCCGGCATGCTCGTCGCCGATCTCGGCGACGACGGCGAGGCGAGGCTGGAGCGGACCGAGGCGCTGGGCCGGGCGAGGCTGCTGGGCGCGGACGACGTCGCCGCGTCGATCGAGGCCACCCACGGCGTACGGCGCGGCGGCCGGTCGGAGTTCTGGCCCGCCTCCCCGATCCCCGCTCCTCCGCCCGCCCAGGTTCCGGCCACGTCCGAGAGCCCGGCCCCGGATCGGGGGCGGGAACCCGCGAGATCCGTGGCGGAGCGGGCTCCCGGGCAGGAACGGCACCAGGAGGGAAGTCGCCGGGAGGGGCGTGGCTCCCTCCTCGGCAGGCTCCGCACCGCGCTCAGGAGCTGAGCGCGGCGCAGGCCCCCGGGGGCGTCTCCTGAACGCGGAGCTCCGCGTTCAGGAGACGAGCGGCGGCCGAGATGCGGTCATGTCGTCAGCGACGGCGGGTGATGACCCGTTTCACGGAGGACAGCAGCCCGTACTGGACGACCTTCCTGGCCGCCGCCAGCTCCTTGCGCAGGGTGCCGACCTCGCGGCGCAGTTCGACGGTGCTCCTGCGCCAGCGACCCGCCTCGTCGCGCCACTTGACCACCTGTTCACGGAGCCGTTCCGCCTCTTTGGCGAGGCGCGCCACCTCGGCCTCCGCCTCGCTCCTGACCCGGTAGGCGCTGCGGCGGCCGGTGAGGGCACGGGCCTCCGGCGCGAACCCGTAGGTCTCGGCGTCCACCCAGATCACGCCGAAGGTGTCGTCCACGGCGGCGTCGAGATCCTCCCCCTCCCTCGACACGATCGCGGCGCGCGCGAACGCGGCGGCACGTTCCAGCCGCGCCGCGACGACCCCCCGCCCCGAACCCGTGCCGTCGGTGCCGTCAGCGCTGCCGGCGCCGGCACCGTCCTCCTCGGCCAGCAGTACCGAGACCAGGCCGTATCCCTCGTCCACGGCCAGGTCGAGCAGGCGGGCCAGGGTGTCCTCGCCCGGTACCCACCCCGCGGGCAGCCGGAGACGGTACGGAACCGCCCGGGCGGGACCTGGCGAGGCCCCCGGCCGGTCACGGGGAGCCTCGGAGGTCTCGGCGGTCTCGGCGGTCTCGGCGGTCTCGGAGGTCTCGGCGGTCTCGGCGGCGAAGCGGACCCTGGGTTCGTGGGCGTAGTGGCCGCGGATCAGCACCAGGTCCAGGTCGGGGTCTCTCAGGGGGGCGCGCCCCTCGACGCCGACGCGGTCCCACGGCCCGGTGAGGGTGACCGCGACGTCGGGCACGGTGCCCGCCAGCACGGCGTCGACGGTGGCGCGGACCTCGTCGTAGGCGTACTTCCCGGGACCTCCTGTTCCGCCCGGCTCGACGACCACCTCGACGTACGGCACCTTCCACTGTCTGGCCGGGTGGGAACGGAGCCAGCGGTAGGACGGGATCCGGTCGGCCACGAAGGCGTGGCTGACCCGGTCGATCGGCGCCTTGTCGCGCATGCGCATGGTCGGGCCCAGGTGAAAGGCGCGCGACAGCGGCTCGGGGACGAAGACGGCGCCCGCCTGGGCGAGCCGGTAGCCCATCTCGGTGTCCTGGCCGAGGATCAGGTCGGTGTCCATCGGCCCGGCGGCGGCGAGCAGCGCGGCGTTGACCGAGGTCGCGCCGCCGACGTGCATGCTGAACGCGCGGTGCGGGTTGGCGGTGAGGCCGTCGGTGCGCTCGACGAGGTCGACCAGCCAGGCGTGCGGCTCGGCGGGCTCGAAGAGTTCGGCCAGGTCGTCGGCGGCGGCGACCACCTCGGGGGCCGGCAGCGCCGCCGGGGTGAAGCGCAGGTATCCGGTGACCACGAGGTACGGGGCGGCGTGGTGCCAGCGCATGTGCGCCTCGACCGACCTGCGGTCCAGGACGACGTCGGAGTCGAGCCAGTGGATCACGTCGCCGGTGGCGGCCGACAGCCCGGCGTTCCTGGCGTGGGCGCGGCCGGGGACGGGGCAGACGATCAGGCGGGTGTTCTCGGGACACAGCGCGGGCAGCCGCAACGGCGGGCTGCTGCCGTTGTCGACCACGATCACCTCGGTCAGGGCCGCGGGGTAGGTCTGGGTGGCCAGCCCGGCGAGCGCGAGGTCGAGTTTCTCCTGGTCACCGTAGGCGGGAACGACGACGCTGACCCGGAGCGAGGGTGCCAGGGAGCCCAGGGCGGCCGGCGTGAGGCTCCGGTAGTCGTTACCGGTGATCCGTGCCGTCATGGCGCTTCCATGGCCGGGGTCCGGCGAGGACCGCGTCCCGGGTTCGGGGCGACACAGGGGAGCCGGTGTCGAGGGGGCCTCGGGACCGGGTGTCGGGGCGGGTGATCCGGGCCGCCGGCGCGGTGGGCGCTCACTCGCGGGAGGCCCGCCGGGGTGGCCGGAGAGGGCGGGGAGGGGGAGGTCGGCTGCGCGGGCACGAGCGAAGGATAGCGAGGCAGGAAGATCCCTTCTCACCACACTTCCCACTTGACATTGAGGATCACTGCTAAAGGCTCACAGCTGTCACACAGGTCACAGGAACCTTCGAATTTCTTATTTGTCGACGTATTTGCACTTGAAGAGCCGATAACCTCATTTACCACTGACAAGGACAGGTAAAGATTACAGAGCGGCACGGAAGGTAAGCGCGGATGTCCACACCCCGAAAACTGACGCTTCTGGCGGCGACACTCGGCCCGGTGTTCCTGATCGCGCTGACGCTGCTCGCGAGCTTCGAGATCATCTCGGTCACCGCGGCCATCGTGCTCGGCGCGATCGCGACGGTGCTCGCCGTCCAGGTGTTCGCGGTCGCGACCGTACGCAGGGTCGACGGAAAAGCCCAGCGGATCGACGCCCGGGTCAAGCGCTACGAGACGGAACTCGCCACGGTCAAGGCGGCCACCCAGCGGCTCGACCGGCGGCTGGACGAGATCGTCGAGTTGCTCAAGAAGCACGAGCACAAGCGCGACGAGGATCTGCAGGCGATCCTGGTCTCCCTGGGAGAGGACCGGCTGGCCTCCGTACCCCGTCATCAGGAAATCGAGGAGATGGTTCACGACCTGCTGCCGCGCCTGGCCGCGGTGGAGGCGAGAACCGCACGGGGCGCGTGGGAGAAAGCGGAGGGAAAGGCGTGACCGGGACTGGTTTCGCCACCCCCGACACCGCTTCTCCCACCTCTCCCGCCCACCCGAGCGACGACCGGACCGCCGTCCCGCGCGCCGCGGTGAGGCACAACGACTACGGCTCCCTGCTCCCGCCGGACCTGGGCACGTGGGAGCCCCGGCTCAGGGTGAGCGTGGTGATCCCCGCGCACGACTGCCAGGAGGCCCTGGACCGCACGCTCGCCGGGCTGGCCGCGCAGACCTACCCCGCGCACCTCATGGAGGTGGTCGTGGCCGACGACGGCAGCGACCCGCAGATGCGCGTCCCCGAGATCACCCCGGCCAACACCAGGCTCGTCCGGGTGCCCGAGGGCCGCTGGGGCCGGGGCTGGGCCCGCCAGACCGGCGCCACCGCCGCCGCGGGCGACATCCTGCACTGGGTCGACTCCGACATGGTCCTCGACACCGAGCACGTCGAGGCGCACATGCGCTGGCACCATCTCCTCTCCTACGCCGTCGTGATGGGCGACGTCCGCTTCACCCCCGGCGGGATCGGCCCCTCGGCCGACGAGGTCTTCTCGGCCGTGAACGCCCGGGACGCGGAGAAGCTGTTCGACGAGTCCACGCCGCACGAGTGGCGGGCCGGGGTGCTGGAGGAGACCCGGTGGCTGCGGGACGCGGGCACCGGGGCCTACCGGCTCCACTCCGGCGCCACCACCTCGGTCCCCCTGACGCTGCTGCGCTCGGTCGGCGGCGTGAACACCACCCTGAACATGGCCGAGGACACCGATCTCGGCTTCCGTCTCGCGCAGGCGGGCGCGGTCTTCATCCCCGACCCGCGGGCCCGCGGCTGGCATCTCGGACCGTCCACGGTCATGATCCGGGAGAAGGAGGTGCACCGGCACAACTGGTCGGTGCTGCCCGATCTCATTCCCGACCTGCGATGGCTGCGCACCCACCCGCGCAGGACCTGGCTGGTGCCGTACGTGCACGTCGTCGTCGACGCCCGCGACGCCTCCTACGAGGACGTGCGGGCGAGCGTGGACTCCGCGCTCGCGGGCACCCTCGTCGACGTCGCCGTCACCGTGGTCGGGCCGTGGACGGACCTCCCCACCGGGCGCCGCCCCTCCCTCGACGAGCCACTGCTCGACCTGCGCCTGGTGCGCAACCTGTACGCCCACGAGCCACGCGTCTCCTTCACCGAGGAGGCGCCCGCCGACTCCGCTCCCGCGCCGTTCAGGCTCACCCTGCCCGCCGGATGGGCGCTCGGCGCGGAAAGCCTGGCCGAACTGGTCGAGCTCGCCGAACGCGAGGAGTACGGGCTGCTGAGCGTGGCACTCGACGAGGGGCCCTCCGGGGTGAGGTCGGCCAGGTTCGAACGCACCGCCGCCTTCGCCAGGGCCGCGCTGGTGAGCGGCGACGGACGCCGGAGCCTCGGCAGTGATCCCGACGGTGACATCGACGGTGACATCGACAGTGACATCGACAGTGACATCGACGGGGTCGTCCACGAGCTGTTCGGCTCACTCTGGGTGGGCGCCGCCGAGGTCGGCGTGACGACTGCGGGCGAGGCGGAGCCCGTCGCCGGGGACACCGCGAGGTGGCGGGCCGACTCCGCGCGCCGGAAGCGTGAGGCGGAGAGCCTGAGGAGCGAGGTGAAGAGCCTCCGCGCCGAGACCGAACGGCTGCGGGCGAAGAACGCGCGCCTGGAGGACGAGCTGCGGCGCGGGTCACTCAAAAAGATCATCTCAACGGCCAGGCTGCGGGGGAAGACCGGCTGATGTCCCTTCTGATCGATCTGGTCCGCGCCGCCAGGGAACGCGCCGGCAAGCGACGCGTCCTCGTCTACTGCGCGGGCCTCGAAACGCTCGGCGAGCTGGAGGCGTACGGGGCGATGGACCTCGACGGCGACCTCGACGGCCTCCCGCGCGCCGAGGAGGGCGCCGCGGAGATCCTGGTGCTCGCCCGCACCGCGACCGACGTCCGCAGGGCCGCGAGCCTGCAGTCGCTGCTCGCCATGGCCCCCCGGGTCGTCGTCGCCGTACTGGAGACGCCGCACTGGTACACCGCGCCGGTGCTGTCCCCGACCCCGGCCCACCGCTGGCGCGCGCTCGTGGAGCTCCGCGTCCACCAGCCGAAACAGCCCGCCTGGGTGGTCGAGGCGGGCTTCTCCAAACCGGTGCCCGCCGGGCGGACGCTCGCCGCGACCGCGCGGGCGTTCGGCGGACACCGGATGGACGCCGTCGCCGGCCCCGTCGGCGCGCTGGCGGGCCCGGGAGCGGCCCACTGGCGCCCCGGCGACCCGAACGCGGCCCCCGCGCCCCTCACTGGCCCCGTTCCCGACAGGTTCGGCGCCCGCGGCGCCGACCTGGTCGTGCGCACGGTCGGCGAGGAGCCGCCGCCCTGGTCCGGCGTCGAGACCACCGGCGAGACCACGGTGGACCGCCCGGTCGCCGAGCTGATGACCTGGGAGAGACTCGGCCGCCCCGGCGGCGGCAAGATCCTGGAGAACGGCATCGGCGACCTGTCGGAGCCCTGGACCATTCCCCCGGTCGACAGCCGCTCGGTCAACCCCATGAACTTCGTCACCGTGCCGACCCTCGGCACGGCCGACCTGTCCTCCGAGTCCGGACGCTGGACGATCACCTGCGATGGCGGGACGCTCACCTCCTTCGACGCCTCCGGCCGCGTCACGGACGTGGACGTCAGCCGGATCAGGCAGGTCAGGGGCGTACGGGTGGACTGGCGGCACAGCCACACCGGCCCTGCCGCCGCACTGCGGGTCGTCACCGGACTGGCCGCGGCCGGGGTTCCCCTGATCTGTGAGACCGTGCCGCGCTGGGCGGGCGCCCTCGGCCCCGAGCTGGCCAGACTGATCACCTCGATCGACGAGCCCGCGCTCAAGGACGACCTGGAGCGCGAGGAGCACAGCATCCGGTTGCGCCGCGAGGCGCTGCGCCTGCACGGGGTCCGCGCCCGATGGGAGCAGCTGGGCGCCCCCGTGGCGCCCGCGGCGACGGTCTCGGTGCTGCTCGTCACCCGCCGTCCGGAGATGGTGGGCTTCGCGCTGAGGCAACTGTCCAGGCAGCGCGGCGCCACGTTCGAGGTGATCCTCGCCCTGCACGGCGTCCCCGCGACGCATCCGGGCGTCGCCGAGGCCCTCGCGTCCTTCGAACGGCCGATCACCGTGGTCGAGGCCGACCAGCAGACCGTGTTCGGAACCGTGCTGAACCAGGCTGCGGCGAGGGCGTCGGGGTCGTTCCTGCTGAAGATGGACGACGACGACTGGTACGGGCCCGACTTCATCTCCGACCTGCTGCTCGCCCACTCCTACTCGGGAGCCCAGGTCGTGGGCATGGTCCCCGAGTTCGTCTATCTCGCCTCGATCGGGGTGACCGTCCACCGCGAGCAGATCACCGAGCAGATCACGAACTTCATCGCCGGAGGAACCATCTTCTCCGAACGCTCCGCGTTCGAGGCCGTGGGCGGCTTCCGTCCCCTGCCGGGAACGATCGACGCCCAGTTCCAGCACGCCGTGCAGGCCGCGGGCGGACAGATCTACCGCACTCAGGGACTGGGTTACATCCTGCGGCGCGGCAACGTCGCCAACCACACCTGGCGCGAGCCGATCGGCACGTTCCTGCGGCGCAACAAGCGCCAGTGGCGCGGCTTCCGGCCCAGCGCGCTCATGGAACTCTCCACGGAGACGCCGTGAGCACGCCGCCCCCCTCCGACGCACGGCGTGTCCCCGGCACGCCGTACCCGACACCGACACCAGCTCCGGCTCCGGCTCCGGCTCCGGCCACGGAAGGCGCTGCGGGCACGTCGCGGGCCCTCGCCGGCGACGCCGTCGCCACGCCCCGGATTCCGGGCAACGACTACGGGGTGCTGCCCGCACCCGCGCCCGGCACGTGGGAGCCGCGCCTGCCGGTGAGCGTGGTGATCCCCGCCAGGGGACGGCAGGACAGGCTCGACCTCACGCTGGCCGCGCTCGCCGCCCAGACCTACCCCTCCCACCTCCTTGAGGTGATCGTCGTGGACGACGGCAGCGCGCCCCCGCTCCGGCTCCCCGAGATCGCCCCCGAACACACCCGGCTCGTCGGCAACGCCTCGGGGCGCCGGGGCATCGCCTGGGCCCTGGAGACCGGCGTGGCCGTCGCGGACGGCGAGGTGATCCACCGGATGGACGCCGACATCGTCTCCTACCGGGAGCACGTCGAGGCGCACATGCGCTGGCACCATCTGGCCGGCTACCTGGTGGTGACGGGGACACTGCGCTTCACCGCCATGGCCGGCACCCCGCCCACCCCGGCCGAGGTCCAGATCGCCGTCGCCAAGGACAGGGCCGACTCCCTCTTCGAGGAGGATCCCGAGCACGGGCACGACTGGATCGGCGAGCTCGTCGCCGCCCACCGCGACTTCCGCGACGCGCCCAGCTCGCTCCTGCACCGCGTCCACGTGGGCGCGACGGTCTCGCTGCCCGCCACCCTGCTGAGGGAGGCGGGAGGGCTGGACACCTCCCTCACCCTCGGCGAGGACACCGAGCTGGGTTACCGGCTCACCCAGACGGGCGCGGTGTTCGTCCCCGACGCCGAGGCGCTGAGCTGGCACCTGGGTACGACGACGGCGATGCGCAGGCCCGCGGACGTCAGGCGGCACAACGACCCGTTCATCGCCGACCGGATCCCGTACCGGCGCCACCTGCGCACCGACGCGGGCAGGCAGTGGCTGGTGCCCTACGTCGACGTCGTGGTGGACGCCGAGGGCGCCTCCTTCGAGGACGTCAGGGCGAGCGTCGACGGGGCGCTGGCCAGCACCCTGCCCGACGTGCGCGTCACCCTCACCGGGCCGTGGGGGTCGCTCACCGGCGAACGCCCGGCCCCGCTGGACGACCCGCTGCTCGACCTGCGGCTGCTGCGCGGCCAGTACGCCCACGACGGCCGCGTCTCCTTCGCCGAGCACGTCCCCGCGACCTCCGCGCCCGCACCGTTCCGCCTGCTCTGCCCTGCCGGATGGGTGCCGGGGGCGGACTCGCTGGCCACGCTGATCGAGCGGGCGGAGAAGGAGGACGAGGGCCTGCTGCTCGTGGCGCTGGACGAGGACGAGTCGGGGGTCCTCGCCGCCCGCCTGGAGCGGACCTCCGCCGTCGCGAGGGCGATGCGCGTGGCCCGCGAGGGCGAGCGGCTCGACGACGTGATCGCCGACCTGCACGGGGCGACCTGGCTGGACGCGGAGTCGTGGAAGCTGCGGCCCGCGGCCCAGGCCTACCCCTACTGGGCCGTCAACCGCAACAGGGAGGCCGCGCGCTGGAAGGCCGCGGCCGAGTCGCGGGCGAAGGAGGCCGAGCGGGCCAAGCGGCAGGTCGCCGCCCTCAAGGCCGAACTGAAGGAGTTGCGCTCCAAGGCCGCCAAGGGCAGCCGGGACACCCTCAGGTGGAAGGAGAAGGCCGAGCAGCGCCGCCTGGAGGCCGTCGCCCTGCGCCAGGCCCAGCAGCGCTCCCTGCTCTCCCGCGCCGCCCGCCGCCTCCGCAGGCTCACCGAGGGTCCCTGACGTCCCACCGTCTCGCCGAGGCTGGCCGCCGCCGAGGACACCCGGATGTCTCCGGGCGGTCTCGGCCGCGTTCACTCCCACACGGGAAGGGGGCGGTAGCGGGCGCCGACGGCGCTCTGCAGGGTACGAACGACCGTGCCGTGCGACTTCCTGGTCCCGAGCCAGTCGAGGAACCGGTTCAGGAGCCCGGGAGTCGTCGAGTAGAGGCCGCAGTCGTCGCAGACGCGGTGGAAGACGAGCGGAACCAGCCCGCCGCCGGTCTTCTCCGCGTTGAGTACCTGCTGCTTCAGGTGCCGCAGCAGGGTGTCCTCGCGGACGGAGCCGGAGGTGCGGATGTCGTAGCGGTCCTTCGGACGGAAGGGCTCACCGGCCGGGCAGCCGGGGCAGCCCCATTCCTTGAGCCCGCCGACCCCGCGGGCCGCGTCGTAGCCGCACCGCCGAGCCATCGCCTTGGCGTCGGAGTCGACCGCGCCGAACGGGTAGGCGAGGGTCGTGGGCCGGTATCCCCACGCGATCAGCGCCCTGCGGTCGTCGCAGATCTGGCCTTCCTGCTCGCTCCGGGTGAGCTCGGTGAGGCGGACGTGGGTCAGTGTGTGACCGCCGATCTCGTGCCCCTTCTTCGCGATCGCGGCGAGCTCGCGCCGGGTCAGCTTCTCCTCGCCGCCGACGGTGTCGGTGTTGACGTAGAACGTGCCACGCATACCGCGTTTCTCCAGCATGCGGGCGACGGCGGGGTGGGTGGAGTCGCCGTCGTCGAAGGTGAGCGCGACGATCGTTTTGATCTTCTTCGAGGGACGCGCGGTCGCCGCGTGGGCGGCCGGGCTCAGCGTCGCCACGACGGCCAGCGCCGTGGCGAACGCCACCACCCGGTGGAAGACCTTCACGGTGGACTCCCTTTCGCGGAACGGCAGACAGGGCATGAAAGAACCCTATAAGTCGGTAAAGGCCACCAAATGAACCGTTATCAAATGCCCAGGAACCCGATGCCGGGCCGACCCCCGTGGAGGAGAACGGCCCGGCGGAGCCGCTAGGAGGCGTCCTCGCCCTCCACCCGCATGACGCTCACCACGTCGCGGACGATGTCCAGCTCGCGCAGGCCCTCGATCGTGGCGGAGAGCGCGGCGTCGCTCGCCCGGTGGGTGACCAGCACCAGCTGGGCGTCCGCGCCGTGCCCCTCCTGCCTCACGGTCTGGATGGAGACGTCCTGCTTGGCGAACATGTCGGCGACCCTCGCGAGCACGCCCGGCTTGTCGGCGACGTCCAGGGAGACGTGGTAGCGCGTGACGGTCTCGCCCATCGGGTGCACGACCAGGTCCGCGTACGTGGACTCCTCAGGTCCCCGGGTGCCCGCCAGCACGTTGCGTCCCACGGCCACGATGTCGCCGAGCACTGCGCTCGCGGTCGGGGCGCCGCCCGCCCCCGCGCCGTAGAACATGAGCTGCCCGGCGGAGCGCGCCTCGACGAACACCGCGTTGTACGCCTCGCGGACCCCGGCCAGCGGGTGCGTTCTGGGGATCATCGCCGGATGCACCCGTACGCCGAACGACCTGCCGTCCTCGGAGCGGGCGCAGATCGCGAGCAGCTTGATGACGTATCCCATCGCCTTGGCACTGGCCACGTCCGTCGCGGTGATCTCGGTGATGCCCTCGCGGTGCACGTCGGCGGCCGTCACCCGGCTGTGGAAGGCGATCCCCGCGAGGATCGCGGCCTTGGCCGCGGCGTCGAAGCCCTCCACGTCGGCGGTGGGGTCGGCCTCGGCGTAGCCCAGCGCCTGCGCCTCCTCCAGCGCGTCGGAGAACGAGGCCCCGCTGGAGTCCATCTGGTCGAGGATGTAGTTGGTGGTGCCGTTCACGATGCCGAGCACGCGATGCACGTGATCACCGGCGAGCGACTCGCGCAGCGGCCTGATCAGCGGGATCGCGCCCGCGACGGCCGCCTCGAAGTAGAGGTCGGCGCCACCGGCCCTGGCCGCGGCGTGGATGGTCGCCCCGTGCTCGGCGAGCAGCGCCTTGTTCGCCGTGACGACCGACTTGCCGCTGTTCAGCGCGGCCAGGATGAGTGCCCTGGCGGGCTCGATGCCGCCGATCACCTCGACGACGACGTCGATGTCGTCGCGGGTGACCAGGGCCTCGGCGTCCGTGGTGAGCAGGGCGGGGTCGACGTCGGCGTCCCGCCTGCGGCCCAGGCGCCGTACGGCGACCCCGGCGAGCTCCAGCGGCGCCCCGACGCGGGCGGCGAGGTCGTCGGCCTGCTCGTGCATGAGCCTGACCACCTGGGAACCGACGACGCCGCATCCCAGAAGTGCGACTTTCAGTGCCATCCGGTCACGCCCCCTTGTCACTCACACCGTGGACGGCGCTCTCGGCCGCTCCGGGTCGTTTCACAGCTGTCCTCTCAGCAGGTCGTCCTCGGTCTCCCTGCGGACGATCACGCGAGACACCCCGTCCTTGACCGCGACCACGGCGGGCTTGGGGAGGTAGTTGTAGTTGTTGGCGAGCGAGCGGCAGTAGGCGCCGGTGCCCGCGACGGCGATCAGGTCACCGGTGGCCAGGTCGGCCGGGAGCCACAGGTCGCGCACGACCATGTCGCCGCTCTCGCAGTGCTTGCCGACCATGCGCGACAGCATCGGCTTGGCGTCGCTCTCCCTGGAGGCGAGGCGCGCGGTGTAGTCGGCGCCGTAGAGGGCGGTGCGGATGTTGTCGCTCATGCCGCCGTCGACGCTGACGTAGGTGCGCAGGCCCTCGACGTCCTTGATCGTGCCGACCTCGTAGAGCGTCACGCCGGCCAGCCCGGCGATCGCCCTGCCCGGCTCGACGGTGAGCTTGGGCACCGGCAGGCCGGCGCCCCTCGCCACCCTGCTCACGATCTCCCGCAGGTTGTCGGCGATCTCCTTGACGTCGGGCGCGGTGTCGCCCTCGACGTACGGGATGCCGTAGCCGCCGCCGAGGTCGAGCTCGGGCAGCACGACGCCGTGCTCGTCCTTGATCTTGACCAGGAGGGTGGCGAGGCGGGCCGCGGCCACCTCGAACCCCGCGGTGTCGGTGATCTGGGAGCCGATGTGGGAGTGCAGGCCGACGAGCTCCAGCTGGGGCAGGGCGAGGATCCGCCGTGCCGCCTCGGCCGCCGCGCCGCTGCTCAGCGAGAAGCCGAACTTCTGGTCGTCGTGGGCGGTCGCGATGAACTCGTGGGTGTGGGCCTCGACGCCCACGGTGACGCGGATCATCACCTTGGGACGCGTGCCGTGCTTGTCGGCGAGGAAGCCCAGGCGGGCGATCTCCTCGAAGGAGTCGGCCACGATGTGCCCGATCCCGGCCTCGACGGCCTTCTCCAGCTCGGCGAGGGACTTGTTGTTGCCGTGCATGGTGATCCGCTCGGGCGGGAACCCGACGCTGAGCGCGACGGCGAGCTCCCCGGCGCTGCAGACGTCCAGGCCGAGGCCCTCCTGCATGATCCAGCGGGCGACCTCGCGGCACAGGAAGGCCTTGCCCGCGTAGTGGACCTCGCCGCCGGAGAACGCGCTCGCGTAGTCACGGCAGCGGGAGCGGAAGTCTTCCTCGTCCACCACGTAGAGCGGGGTGCCGTGCTCCGCGACCAGGTCCCTCACGTCCGCGCCGCCGATCGTGATCGAGCCGTCGGCGCGGCTCGACGTTCGGGGCCAGATGGTCGGATCGAGCGCGTTCAGGTTTGCGGGTGCGTGCGGAGGGCGCTCCTCGGGCAGCACTTCTGCATGCCGGTCACCGGCGGGGTGGACGAATCGACTCACCCGATCGAGGCTATCGGACCCGGTGATCCCCCTGAGACGATTGCCCACCCATCGAGACGCGATCCTGCTCGAACACGCGAACTTTTTACGTTATGGGCCATTTTGACGACATATTTTAAGGTCGCACCGCGACACGATCCTCGGGAGAGACCGGGTGAGCGCGTTCCCGGAGGCCGGAGGACCGAGCGCTCGGCGTAGCGGGTACGGCGGGAGGCCGGACGCGCCGAGCCAAGCGTGAGGGTACGGCGGGAAGCCCGGCGAAGGCCCGCCGAGCCTAGGAGACCTGCTCGGCGGGAGCGCCCCAGGTGTTGCAGGACCCCACGGTGCCGCCCTTCTGGCCGCGCAGCATCCACCCGGCGCTGCTCGTCCCCGAGCCGTGCGACTGCCGGTAGCCCGCCTCCGCCCCCTCGTCCGCGCCGGGGCCGCGCCCGGCGAGAAGGCGCAAATTCTCCAGCCGGCGCGGTGCGACGCCTCGCAGCGCCACCGCGGCCAGGCAGTCGGCCTGCAGTTCGAGCCGCCGCGACCACGCCTCGTCGAAGGCCTCGGAACCCCTCTGGTCGGCGATCCCGCTCACCTCCTGGACATGGTGGGCGTACTCGTGCGCGAGGGTGAACATCATCGGGAAGGCCCGCTCGCCCTCGACCAGCACGTTCACCACGCGAGGCCCCGGACAGTAGATCCCGGCCCAGTCGTAGTCGTCGATCCCGCACGCGGCCTCCTCGGGGGCGTCGACCAGCCGCACCTCCCCCGGCGGCTCGTAGCCGATCTCCGCCCGCGCCAGGGTGGCCGCCCACATCCGTTCCAGGCAGCCGGCCAGAGCCTCCAACGACGCCCTGACGTCGGCGTCGATGTCTTTCGGCAGGGTGTCGCAGCGGCCGTCGACCGGCTCGGTGTCCCCGTAGAGGCGATGCTTGGCCGCGGCCGAGATGGGCGAGCCGGGGGCGGTGCCGAGGAGCTCCCTGAGGTCTCCGCCGAGATAGGCGAGCCCGCCGAGGATGACGGCGAAGGCGAGCAGGGTCGGCAGCGTCCGCCGGACCACCCCTGATCGGCGCGGCTCGTGCGCCTCCCAGTCACGAGGCCCGACCATTCACCTCTCCCCTGATCCTTTTGAACTCCTTTGGGAGGGTCTATCACAGTCTCTCGGGCGCCGTCTCGCCAAGCGCCGTCAACGCCTCGGCCAGCACGTCCCGCACGGCCCGCGCCAGGCGCACCCGGGCGGTGTGGAGCTCCGACGGCTCCTCGTCCCCCGAGGGAAGCGCGGCGGCCCCCTCGAACGCGTCGTGGTACGCCAGCGCCAGCTGCTCGGCGTAGGCGGCCCACCCGGGGTCCCGGCTCACCCGCCTGCCGTGGATCTCGGCCAGCAGCCTGAGCACCGCCCGGTCCCTGCGGTCCTCCAGCAACTCGGGCCTGAAATCCCCGCCGACGCCGAGCTCGACGGCCCAGCGCTGTACGGCGACCGCCCGCGCGTGCGCGTACCTGACGACGAACCCGGGGTTGGCCCACGTCCTGGGCAGATCCCTCCACGCGGACCCTCCCCCGAGCGTGTCCACGGGAACTCCGCCCTCGGCCACCGGAACGGCGGAGGTGTCACCGGGGGCCACGGGGACCTCCCTCGCGGGAACGGGCTTTTCGCCCGTGGGCACGGGAACGGTCGCGCCGATCTCCGTGACGAGTTCGCCGGGAACGGCCACCACGATCTCCAGGAAACCCCGGGGCCGTACCCGGACGGCCGTGATCCCCGGCAGCGCGCGCAGCCGCTCCGCCAGTTCCTCGGGGTCCTCGCCCCTGCGCAGCGCGACCGGGGAGACGTAGACCGCCTCCCCCACCCACGTCCCCCTGGGAATCGGCGGCAGGCCGAGAACCTCGGCGAGCGTGCCCGGCGTCATCGAAATCCCTCCAGCGTGGCGACCCAGGGCTTCGGCCCCGGAGAGGAAGTCAACCCGGCAGCCTGACTTCCCGGTGAGGTCGTCAGGCGGCGACGGGGCGACCGGCGGTCGGTGACGCCGTCGACCGCCCGACGGTCGCCGGCGTTCAGACCAGGGCGTGCGGGTCGGCCGGACCGTAGTCGACGAGCTGGGCCGAACCGAGCAGCCAGCGGTCACGGTCGCGGAGGCAGACGTAGCCGAAGCGGTCGGCGGAGAAGACCTTGATCCCGTCCGCGCGGCACTGCCGCATCAGCACGTCGGCCCAGTTGTCCGAGACGTCGGCGAAGCCGATGTCCCGCAGGACCGCGCGGCGGGCCAGCAGGGTGGCTCCCGCGACGTCGGGCAGGTAGGAGTACTCGGCCGAGGGCTGGCGCAGCACGGTCGCCGCGACGTCGCGCAGGTGGGCGTAGTAGGCCGCCTTGCCGACGATGTCGGCACTGGCGAACAGGAACGCCCGGCTGAGATCGGCCAGGTAGTGCTCGCCGTACCGGTCGCGGGCGTCCATGACCGCCACCAGGTCGCCCTGGCACAGGTCGAGGGCCCGGTTGAGCAGGCCGCCCGTGGTCAGGTTGGAGGTGGGGCGGCGCACCGTGACGTGCACGCCGTCGGGCATCGCGTCGCGGGCACGCGCCGCGGCGTCCGAGGCGTCCGACAGCAGCACCAGCTGCACGACGCCCTTCTGCGGCGCGACCTGGGCCAGCGCGTAGTCGAGGTCGCCCCGGTCGATCATGATCACCGAGATGTTCAGGGTGGCCCTGCCGCTGGGCAGGCCGATCGCGTCCAGCAGGTCGTCGACCTTGTTGGTCATCGTGCCCGAGGCGTACGCCTGGCGGAGTGCCAGGTGGGCGCGGCGCGCGTCGGGCTCGGTGCCGATGGGGGTGCCGCAGGCGGCGAGCTCCGCCATCCGCCAGGGCTCCGTGCCCGGCGGGCAGTCGACCGCGACGGGCCAGCGGTAGGAGGTGAGGACGTCCGGGTACGACAGGTGCCCCGGAAGCAGCTCCTCCAGCGAGAGCACCCGCTCGAACCGGTCCCCGGCGAGCGGCAACGGATTGTGCACGCGCGGCTGGATCGCGAAGGGCAGGATTCCCAGCGAGGGCGCCCGGCGTCCCTGCTCGGGCTCCTGGGCCGCCAGCGCGGTGCCCCACGGCCCCACGGACTTGGGCAGCGCGGTCACGACGTGCTCGAACAGCCGGGCCGCGGCGACGAACTCGGCGGGCGTGCCCCCGGTGTGCCAGAAGACCGTGCGGATGCCCCGCTCCGCGCACCAGGCCAGCAGCGCGTGCAGTCCCTGGCCGGGCCGGCGCAGCTCCTCCGCCCACGGCCCCTCCGTCACCGACTCGACCAGCAGCAGGTGCGGGACCTCGGCGGCCAGCACCCTGGCGAAGTCCTTCGGCGTGAAACCGGTGGTCTGGCGCCACTCGTAGCGCAGCAGCGCCTCGCCGTGCGGCGCGGCGATCACGGCGGCGGTGAGGTGCGGGCGGGTGTTCGGGCCGGTCGGGACGCGGTACGGCTTGAGCTTCACCGGCCTGCCGCCGACGGTCCTGACGGAGCTGGTGGCCTGGAAGGACGCCCCGGGCACCGGCGCCTTGTCGCCCGCCTTGCGCGGCACCGGCTGGCGCTTGGGAGCGGTCGGGCGCTTGGCCGGCTTGGCCGCCCCGCGCAGGCCGCGCGCCAGCCGCACCGGGTTGCTCTTGCCCGTCTTGATCGCGTCGCCCAGCCGTGACCAGCGGGCCACCTGCACCGAGGAGAGCTTCCACTTCGCCACCTCGGCCTGGTAGCGCTGCTCGGCCAGCTCCTTGCGGAGCTTCTCCTCGGCCGCGTTCGCGGCTTCGAGCCGCTCCTCGGTCTCGCTCAGCAGCTCCTTCACCCCGCGCAGCTCCTCGGCCGCACGCTCCGCATCGGCGATCTTGGCCTGTGCCGCGTCGAGCAGGCGGGCCAGCTCGGAAGCCCTCTCCGCGTGCGCCACCGCCTCCCGCAACGCCTGTCGTGTGCTTTCGAGTTGCTCGCCCGCCACGCCGTCCTCCGTTTCGTGAGCCGGGCGAAAGGATACCCTTTGGTCAATCGCGACACAGAGGAGTCAGCACGGTGCAGTGGCCGACGTTCAATGTGAGGCCGTACGTCTGCGGCGGCATCGGACACCTCGACGAGGCCGTCCTGGAGAGGTTGCGCGAGGCGGGGCCGCGGGTCAGACCCGCCGTCCAGGCCCAGAACGCGGCCCTGTTCAGTTCCTCCCCGCTGCCCCCGTACCGGCGCGACGAGCGCACCTGGGCCTTCGCCTGGGGCGAGCGCAGGCCCGGCGGCGCGGCGCCGTGGATCACGGTGGCGGAGACCTACGAGACGCCCGGCCTGATCGACGACGGTGAGCGGATCACGCTGCACACCGGAGGTCTCGGCCTCGTGGACGTCTACTACCTGTCCTACGGCGGGGCCGTCTACTTCTCCTCGCTGCTCGAACCGCTGCTCTCCCTCGCGCGCACGCCGTACGAGATCAACTGGGACGCCTGGGCCTCGATCATCCAGCTCACCTTCCCGCTGCGCGACGACACCCCGTACACGCAGGTGAAGCGGCTCGCGGGGGCGAGCGCGCTCGTCTTCGACCGGGCGTCGGACCGGATCGGCGTCGAGCGGATGCTGCCCCGCTGGCTGCGCGAGGAGCCGTACGAGGCGGGCAGGACCGCCGGGGAGATCCTGGAGATCCTGCACGAGGTCTACAAGGAGTTCGACGGGCGCCCGCTGCTGGTGCCGGTCAGCGGCGGCTACGACTCACGGCTGCTGTGCTCGGTGGCGGTGGCGCGCGGCGCCGACGTGGAGTCGTGGACGACCAGCCCCGACGACGGCACCGACACCGACATCGTCTTCGCCAAGGCGATCACCCGCGAGCTGGGCGTACGCCACAGGGTGATCACCCAGGACGCCGACTCCTATCCCGACGACGCACTGGCCGCGGCGCGGCGGCTGGAGTTCCTCACCCCGCACCACGCCTGGTACACCCCGTTCGCCCGCGAGGTGCACCGGGCGGGGCGGACCCTCGTCGACGGGCTGGCCGGAGGGCCGCTGCTGAAGAACTTCATGGTCAGCGGGGCCGCGCTCGGCGCCTCCACGCAGGCCGAGCGCAAGGCCGCGCTGCTCGGCTCGCTCGCGCTCGGCTCCCCGTCCGTGCCGTTCCTGTCGGAGGGGGCCGAGGCGTGGATCACCGACAGCGTGAGACACGCCTTCACCCAGTCGACCGCGATGCTCAACGGCCACCGGGCCGAGTTGCCGCTCTCGGTCCTGCACACCAGGACCGCGCGGGGCATCGCCCGCTCCCCGGTCAACCTGGTCGGCCCCGAGGCCTCCTTCGCGGCACCGTTCATCCACCCCGCCTTCTTCGACGCGGCGCTCTCGGTCGGCGTGCACCGCAAGGACCAGGGGCGCTTCTACCGCGAGGTCCTGTACGCGGCCAACCCGCGCGTGGCCGCGCTGCCCTCCACCAACGTGGTCAAGCAGCCGCTCCAGCGGGTCCCGCTCCGCTCGGCCGCCGCGCCCGCCAGGGAGTACAGCCACCTGATGCTCACCCGGGTCGCCGGCGCCGTGCCCTCGCTGCTGTCGGAGCAGCTCCACGCCGTGGTCGCCGAGGGCCCCGACGCGCTGGCGCGGTTCAACGGCTGGAACGACCGATTCTGGGTGCGCGGCCTCGTGCTGTTCGGCGCCTGGCTCGGCGACTACCGGGACCACCTTCCCGACCTCACCCCGCCCTGGAACTGATCCCCTCTCCCTCCGCGCCGGGAGCGGCCTCCGTCCGTTCCCGTTCCCGCCCGGTCCTTTCCGAGTCGTCCGTTCCGCGAGGGTTTCTCCGTGCCCCGTGAGTGCCCCGCGAGTGCCCCGCGAGTGCCCCCGGAGTGCCCTGAGAGTGCCCCGAGAATGCTTTCGGGAATGCTCCGGGGACCCGATGCGCAACATCCGCGCAAAGGACCGGCTCCCGGCCGCGCGGGAGGGTCCGTGTATCGGCCCGATCCCCGGGCATAGGACGAGGTCACCCCTCTGCGGCGTGTCGTGTTTCACGCAGGAAAACAATCAGCGACGCGACGATTACGCGGTCGTGGCGCGATGCGCGCGAAAATTCCGTGGGGCGGGGGCGATGTACCACGCCAAGAGGGCTTCGGGGGTCTCAGGTGGCTGGTAGTGTTCGGCCCAGAAAGCGCCACAACGGACAGTCCTGAATCACAAATTCATCCTGTCCGCGGCCATGGAGCTCGTGGGGATGACGGCTCCCGCCGGCGCGGTCACCAAACATCATCAGCCGGAGCATCCGGTGACTTCGTCCTGCCCTTCATCACCGTGAGCGAGAACACGATGAACCCATCCCCCCTCCCCTCCCCTTCCCAGGAGTCCGTGGCCGAGGACTTCGTCTCGGCGGATCCCCAGTGGTACAAGCGCGCGGTCTTCTACGAGGTGCTGGTCCGCGGGTTCAAGGACTCCAACGGCGACGGCACCGGTGACCTGCGCGGTCTCATCGAGAAGCTGGACTACGTCGAGTGGCTCGGCGTCGACTGCCTGTGGCTCCTTCCGCTGTACGAATCTCCCCTACGTGACGGCGGATACGACATCTCCGACTACATGAAGATCCTTCCGGACTTCGGGGACCTCGGGGACTTCGTGGAGCTGATCGAGTCGGCGCACCAGCGGGGCCTGCGCATCATCACCGACCTGGTGATGAACCACACCAGCGACAAACACCCCTGGTTCCAGGCGTCCCGGCACGACCCCGAGGGGCCGTACGGCGACTTCTACGTGTGGTCCGACACCCCGACCGGGTATCCCGACGCGCCGATCATCTTCATCGGTGCCGAGGAGTCCAACTGGACCTACGACCCGGTCCGCAAGCAGTACTACTGGCACCGCTTCTTCCACCACCAGCCGGACCTGAACTACGAGAACCCGGCGGTCCAGGAGGCGATGCTGGAGGTCCTGCGGTTCTGGCTGGACCTGGGCATCGACGGCTTCAGGCTCGACGCGGTGCCCTACCTCTTCGAGCGCGAGGGCACCGACTGCTCGGGCCTGCCGGAGACCCACGCGTACCTGAAGAAGATCCGCGCCGAGGTCGACCGCCTCTACCCGGACCGGGTGCTGCTCGCCGAGGCCAACGGCTGGCCCGAGGACGTGGTCGAATACTTCGGCGACCCCGCGACCGGCGGCGACGAATGCCACATGGCCTTCCACTTCCCGCTCATGCCGCGCATCTTCATGGGGGTGCGGCGGGGCAGCCGCGAGCCGATCTCCGAGATCATGTCGCGGACCCCGAAGCTCCCCGACAGCGGCCAGTGGGGCATCTTCCTTCGCAACCACGACGAGCTGACGCTCGAGACGGTCACCGAGGAGGAGCGCGACTACATGCACGCCGAGTACGCCAAGGACCCGCGCATGCGGGCCTACCTCGGCATCCGGCGCCGCCTCGCCCCGCTGCTGGAGAACGACCGCGACCAGATCGAGCTGTTCACCGCGCTGCTGCTCTCGCTGCCCGGCTCCCCGGTCATGTACTACGGCGACGAGATCGGCATGGGCGACAACATCTGGCTGGAGGACCGCGACGCGGTCCGCACCCCGATGCAGTGGAGCCCCGACCGCAACGCGGGCTTCTCCACGGCCGACCCCGGACGCCTGTACCTGCCCGTCGTCATGGACCCGATCCACGGATACCAGGCGGTCAACGTGGAGGCGCAGCAGAAGAACCCCGCCTCGCTGCTCCACTTCACCAGGAACATGCTGGCGATCCGCCGCAGCCACCAGGTCTTCGGCACCGGCGTCTACAACGAGCTGTGGTCGAGCAACCCGGCGGTGCTCAGCTTCGTCCGCGAGGACGGCGAGGACCTGATGCTGTGCGTCAACAACCTCTCGAAGTATCCGCAGCCGGTCGAGCTCGACCTGCGCCGCTTCGCGGGCATGATCCCCGTCGAGGCGAGGGGCGGGGTGCGGTTCCCCCCCGTGGGCACCCTGCCGTACCTGCTCACCCTGCCCGGCCACGGTTTCTACTGGTTCTCGCTCAAGAACGCCGACGTCCCCGGCATCGACGGCTGAACCCCCTTTTCCGCTACGGCCCCGGGACGGTCACCGTCCCGGGGCCGTCCCGGGTGAACCCCGACGAGTTCTGGTCATCTCGCGGTGACCGGGACCTGGGCGCGGGCCGCGTACCCCGCCGGGATCAGCGTCACCAGCAGGGCGCTCCCCACCGCGACGAGCACCGCGACGGCGAGCGTCAGGACCGAGGGCGTACGGCCGATGCCCGCGCCGACACCGCTGGTGTGCCCCTGCAGGTCGATCAGCCCGCCGACGAGTGAGGCCCCGGCCACGGTGCCCGCGACCACCCCCAGCACGATCAGCAGGCCGGTCCCGGTGACCAGGGTGGCCGCCACCTGCCGGGGGGTGAGACCCATGGCCTTGAGCACCGCGAGGTCGAGGGCGTGGTCGCGCAGGCCGAGGGCGCTCGCCGTCAGGAGGTTCGCCAGGCCGAGCAGGGCGAGCACGACGATCAACGCCACGATCACCACGCGGATGATCGCGAGCCGTTCCGCCGGGTTCACCACCCGCCGGACCTCGAGGGCCTCTCCCGAGGCGACCATCAGCCGCGCCCTCACCTCCGCCGGGTCGGCGCCCGGCCTGAGCACCAGGCTGTAGAACTGCGGCGGCACCGCGTCCTTGGCCGCGAGGCTGTCGATCCCGAAGGAGAGCACCTCGCCGTCCTGGTCGGGCTCCACCACCCGGCCCACCAGGTGCACGATCAGCGGGGTGCCGCCGACGGTGAGCCGGATCCGGTCTCCGATCTTCACCCCCAGCAGGTCGAGCAGCCCCTGCCCCGCGACGGCCTCCCCCCTGGCGGCGTACATCCGCCCCTCGACGACCGAGAAGGGGTACGGCTCGGCGGAGGTTCCGGCGGCGCGGGCCAGCACACTCCTGGTCTGCTCGGGCTCCAGCGCGGGCACCTCGGTGCCGGGGTAGACCGCCAGCACCCCCGGGTCGGCCCTCGCGATCCGCAGGGCGTCGTCGGCCGAGAGCTTGTCCGGGCGAACCGTGAGCGCCGCCGCCTGGCCGACCCGCTCCGGGTGCCGCAGGAAGTCGTCCAGGGTGGCCCAGCAGCCGAGCCCAATAGTGATCATCATCATCGGGATCGCGACGCCGAAGATGCTCAGGAACGCCGGGACGCGACGGGTGAAGGCGTCCCGGGTGCCCAGGACCAGGGCGGGAGGCAGCCGTACGAGGAGCGCCAGGCGCGCCAGCCGGGACAGGTGCCTCCTGGGCGGCGCGACGGGCGCCGCGGGGACGGGAGGGGTGCGGCCGCCCCGCCAGGCGGGCAGCGCCACCGCGATCAGGACCACGGCGGCGGTGCCGCCGGTGATGGCGAGCAGCGGGACCGGGGAGAGCGGCAGTATCGGCACCCCGTCCAGGACGAACGAGGCCGCGATCTGCCCGCAGACCAGTCCGAGGGCGATGCCGAGCAGCCCGAGCGCGCCGTGCTCGGCCATGAGCACGCCGAACACCTGGCCCCGGGTGTAGCCGAGGGACTTGAGGGTGGCGATGTCGCGCGTCTGGCTCAGCACCCGGCCGCCCACCGCGTTGGCGATGGCGAGCGCGGCGGCCACCAGCCCGGTGATTCCGAACAGCGCGAGCAGCAGGCCGAGCAGCCGGTTGTCCAGCTCCATCGAGGCGCGGACCTCACGCCAGGTGGACATCCGCTGGATCTGCTCGTCCAGGAGGGTGACGGCGCCGTGGACGGCGGGCAGCGTGGCCTCCCCGTCGGCCAGGCGCAGCCCGGTGACCGACTCGCTGCGCCCCAGCGCGGGCTCGACCCTGGCCAGCACGGGCGCGAGCGTCCAGGCGAGGCCGGGCGTCCACTCGGGGTAGAACCCCTGGTCGGCGGTGTCGGCCAGGCCGACCACGATGAGCGGGTGGGTGGCGCCGTTGAGCGCGGTCACCGGGAAGGCTCCGCCCACCCTCAGGCCGAGCGCCTTGGCGAAGGAGCGCTCGACGACCACGCCGTCGGTGTCGCCGGAGCGCAGCGGGCGCCCCTCGCGGATCAGCGGGGCGGCGACCCGGGGCGGCGTCGCGGACATCTCCCGCAGCGCCACCGGCGACCTCTTGCCGTCCAGCGTGAGGGTGACCGGAGCCGACCGGTAGGGGCCCGCGACCTGGACCACGCCGGGCAGCCTCGACAGCGCGGCCGGGTCGGGGGCGTCCTTGGTGTGTATCCACACGTGCGCGCCCCTGGACTCGGCGAACAGCCCTCGCCACGGGTTGGTGCCGTCCTCCAGGAGGGTCGCGGAGGTGATCAGCGCCGTGACGATCCCGGCGACGGCGAGCAGCGTGAGCAGCGCCTGGCCCCTGCGGGCCCTGATATCGGCGCGGATCCACCTCACGGAGGCGCGGACGGTGCTCACCGCGATGCCTTCCGCATGATTCGCGAAACCCGTGGGGCCCCCGAAGCCCGCGGGACCGTCGGACCGGCGAGCCCCGAAGCCCGCAAGGCCGTCGGACCGGCGAGCCCCGAAGGCACCGGCGGAGGCGAACCCGTGATGCCGCCCGCGACGACGTCGCCGACCCGGAGGAGCCTGGGGAGCACGGGCCGAGGCGGCCCCTCGGACGGGGAGGGCAGAAGGCGCACCGTCAGCCTCTCAGCTCGACGACGTCGCCGGCGCTGCCCTTGGGGCGGCGGCGGACCAGCCCGGCGCCCCCGTCGTCGACGACCTGGCCGTCCAGGAGGGAGACCACCCGGTCGGCCAGGCTGGCGACCCTGGCGTCGTGGGTGACCAGGATGATGGCCTGGCCCTCGCGGTGGACCTCGCCGAGCAGGCGCAGGACGTCGCGGGTGTTGCGGCTGTCGAGGTTGCCGGTGGGCTCGTCCGCGAGCAGCAGGCTCGGCTCGTTGGCCAGCGCGCGGGCGAGCGCGACCCGCTGCTGCTCGCCCCCGGCGAGCTGCGAGGGGGCGGCGTCGGCGCGGGCGGTGAGGCCGAGCTCGCCGAGGAGGTATTCGCGGCGGCGGCGGGCCTCGCGCGTGGAGGCCCCCGCCAGCAGCGCGGGCAGCTCGACGTTGTCGGCCACGGTCATGTTGGCGACGAGATTGAAGAACTGGAAGACGAAACCGACCCTCCGGCGGCGAAGCAGCGCCCAGGCGCTCTCGCTGAGCGTGTCGGCCCGCTGCCCGTCGAGCCAGATCTCACCGCTGGTCCTCGCCTCAAGACCGCCGATCATGTGGACCAGGGTGGACTTTCCCGAGCCGGAGGGGCCCATGACCGCCACGAACTCCCCCGGGCTCACCCGCAGGTCGACCCCTCGCACCGCGGGCACCGGCACCCCGCCGTCCTGGTAGATCTTGACGAGGTTGACGGTTTCGACCACGGGAACCACGGGAGAGGTCAACTCAGCTCCTCCTGGCAGCGTTCGAGCCAGTCGAGGTCGGCCTGGAGGTGCAGCATGGCCCCCTCGACCAGCAGGAGCGCGACCTGGTTCTCCGGGTCGGTCCGCTCGGCGAGTTCGTTGAGGTCACGCATGAGTCCGAGGTAGTGACGGCGCTGGCGATTGATCATCGCCATTCTGTCGGCGATGCCGGTCATCGGGGCCAGCACGAGCTTCATGAAGAACTCGTCCCGGACCCTGGGGCCCTCGGTGGGCTCGTCCACCCACGTGTCGAGGATCTCGCGGCCGGCGGCCGTCAGGTAGTAGACCTTCTTGTTCGGCCGGTTGGACTGCTCGACGTCCACGGCGCGCACCAGACCGTCCTTCTCCAGACGGCCGAGCGTGACGTAGATCTGCCCGATGTTCGGTGAAGGGTAGGCGCTGCCGAAGATCTGTTCAAGTGCCTGTTTGAGCTCGTAGCCGTGGGCAGGTTCCTTCGCGAGGAGCGCCAGCAGCGTCAGCCGCACGCCCCACCTCCTCGGAGAGCTCGTTACGTGAGCGTTACGGGGTTATCCGTTGACGGTGATGATACCGCTATGCATAACATGCATGCATCTACCTAACACGTATGTAACCAACTGGAAACCGGGAGGTCATGGTGCGCCGACTCATCCCCGTCGCGCTCGCCGTGCTTCTCGTGGCGGGGTTGGCGGGATGTTCGGCGGCCGGCGCCCAGGAGGATGAGCGGTTCGGCGGGACCGGTCCGTTCACCCTGGTGATCGGACGCCCCGCGACCGCCTACCTGCAGCCGCTGCTCGACCGCTGGAACCAGGCCCACCCCGGGGAGCGGGCGACCCTGCTCGAACTCCCCGAGGCCGCCGACGAGCAGCGGGCGCAGATGGTCGCCAACCTCCAGGCCAAAAGCGACCGATACGACGTGATCGGATTGGACGTGATCTGGACCGCCGAGTTCGCCGAGGCCGGCTGGATCCTGCCGCTGGAGCGCACGATGTTCCCGCTCGACCGGTTCCTGCCGCCGGTCGTCGACACGGCGGTCTACCGGGGCAAGCTCTGGGCGGTTCCCTACACCAGCAACGCCGGCCTCCTCTACTACCGCAGGGACCTGCTGGCCAAGGAGGGCTTCAAGCCGCCGAAGACCTGGGCGGAGTTGCGCACCCAGGCGCGCGCCCTGCACGACAAGTACGGCATCGGCGGCTACGCGGGGCAGTTCCTGGCCTACGAGGGCCTGACCGTCAACTTCACCGAGGCCGTGCAGTCGGCGGGCGGGCAGATCCTCAGCCTGGACGGCACCAAGGTGACCATGGACGTGGCCAAGGCGAAGGTCGGCCTCGACTTCCTGATGGACGGGTTCCGGGAGGGTTGGATCCCGGAGGAGTCGCTCTCCTACAAGGAGGACGAGGCGCAGCTCGCCTTCGAGGAGGGACGGCTCGCCTTCGCCCGCAACTGGCCGCACGCCTACGGACCGGCCACCACCTCGGCGGTCGCCGGCAAGTTCGGGGTGACCCGGCTGCCCGGCCTCGACGGCCCCGGCACCGGTTCGCTCGGCGGCTACAACCTCGCGGTGAGCGCCTTCTCCAAGCGGCAGAAGTCGGCCACCGAGTTCATCCGCTACTTCACCGGCCTGGAGAACCAGCGGCGGGTGCTCGCCGACGGCTCGTTCCCGCCCGTGTGGGCCGAACTGTACGACGATCCCGACCTGATCAGGCGTTTTCCCTACCTGCCGGTCCTGAAGCAGAGCATCCTCTCCGCTCGGCCCAGGCCCGCCGGCGCCAACTACAACCAGGTGAGCCTGGTGATCGCCAGCGCGGTCTCCAACGCCCTCACACCGCCTTTCGCGAAGGACGGCGACGGCGACGACGTCGTCTCCTCCATGAAGGGCCAACTCGAAGAGATAATCCGGGCCCAATGAGGCCGGGGCATCCCCCGGCAGAAGCCGTCATCCCCATTTCGGCTGGTTGTTCGTCCTACATATCCCGATTTCAAGCCTCAATGTCTCAGGAGGTCTGTTCAGTATGCGCAAAACCATCGCAGCGGTGACGACGGCGGGACTCGCCCTGGCACTCGCCGCGTGCGGCGGCGGCGAGTCGGCCGCCCCCGCACCGGCCACGAGTGACAGCGCGCCCGCGTCGGCCCCGGCCGCCAAGAACCTCGCAGGGGTGACCGTCGAGGTCGCCGCCAAGTGGACCGGCGCCGAGCAGACCAACTTCGAGCAGGTGCTCAAGGCGTTCGAGGAGAAGACCGGCGCCAAGGTCACCTACGCCTCCACCGGTGAGGACACCGGCGCCTACCTCGGGCCGCGCATCGAGGGCGGCAACCCGCCGGACGTCGCGATCCTGCCCCAGCCCGGCCTGGTCCAGCAGTACGCGGACCAGAAGGCGCTCAAGCCGCTCACCGCCGAGGTCCAGAAGCAGATCGACGACAACTACACCCCGTACTGGAAGGAGCTCGGCTCCGCCGACGGCCAGGCCTACGGCGTGCTGGTGAAGGCGGCCCACAAGTCGCTCATCTGGTATCGCGACCAGGCCTTCCAGGACGCCGGTGTGACGCCCCCCGCCACCTGGGACGACCTGATCAAGGCCGCCCAGACGATCGCCGACTCGGGCACCCCGCCGTTCTCCCTCTGCGGCGCCTCCGGCTGGACCCTGACCGACCTGTTCGAGAACGTCTACCTGTCCTCCGCGGGCCCGGAGAACTACACCAAGCTCTCCAAGCACGAGATCCCGTGGACCGACCCCAGCGTGACCACCGCGCTGGAGAAGATCGCGCAGCTCGTCGGCAAGAAGGAGTTCCTGCTCGGCGGCTCCGCCGGCGCCCTGCAGACCGACTTCCCGACCTGCGTGACCCAGGTCTACGGCCAGGACAAGTCGGCGATGGTCATCGAGGCGGACTTCGTGGGCGTCACGGCCGAGCAGTCGGGCGCGAAGCTCGGCGAGGAGGCCAAGTACTTCCCGTTCCCCAAGGTCGGCGACACCGAGCCGGTCGTGCTGGGCGGTGACATCGCGGTGGCGCTGAAGGAGTCCGAGGGCTCGATGGCGCTGCTGGAGTTCCTCGCCTCCAAGGAGGGCGGCGAGGTCTGGGCGAAGCTTCCCGGCTACCTCTCTCCCAACCGCAACGTCTCACCGGACAACTACCCGGACGACATGACCAAGAAGCTCGCCGAGACGATCATCGCCGCCGGTGACACGGTCCGCTACGACATGTCCGACCTCGCGCCCAGCGCCTTCGGTGGCACCGACGGCAAGGCCCTGTGGAAGTACCTGCAGGACTTCGTGCGCACCCCCTCGGACATCAAGGGCATCCAGGACAAGCTTGAGGCCGAGGCCAAGAAGGCCTGGAAGTAGGGGAGTAAGGCCGTGACCGACCGGTTAGACGGCCCGCAGGGTTCGCGTGGCGGCGACGACGCCGCCCGCGGTCCCTCCTCCGGACCTGACGACACCCAGCGGCCGGCGCGAGGCGCCGGCTCCCCCCACACCTCTGACGCCACCCCGTCCGCCGACGAGCCCTCGAAGACCTCCGGGACCCCGGAGACCCCGGAGAAGACGGACGGCGGGGACGGCCACCCGGCCCTCGCCGACGTCAGGTCGGACGACCCGGCCGCACCGGCCGCCGAACCGGAGCTCGCCACGGCGGGGGCGGCCGCCCCGGCGGCCACGCCCGCGAAGGTGCCCGCCGGGGCCACCCGGCTGGGGCCGCCGCCGAGGATGGCGATCTGGTTCCTGCTGCCGGGCGCGCTCGTACTCGGCGTGATGGTGATCTACCCGATCATCTACTCGATCTTCCGTAGCCTCTACGACGCCGGCGGCAGCACCTTCGTCGGGGCGGAGAACTACGCGACGATCTTCAGCGACTCCTCCACCCTGACCACGATCAGGAACAACCTGATCTGGGTCGCGGTGGCTCCCGCCCTGGTCACCGTGATCGGCCTCGTCTTCGCGGTGCTGACCGAGCGGATCCGCTGGGCCACCGCGTTCAAACTGGTCGTGTTCATGCCGATGGCCGTCTCCCTGATGGCCTCCGGCGTCATCTTCCGCCTCGTCTACGAACAGGCCCCCGACCGTGGTGTGGCCAACGCTGTGATCACCTCGGTGACCGGTCTCTTCGGCTCCGGCAACGGCTACCCGGACGCCCGCCCCAGGGAGAACGACCAGTCCCCCGTCACCGCGGAACAGGGCGGCGGGGTGGTCACCAAGCAGCCCGCACAGCCGGGGCAGGCGGTGCTCCTGCCGCTCGTGGGCGTGAAGCCCGACACCCTCGCCTCGGCCTCCACGGCGAAGGCGGTCCAGCCGGGTCCCGGCGAGCTGGCGGGGACCGTCTGGGTCGACTTCACCCAGGGCGGTGGCGGCGCGGCCAACGAGGTGGACGGCACCGAGAAGGCCCTGGCCGGGATGACGGTCGAGGCGGTGCAGGACGGCGCCGTCAAGGCCACCGCCACCAGCGGGGCCGACGGCACCTTCCGCTTCACCGGGCTCGCTCCGGGCGAATACCAGGTGCGACTGCCGCAGTCGAACTTCGAGGCGGCGTTCGGCGGGATCCCCTGGCTGGGCCCGACACTGATCACTCCGGCGATCATCGGCGCGTTCGTCTGGGTGTGGGCCGGGTTCGCGATGGTACTGATCGCGGCAGGGCTCGCGGCCATCCCGCGCGACGCGCTGGAGGCGGCCCGCATCGACGGGGCCACCGAGTGGCAGGTGTTCCGCAAGATCACCGTTCCGCTGCTCTCCCCGGTACTGCTCGTCGTGTTCGTCACGATGATCATTAATACCCTGAAGGTCTTCGACCTGGTCTTCGTCATCGCACCGGGATCGGTGCAGCCGCAGGCCAATGTGATCGCGCTGGAGATGTGGCGGGTCTCGTTCGGCGGAGGCAGCAACCAGGGGCTGGGCAGCGCGCTCGCCATCTTCCTGCTGCTCCTCGTCCTTCCCTTCATGATTCTCAACATCCGCCGGTTCAGGAGGGACAACCAGTGACGACCTCCACCCTTGGCACCCCACCTCGCGGCGTCCTCGGCAGGATCGTGGACCGGCTGGGCAACGGCCTGGTCCAGGCGGTACTGGTGCTGGTCGGCCTGTTCTGGCTGGTTCCCACCTTGGGCCTGTTCGTGGTCTCGATCCGCGAGGAGGCGGCCAACAACTCCAGCGGCTGGTGGACGATCCTCACCAAGCCGGCCGAGCTGACCCTGGAGAACTACTCCAACCTGCTCGCCACCGGGTTCACCGCGTCGTTCTGGAACACCGTGTTCATCACGGTGCCCTCGACCATCCTGGTGATCGGCATCGCCGCCATGGCGGCGTACGCGTTCGCCTGGATGGAGTTTCCCGGCAGGGACGCGCTGTTCCTGGTGGTGGTCGGCCTGCTGGTGGTGCCGACCCAGATCGCGCTGATCCCGATCGCGAAACTGTACGGCTCGGCCGGGATCTTCGGCTCCATCGCGAGCGTGGTGCTCTTCCACGTCGCCTTCGGCCTCCCCTTCGCCATCTTCCTGCTCCGCAACTTCTTCGCGGGCATCTCACGCTCGCTGCTTGAGGCGGCGCGGATGGACGGCGCCGGGGAATGGAAGATCTTCTCGACCGTGGTGTTCCCGCTGGCCAAACCGGCGGTCGCCTCGCTCGGCATCTTCCAGTTCCTCTGGGTCTGGAACGACCTGCTCGTCTCGCTGGTCTTCGCCAACACCGAGAACCAGCCGATGACCAAGGCCCTACAGTCCCAAATGCGGCAATTCGGGACCAACGTGGACATTCTTGCGCCGGGCGCTTTCCTGTCGCTGATTATCCCGTTGATCCTCTTTTTCGCCTTCCAGCGGTATTTCGTCCAGGGGATGATGGCTGGCTCGGTGAAATAGTTAACAGGGGCAGGCCCGGTGCGGCACGCGCTGATTGCCGGCACGCGCCGTACCGGGCCTAAAACCTCGATAGGGTCCTGCACATGGCCGCACGTCCCTTGAACGAAGTCGTGGAAGCCGGGTGGGCCGAGGCCCTCGAACCCGTCGCCGAGAAGATCGCCGAGATGGGCGAGTTCCTCCGGAGGGAGGTGGCGGAAGGCAGGCAGTACCTCCCCTCGGGCGCCAACGTGCTCCGCGCCTTCCAACAGCCGTTTGACCAGGTCAAAGTGCTGATCGTGGGCCAGGACCCGTACCCCACGCCGGGTCACCCGATCGGCCTGAGCTTCTCCGTCGCCGCGGACGTGCGCCCGATCCCGGGCAGCCTGCGCAACATCTACAAGGAGCTCACCGAGGACCTCGGGCTGCCGATGCCGAGCAACGGCGACCTCACCCCCTGGACCGAGCAGGGCGTGCTCCTGCTCAACCGGGTGCTCACCGTCATGCCGGGCAAGCCCGCCTCACACCGGGGCAAGGGCTGGGAGGAGGTCACCGAGCAGGCCATCAAGGCCCTCGTCGCCCGCGACAAGCCGATGGTGGCGATCCTGTGGGGACGCGACGCCCGCAACCTGCGCCCGATGCTCGGCTCCGTCCCGGCCATCGAGTCGGCGCACCCCAGTCCCCTGTCGGCCCGCAGCGGCTTCTTCGGCTCCCGCCCGTTCAGCAAGACGAACGAACTTCTCGAGAAGCAGGGCACCACCCCCGTGGAGTGGAAACTCCCTTAGGCTGGTTTACCCCACCCAGGCACTAGGATTCACACTATGAGTGATGTATCGGGCACCGAACGCTACCTGCGTCTGACCGTTGAGCTGACCGTGGAGGTGCAGGACATCGCCGCCCTGCAGGCCGCCGCGCTGAAGGAGATCAGCCACCCTGACGCCGACCTGGACGACGACGAGCGCAAGGAGCAGGCCGAGCTGGTCTCGGCCGACGACACCGGCGCCACCGCACTGCAGTGGCTGATCGAGCCGGACCACGTCCTTGGGCTGATCGAGCACGTCGACCAGATCGAGCCCCGCGAGGCCGTGCTGGGCGTCGAGCCCTCCGACGGCCCCTCGGACGAGGACGACGACGAGGACGCAGACCACGACCACGCGGGTCACGACCACAAGCACTGAGACCGCGAGCACTGAGACCGCGAGACTGAGCACGCGGCACTGAGAACGACCCCGGCATCGTCTCCAACCAGCCGCAGTACAACATGCTGTGGCGGGTCGTCGAACCGGAGATCGTCCCGCTGTGCCTGCGCGAGGGCATC
>NZ_JBEPDA010000019.1:0-84456 GCF_040299985.1 Streptosporangium sp. NPDC000563 | reverse complement strand
CCCAGCCCCCGCCGCCCTCGCTGTCGCCGCCGATTCCGACGGCGGTGACGATCATCCCCCCCCCACCACCGCCGGGGCTTCTCATCGTGAGGCCCGTCGCGAGGGTTCGCGCCTCGGCGGGCGACGACCCGGCCGGCTCAGTCCATGGACACCAGGGGCGCCGGATAGCCCGGGACACCCGAGGGGAGCCTCCAGGGCTCGTGGATCATCCTCGTGGGCACGGTGCCGAGCTCGGGGACGTGACGGCGGACGTACTCGCCCTCCGGGTCGTACCTTTTGGCCTGCCGGATGTGGTTGACGGGCCGGTTGGGCCGGGTGTCGTTGCCCGTCCCGGCGACCCACTGCCAGTTGCCGTAGTTGTTGGCGACATCGCCGTCGAGCAGCAGATCGAAGAAGTGGTCGGCGCCGACGCGCCAGTCGACGCCGAGCCGCCGGACGAGGAACGAGCCCACGATCATGCGGGCCCGGTTGTGCATCCATCCCTCGCTGAGCAACTGCCGCATCCCCGCGTCCACGATCGGGACCCCGGTCATGCCCTCCTTCCACGCCTGTGCCGCGTGGTCGTCGTCGCGCCACTCGTGCCCGCGCGGCCGGTAGTCGTCGCGGTTGATGCGCGGGAAGGCCCGCGTCACCTGGTAGAAGAAGTCACGCCAGCACAGCTGCCTGACGAACTCCTCGGCACCCCCGCCTTCGCCCTCCCCCACGCCTCCCACCTCCCTCGCGAGCGCCTCCAGCTCCAGCGGCGAGACGCAGCCGAAGCGCAGGTAGGGGCTGAGCCTGGAGGTGCGGTTACCCGCCATGTCGTCGTGGCCGTCGGCGTAGTCGTCCACGCAGTGCTTCAGCCACTGCCTCATCCTCCGGCGCCCGACCGTCTCACCACCTCTGAACAGCTCGTGCGACGCGCGCCCCGGTTCGGGCGGCCTCCCGGCCCACACGCCGTCGGGAACGCGCACCACACCGGGAGCCTTGAGCACCTCCCTGCGCGGCTGCCGGGCCCAGGCCCGCCAGTAGGGCGTGAAGACCCGGTAGTGGTCGCCTCCGCCCGACGGCCTGAGCGCGTCGGGGGGCACGATCGTCAGACCGGGGAACATGTGGAACGCCGTCCTGGCACGCTCGCACTCCTCGGCCAGGCGCCGCTGCCTGCGTCGCGCGAGGGTGCTGACGTCCGTGCTGACGTGGACGGCCCGTGCCCCCGTCTCCCGCGCCAGGCGCATCGTCTCGGCGATCGGATCACCACGGCGCACGATCAGCTCACCACCCCGCTCACGGAGCGACTCGCGCAGGTCGGCGAGGCACTCGGCGAGAAATCCCCGGCGGTCGCCGCCGGGCACGGAGGGATCCGCGACGAAGAGGGGGACCACATGACGTGCGTGCTCGCACGCCGCGGCGAGCGCCGGATGGTCGTGCACCCGGAGATCGCGGCTGAACAAAACGATCACAATATCGGTCACGATTTCCTTTCGCCCGGTCACACTCCGCTGGTTGCATCCACCGGGGGCCCGAAAATCGAATAGGTGTTCATGGAGCGACCGCTCGCGCCGCCTGTCAAGCTGGTACGACAGGTGGCAGGCCTAAAATGGGACGGGATGGATGAGCAGCGTCAGGTGGCGACCGTAGAGGAACCGAGCTACGGCATCGGGGCCGTAGCTCGACGCCTTGGAGTGCCCGCCCCCACACTGCGGACCTGGAACCTACGCTACGGCGTGGGTCCGAGCCGCCGGAGCCCGGGGGGGCACCGTCGTTACGACGCCCGCGACCTGTGGCGCCTGGAGGAGATGAACCGGCTCATCAGGAGCGGGGTGCCCGCCTCCGACGCGGCACGGGAGGTCCTGAAGATCGAGACCGTCCCACCGCCTCCGGCGGAGCGGGAGGCCGGGCGGCCCGCCCGCGAAAAGATCCCGTCCCTCCCTGCGGCGCGGCCGCCGAGCGTGCCGACGGTGGCGATGCTGACGCGGGCGGCGATGACGCTGGACAGCGGGACCGTCCAGGAGTGGATCGGCGCGGCGCTGGCCAGACACGGCGTGCGGTGGACCTGGGAGTGCCTGGCCCTGCCGGTCTTCGAGACGATCTGCAGGCGCCAGCTGGAGAACGGGGCGAGCATCGAGATCGAGCACCTGTTCTCCGACCGGCTGCTCGCCGCGCTGATCGCCCTCACCGAGCGCCCCGCCCGGCCGGCCGGTGACCGCCCCGTCCTGCTCGCCTGCGCCGAGAACGACCTGCACAGCCTGCCGCTCTACGCGCTCGCCGCGGCGCTCACCACCGACCACCGCGTGGAGACCAGGGTGCTGGGCGCCAGGACCCCGTACCCGGCGCTGGCGGACGCGATGCGGCGGCTGTGCCCCTCGGTGGTCTTCGTCTGGTCCCAGCAGCTCGAGACCGGCGACCCCGCCCCCCTCGCCTCTCTGCCCACGCTCCGCCCGTCGAGCCTGATCGTCGCCGGCGGCCCCGGCTGGTGGGACAGCCTGCCCGCGTCCGTCCCCCGGGTCACGTCGTTCCAGGACGCCCTCACCCGCGTCACCACCGCGGCCCTCGCCTGACCCCTTCCCGGCACGCCGTCCTCCGCCCTCGGCTCCCTCGGCCCGCCCTCGCCTGACCCTCCCGCGTCGCCTCCTCCTGTCACGCTGGGCCACCTTTCGGAAACGTCCCGCCTTCTTCGCTCCCGGTCGCGTGGTGTCGTCCTCTCCTCACCGAACTCCCCGCCGGACCCGCCGGACCTGCGGGTATCTCCCTGCCCCCACTTGCGATCACCGCCGTCGAGCGACTATGAATAAGTTTTGAGTAGGTTATTGAGACAAGGGGGCATCATGACAGACCACCTGAACACCCGGTTCGCCGAGGGCGACGAGGCGGCCCTGACCGAGTGCCTCCGCACCCACGGGCCCCTCATCCGCTCCTACCTGCGGCGATTCGTTCGACCACAGGATGTGGAGGATCTTCAGCAGGTCGTGTTCGCGGAGGTCTGGCGTTCCCGGCACCGCTTCGACCCGGAACGCAGCCTCCCCGCCTGGATGCTCGGGATCGCCCACAAGCGCGCGGTCGACCAGCTGCGGGTACGCACCTTCCAAACGGTGCCGCTGGATGTGATCGCGGACCCCGTCGGCGACGACGGCCGGGCCGACGGCGAGGAGCTGGCGGAGCGCGACCAGGTGCGGCGGGCACTCGCCAGGCTGCCCGAGCCGCAGCGCCAGGCGATCGAGCTGGCCTACTACGACGACCTGACCCAGCGGGAGATCTCCGAGAGGCTGAGCATCCCGCTCGGCACGATCAAGGCCCGTACGGCACGCGGCCTGCGCCGCCTGTCCGGCATCCTCGGCACCGCCACGACGCGCGACCGGGACGCCGCACCACACCGGGAGAAAGTGTCCGCCGTGCGTGGCGCGAGCGGTTCGAGCGCGATGGACGAGATGGACAAGGTGGGCGAGATGGGCGAGATGAACGGAACCGACGAGGCGGGCCGGCGGGCCGTCAGGCCGAAGGTCGCGGTGTCCAGCTGCCTGATGGGCGAGCCGGTCCGGTTCGACGGCGGACACAGCCGCAACCGGTTCCTCAACAACGAACTGGACAAGCACGTCGAGTGGGTGCACATCTGCCCGGAGATGGAGATCGGCCTCGGCAGCCCACGCGAGACGCTGCGCCTGGAGCGCTCACCGGAGGGCACGCGGCTGGTCACCAGGAAGAGCCGGGTGGACCTCACCGACAGGATGACCGCCCTCGCCGCCGAGCGGGTTCCCGCCCTGCTGGAGGTGGACGGCTACATCCTCAAGTCCAAGAGCCCCAGCTGCGGGGTGCACGGCATCCCCGTCCACGCGGGTGGCACGACCGTGGGCCGCAAGGGCAGGGGGGTGTTCGCGGGCGTGGTCCTCGACGCCTATCCACTGCTGCCCGTCGAGGACGAGGGACGGCTCAACGACGCGCTGCTCCGCGAGAACTTCGTGGAACGGATCTTCGCCCGTGCCCGGCTCCGCGCCCTGCTGGAGAGCGACTGGCGCCCTCGCGACCTGGTGTCCTTCCACGCCCGGCACAAGATGCAGCTGCTCGCCCACGACCCCGTCGCCTTCAGGGAGGCGGGCCGGCTGGTGGCCGGCGCGGGCACGCGGCCCCGTGAGGAGCTGGCCGCCGACTACACCCGCGTCTTCGACACGGCGTTCGCCACCAAGGCGAGCATCGGCCGGCACGTCAACGTCCTGCAGCACTGCGTGGGAATGGTGGGCGACGCGCTCGACCCGGCACGCCGCGCCGATCTGGCGGAGGTCATCGCCTCCTACCGGGCCGGGCAGGTGGCGCTGAGCGTCCCGGCGACCCTGATCCGCCACCACGCCCAGAGCCTCGCCGCCGACTACGTACGGGACCAGACCTACTTCTCCCCGTACCCGGAGGACCTCCGGCTGCGCAACCACGTGGCCGCCTGACCGTCACCGCCGACGCGACGGCCGCCACGACGGTCAGGCGGATCAGGGGATCACCGGCCGGTCAGAGCGCCGGATCCAGCCGCACGATCGCGAGGGATCGGGGAGGCAGGAAGAGCTCCTCCCCCTCCACGGTCGCCGACGGGTCGGAGGCGAGCAGGATGTGATCGGGCCCTGATCGTGCCGCCCTGCCCGTCCCGAGCCTCACCGTGAGCGCGACCGGGCCGAGGTTCGCCGCCACCCTGAGCCCTCCCCGGTGCACGACCAGCCAGGACTCGCCGTGGTCGACGCGTACCCGGTCCAGCCTCGGGTCCGTCAGCTCCGGGTGAGCGCGGCGCAGCGCGATCAGCGCCCGGTACCAGTCGAGGTGCGCCCGGTGGGCGTCGTCGTCCAGCTCGCTCCAGTCGAGCTTGGAGCGCAGGAACGTCATCTCCTCACCGGGGTCGGGGGCCTTGTCCGCCCAGTCGTCGTAACCGAAGCCGACGAACTCCCGCCGCCGCCGATCCCCCTCGCCCTCGCGCAGCTGCGGCTCGACGTGGTCGGTGAAGAACAGGAACGGCGATCGCGTCCCCCACTCCTCCCCCATGAACAGCATGGGCGTGAACGGCGAGGTCAGCAGGAGTCCCGCGGCGAGCCGCAGCGCCTCGGGCGCCATCCGGTCGCCCTCGGCCCGGTTGCCGATCTGGTCGTGGTTCTGCGCGCAGCAGACGAAGCGGTAACCGGGCACGTGGGACGCCGGGCGGCCGTGCGAGCGCCCCCTGAAGGAGGAGTAGGTCCCGTCGTGGTAGTAGGCGCGAGCCAGCACCTTGGGCAGCGCGCCGTGGAAGTCGTCGTAGTAGCCGTGCCGCTCACCGGTCACCGCCACGTGCAGGGCGTGGTGAACGTCGTCGTTCCAGGCCGCCGCGAGGCCGAACCCCCCGGCCTCGCGAGGGGTCATCAGCCTGGGGTCGTTGAGGTCGGACTCGGCGATGAGGGTGAGCGGCCTGCCCACCGCCGCCGACAGCGCCTCCGCCTCGACGGCGATCTCCTCCAGCAGGTGCACGGCCCGGTTGTCGTGCAGGGCGTGCACGGCGTCCAGTCGCAGGCCGTCGATGTGGTAGTCGCGCAGCCACTGCAGCGCGTTGCCGACGAAGTAGGCGCGCACCTCGTCGGAGCCCGGGCCGTCGAGGTTCACGGCCTGCCCCCAGAAGGAGGAGGCACTGGAGTGGAAGTACGGGCCGAAGGGGGCGAGGAAGTTGCCCGAGGGGCCGAGGTGGTTGTAGACGACGTCGAGGATCACGCCGAGCCCGCGCCGGTGGCAGGCGTCCACGAAACGCTTGAGCCCGTCGGGGCCGCCGTAGGTCTCGGTGACGGCCCACAGGTCCACGCCGTCGTAACCCCAGTTGCGTCCGCCGGGCACCGGCGGCACCGGCATGATCTCCACGAAGTCGACGCCGAGCTCCGCCAGGTGCTCCAGCCTGCCGATCGCCGCGTCGAAGGTGCCCTCGGGGGTGAAGGTGCCGATGTGCAGCTCGTAGATGACCGCGCCCGGCAGGTCACGCCCCCGCCACAGCGCGTCGCCCCACTCGAAGCGGCCGTGGTCGTAGACCCGGCTCGGCCCGAAGATCCCCTCGGGCTGCCACCTCGTCCTGGGGTCCGGCAGCGCCTCGCCCCCGTCCAGCCGGAACCGGTAGTCGGTGCCGTGCCCCGCGCCGGGGACCTCCACCGCCCACCAGCCGCCGCCCGCCGACGACATCGGGTAGCGGACCTCGCCGATCTCCACGTCAACCGCCGTCGCCGACGGCGCCCATACCTCGAACATCGGTCAGACCCTTTCCAGAAGCGCGACAGGGTGAACGGAGAGCAGGTGGGCGAGCGGGATCCGGCCGGTGTACTCGGTACCCGACAGCAGGTCCCGCCAGGTGCCATGCGGCAGGGTGAGCGTGGTGCTCCCCCACCCGCCGCGCCGCTCCAGGCCGACGGGCAGCCGGGTGGCCACCGTCACGGCCCGCTCCCCCCTCGCGAAGGCGATCGCGTGCTCCCCGGCCTCGATCGGGACGTACGGCGCCTCGGGGTCCAGCCTCCGGCGTAGGTCCAGGGCACGGGCGGTGATCGCCAGCTTGGCCTCGTCCCAGCTGAGGGCGGCCGTGGCGGCGGGGCTCGGGTGCGGCTCGTCCGGGTGTTCCTGGCTCGCGTGGGCCTGGGCCGCCGAGAGCATCCGGCGGCGCAGCTGGAAGTCGACCGGGCGCCGGTTGTCCGGGTCGACCAGGGAGAAGTCGGTGATCTCGTTGCCCCAGTACACGTCGGGCACGCCGGGCAGCATGAGCTGGACGATCTTCTGGCCGAGCGAATTGGACCTGGCGTACGGCTCGATCCTCGCGGCGAACTCCGCGACCGAGGCGCCGCACTCCTCGACGGCCCGGCCGACGAAGTCGCGGATGCCGCGCTCGTAGGCCGGGTCGGGGGTGGCCCAGGAGATCGAGGTCTTGGCCTCACGGGCCGCCTTGAACAGGTAGTCGAAGAACCTGTCGGGCCCGATCGGCCAGGAGGCCATCAGGTTCTGCCAGGCCAGGTAGTCGAGGGCCGGGTCGAAGGAGACCTTCGACGACCACTCGCCGACCGCGGCCGCCCACTCCTCCGGCATCTCCGACAACACGGCGAGCCTGGCCCGTACGTCCTCGGAACGCTTGGTGTCGTGCGTGGAGAGCGTCGTCATCGTGCCCGGTGACATCTCCCGGCAGAACGCGTGGAACTCCTCGACGGACCCGCCGAAGCGGTCGGGCTCGCCGCCGACCTCGTTCAGGCAGGACAGGGGGTACCAGCGGTACAGGGCGGTGTCCTCGACCCCCTTGGCCATCACGGGGCCGCAGGTCTGCTGGAAGCGGGTGACCGCGTCGGCGGGCCCGGTCAGGACCCGCTCGACGACCTCCGCCACCGGGGCGCCCTCCGGCAGCCGTCCGGCGGCGACCCGCCCCGCCTCCTCGACGATCCTCGCCGAGACCTCGGGCACCGGCTCCCCCGGCACCGCGTAGGCCCGGTAGACCGGCATCGCGGCGAGCAACTCCACCAGCGTTTGACGGTCGGAGCCGACGACGGCGTGCAGCCGGTCGATCTCGGCGCCGAAGAACAGGTTCAGGACCTCCGCCTTGGACTCGCGGACCACCGCCGCGTAGTCGCCGCCGACCCCGGTCAGCCGGGTGAACAGCTCGACCAGCGGCTCCCTGCCCGCCGGGTCGACGAACAGGCCGGTGATCCGGTTGAGCGTTTCGTAGCCGGTGGTGCCGTCGCACTCCCAGTCGGCGGGCAGCCGCTCGGAGCCGACCAGGATCTTCTCCGCCACGGTCCACACACCCGACCTCTCGCGCAGCCGCGACAGGTAGCCGCGCGGCTCGGCGAGCCCGTCGGGGTGGTCCACCCGCAGCCCCTGGATCACCCCCTCCTCCACCAGCGAGAGGATGACGGCGTGCGTGGCGTCGAACACCTCGGGGTCCTCGACCCGCACCCCGATCAGCGAGGACACGTCGAAGAACCGGCGGTAGCCGGGGCCGCGCCGCCAGTCGACCAGCCGGTAGTACGTGTCGGGCAGCGGGAACTCGTGGTCGTGGTAGCGCAGCACGTCGCCGTCGGCCACCGTCTCGCCCTCGTCACCGAGCACCGGCATGTTCACCTTGCCGCCGTCGCCGTCGGTGCCGTCGCCGTCCTCCACGGACCAGTCGATGTCGAACCACGACGCGTACGGCGAGCCCGGCCCGTCCTTGAGCACCGACCACAGCTGCGCGTTGCCCGACTCGGGCACCGGGATCGTCATGTGGTTGGGCACGATGTCGACGACGATGCCGATCCCGTGCTGGGCCATGGTCGCCGACAGCTCCCGCAGACCCTCGACGCCGCCGAACTCCTCGCGCACGCGCGAGTGGTCGGTCACGTCGTAGCCGTGCCGCGACTCCGGCACGGCCTGCAGGATCGGCGACAGGTAGACGTGGCTCACTCCCAGATCGCGCAGGTACGGCGCGAGCTCGGCCACCTTGTCGAACCCGAAGTCGGGGGTGAGCTGGAAGCGGTAGGTCGAGACCGGGACCTCGTACGAGCCGGGCGACGGCGGAGGCGCGGGCGCCTCCTCGGGGAGCTCGAAGGGGTCGGTCACGTCCCCGCCGGTCCCGAGGGCGGCGTCCGCGAGGAGCTCGTCATGGGCGACCTGCGGCGGCACCGAACCGGGCCGGACATCGGGCAGGGGGTCCGGCGGCAGGCCGGGCCCGGGAACCGGCTCGGGCAGCGGAGTGGGGAGCGGATCGGGCGGCAGAGCGGGCTCAGGCACCGGCTCGGGCAGCGGATCCGGCGGCAGAGCGGGCTCAGGGACGGGCTCGGGGACCGGCTGGGTCGTCGGCTCAGACACGGCGCAGCACCCTCACCGAACGGCCGACCACCGGCACGCTCTCTCCGGCCCGGCAGACCCGGGTGTCGACCGTGATCGGCATCGCCGTGTCGATCTCCGTCAGCCACATCTCGCCGTAGTCCTTCGGAAGCGTGAACTTGATGACGTCGTGGTGGGCGTTGAACAGCAGCAGGAACGAGTCGTCGACGATCTGCCGGCCCCGGCGGTCCGGCTCGGTGATGGCGTCGCCGTTCAGGAAGACGGCGAGCGACTTGGCGTACCCCACGTTCCAGTCCGCGTCGGTCATCTTCTCCCCTCTCGGAGTGAGCCAGGCGATGTCGCTGAGGTTCTCCTCCGAACCGCGTACGGGCCGCCCGTAGAAGAACCGGCGCCGGCGGAACACCGGGTGGTCGGCGCGGAGCTTGGCGAGCCGCCGGGTGAACTCCAGCAGCAGCCAGTTCTCCCTGATGTCGGACCAGTCGACCCAGCTCAGCTCGTTGTCCTGGCAGTACACGTTGTTGTTGCCCCGCTGGGTGCGGCCCAACTCGTCGCCGTGGGAGATCATCGGAACGCCCTGGGACAGGAACAGCGTGGTCAGGAAGTTGCGTTTCTGCTGCTCGCGCAGGGACTCGATCGCGAGCGAGGCGGGCCCCTCCTCGCCGCAGTTCCAGGAGCGGTTGTCGTCGGCGCCGTCCCGGTTGTCCTCGCCGTTGGCCTCGTTGTGCTTGTGGTTGTAGGAGACGAGGTCCTGCAGGCTGAACCCGTCGTGGCAGGTGACGAAGTTGATGGAAGCGGCGGGGCGGCGGCTGTCGTCCTGGTAGAGGTCGCTGGAGCCGGTCAGCCGGGAGGCGAACTCGGGCAGCGCGGCGGGCTCGCCCCGCCACAGGTCGCGGATCGTGTCGCGGTACATGCCGTTCCATTCGGTCCACCTGGCGGGGAAGTTGCCCACCTGGTAGCCGCCCGGCCCGACGTCCCACGGCTCGGCGATCAGCTTGACCTGCGACAGCACCGGGTCCTGCTGGACCAGGTCGAAGAAGGCGCTCAGCCGGTCGACCTCGTGCAGCTCACGCGCGAGCGTGGAGGCCAGGTCGAACCTGAAGCCGTCCACGTGCATCTCGATCACCCAGTAGCGGAGCGAGTCCATGATCATCTGAAGCACGTGCGGGGAGCGCATGAACAGGCTGTTGCCGGTGCCCGTGGTGTCCATGTAGTACCGCTTGTCGTTGTCGACCAGGCGGTAGTAGTCGGCGTTGTCGATGCCGCGCATGCTCAGCGTCGGCCCCAGGTGGTTGCCCTCGGCCGTGTGGTTGTAGACCACGTCGAGGATGACCTCGATGTTCGCCTCGTGCAGGGCCTTGACCATGGCCTTGAACTCCAGCACCTGCCCGCCGCGCTGCCCGGTGCTCGAATAGGCGTTGTGCGGCGCGAAGAACCCGATGCTGTTGTAGCCCCAGTAGTTCGTCAGGCCCCGCTCGGCGAGGACGTGGTCGGTGACGAACTGGTGCACCGGCATGAGCTCGATCGCCGTCACCCCGAGCGCGGTCAGATGATCGATGATCTCCGGGTGGCCGATCGCGGCGTACGTGCCGCGGATCCGCTCGGGGATCTTCGGGTGGTTGATCGTCAGGCCCTTGACGTGCGCCTCGTAGATCACCGTGTCGTGGTACGGCGTGCTCGGCGGCCGGTCGTGCCCCCACCCGAAGAACGGGTTGATCACGATGGAGCGCGGCACGAAGTCGGCCGAGTCGGCGTCGTTGCGGCTGTCGGGCTCGCCGAAGCGGTAGCCGTACACCGCCTCGTCCCATTTCACATCCCCCTCGACCGCCTTGGCGTACGGGTCGAGGAGGAGCTTGGCGGGATTGCACCGCTGCCCTCTCGGCGGGTCGTACGGGCCGTGCACCCGGTAGCCGTACCGCTGTCCCGGGCCGACGCCCGGCAGATATCCGTGCCAGACGAAGCCCTCACACTCGGTGAGGGTGACCCTGGTCTCCTTGTTCTCCTCGTCGAACAGGCACAGCTCGACGCGTTCGGCGGCCTCGGTGTAGAGCGCGAAGTTGGTTCCCGCGCCGTCGTAAGTGGCCCCGAGAGGATAAGGGTCACCCGGCCAGATCTCGATCATCAGTCCCTCTTGAGCGTGGTGACCCCCGCCTTCAGGCGGGGGAGGGAACACGGCGCATCGCCGTACTGCGGTTTCTCTCGAAAGTATGAGCGGACTCGGCCGGTGGGGAGGACGTCAACGCACCGCCTTTCGGCGGTGGAGAGATATGCCCCATGTTCGCGTGGCCATGCGCACATTCCCATTCCTGTGACGGTGATCTCTGCCCGGCCGTGAACCTCCTCGCACCTTCATCACCTAACCCGCTCGTCACGGGCGAAACGTACCGGCCCGGCGAGCGGACCGCGAGGCGTCATGGCGAGCGGAGCCTCTCGCCCAGCGCGCGGATCGCGGGCTCGTAGACGCGTGTCCCCGCCCCGGCGGCGAACGCCTCGGCCGCCCGCAGGTGGGCCTTCGCCCGACCCTCGTCACCGCCGAGCAGGGCGAGCCTGGCCAGGCACAGGTCGGTCAGGGACCAGCCCAGCAGACGGCCCGCGTGCGGGGCGAGCCTGCCGTACAGGATCTTCCCCGCCGCCTCGTCGCCCAGCGCCGCGCAGACCTCGCTCACCGCGTCGGGGACGAACCGGTAGGACAGCTCGGGACCTATCTCCGCGAACCCGTCGCGGGAGAGCTCGGCGAAGGCGTCGCGCGCCTCGGCCGTGCGGCCCAGGTCGATCAGGGCCAGGCAGCGCAGGACGCGCCAGGGCTTCTGGCCGGGGCGCCGGGCGAGCATCGCGTCGGCCAGCGCGAGCGCCTCGTCCGCCCTGCCCCGGTCGCGTCCCTTCCCCACCTCGTGAGCCCCGCCCGGCCCGTGACCCGCACCCACCTCGTGCGGCCGATCCGGCCCGTCGCCCTTGTCCGCCGCCCGCAGGGCCAGGAAGCGGAACATCTCCCGGCGCAACGACGCGTCGTCCCGCCCCAGCGCCCCCTCCGGGTGGGCCGCACCGGAGGCGTCGGCCGCGGCGAGCGCGTCGTCGAAGCGTCCGGACAGGTAGGCGTGCACCGCGGTCTGCCAGGCGGCCAGGCTGATCATCGAGGGAAGCCTGAGCCGCTCCGCGGTCTCCCGCAGCCAGGCGAGCAGCTCCACGGCCCGCTCCGCGTCCCCGCTGTCCCCGCTCGCGTTCAGCTCGACGTACTCGTTCTCCCTGCCGATCCACTCGACGACCAGGTCCCCGCCGCGGCGGCCGATCTCCGCGATCTCGCGGGCGACCGCCTCACGGCGCCCGTGGTCGTGGCCGGGGCGCAGCAGGATCTGCAGGGCGATCAGCGTCCTGGACAGGGTCCGTTCGTCACCGGTGAGGCGGGCCATCCGCACCGCCTCCTCCGCCATCTCCGTGCTCCGCTCGACGGGCCGTACGGTGGAGCCGGTCAGCGCGGCGGCGGCGAGCAGCCGCGCCCGCCACGGCGAGTCCCCGGCCAGGCCGGAGGCGAGGACCCGGTCGATGCGCTCGGCGAGCCGGGCGATGCCGGTCATCTCCTCGTACATGGCGGAAGAGATCGGGTCGGAGAACCCCAGGACCGCCCTGGCCAGCCGGTTGTCGTCGCCGAACCGTTCGGCGATCTCCGCGGCGGCCTCCAGGGAGGCGTGGGCCGCGGCGCTCATCCCCGCCGCGGCCTGCGCCTCGGCCAGGTCGAGCAGCAGGTCGCAGCGGAGCGCGTCGTCGGGGCCCGGCAGCCGGTCGATCATCGCGATCGCCCGCTCCAGGTTCTCCACCGCGTCCTCGTGCGCGAACTGCGCGGTCGCCTGGGCCGCCGCGCGCCGGGTGTAGCCGATCGCCCTGCCCGCCATCCGGGAGTTCAGCAGGCCCTCGCGGTAGTGGTGGGCGATCTCGGTGAGGCGCGTCCCGCTGCGCTCCTCCAGCACCTCCGCGATCCGCGCGTGCAGCTTCCTGCGGCGCAGCGGCGGCAACGCCTCGCGCAGCACGTCACGGACGATGTCGTGAACGAACCGGCAGCTCGGCCCGTCCCCCTCCACCAGCAACCGGGCGCCCACGGCGGCGTCGACGATGTCGAGGATCCGCTCCTCCGGCAGCTCCGCCACGCGCGTCAGGATGTCGGTCGCCGCCTCCCTGCCGAGCAGTGCCGCGACGGTCAGCACCTCCTCGGTGCCGGGCGGCAGACCGGCCATCCGGCCGCGCACGACGTCCGACAGCGCCTCGGGGGTCTTCCCGAGTTGCAGCACCTCCCCCAGGAAGAACGGGTTGCCCGCGGTCAGCCTGTCCATCTCCGCGGCCAGGTCCGGGTCGGCGCCCGCCCGTCCCAGATACTCGCGGATCTCCTCCTCGGCCAGGCCGCGCAGCAGCAGCCGCCGCACGTGCGGCAGCCGCAGCAGCGCGCCGAGGGCGTGATCCAGCGGTTCGCCGGGGCGTACGTCGGTGTCGCGGTACGTGGCCACGACGGTCAACTCGGGGCAGAGCCTGGTGGAGGCGAGGAACTCCAGCAGCCGCAGCGACGAGGTGTCCGCCCACTGGAGGTCGTCGAGGACCACCAGGACCCGGCCGTGCTCGTTCAGCAGCCGGGCGAACGCCTCGTACAACGCGAACTGCCCGGCCTGCCCCGCACCGGCCTGCCCGGCTCCGGCCAGCCGCGCCAGCTCGCCGTCCCTGCCGACCAGGTCCCGCACGGCCTGCGTCCAGGGCCAGAAGGGCGGCGCGCCGGCATCGCTCCAGCAGCGCCCCCACACCACCCGGTGGTCCCGCGCCCGCGCGGCCTCCGCGGCGTGCTCGGCCAGGCTGGTCTTGCCGATACCGGGCTCCCCGGCGAGCAGCACCACCCGATGCCCCTCACCGGCGACCGCCCGCTCCAGCACCTCGGCCTCGGCGTCCCGGCCCACCAGGCCGGCGCCCTCCCCCTTCGCCGACTCCTTCGCCGACTCCTTCACCGTCGCCTGGCCCGTGCTCGCCACGAGGCGGGGCCTCAGCCCGGGATCCTGGTCGAGGATGCGCCGTTCCATCTCCCGCGACCGGGGATCGGGGTCCAGCCCCATCTCCTCCATCAGCAACCGGCGTCCCTCGGCGAGCACGCCGAGCGCGTCGGCCTGCCGTCCCGCCTGGTAGAGCGCGTGGGCGGCGAGCACGCGCAGCCGTTCCCTGAAGGGGTGTGCGCCGATCAGGTGGGCGAGCCCGCTCGTCAGCGCCGCCCCCCGGCCGAGCGCGAGTTCCGCCTCGGCCAGATCCTCCTCGATCGTGAGCCGCAGCTCGGCCAGGTGTGAGCTCTCCTCCACCGCCCAGGAGGTGTCGGAGAGGTCCGCGAGCGGCTCCCCCCTCCACTCCCCCAACGCCAGCCGCAACCGCCCGACCGCCCCCTCGTGGTCGCCCCCGGCCCCCAGGCTCCTGCCCTCGGCCAGCCGCTCCCGTACCCTGCCCAGGTCGATCGCGCCGCCGGGGACGTCCAGTACGTAGCCTCCCGGTTTGCTGACCAGAACCGTCGGGGGAACGTTCCTCGTCCTGCCCGGCTCGAAGACGCGGCGGAGCTTGGAGACGTACGCCTGCACGGTGTTGAGCGCCCCCGGAGGGGGGTCGCCCTCCCAGAGCGCGTCGATCAGCCGGTGCGGGGCGACCGGCCGCGGGGCGGCGAGGACGCACATGGCCAGCACCAGCCGCTGCTGGTAGGGGCCGATGTCCAGCGCGCCCCCTTCGTCGGTGAACGCCTCGACAGGGCCCAGCACACGAAAGTCCATCCGGCCACCTCGCTCGTGAATGCGCTGATAGTAACCTTTCATCCTCGCTGCCCTATTCGGCCGGTACGGCCGCGCGCGGTCTTGCCGATATTCTCCTCACCGGAGAAAATCCCGGAAAAGACGGAAGTTTGGCCGCCGACAGGTGAGCAAAGCGACCGTCCTCACGAGTGAAGGACATGAGTGATGGGCGGATTCAAGAAGTTCCTGATGAGGGGCAACCTCGTCGAGCTCGCCGTGGCGGTCGTGATCGGAGCGACCTTCAGCGGGCTGGTGCAGGCCCTGGTCAAGGACCTCATCACGCCGCTGATCGGGGCGATCACGGGTGGCAGGGAGCCGGACTTCTCGCAGTACGTGTTCACGATCAACGGTTCCAAGTTCATGTACGGCGACTTCATCAACCACCTGCTGAGCTTCCTCATCATCGCCGCGGTCATCTACTGGTTCGTCGTGATGCCCATGACCCGGCTGGTCGCCTTCTTCGACAGGAACAAGCAGGCCACCGAGAAGGACTGTCCGGAGTGCCTGAGCAGCATTCCGGTCGAGGCCAGGCGCTGCGCGTTCTGCACCGTGGAGCTGTCGCGGGTCGCCGTCGCCGACAAGCCGCCGGCGTAACCCGGCCCCGCCCCCGAGCCCCCCGGGGCCCGGGGTCCTCAATGATCATTGACGGGCAGTGGAAGGTCGGGCAAACTTGGCCCCTGCGAAGTCTTCCAGGGGAGTGGTATGGACTTCTCCGTCCTGGGGCCGGTCGAAGTGCGCGCCGACCACCAGGCGCTTCCCCTGGGCGGACGCAAACAGAGGGCCCTGCTCGCGGTTCTGCTTCACCACGCCAACAGGTCCGTGCCCGACGACCTGCTCGTGGACGCGCTCTGGAGCGAGCAGCCGCCGAAGACGTCCGCCAGCAACCTGCGCCTGTACGCCTCCCGCGTCCGCCAGTCCCTGGGCGGCGACCGGATCCTGCGCAGGAACGGCGGCTACCTGCTGGTCGTGCACCCCGGCGAGCTGGACGTCCATCGATTCCAGTCACTGGCGGCGGAGGGCCGCGACGCGTTCCTGCACGGCGACCACCACGAGGCCGCCGACCTCCTCCACCGGGCCCTGCGGCTGTGGCGCGGCCCCGCGTACGCCGACCTGCGGTTCGTCGACGACCTGTCCGGCGAGGCGGCGCGCCTGGAGGAGCTACGGCTCACCACCCTGGAGAACCGTGTCGAGGCCGACCTCACGGTGAGGTTCCAGCCGGAGCTCGTCGCCGAACTCACCGGCCACGTGAACGCCCACCCGCTCCGTGAACGCCTGCGGGCGCACCTCATCCTGGCGCTCGCCCGCTCCGGCCGGAGCGCCGAGGCGCTCACGGTGTACGCCGACGCCCGGCGCCTGCTGAACGAGGAGCTCGGCGTCGAGCCCGGGGAACGGCTCCGCGACCTCCACCGGCTGATCCTGGCCGGGGAGTGGGCGACCCCCGAGCACCCGCAGGACGACCAGCCGGAAACCGGACAGGGCCCGCCCGAGTCGCGCGATCCTCCCGCGGAGCTGCCGATGAACATCGCCGACTTCGCGGGGCGCGACGAGCAGGTCAGGGAGCTCGTCGCCCGGCTGGAGGAGTGCTCCACGACGACCGTCTCGGTCATCACCGGAATGGGCGGCATCGGCAAGACGACGCTGGCGCTGCACGTGGCGCACCGGATCGCGGACAGGTTTCCCGGAGGGCAGCTCTACGTCGACCTGCAGGGCGCGCACGAGGAGGAGCAGGCGCACCCCGGCCACGTGCTCGGACGGTTCCTCGTCGCGCTGGGGGTGCCCGGGTCGAGCATCCCCGAGTCGGTCGAGGCACGCGCCGCGCTGTACCGCAGCCGCCTCGCCCGCGAGAAGGTCCTCATCGTCCTCGACAACGCGGCCTCCGAGGAGCAGGTCAGACCCCTGCTCCCCGGCGTGTCCGGCTGCGCCGTGATCGTCACGAGCCGCGCGAGGCTCTCCGGCCTGGAAGGCGTACGGCCGGTCGAGCTGGACGTCCTGAGCACCCAGGAGGCCGTGGACCTGCTCTCGCGGATGGTCGGGCACGACCGCGTCGCCGCACAGCTCCCCGCCGCCACCGAGCTCGTCTGGCTGTGTGACCGCATCCCGCTCGCCGTACGCGTCGCGGGCGCGCGGCTCGCCGCCCGCCCCCGGCAGAGCATCGCCTGGCTCGTGGGGCGGCTCGCCGACGAGCGCGGACGCCTCGACCAGCTGACCGTCGGCGACCACGCGGTCAGGGCGAGCCTCGCCCAAAGCTACGTCGGCCTCCCGGAGAACGCGCGACGCGCCTTCCGGCTGCTCGGCCTTCTCGACGTGCCCGGCTTCGCGAGCTGGGTCCCCGCCACCCTGCTCGACCGCCCCGACCAGGAAGGGCAGACATACCTGGAGCTCCTGGTGGACGCGCAGCTCGCCACCATCTCCGGGATCGACGCCACCGGACAGGCCCGCTACCGCTTCCACGACCTCGTCCGGCTGTACGCCCGCGAGCGCGCGGAGGCCGAGGAGGAGCCCGCCGAGCTGCTGCGCGCGACGACCCGGGCGTTCGGCGCGTGGCTCTGGCTGGCCGAACAGGCGATGGAGCACGTCCACGGCGCCTGCTACGCCGTACTCCACGGCCCCGCACCGCGCCGGGCGCTACCGGGGGAGATCGCCGCGTCCCTCCTGCGCGACCCCCTCGCCTGGTTCAACGCCGAACGGACCGCGCTCGCCGGTCTCGTCGAGCAGGCCTGCGCTTTGGCACTCGACGACTTCGCCTGGGACCTCGCCGGATGCCTCGAACGCTACTTCGACTCCCACGGCTTCTTCTCCGAGTGCCGGCGCCTCAACGAACGGGCCATGCTCGCCTGCCGTACGGCGGGAAACCTGCTCGGCGAGGCCGTCATGCTGCGCGGGCTGCTCGACGTGACCACCTGGACCGGCGTCGAGCACGAGGGCGGCGCGATGGTCGCGCTGCACACCAACGCCGTCCGGCTCGCCGAGATGTTCGCCGAGGTCGGCGAGCTGCGTGGGCTGTCGGACGCCCACGTGATGTGCGCCTGGGGCCTGGCCGCGCAGGGATTCGTCGAACCGGCCGTGGAGGCGGCGGAGACGGCGCTGCGCCTCGCCGAGGAGACCGACCACCTCGGCGGCCGGGCACGCGCGCACCTCGCCCTCGGCATCACGAACGGCCAGCGGGACGTCCCCTCGGCGATCCCGCACCTGGTGAGCGCGCTGCAGGTGGCCGAAATGCTGGGAAACCCGCGCTTCGAGGCGACATGCCTGCAGTTCCTCGGCCTCGCGTACGTCGAGACCGGCCAGTTCGAACCCGCGGAACGGTGTCTCAACCGCTCGCTCGTCATGTCCCGGATGGCGAAGGACCCGGCCTCCGAGGCGATGACCCTGGTCACGCTGGCGAAGCTCTACAGCGGCGACGGCGACGAGCGGGCGCGCCCCACGGCCGAGACCGTGGAGGAGCTCAGCCGCCGCTACAACCTCACCCACCACCTCGCCGACGCCCTCTGGATCCTGGGCGACCTCGACCGCGCCGACGGCGACTACCCGCGAGCCGTCGAACGCCTCACCGAATCCGTGGCGCTGTGGCGCACCCGCAGCTGGACCACATACCTGGCGGGCGCGCTCCGCAGCCTCGGCCTCGCCCACGTGGCGGCCGGCGACGGTGAGAAGGCCCTGAAATGCTGGCGCGAGTCCCACGAACTCTTCACCCTCATCGGGGACAGAGCGAAAGCGGACGATCTGGCCGGACTGCTCGGACGCCACTCCTCGATCACCGGCTGCCCCTGATCAGCTTTTTTTGTATGCGGAAAATATGCAGTCGCTCCGTAGGGTCCGAGTGGCAGGAGATTTAGTGGTCGTCTGAAGCTTCACGATCCGTACGAGAATGAGCAGACTCGTTCTCACCGGGGTCACACAGGGGCTGACCCTTCCCGCGTATCGTGAGCCCTCGGCCATCAGCGTGTCCTCCGGGCCGATCACCCGATCGGTCCGGCCCTTTCCCTCCGGGAGAGGCACCCGGAGGACAATGGAACCGTGAGTTTCGAACTGGCCGTCTGGTACGAGCCCAAACCGATCACCAGAGAACGCGCGGAGAACGTCTTCCTGGGCCTCCGTAACACCGAGCCTCGGCCCGCCGCCGGGGCGGCTCCTTACAATGCCGGGGCAACTCCCACCGGGGAAGCCCATGACGCCGAGACGGCTCCCGCCGGGGAGCCTCAGGACGCGGGTCCCCGTCCCGAAGAGGGGGAAGACGCCGCCGAGGCGCACCCGGGGCTGGCGGCCTTCGCCGACCGGCTGCCCGGGGCCGAGTGGCTCTCCCCCGACCACGTCCTGGTCAGCATGGACCCCGAGCGGGCCGACGAGGTGTCCTCCGAGATCTTCGCCCTGGCCACCGAGTGCGGGCTCGTCTGCTACGACCCGCAGCGCGGCCTGGTGCACAACCTGTCTCCGCGGGGCGTCTACCCGACCATGGAGATGCGCACGGGCGACGGGATGATCGTGGTCTCACCGGACCTCCAGCTCATCTCCGACGCGCTCGCGACCATGTCCCCGCAGAACCCGTTCACCGCCCTGGTCGTCTTCGGCGAGCACTTCGTCCAGAGCTCGCCGGAGATCTCGGGCTACGAGCTTGAGTACAAGGACAGCGTCAGAAACCGGATGTTCCGCACGCACGTCCCGGACCTGAAGGCGGTCCAGGAGGCCTTCACCGAGTACGCCACCGGCGAGCGCGCCTTCTTGGAACGCCACGACTGGAAGCTCGTCTGACTTCGTTTTGACGGGGCGGTTCCATTTTCCGGGGCCCGAGGCGCCTTCCGGGGGTGCCGTGTGGTTTTTCTCGGTGCTCATTGAGCTGATCTCAGCGAATTTCGGTTGGATGATCGTGCTCGAATTGGGTGAGGACGAGGGCGGCGCGGGTGATGTCGCCGATTTTGCCGGGGCCGGCGGTGATGCGCCGGCGGCCTTCGAGCCTCATGGCCCGGGCGGACGTCGTCGCAGAATACGAGAAATTCCTGATCTCGCGACAAACTGAAAGCCGACGAACGGACGAGCCCTATGGACTCGCCCGTTTCATCAATAGGTGATGGTGCACTGACTGGAAGTGGGAAGAGGCGGCGAGGTGGTCGTCATAGGCATGTCGATCTCGAACCCGAAGTTCGCGTACTGGTTCGGCAGGATGGCGCCGTTCCACGACGCCGGTCTCCACACGGTCGTCGAGAACCTATTCACGTTCCAGAACAGGTGAACGACCGCGCCCGCCGAGAAGGGAAAGTTGATGACCGCCTCCCAGGTGGTCGACGGTGTCGTGCCGGTGTTGGTCAGCCGCGCATCGACCTGCCACCTGTACTGCCCGCCGACGGTCCCCCGGTAATTGGCTTGGAACGTCAACGTGCAGGTGGTGGCGGCGTTGGCGGGTGTGACGACGGTGAACGCGCCGAACAAGGCGGCCACCAGCCACATGATCAGGCGCCGTCGCCGACGGACGCGCCGTTCTGTCATGGGCCTCTCCTGTCAGGAAGTGCGCGCGATGAAAGACACACGCATAGGCGATGATCGAACGATACGATCGGCATCGAATATCGTCAACGGCACTGAAAGTTTCAGCTATTCAATGAAATGATCTCAGTGGAATAGTTCCGACAGCTGGGATTTCTGAGACATGAATGGTGGAATTCCAGGCTTATCGGGAGAAGTCTCGGCCGCGACCACAAGATCTCCCGTGTCACCACCTACCGCTCCATCGACGAAGGAATCGAGATCCTCGCTCAAAGGCCGACGGCGCACACTCCAGCGCATCACCGCCGACCTCAGCCGGATCAGCGCCATCGTCAAAGCCGCACTCGTCCTCACCCATTTCGAGCACGGCTACATGACGTAGGAGTCGCTGAGATCATCTCATTGTGGTTGTTCGTATTCTCATACGAGCGGGCGGGTGCTCTTTGTGCCCGCTGCGGTGGGCGGGTGCTCCGGCCGGCCGTCTCAGTTGCGCTCCGGTGTTTCAGGCCTCCGGCCTGCTCGGGCGTGGTGGTTGCGGGCTCTTTTTAAGCCGGCCGGAGCACCCGCCCACCTCCGCTGCACGTGTTCGGGCCGTGCGGGGTGCGGGCCGTAGTTGCTTTCTTTCCGGCCGCCCTGACGACCCGCCGCCGCTGAAGCGTCTTTCAAGGCACGTTCAGGGTGAGTCGCCGTAGCTGAAGCGTCCCGTGCACGACCCAGTCCAGGGCTGAGGCGCCACAGGCCGCCCCCGCGCAACCCGAATGACCGTTGGCCTCCTGTTAACCGGATTCTGCGTGGACACGCGAGCCGAGCCCGCCGCCGATGCGACGGGCTCGTCCCCTATCCGTGCAGGGTTCCGCGCAGGAAGCTGTCAGAGGAATGTCCGGGATCTCCGTCGAGCGGTTCGCGCGAAACGTCCACAACCGGATAGTCGGTGGTCCTGACGTTCGCGGGCAAGGGGTATGAGGCCTCTCCCGAAGGGCCCAGCGTTCCGAGCGAGATCATCCGCTTCGCGGCCTGGTCGAGCAGCCAGACCTCGTAGAAGCCGTCGGGTGCGGGCAGCCCGCTGAGACGGACCTGCAGGCGTTCGCCGTCCGATCCGGTCCTGAGCTCCGCCACGCCGTCTCCCTGCTTGCCCGGCAGTGCGCTGAGCACCGTCTGAGCCACGACGGTGTCACGATTCGGAGCCAGCCCCTGGAAGAGGAACGTACCGCCGATCCCGATGACCAGACCGGCGGCCACGGCGGCGAGCAGTTGGACGCGGCGGCCGACACGCGACCTCGCCGCCCCGCTGCCCGCTTCGCGGGAAGGACGGAGCGGGCGGGGCCGCGCGGGCGCTACGGCAGGAGCGGCCGGGTCCGGCGGAGCACTCGGGCCTGCGGACCCGCCCAGGCCGGGCGAGGCCTTCGGCTTGGCCTGGACGAGCGGAGCAGCCTGAGCAGGTCCGGGCAAAAGGTCGGGAGAAAGGCCAAGCTCCGCGCGTATCCCCTCCCATACATCAGGGCTGGGATGCTCCAGCGGTCCCTGCCTGACGGCGGAAACGACCTGAGCGAGCCCCTCGAGACGTTCACGGCAGTCCGGGCAGGTGGCCAGGTGCGCGGAATCGCTCTCCTCCCCCAGGGCGATCAGCGCGAGCGTGTCATCATTCAGATGGTGCACCGTTCACCCCCAGACGTCGGCGCAGCCGGTCGAGCCCTCGGCTGATGTGACTTTTGACCGTGCCCAGTGGCAGATCCAGCTTGGCAGCGATCTCGATGTGCGTGAGCTGCTGGTAAAAGGCCAGTTCAAGGATGGTACGTCGCGGCTCGCCCAGCTTGTTCAGCTCATCGGTCAGCAGGACACCGTCGGTCACCGTGTCCAGGGCGGGAGGCTCCTCGACGGCGGAGCCCACGGTGTGGGAGATCTTCTGATCCCGCTGAATCAGCCTCCAGCGGTCGGCCACCTTGTGACGGGTGATGCCGGTGAGCCAGGCGGCCAGGGATCCGGCCTCGGCGTTGTAGCCGGCTCTGCCCTTCCACGCGGCGATGAACACCTGTTGGGTGACGTCCTCGGCATCGGCGGCGTGCCGCAGCGAGCGCAGCGCGAGCGTGTAGACCATCGGGGCCCATCGGCGGTACGCCTCGGCCAGGCAGCGCTCGTCTCCGCCGCGCAGGCCGTCGGCCAGGGCGTCCTCGTCCAGTTCGGCTCTGTCGTCGTCAGTGCTGTGCGACATGTCCGGTGGGGGTGGTCGGGAACAATCATCATCCATTTCTTCGGCGGCGAATGGGGGGTGAAGGTGCATCCATGCGGCGCCCGGCCCAAGAAGAGGGGGTGATGTCGTCAAGGAAGGGAAAACCTACCATGCGCCTTCTTCGTACGCTGAGCTCGGTCGCGGCCTGCGCCGCCCTCCTCGTTCTCCCTCTCCAGGCTCCGGCCTCGGCTGCCACGACCGCGCCCGTCAAGGGCGGCGAGACCAAGGTCACCACGGTCCGGGGCCTGGGCAAGGTCCTTCTTGAGAACGGAATCGCCGTCTACGCCACCTCTCCCGGCAAGACCGGGGTTCACCTCTCCGGCGACAACCTGGCGCTCTCCTTCAGCTACCCGGTCACCGGTGGCCGGGCCTCGGTCGACCCGTTGGCCGGGAAGGTCGGGCACCGCGGCGACCTGGCGTTCGTCAACATGAAGAACGGCAAGCGGCTCAAGGTCGGCGACTTCGTCATCGACCTGGCCAAGGGCAAGATCAGTGGCAACGTCAACGACAACCCCAAGTCCCGCGTTCCGGTCTTCGACCTCGACCTGTCGGTCGCCAAGCTCAAGGTGGACGGCTCGGTCGTGCACGCCCGCAACATCCGGGTCAAGCTGACCGCCGTCGCGGCGGGCGCGCTGAACAAGACGCTGAAGACCCACCTGTTCTCGGGAGGCCAGCGAATCGGCACCGCGTCGACCACTCTGCGCCTCTGAGCGACCCCGACGCCGCTCCCCCCAACCGGGGAGGCCACGGTCCTGCCTGGTGAGCTTTCAGCTCACCAGGCGCCCCGGCCCATGAGGGCCGGGGCGCCTTACGTGTTTTCGGGACCTTCCGGTGTTTCCAGGGTGTCTCGGGGTTCTCCGGACGCGAGGAGAGGGGGATCACGGCCGCATGGACACTATGGCGGGGGATTCCGTGTGTCGCCGTCCCCGAGCCAGAGGAGGTCGGAGTGCAGTCGTCGTGCGGCACTGTGCGCGCTCGTCCACCGGCCGAAACCGTTGCCGTTCACTCCGACGGTTGCCGCCGCTCCGCCTGGCAGTGTCAGCCCGTATGCCACCACCTCTGTCATGACTCCTTCGTCATCCCTCGCACACTCCTGAATCAGGGCGAACAGGCGTGGCTCACCTGTCAGAGCGGATGTCTCTACACGGACGTGTCCCGACCCCGTATCGCGAGTGAGGTCTCCGCCGAAGCCCGAATCATGGCGGGCGGGCGGTTGGTCGGACTGAAGGGAACGTTCCACGGCGAGTGCTCTCTTCCTGCCTGGCGCCTCGCGAAGGCGGTGCGATCCGAATTCGTTCGCGAAGCAACCTGTCTGTTCTTTGGCCAGCGACAGCTCTATAGTGTTCTAGAGCACTGGCAAAGTCAATCGCTGATTCAGAGTGCACTAGAACAGGAGTCTCATGATGGCCGGCAGCCCACAGGCGATGGCTCCATACAGGCGGATCGCCGCACAGATCAAGGCCAGGATCGAGAGCGGGGAGATCCGGCCGGGCGACCGGATTCCGTCGGTGCGGGAGATTATGCGCGACGAGGGAGTGTCCACCGCGACAGCCACCCGAGTCGCCGCCGTGCTGAGAGCGGAAGGCTACGCGGAGTCGGTTCCTGGGATCGGCACCCTGGCCAACCTGCCGAAGAAGATCACAGCAGGTTCCGATCGCCTTCAGATGCTGCGGGCGAACGGGAGCGGCTACCGCGAGGGCGAGCGAGTTGAGATCTTGAGCGCCGGTCTCGTTCCGGCACCCGAGGCTGTCGCGGACGCGCTGGAGATCGAAGAGGGAGTCGCCGTCGTCCAACGTCGTCGTGCCTACTACGACGACAGAGGGCTCGTGGCGCTGTCCACCTCATGGCTTCCGGGTGAGCTGGGCCAGGTGGTGCCCGAACTACTGGTCGCGGAACCGCTCCCGAGAATGACCTTCGGGCTGGTCGAGGACAGAGCGGGCCGACGGGCCGTCAGACGGCGCGACATCGTCGCCATCAGGCCGGTCCCCGAGGACATCGCCTCGGCACTCGGCATGGAAAGCGGTCAACCGGCACTCACCATGACCAACCTCTACTGGGACCAGCACGACGAGGTGACCGAGTACGCCGTGGACTTTCTCGGCCCCAGCCGCGAACTCTCAGCCGACTACACCCTGAAATAACCCCTCAACCGGATGGCGTGGCTGGACAAGAAGACGATCCACCTTGCCCTGACCTCTGCAGGTATCCCCTACCTCGGCGGTAATCAACGGGTGACATCCGAGGCCGGAATGCTCACGACATGAGTGGTGAAACCCGTGACATCGTGGAAGAACTGCTGCGTCGGACAGCCCAAGGCGATCACGATGACACCGGTGTCCACGACGAGGGGCCCGCTAGCGCGCCCGGGTAGTGCGGCCTGTGGCGCCTCAGCCCTGGACTGGGTCGTGCACAGGACGCTTCAGCTACGGCGACCCGCCCTGGAGGCCGGTAAAGGACGCTTCAGCGGCGGCGGGTCGTCAGGGCGGCCGGAAAGAAAGCAACTACGGCCCGCACCCCGCACGGCCCGAACACGTGCAGCGGAGGTGGGCGGGTGCTCCGGCCGGCTTAAAAAGAGCCCGCAACCACCACGCCCGAGCAGGCCGGAGGCCTGAACCACCAGAGCGCAACTGAGACGGCCGGCCGGAGCACCCGCCCACCGCAGCGAGCACAAAGAGCCACCCACCCGCCGCATGCGCGCACGAACACCAACCACACCGGCGCAATGAGCACCCGCACGGTGCACCCGGAAAAATCCGGGTGCACCGAAAGAGAACAGCCCCAGCTATAAGAAAAAACGCCCGCTCAACTATTCACCCGGAAAACGGACACCCACCTGCGAGCGAACCTCGTCCATGATGCCCATCACGTCCAACGTCGCCTGCCAGGACATCAGCGGGCTCTCCAGCAGCCCCTCCCGCAGGCAGCGCATCGCCTCGACCGCCTCGTGCAGCATGCCCTTGCCGTCGAAGGGGACGTGGAAGGTCTCCGACTCGCCCTCCGTGGGATGCAGGACGAAGGTGTCGGGGCGGAAGAACGGGCCGGGCACCTCGATCCGGCCGAGCGGGCCGGAGATGGACGCGGCGACCGGGCTGTGCGTGGTGAGGCCGCAGGACAACAAGGCGACAGCGCCGTTGTCGTAGCCGAGCAGCACGCCGGTGTTCTCGTCCACCCCTTCCGGGGTCAGCCGCGCCCAGGAGCGCACACCGGCCGGGACGCCGAGCACCATGTGGGCGAAGGAGATCGGGTAGACGCCCACGTCGAGCAGGGCGCCACCGCCGAGTTTCGGGTTGCGGAGCCGGTGCTCGGGCGGGACGGAGACGGAGAAGCCGAAGTCGGCGTGGACGCTGTTGACCGGGCCGATGGCGCCTCCCTCGACCAGTTCCATGACCTTGCGGACGGCCGGGAGGCAGCGCGTCCACATCGCCTCCATCAGGAACAGGCCGCGCTCCCGCGCGAGGTCGACCAGCGCGGCGGCCTCACCTCGGTTGAGGGTGAACGCCTTCTCGCACAGGACGGCCTTGCCTCCTTCGAGGCAGGCCCGTACGGCGTCGTGGTGGGCGTTCTGGGTGTTGGCCACGTAGACGATGTCCACGTCGGGGTCGGCGGCGAGCTCGGCCCAGCTTCCGTGGGCCCGCGGGATGCCGTGCCGGTCGGCGAAGGCCCGTGCGGACTCCTCCGACCGCGATCCGACCGCGACCACCTCGGCGTCAGGCAGGAGCTTCAGGTCCTCGGTGAAGGTCGCGGCGATGCCGCCGGTCGCCAGAATGCCCCACTTAATCACGCTCATAACGACATATCTCACCATGAATGTGCAACGGGAAGGTCTCCTGACCTCCCCGTCTCACCTCATACGAGCCTCACGCGACCCGTCTCACCTCGACATCACCCGCGCGTGTCCGCGAGCAGCGCGTTCAGCACCAGGTCGGGGTGCTCGCGCAGCACGCCGCGCATGCGCCACTCGTCGGTGAACAGCGCGAGCAGCACCCCGTCCAGCGAGCGGGTGAAGACCTCCACCCCGCGCTGGCGGGCCAGGATCGCCGCCGACTCGGCGTCGGTGAGCCTGGCGATGCTGAAGTCGAGCCGGTCCATCAGGATCTCGGTGTTGAACTCGGCGGCCATGCGGTGCTTGACCACGTCGAACTGCATCGGCCCCACCGCCGCGAGCACCGGCGACTGGTCGCCGCGGACGTCGGAGCGCAGCACCTGGACCACGCCCTCGGCGTCGAGCTGCTCGATGCCCTTGCGGAACTGCTTGGATCGGCTGGAGTCGCGGACCCTGGCGGTGGAGAAGTGCTCGGGGGCGAAGCTCGGGATCCTGGGGAACTCGACGGGCGGGCCGTCGTACAGCGTGTCACCGGGCCGCAGCGCGCTGGCGTTGACCAGGCCGACCACGTCGCCGGGGTACGCCTCGTCGATCGTGGCGCGCTCCTGGCCGAAGACCGACTGGGCGTACTTGGTGGCGAACGGGCGGGCGGTGGCCGCGTGGACGAGGACCATGCCGCGCTCGAACCTGCCCGAGCAGACCCGGACGAAGGCGATGCGGTCGCGGTGCGAGGGGTCCATGTTGGCCTGCACCTTGAAGACCAGGCCGGAGAACGGCTCCTCCAGCGGGCGCGGGTCGTCGGCGACATCGGGGCGAGGTGTGGGGGCGGGGGCGATGTCGACCATGGCGTCCAGCAGGCGGCCGACGCCGAAGTTGGACAGCGCGGCCCCGAACAGCACCGGGGTCGACTCGTGCGCCTCGAAGGTCTTCTGGTCGTGGTCGGCGCCGATCGCCGAGAGCAGGTCGATCTCGTCCTTGGCCCGCTCCCAGTCGCCGCCCAGCTCCGCGAGGGCCTGCTCGGCGCTCAGGTCGGTCTCGATGGCCTTGGTGGCGCCGCCGGGGGTGCGGGTGTAGCGGACGATCCGGTCGTCGGTGCGGTCGGCCACGCCGTGGAAGAAGCCGCCGGTGCCGATCGGCCAGGTGATCGGCGTCGGCTTCAGGCCGGTGCGCTCCTCGATCTCGTCCAGCAGCTCCAGGGCCTCGCGGCCCGGCCGGTCCCACTTGTTGACGAACGTGATCACGGGGATGCGGCGGTGCCGGCAGACCTCGAACAGCTTCAAGGTCTGCGGCTCCATGCCCTTGGCCGCGTCCAGCAGCATGACCGCGCAGTCGACGGCGGCGAGCACCCGGTAGGTGTCCTCGGAGAAGTCGGCGTGGCCGGGGGTGTCGACGAGGTTGAACATGTGCCCGCGGTACTCGAACCGGAGGGCGGCGGAGGTGATCGAGATGCCTCTCGCCTTCTCCATCTCCATCCAGTCGGAGGTGACCCCGCGCCGCCCGGACTTGCCGTGCACCGCACCCGCCTGGCTGATCGCGGAGGCGTGCAGCGCCAGTGCCTCGGTCATGGTCGACTTACCCGCGTCGGGGTGGCTGATCACCGCGAACGTGCGACGACGAGCCGCCTCCTGAATGATCGCGGCCATTACTGATCTCCTAGCGATGCGTGAGGTGGGGCAATCCGGGCACAGTGCGGGGGTGCTGGAGGGACCCCGCGTGGCGCTGAAACCAGCTTACGCGCCACCGTGGGTGTCAACAGATGTGGCAACACTTCCCCAGGCCGCTTGCGTCACCATGGTGTTAAGTGGATTGTGGAACATCTCGGTTCGCCCTATGCCCATCCCAACTGTCCGAAAGCGGCTCAGCTCGTGCAACTCGACGATCCAGTGATGTGCAGATGATCACGCTGCGCTATACGGCAGGTTCCGACGTCGGCCGGATCCGGCAAGGCAACGAGGACGCCGCCTACGCGGGCGCCCGGCTTCTCGCCGTGGCCGACGGGATGGGCGGCCACGTGGGCGGGGAGGTCGCCAGCTCCGCGGCGATCGCCAGCGTCGCCTCCCTGGACCACGAGTGCCCCGGCGACCTCGCCGCCGCCGCCGAGGCGGGGGTCCGCAAGGCCAACCAGCGCCTGCGCGAGCTGGTCGAGGAGGACCCGTCGCTCACCGGCATGGGGACCACCCTGACCCTGATGCTCTGGAACGGCTCTCGCGTCGCCCTCGCCCACATCGGCGACTCCCGCGCCTACCTCCTGCGCAACGGTGACCTGTACCAGATCACCTACGACCACACCCTGGTCCAGACGCTGATGGACGACGGCCGGATCACCGCCGAGGAGGCGGCCCGCCATCCGCACCGGTCGATCCTGCTGCAGGTCCTCGACGGCGGCGACAACCTTGAGCTCGACCTCTCCCTGCGGGACGCCGAGCTCGGTGACCGCTATCTGCTCTGTTCCGACGGGTTGTCGGGGGTGGTCGACGCCGAGCGGCTCCGCCAGGTGCTGGCCGAGGTCGACGATCTCGACGAGGTGACGCGGCAGCTGATCGCGCTCGCCTGCGAGGCGGGCGGGCCCGACAACATCACCTGCGTGGTCGCCGACGTGGTCGAGGGGGAGATGTCGGACACCTCGGTGGTGGTCGGCTCGGCCAACCCCTCGTAGAGACCGGTCTCCCGCGAAGCCCCGATCCTGGCGGGAATCAACCCCTCGGAGAGACCTGACTCTCGCGGAGGGAACCGGCTCATGGGTGCCCTCTCGTGCAGGGAGCCGTTCCGGTAGGTGAAGGGTCCTGGTCGTCGACGGAGACAACGGCTATCGTCGGAGATCCTCGCCGATCACCGCCCCGGAGGGATGTCCTCATGTACAAGGAGTTCGCCATCGAGGCCGTCGTGTGGCTCATTCCGATCGTGATCCTCGTCGGTCTCGCCTACATGATCACTCGCCCCGCCTGACCTCCGCGACGGTTTTCCGGAGCATCTTCTCGCGACAGAGCCGAGGACGCGGAGCCCGCTCCCGCTCCTCCGCTTCCGCATGCCCCCTGCCACCGGCCCTCGTACGCGCCGGTAGCCGCCGCACTTAAAGATCATGCGGATTCTGTCCGCTTCGGGAACTATCTCCTTTAACTGTTCTTTATCTGTATATAGTCACCTACACGTGTTCAGGGGACCACGTTCCGACAGATCAGCGGGGGGATTTCGCACGCCAATGGGCCAGTTCGTCGATGCCGCACTGTCTTTTCCGACCGTCCTGTTCACGTTCATGCTTGTGGTGATCATCGCGTACTGGATGCTCGTCGCGGCCGGCGTGTTCGGGTTCGACGGTGACGGCGGCGACGGCGGTGACGGTGCCGAGGCGACGGGGGCCACCGGTTTCCTCAGCGGTCTGGGACTCGGCGGAGTCCCGGCCGCGGTGGTCGTCTCGCTGCTGGTCGTCGTCGCGTGGTTCGCGAGCCTCGTGGGCGGCACGCTGTTCACGAGCACCCCCGCCCTGGTCGCCGTACTGGTCGCGGCACTGGTCTGCGCCTGGGCATGCACGCGCCTCGTCGTCCTCTCACTGCGACGGCTCGTCCCGAAGGAGCGCGTCCCCTCCCGCGCCGACTTCGTGGGCCGCGTGTGCGTCATCCGCACGCGCCGCGTCGGCCGTGACTTCGGCCAGGCCGAGGTCACCTCCGCCGACGGCTCTTCCGCTCTCGTTCAAGTACGACAGACCGGTGACGAGGATTTCGCCGCCGGCAGCGTCGCCCTGATCTTCGCCTATGACTCCCCCGGCGAGTTCTTCTGGGTGATGCCGTACGACGCGGAACTCGACCCTGATCGTTCCATTTAACCGAGGGGCCACATTGGACGTCATATCCACCGGGCTCGGCATCCTTCTCGCCGTCGTCCTCCTCGTCGTCATCGGCATGCTCTTCATGATCAGCCGGTTGTTCTACAAGGTGGAACAGGGCAAGGCCCTGATCATCTCGAAGATCAACAAGGTTGACGTCACCTTCACCGGCGCCGTCGTGCTGCCCGTCTTCCACAAGTCCGAGCTGATGGACATCTCGGTGAAGACCATCGAGATCGCGCGCACCGGCCGTGAGGGCCTGATCTGCCGCGACAACATCCGCGCCGACATCCGCATCACCTTCTTCGTCCGCGTCAACAAGACCGTCGAGGACGTGGTGAAGGTCGCCCAGGCCATCGGCACCGCACGCGCGAGCGACCAGGAAACGCTGCAGGAGCTGTTCAACGCCAAGTTCTCCGAGGCGCTCAAGACGGTCGGCAAGCAGCTCGACTTCGTGGACCTCTACACCCAGCGTGACCAGTTCCGCGACCAGATCATCCAGGTCATCGGCACCGACCTCAACGGCTACAGCCTTGAGGACGCGGCCATCGACTACCTGGAGCAGACCTCCCTGGCCGCCCTGGACAGGAACAACATCCTCGACGCGCAGGGCATCAGGAAGATCACCGAGCTCACCGCCATCGAGCACGTCCGGACCAACGAGTTCCAGCGGCGCGAGGAGAAGGAGATCACCCGCCAGAACGTGGACGCGCGGGAGGCGATCCTGGAGCTGGAGCGCCGGCAGGCCGACGCGGAGACCAAGCAGAAGCGCGAGGTCGAGACCATGCGGGCCCGCGAGGAGGCGGAGACCGCCAAGGTCCAGGCCGAGGAGCGGCTCAAGGCGCAGGCCGCGCACCTGCGCACCGACGAGCAGCTCGGCGTCCAGCACGAGAACCAGGCCCGTGAGATCGCGGTGGCGGCGAAGAACCGCGAGCGGGTCATCGCCATCGAGACCGAGCGCATCGAGAAGGACCGCCTGCTCGAGGTGATCGCCCGCGAGCGCGAGACCGAGCTGTCGCGCATCTCCAAGGACAAGGAGCTGGAGGGCGAGAAGCGCTCCATCGCCGAGGTGATCCGCGAGCGGATCGTGGTGGAGAAGACGGTCGCCGAGCAGGAGGAGAGCATCAAGCGCCTGCGCGTGGTCGAGGAGGCCGAGCGGACCCGCCAGGCTGTGATCATCCAGGCCGAGGCCGAGGCGCAGGAGAGCCTGGTCAAGGACATCAAGGCGGCCGAGGCCTCCGAGGCGTCGTCCAAGCACCGGGCGCGCGAGGCGCTGGTGCTGGCCGAGTCGCGGCAGCAGGCGGCCGAGCTCGACGCCCGCGCCAAGATCCGTCTCGCCGAGGGCGTGCAGGCCGAGGCCGCCGCCGTCGGCCTGGCCGAGGTGCAGGTACGCGAGCGGGACGCCGCGGCGATCGAGAAGGTCGGCCGCGCCGAGGCCGCCGTCGAGCGGGAGAAGGCGCTCGCGATCGCCGAGGGCGAGCAGGCCAGGGCCCACGCCGCCGCCACCGCGGTCCGCGAGAAGCTCAAGGCCGAGGCCGAGGGCGAGCAGGCCATGGCGCTCGCCGCCGCCGCGACGGTCGGCGAGAAGCTCAAGGCCGAGGCCGAGGGTCTCACCGAGAAGGCCGCGGCGATGGCCGCGCTCACCGACGCGACCCGCTCCCACGAGGAGTACCGCCTGCGCCTGGACGCCGAGAAGGAGATCCGCCTCGCCGGGGTGAACGCCCAGTTCAAGATCGCCGAGGCGCAGGCCTCCGTGGTGTCGGCCGGATTGTCCAAGGCCAACATCGACATCGTCGGCGGCGACACCGTGTTCTTCGACCGGCTGATGAACTCGATCAGCATGGGCAAGGCCGTGGACGGCTTCGTGGAGAACTCCGACGTCACCCGCACCCTGGCCGGGCCCTACCTGGACGGCTCGGCGAGCCTCCCCGCCGACCTGGGCAGGGTGATCGGCTCGATCGACACCGCCGACGTGCGCAACCTCTCGCTGTCCGCGCTGCTGATGAAAATGATGAACGAGGGCGGTCCCGACGCGGACAAACTGCGCGGCCTGCTGAGTGAGACCCAGGCGCCGGCCACGACCGAGGTCCCCGTCGCGGCGCTCGACACCGTCGGCAACTCCACCGGCAACTCCACCGGATCCGTCAAGCGGTGACGTCCTCCACGGCGGAGGCCGTCACCGGCGCCCCCGGCGAGGGGGCGGGGCTGGACGCGGGCACCTACGAGGTGCTCCGCGCCCGGCTGGCCGAGCAGGCCGCCGAGCTGGCCCGGCAGTCCGACGCGCTCAACGCCGAACGCCTCGCGGTGTTCGGCGGGGCCGAACTGCGTCTCATCGGCACCGAGCGGATACGCACCGAGAACAATTGCGTGCCTCGCGACATCGTCTCGGTCGGCGGGCTCATGCTCTTCGGCTACAACGTGTTCATCGGGATGAAGCCGGAGACGACCATCGAGGACGTCTTCTCCGCGCACACGTTCGTCCGGGAGGACGGGGGCGGCGGGAGCGGTGGGAGCGGTGAAAGCACGGAGAACGGCGGGAGCGCGTTCCGGTTCGACCCCGTGCCGATGTTCCGCGACCCGCGCTTCGAGCGGGACTTCGCCGACCTCTACCGGTACTACCGGGAGACCCGGCTGCTCCAGCTCCGCCGGGTCGAGGGCAAGTTGCTCGCCGTCTTCCAGACCGGCCCGCAGGACACCCGCGTGCTGCGCTGGCAGGTCGATGCCGACGGCACGCTCTCGTACATCGACGACCGTGGCGAGCGCGACCACACCTTCCCGCCCTCGCACGACTTCGAGTGGATTCCCACCACCCGCGACGACCACGTGCTGGGCCGCCACCCGCACATCTCGATCGAGGGCGAGGTGTTCGTCGAAACCGTCGGCGGCGACCTCACCATCAAGATCGAGAACAACACCGAGAGCGGGGAGGGCGTCTACCGTGAGCCCGTCACGGAGCCGCTGCAGAGCCTCGCCGACGCGGAGGTCCACCACGCCAGGATCGGCCCGCTGATCCTGCTGCGGGTGCGGCCGTACAAGGAACCCGAGTGGCGCCACCTGGTGTTCAACACCCGGACCAAGGAGGTGGTCCGCCTCGACGGCATCGGGCAGGCCTGCCAGCGCCTGCCCGAGGACCAGGGGATCATCTTCCCCGGCGGCTACTACCTGTCCACCGGGGTGAACAAGACGTTCGACACCGACGTGTCCGAGCTGGAGTTCGAGCGGGTGATCCGCTCCCCCAACGGCGAGGACGTGCTGTACGTCTTCCACGCCCGCGCCGAGGGCCGGTCGCTGCTGCTGCCGTACAACGTGATCCGCAAGCGGGTGGAGACCCCGCTGTCGTGTCATGGGTACTCGCTGTTCGACGACGGCACGCTGGTCGTCTTCAGGGCCACCTCCGACGAGCCCACCCGCGTCCACCCCATGCAGGTCTGGCAGACGGCCTACCAGTCGGACGTCTACGCGGCCGGGCGCCCGGTCGGCACCGGGCCGCTGGAGCGGATCGGCAACGCGGAGCTGGTGCGCGGCATCTCCGACTGCCTCTCGGTGGCGCGGATGGTCGAGGAGATGGCGCCGTCGATCCCGGTCTTCGAGGCGCTGATCGCCTCCTGCGCCCGGGTCTTCGACCACTACCACTGGCTGGGCGAGCACCGGCTGCGCGGCCCGCTCGCCGACCTGCGGGCCACCGCCGAGCAGGTGCTCGACGAGTTCGAGAAGGTCCAGTCGCTCACCCGGCAGGCCGCCGAGGCACTGGAGACCGCCGAGGCCGAGGTCACCGCGCTCGTACGGCACACGCGGGCCGACGCACCCAGGTCCGCGCGGGGCTGGATCGACCGGCTGTCGGAGCTGCGGCGCTCGCAGGGACACCTGGTGACCCTGCGCGAGCTGCGCCACGTCGACACCGCGAGGATCGACGCGCTCGACGCGGAACTCACGACCGAGCTGGGCGGCACCGCGCGGCGCGCGGCGGAGTTCCTGCGGGGGGACGACGCCTTCGCCGGGTACCACGCGGAGGTCGAGCGGCTGGTCGCCGACGCGGGCGCCATCACGACCGTGGCCGAGGCGGGGCCGGTCGGCGAGCGGCTGGAGGGGCAGGCCCGCGGCCTGGAGATCGTGGTCGAGGTGGTCGGCACGCTCGACATCGCCGACGCCACGGTGAGGACCGCCATCCTGGAGCGGGTCGGCGAGGTGCTCGGCGGGGTGAACCGCGCCCGCGCCACCCTGGAGGCCCGGCGCGCGGAACTGCTCGCCGGTGAGGGGCGGGCGGCCTTCGCGGCCGAGTACGCCCTGCTCGGGCAGGCGATCACCGGGGCGCTCGCGATGTCCGACACCCCCGAGCGCTGCGACGAGCAGCTGGGCCGCCTGATGCTCCAGCTGGAGAACCTGGAGTCGCGCTTCACCGAGTTCGACGACTTCCTGGGGCAGCTCGCCTCCAAGCGGGAGGACGTCTACGAGGCGTTCTCCTCGCGCCGCCAGGCGCTGCTGGACGAGCGGGCCCGCCGCGCCGACCGGCTCGCCGACTCGGCGACGCGCATCCTGTCGAGCGTGCGGCGCCGGGTGGCCGGGCTGACGTCGCTGGACGAGGTCAACACCTACTTCGGGTCCGACCCGATGGTGCTCAAGCTGAAGGGCGTGGCCGGGGAGCTGCGCGCGCTGGGCGACCAGGTGCGCGCCGAAGAGCTCGAAGGCCGGATCAAGTCGGCCCGCCAGGAGGCTGGCCGCGCCCTGCGCGACCGGCTCGACCTCTACAGCGACGGCGGGGAGACCATCCGGCTCGGCCGCCACCTGTTCGCGGTCAACACCCAGGCGCCCGACCTCACCCTCGTCCCGCACCAGGACCAGATGGCCTTCGCCGTCACCGGGACCGACTACCGCTCCCCGGTGCGCGACGCGGCCTTCGAGGAGACCCGGCCGTTCTGGAACCAGCTGACGGTCTCGGAGTCGCCCGAGGTCTACCGGGGCGAGCACCTCGCCGCCTCGATCCTCGCCGCCGCCGAGGCCGGCACCCTGTCCCTGGGGTCCCCGGGCTCCCCGGGCGGGTGGCAGGTCTCCCTGGACGCGCTGCACGAGGCCGCGGTGGACGGCGGGGAACTGCTGGAGATCGTCCGCAAGGTGGCGGAGACCCGGTACGACGAGGGCTACGAACGGGGTGTCCACGACCACGACGCCACCGCGATCCTGCGGGCCGCGCTCCGCCTGCACGCGGGCGCCGGACTGCTGCGCTACCCGCCCGCCGCGAGGGCCGCCGCCCAGCTCTTCTGGGCCTTCGGCACCGACGAGACGGCCCGCGCGGCGTGGACCACCCGGGCGACGTCGCTCGTGCGGGCACGGGCCCTGTTCGGCGGGGTGGAGGCGGTCCAGGAGACCCGCGCCGCCCTCGGCTCCGCGATCGCGTCCTTCGTCCGAGGTCTCCACGACCGGCCGGGCAGCGCGGCGGGCGCGCTCGCCGTCGCCGCCACGAGCACGGCCGGGGAGTCCCGGACGGGCGGGACGCGCACGCGGGGGGACGAGGGCGTCTGCGAGCTGGCCGGGGAGTATCTCTTCGAGGAGCTGCCCGGCAAGCCGTTCGGTTTCGTGACCGGTGCGGGGGCGCGATCGCTGCTCGACCGGTTCGACCGGGCGCTGGGACCGGCGCGCGGGGAGTTCGAGGACGACCTGCGGGCGCTCGGCGACGACCTCGCCGCACGCCACCGCCTGGCCGAGGCGTGGCTCTCGGCCTTCGAGGGCTCGGCTCCCGGCTCAGGGTCGGGTTCGGGCTCGGCACTGGGTTCGGGCTCGGCGCTCGGCTCGACGTCGGCGGGAGGCCGGGAAGCGGGCGCGGGAGGGGCTCCGGGAGCCGGTTCCGCGGAGCTGGTGGAGGCGGTGGCCGTACTGCTGTGCGAGGTGCCCCGGCACGACTCCTCCGCGGCGCTGACCGTCACGGTCGAAGGGCTGCTCGGCACGCACCCGCGGATCTCCGGGCACGCGATGGAGCTTCGCCTGGACGAGTTCCTGACCAGGACCCGGCACTTCCGCGACCACCGCGTCCCCGCGTACCGCGCCTACCAGAGGCGGCGCAACGAGCTGGTCGCGGCCGAACGCGAGCGGCTGAGGCTGGAGGAGTTCCAGCCGAAGGTGATGACCGCCTTCGTCCGCAACCAGCTGCTCGACGAGGTCTACCTGCCGCTGATCGGCGACAACCTGGCCAAGCAGCTCGGCGCGGCCGGGGACGCCAAGCGGACCGACCAGATGGGCATGCTGCTGCTCATCTCCCCGCCGGGCTACGGCAAGACCACCCTCATGGAGTACGTGGCCAACCGGCTCGGGCTGATCTTCGTCAAGGTCAACGGCCCGGCCCTGGGGCACTTGGTGACCTCGGTGGACCCGGCGCAGGCGCCCGACGCGACGGCGCGGCAGGAGATCGAGAAGATCTCCTTCGCGCTGGAGATGGGCAACAACGTCCTGCTGTACCTGGACGACATCCAGCACACCTCCCCCGAGCTGCTGCAGAAGTTCATCTCTTTGTGCGACGGCCAGCGCCGGATGGAGGGCGTCTGGGAGGGGAAGACCCGCACCTACGACCTGCGCGGCAAGCGCTTCGCGGTCTGCATGGCGGGCAACCCGTACACCGAGGCGGGCAAGCGCTTCCGCATCCCCGACATGCTCGCCAACCGCGCCGACGTGTGGAACCTCGGCGACGTGCTGTCGGGGCGGGACGAGCTGTTCGCGCTGAGCTACATCGACAACGCGCTCACCTCCAACCCGGTCCTGGCGCCGCTCTCCACCCGCGACCGGGGCGACATCCGCCTTCTGGTACGGCTGGCGCGGGGCGACTCGGGGGTCCGGGCCGACCAGCTCTCCCACCCGTACTCCTCAGTGGAGCTGGAGCAGGTCCTCGCGGTGCTGCGCAAGCTGCTGCGGATCCAGCGGGTGGTGCTCGCCAACAACCAGGCGTACATCGCCTCCGCCGCCCAGGCGGACGCGTCGCGGACCGAGCCCCCGTTCCAGCTCCAGGGCTCGTACCGGAACATGAACAAGCTCGCGGCCAGGGTCGTCCCGGTGATGAACGACGCCGAGCTGGAGGCCGTGATCGACGACCACTACCTCGGCGAGGCCCAGACCCTCACCTCGGGCGCGGAGGCCAACCTGCTCAAACTGGCCGAGCTGCGCGGCACCATCACCCCCGCACAGGCCGCGCGGTGGGCCGAGGTGAAGACCGCCTACCTGCGTTCCCAGGCTCTCGGCGGCGCGGAGGACGACCCGATGACCCGTGCGGTCGGCGCGGTCGGCCTGCTCGCCGACCGGGTGAGCACCGCCATCGAACACGCCGCCGACCGCCTCTCACCCGACTGATCGACTCCACCGGGTGGCTGCCATTACCGTCACCCGGGAACGACCACGTCATGGCTGACGAACCAGAAGTGCGGGTGCGCCGGATCTACGAGGAGCCGGAGGCCGAGGACGGTGCCAGGGTGCTGGTCGATCGGGTCTGGCCGCGCGGGCTCTCCAAGGAGAAGGCGCATCTTCAGGAGTGGTGCAAGGCGGTGGCACCCTCGACCGAGTTGCGCAAGTGGTACGGCCACGATCCGGCTCGGTTCGAGGAGTTCCGCCACCGCTACCGGGCCGAACTGGAGGACCCCGAGCGGGCCACCGCACTTGAGCACCTGCGGGAGCTGGCGGAGCAGCGAACGGTGACGCTCCTGACCGCGACCAGGCAGGCCGACATCAGCGAGGCCGTGGTCCTGGCCGACCTGCTGCGGGGTCGACCGCGGCGTCCCACGTGAGCCTGGCACCGAAGGGAGCACGGCCCTGCGAGTAGCGAGGGCCGAGGGGGTCGCGAAACTCTCCCCGAGCAGGTGAGGGGGTGCCCGGTTGCCGGGTCGCCGCCGGATCTCGAATACGGTGGGCAGGTGTCGGTCAGCGACCGGTGGCCCGCGAGGCGGCCGCCGGGTCGAGCGAGAGCAAGGAACGCAGTGAAGCTTCTTCATTCAGGGAAGGTCCGCGACGTCTACGAGGACCGCGGGGACATCATCCTGGTGGCGTCCGACCGGGTGTCGGTGTACGACGTGATCCTGCCCACCCCGATCCCCGACAAGGGGAAGATCCTCACACGGCTGTCACTGTGGTGGTTCGAGCAACTCGCCGACATCGTGCCCAACCACGTGATCTCGGCGACCGACGTGCCCGCCGAGTTCGAGGGGCGCGCGGTGCGGTGCAGGAAGCTGGAGATGGCGAAGGTCGAGTGCGTCGCGCGCGGCTACCTGACCGGGGGCGGGCTGAAGGAGTACCGGGAGCACGGATCGGTCTCCGGCGTGCCGCTCCCGCCCGGACTGCTCGACGGCTCCAAACTGCCCGAGCCGATCTTCACTCCGTCCACCAAGGCGCCGCTCGGGCAGCACGACGAGCCCATCTCCTTCGAGGACGTCGTCGCCCTGGAGGGCGCGGAGGTCGCCGAGGAGTTCCGGCGGATCACGCTGGAGATCTACCGGCGAGGCTCCGAACTCGCCGCGGAGCGGGGCGTCATCATCGCGGACACCAAGATCGAGCTGGGCTGGGACTCCGAGGGCACCCTCGTGCTCGGCGACGAGGTGCTCACCTCCGACTCCTCCCGATTCTGGCCCGCCGACCGGTGGGAGCCCGGCCACGCGCAGTTCTCCTTCGACAAGCAGTACGTGCGCGACTGGGCGACCGGCACGGGCTGGGACAAGAAGGAACCCGCCCCCGAGGTGCCCGCCGAGGTCGTGGAGGTCACCCGGCAGCGCTACATCGAAGCCTACGAACGCATCACCGGCAAAACCTGGTAAATCCAGGAGCCCGGCGCCACCAAGCCGCGTGACCTGCCGAACGCCGGGAGCCGGTGTCCTCGGTGAGCGTCTGAGGCCAGGGCCCGCGAGTCGGGGGCCGGGGGTTCTCCTGCGGGAGGTCGCCCTCGGCCGTCCGCGGGATCGCGGGTCAGAGGGGAAGTTTCCGCTCGACCGCGGCGCCCACGATGGCCGGGCCCGGCTGGGCCGCGCCGGTGGGCGCCCCGAAGTCGGCCACGATGCAGGTGATGTTGTCGGGGCCGCCGCCCCGGTTGGCCAGGTCGATGAGCCGGCGGACGGCCTCGTCGGGGTCGGAGATCTCGGTCAGCGTGTTGAACAGGGTCTCGGGGCCGACCACGGCGGTCAGGCCGTCGGAGCAGAGCAGGTAGCGGTCCTGCGGGTAGGCCTCGCGCAGCGAAAGGTCCAGCTCCCCGTCGCCAGTGCCTTCGAGGACCCGCAGCACCATCGACCGGCGCGGGTGCTCGGCGGCCTGCTCCGGGGTGATCCGCCCCTCGTCCACCAGCGACTGGACCAGGGTGTGGTCGTGGGTGATCTGGTACAGGGCGCCGTCGCGCAGCATGTAGGCCCGGGAGTCTCCCACGTGGGCCAGGGCGAAGGTGGCACCGTTCCAGAGCATCGCGGTCAACGTGGTGCCCATGCCGCGGAGCGTGGGGTCCTGCTCGCTCATGTCGTGCAGCGTGTGGTTCACGTCCCTCGCCGCGCCCTTGAGCGCGGCGAGCAGGTCGACACCGTCGGCGGGCAGGGTGTCGTCCAGCTTCGCCATGGCTGTGACGGCAAGTGAACTGGCGACCTCTCCACCCGCGTGACCACCCATGCCGTCGGCTATGGCGAGCAGGCGTGCACTCGCGTAGCCCGAGTCCTCGTTCGCCTCACGACGGACACCCACGTCGGAGCGGGCCGCGTAGCGCAGTGCAAGTGGTTGGTTCAGTGCCATGAGGGCAGTAAATCATTGGTTGAAGCACTTCACAAGCAAAGTCGTTGTAGACCGTTGCGGCACGGTCAACTACTGTGACCCACCATGGAGGAGAGTCAGGAGATCACCGTGAACGCGGGCGACATCGCCCGGCTCGCCGGGGTCGGCAGGGCTGCGGTGAGCAACTGGCGCCGCCGCCACGAGGACTTTCCCCAGCCGGTGGGCGGCACCACCTCCAGCCCGCTGTTCTCCCTGCCCGAGATCGCCGTGTGGTTGCGCGCGAACGGCAAGTCGTTCGAAGTCTCGCTCGGCGACCTGGTCTGGCAGCGGATGCGCACCTCGGTCGACGACCTCAGGCTGGGCGAACTCGTGGGCGGGGTCGGCGCGTTCCTGCTCTTCCTGCGCCGCGAACCCACCCTCTGGCGTGATCATGGCACGAAGTCTCTCACCCGCGTGGCCGAGGTGACGACGGATCTTCCCGGCTCCGCCGATCTTCTTCTGGACGACCTCGCCCTCGTCCGGCTGGTGGCCGAGCTCGCCGCCGAGCGCGACCCGCTGGAGGTCTTCGAGTTCCTGTTCCAGCGCTACGCCGAGGCCCACTCCCGCCAGCTCCCGGTCACCAGGGACGACGTGGCCGCGCTCATGGTCGGGCTCGCGGCCGGGGAGGGCGGCGTCGTCCTCGACCCCGCGTGCGGCGTCGGGACACTGCTGCTGGGCGCGGACTCCCTCGCCGGGCCGCGCACGGGCTCACGGACGGGCCGCAAGGGGCGTGCCCGGTCGGAACGGAAGACCGTCCTGATCGGGCAGGAGATCAACGAGTCGAACGCGCTGCTCACCGCCGTACGGGTGCTGCTGCGCGGCGCGGAGGCGCGGATCGTCGCCGGCGACTCGCTGCGCGAGGATCGCCTCGCCGGTGAGCTCGCCGACGCCGTGGTCTGCGACCCGCCGTTCAACGAGCGGGTCTGGGGACACGAGGACCTCGCCGGTGACCCGCGCTGGGAGTACGGGCTGCCGCCGCGCGGGGAGTCGGAGCTGGCGTGGGTGCAGCACTGCCTGGCCCGGGTGAGACCGGGCGGCCTGGTGGCGATCCTGATGCCCACCGCCGCCGCCAGCCGCCGTCCCGGCAAGCGGATCCGCGGCAACCTGCTCCGGGCGGGCGCGCTGCGTGCCGTGGTGACGCTCGCGCCGGGCGGTCCCGACCTGTGGATCCTCCGCAGGCCCGACGGCGGGCGTCCGCCGTCCCGGCTGCTGCTGGTGGACGCCGGTGACAACCTGTCGATCGTGGAGCCCGCCTGGCGCGCGTACCAGAAGGACCCCGAGGCCGAGCTGTCCGGCGAGAGCAGGACGGTACGGATCATCGACCTGCTCGACGACGAGGTCGACCTCGCCCCGTCCAGGCACCGCCCGCAGCACGGCGGCCCCGACCTCCTGCGCGACTTCACCGACGCCCTGGCCGGCTTCAAGGAGACCTCGGCCCTGCTCCCGGACGCCACCCCCGCCCTCCAGCCGCTCGCCGAACGGCAGGACCTGCCGACCACCACGGTCGGCGAGCTGGCCAAGGCGGGACTGATCACGATCCTGCAGGCACCGGCGAGGATGTCCGCCGACGAGGGTCCCCTGCCGGTGCTGACCGCCGAGGACACCGCGGCGGGCACGCCGCCCTCCGGCCGGACCACCCTCGACCCGGCCCTGGTCATGATCCGGCCGGGTGACGTGGTGACCACCGTGCTGGGCGCGGTCAGGGTGATCACCCACGGTGGCGCGGCGCTCGGCCCGCAGCTCACGCTCTACCGAGTCGATCCGCAGCGGCTCGACTCCGGGTTCCTCGCCGGGTTCCTGCGCTCGGCCGACGCGGCCAGGGTCCATCCCAGCTCCAGCCGCCTCGACGTGCGGCGGGCGCGGGTGCCCGTGCTGCCGCTGTCCGACCAGCGGATGTACGGCACGGCCTTCCGCGAGCTGTTCGACCTTGAGGACAAACTGCGCGAAACACGGACGCTGGGGGAAACGCTGATCCGGCTAGGCTTTGACGGACTGGTCGACGGTCATCTCCGGCCGTGCGACCAAGGGGCTTGATGCCCGCAGGTCCAGGGGAGGGTCGATGGTCATCGGCGACCGGTACGTCCTCGACGACCTCCCTCTCGGCCAGGGAGGCATGGGGGCCGTCTACGGCGGTCACGACAAGCATCTCGACCGCAGGGTGGCCGTCAAGTTCTTAAAGTTCCTCACCGGCCCCGACGAGGAGCTGAAGCGGCGTTTCCTGCGCGAGGCCCGCATCCTGGCCAGGCTGGAGCACCCCGGCGCTCCGGTCCTGTACGACTTCGGCACCTTCGACCAGCGGCTCTTCCAGGTGATGCAGTTCATCGAGGGCGTCACCGTGGCCGACGTGGTCAGCGAGCACGGCCCGCTCCCCGTGCCGTGGGCGGCGGCGATCGCCGCCCAGGCGTGCGCGGTGCTGACGGCCGCCCACGCGCTGTCCGTCTGCCATCGCGACCTGAAGCCGACCAACCTGATGCTCTGCCCCGACGGGAGCGTGAAGGTCCTCGACTTCGGCCTGGCCGTGCTGCGCGAGGCCGACTCCACCCAGTTCACCCGGGTGGGCCAGATCCTCGGCACCCCGTCGTACATGGCTCCCGAGCAGATCCAGCGCGGCCTGTCCGGCCCCCGCAGCGATCTCTACGCCCTCGGGTGCGTGATCCACGAGATGCTGACGGGCCGCCAGCTGTTCACCGGCCCCACCGAGTACGCGGTGTTCGAGCGCCAGGTGAAGGAACGCCCGCCACGGGTGCCCGGCATCCCCGACGAGCTGAACCGCCTCCTCGCCGACCTGCTGGAGAAGGACCCCGACGACCGCCCCTCGGGAGCCGACGTCCTCTACGAGAGGCTGCAGCCCTTCGCGGTGGACCTGCCGATGCTTCCCGGCTTCCTGCACCCGTCGTCGGTGCCGAGCCCGGGGCGGATGTACGCGCGGATGGTCGGCCGGGTCCTGGGGTGAGGTCCTGGACCGAGGTGCTGCGCCGAGGTCCCGGACCGGGGGCCTGTGTGAGGTCCCGGGTTGAGGTCCCAGGCCGGGGGCCTGCGCCGAGGTCCCGGGTTGGGGGGAGAATGCGATTCGTGGAAGGTCGATGGGTCGAGGTGGCGGACCGGGTGCTCGTGCGGCGGTACGCCAAGCTGGACCTGTCCGTGGGGCTGGTCATGGGCGACGGCGGCTGCCTGGTGGTCGACACGCGGGGAGACGAGCGGCAGGGGGCGGAGCTGCTCGCGGAGGTGAGACGGATCACCCGCGACCCGTGGACGGTGGCGATCACCCATTCGCACTTCGACCACAGCTTCGGCACCCGGTCCTTCCTCGGCTGCCCGGTCTGGGCGCACGAGGACTGCCGCGCCGACCTGGTCGAGAACGGCGGCCGGGCGAGGGGCGAGTGGGAACGGTACTACCGGGATCTGGGGCGGCCGGACATCGCCGACGACATCGCGAGGACCGAGATCGTGCCGCCGGACCATCTGGTGACCGACCGGACGCGGCTCGTCGTCGGAGGCCGCCCGGTCGTCCTCGCCCACCTCGGCCGCGGCCACTCCGGCAACGACCTCGTCGTCCACGTGCCGGACGCCGGGGTGATCTTCGCCGGGGATCTGGTGGAGAACGGCGCGCCGCCCGCCTACGAGGACGCCTATCCCCTCGAATGGCCCGCCACACTCACCGGGCTCCTCGGCCTGCTCGACCGGCCCGACGACGGTCCCGGTCCCGACGGAACGACCGAGTTCTTCCCCGCCTCCGGTGACACGACCACCCCCACCTCCGGCTCCGGCTCCGGCTCCGGCTCCGGCTCCGGCTCCGGTGGCACGGTCGTTCCCGGGCACGGCGACCCGGTCGACCGCGCGTTCGTCCTCGCCCAGCACGCGGAGATCGCCGCCCTCGCCGAGTTGTGCGGGCGGGTGGCGGCAGGTCTGCTCTCCCCCGCCGACGCCGTACGCCTGTCGCCGTACCCCGAGGAGACCACCGAGATCGCCCTCGGCCGCGTCACGGGTGGCCCCTGAGAGGGGCACAGGGAAGGGAGCGGACCGCCTCGCCGGGCCCGGACGCCCTGGCGGCCCGTCGCGTCACCACCGTGCCGCCGGTCAGATCTCCTCTTTGAGCCTCGCCGCCGGGTCGAGCTGGCGCGGCTGCATCGCCACCCTCGGATGGTGCAGGTCGAAGGCGGGCCGCTCGGAGCGGATGGCCGGGATCGAGGTGAAGTTGTGCCGGGGCGGGGGGCAGGAGGTGGCCCACTCCAGCGAGTTGCCGAAGCCCCACGGGTCGTCCACCGTCACGCGTGGAGCGTGGCGGGCGGTGTACCAGAGGTTGTACAGGAACGGCAGCGTGGAGAGGCCGAGCAGGAGGGCGCCGATGGAGGAGATCAAATTGAGGGTGGTGAACCCGTCGAGCGCGCTGTAGTCGGCGTAGCGGCGCGGCATGCCCTCCGCGCCCAGCAGGTGCTGGACGAAGAAGGTGACGTGGAAGCCGATGAACAGCGTCCAGAAGTGCAGCTTGCCCAGCTTCTCGTTCAGCATCCTGCCGGTCATCTTCGGCCACCAGAAGTAGAAGCCGGAGAACATCGCGAACACCACGGTGCCGAAGACCACGTAGTGGAAGTGCGCGACCACGAAGTACGAGTCGTGCACGTGGAAGTCCAGCGGCGGGGAGGCCATGATGACCCCGGTCAGCCCGCCGAACAGGAACGTCACCAAGAACCCCACGACGAACAGCATGGGCGTGTCGAATGAGATGTGCCCCCGCCACATGGTCCCGATCCAGTTGAAGAACTTCACCCCGGTCGGGACCGCGATCAGGAACGACATGAACGAGAAGAACGGCAGCAGCACCCGGCCCGTGGCGAACATGTGGTGCGCCCACACCGTCATCGACAACCCCGCGATGGCGATCGTCGCGCCGATCAGGCCGATGTAGCCGAAGAGTGGCTTGCGGCTGAAGACGGGGATCACCTCGGTGATGATGCCGAAGAACGGCAGCGCGATGATGTAGACCTCCGGATGGCCGAAGAACCAGAACAGGTGCTGCCACAGGATCGGCCCCCCGGTCTGCGGGTCGTAGATGTGGGCGCCGAACTTGCGGTCGGCCAGCAGGGCGAGCAGCGCGGCGGCCAGCACCGGGAAGGCCATCAGCACCAGGACACCGGTGAGCAGCGTGTTCCAGGTGAAGATCGGCATGCGGAACATCGTCATCCCCGGGGCCCGCATGCAGATGATCGTGGTGATGAAGTTCACCGAGCCGAGGATCGTGCCGAGCCCGGACATCGTCAGGCCCACGATCCACAGGTCTCCGCCGAGCTGCGGGGAGTAGGTCGCGTGGGAGAGCGGCGTGTATCCCGTCCAGCCGAAGTCGGGGGCGCCCCCGCCGGTGAGGAAACCGAAACTCGCGATGAGCCCGCCGAACAGGAAGAGCCAGAAGCTCACCATGTTGAGCCGGGGGAAGGCCACGTCGGGCGCCCCGATCTGCAGCGGCATGACCACGTTCGCGAACCCGGCGAACAGCGGTGTGGCGAACAGCAACAGCATGAGGGTGCCGTGCATGGTGAACAGCTGGTTGTACTGCGCCGTGGTCAGCACCTGCAGTCCCGGCTGGGCGAGCTCGCCCCTGATGAGCATGGCCATCAGCCCGGCGAACAGGAAGAAGACGAACGACGTCATCAGGTACATGTAGCCGATGACCTTGTGGTCGGTGCTGGTGAGCCAGCGCACGACGATCGAGCCCGGCTCCTTCGCGCGTGGCGCCAACGGTGAGGTCAGCGGCTCCTCGCGTGACTGTTCGGAGGTCGTCACGACCCACCCCCTTCGAACCGGCTCGCCCTCGAACCCGCCGTTCCACATCGGCCCTCGAAGGCGGGTCGATCCTCGGGCCGGCCCGTCCCCGAAGCAGACCCGCCCTCTCGAACCGGCTGTTTCACATCAGCCGATCCCTCAACAAACCGGATCATCCTCGAATCGGCGCGGCATCTGGATTCCACCGCCTTCTCCCGGCCATCCCCAGGGAAAGCGGCTCCCACTCGCCCGCCCCGCCATCTTGCCCGCGCGATGACCTGGCGATTAATCCTTCTTATCCGCTCCCCGGGCATTCCGCGTCCCCGCGTCCCACCCGCTCGCCGCGATGTCCGTACGAGCCGCGTGGGCAATATGGGACGGCCCATCACGCTTGACCCGGGGGCAGAGGGGGCACGCCGCTGGAAACGGAGTGCCGAAAGGAGCGACGTCATGGGTGAACGACAACGAGTCGTCGTGATCGGAGGAGGGTTCGCGGGTTTCACCGCGGTCCGTACCCTCTCCCGGATCGCGAAGGGCGCGGTCGAGATCGTCCTGATCAATCCGACCGACTACTTCCTCTACCTGCCCCTGCTGCCGGAGGTCGCGGCGGGCATCCTCGACGCCCGCAAGGTGGCGGTCCCGCTGGCGGGCGACTATCCCGGCGTGCGGTATCTGCTCGCCACGGCGGACAGCGTCGACATCGAGGCGCGCCGCGTGAAGTGCACCGACGCCGAGGGCAACCACCGCGAACTGGGCTACGACCGCCTGGTGGTCGCGGTCGGCAGCGTCAACAAACTCCTCCCCGTACCCGGGGTCGCCGAGTACGCCCACGGCTTCCGCAGCATCGTCGAGGCCCTCTACCTGCGCGACCACCTGATCCGCCAGGTCGAGCTAGCCGACGCGTCCGACGACCCCGAGGAGCGCGCGGCCAGGTGCACCTTCGTGGTCGTGGGCGCCGGGTACACCGGGACCGAGGTCGCGGCGCAGGGCCAGCTGCTCACGAACGCCCTCCGCAGACACCGGCCGAGGCTGCGCGACCAGCCGATGCGCTGGATCCTCGCCGACATCGCCCCGCGCATCCTCCCCGAGCTGGACGAACGCCTGTCGCGGAGCGCGCACCGGACGCTGTCCGAGCGGGGCATGGAGATCCTCACCGAGACGAGCGTGGCCGAGGCGACGGCCGAGGGGGTGAAGCTCTCCGACGGGGAGTTCGTACCGACCAAATCCCTGATCTGGTGTGTCGGCGTGCGCCCCGACCCGATGGTGGAGTCCCTGGGCCTGCCGACCGTGAAGGGGCGTCTGCGCGTCGACGAGTACCTCAGGGTGCCCGGCCACCCGGAGATCTTCGCCTGCGGCGACGCGGCCGCGGTCCCCGACCTCACCCGGCCCGGCGAGTACACGGCGATGACCGCCCAGCACGCCGGCCGCCAGGGCAGACAGGCCGCCCGCAACATCGCCGCCTCCTACGGCCACGGGCGGCTCCGGCCGTACAAGCACAGCGACCTGGGGTTCGTCGTCGACCTGGGAGGGACCGGCGCCGCCGCGAACCCGCTGGGCGTGCCGCTTTCGGGCATGGCGGCCAAGGTGGTCACCCGGGGCTACCACCTGCTGTCCATCCCGCGCAACCGTGCGCGCATCGCGGGAAGCTGGCTGCTGGACCTGCTGACGCCCCGCCAGACCGTCCAGCTGGACGTGGTCCGCGGCTCGGCGGTCCCGCTCAAGCACACCACCCCCCAGGCCCCGCACGCCCCGCACGCCCCGGACGGGGCGGCGTCGAAGGCGGGCACCCCACGAAAGGCGGGCGCCTCCGCGAAGGCGGGCGACTCGTAACCGGGTCACTCGTAACCGGGTCACTCGTGGCCGGGCGATCCACCGACAGACGACTCGAAGGCGGGCGATGTGGAGGCAGGCCACTGGTAGGTGGGCGATTCGTAAAGGACGGCGATATTTTCGGCTCTTCCGGCGATGCTCGCGGGAAGCCGGGTAGGGGCGGGGTATGGCAAAGATCGGTTACACGATGATGTGTGAGCAGACGCCCGCCAGACAGCTGGTCCAGGACGTCGCGACGGCCGAGCGGGTCGGTTTCGACTACGCGGTCATCTCCGACCACTACTTCCCGTGGCTGGAGGAGATGGGCCACTCCCCGTACGCCTGGTCGGTGCTCGGCGCGGCGGCGCAGGCCACCCGGCACCTGCCCCTGATGACGTACGTGACCTGCCCGATCATGCGTTACCACCCCGCGGTGGTGGCGCAGAAGGCGGCGACGATGGGCGTGCTGAGCGAGGGCCGCTTCACGCTCGGGCTGGGCGCGGGCGAGAACCTCAACGAGCACGTGACAGGTCAGGGCTGGCCGTCCGCCGACACCCGGCACGGGATGTTCCGCGAGGCCGTGCAGATCATCAGGGAGCTGTTCGAGGGCGGGTACGTCACCTACCGCGGCGAGTTCTTCGACGTCGACTCGGCCAAGCTGTACGACCTGCCGGACCGGCCCGTCCCGCTCGCGATCGCCGCCTCCGGCGGCCGGTCGGGGAAGATCGCCGCCGAGCACGGCGACGCGCTGGTCGCGGTCGATCCCGACTCGGACCTGGTGCGCCTGTTCGCCGGGGAGGGTGGCACGGGCAAGCCCGTCTACGGCCAGCTCGCCGTCTGCTACGACCCCGACGTGGAGGCCGCCAGGGAGCGGGCGCACCGGATGTGGCGCTGGTCGGTGGCCGGGTGGAAGGTGATGGCCGAGCTTCCGGGGCCCGTCAACTTCGCCGCCGCCACCGAGACCGTGCGCCCGGAGGACGTCGCGGCCAAGGTGCCGTGCGGCCCCGACGTGGACGCCGTGGTGGAGGCGGTACGCGCCTACACCGACGCCGGTTTCACCCACGTCGCCCTCGTCCAGATCGGTCACGAGCACCAGGACGCGTTCTTCGACTGGTCGGAGAAGGAGCTCCTCCCCGCCCTGAGCGATCTCTAGCCGCCGCCTGCACCGCCTCTCCCCCCTGTCCCTGGCCTTTCCCCGGCCATGGGGCCACCTCCGGCCACCGGCTTTCCCGGCCCTGAGCGGCCTGGCCTCCGCGCTCCCGCCCACCCCGGCCCCATACCCGGGTGGGTCACGGTGGCGTGTGCCGCCCGGAAGATCCACCGCGTGGCGGTTCCCCCCGGGCGTACGGGGAAGGCTCCCCGGGGTGGATGACGTCTGGGATCTGGTGGTCGTCGGCGGCGGGCCCGCGGGGGCGGCCGCGGCCCTGCGCGCGAGACAGCTCAGGCCCGAGGCGCGGGTCCTGCTGCTCGACAGGGCCGACTTCCCCCGCGACAAGGCCTGCGGTGACGGCATCGCCGCCCACGGACGCGACGAGCTCGCCCTGCTGGGCGTTCCCGACCTCATCGCCGACTACCGGCCCACACGGCGCCTGGCGGTGGTCTCCCCCGGCGGCGCCCGCGTCTCGGCCACCTCCGCCAGGTCCAACCACGTCGTGCCTCGCAAGGTCTTCGACGCCCGCCTCGTCGACGCCGCCCGCGCCCGCGGTGTCGAGGTCCGCCGCCACCAGGTCCGCGCGCTCGCCGCTCTCGGCGATCACGTGGTTCTCGACGGCACCGTCACCGCCCGCGCCGTGGTCGCCGCGGACGGGGCCAACTCGGCCGTACGGCGCCTCATCGGCGTTCCCCCCTCCCCCGAGAAGCACACCGCGATCGCCGTGCGCGGCTACGCCGACGTGCCCGCCGACGACGACGTCCAGTCGATCTTCATGCAGCAGGACGGGTGGCCCGCGTACGCGTGGTCGTTCCCGATCGGCGACGGGACCGCCAACGTCGGCTACGGCATGCTCCTGCCCCGGTTGCACGCCACCGGCCTGCCGGGCAAGGAGGTGCTGCACGGACGGCTCGCCGAGCTGCTGCCCCACGTGAACGCCCGCGACCTGCGCGCCCACCATCTTCCCCTCTCCCCCGGCCGTCCCGGGCCGGGTTCGGGGCGGGTGCTGCTCGCCGGTGACGCCGCGGGTCTCATCAACCCGCTCACCGGCGAGGGCATCTTCTACGCGCTGCTTTCCGGCCGGCTCGCCGGGGAGGCCGCCGTCCAGGCGGCGGACGACCCGCTGCCCGCCTACCGGCGCGGCCTGAGAAAGGCTCTCGGCCGGCACCTGCGTACCACCGACGTGCTCGCCCTCGCCTCCCAGTCACCCGGCTTCATCGACGCCGCGATCGACACCGCCGCCCGCCGCAAGGAGGTGTTCGACCTGCTGGTCGACGTGGGCCTGGGCGCGGGCACCGTGCCGGTGCCGCTGGCGCTGGCCGTGGTCCGCCGCTGGCTGCTGAACGCCGCCCGGCGCCGCTGAGGGCGACTACCCGAGGATCACCGAGCGGGTCAGGTTGCGCGGGTTGTCCGGGTCGAGGCCGCGCGACCGGGCCAGCTCCACCGCGAGCCGCTGGGCCCGGATCAGGTCGGCCAGCGGGTCGAGGGTGGTGGCCGTGGTCAGGGCTCCGGTGCGGGCGACGTCGTCGAGCAGTCTCTCCTGACCGCCGAAGAACCACACCAGGCTGTTCTCGTCGGCGACGCTGATCGGCCCGTGCCGGTACTCCATCGCGGGGTAGGCCTCCGACCAGGCGAGAGCGGCCTCCCTGAGCTTCAGCGCCGCTTCCTGGGCGAGGCCGTTGGTCCAGCCGCTGCCGAGGAAGGTGAACTGCCGCCGCGAGATCGCCCCCTCGGGGAGCGGTGTGACGAGCGCGGTCTCGGCCTGGGCCGCGAGGTCGGCGGGGGCCTCCCCGAGGTGCGCGCGGAGCAGGGCGAGAGCGCTGGTGGCGAACCGGGTCTGCACCACGGAACGCTCGTCGGCGAACTCCAGCGCGATCACCGTCTTGGCCAGGCCGGTCACCGGGGTCGCCGGGTCGGCGGTGACGGCGACCGTCGGGACGTCGCCCGCCGCGTCGAGAACGCGCAGCACCTCGGTCGTGGTCCCGGACCTGGTGATCGCGACCAGCCGGTCGTAGCGGCGCGCGGGCAGCTCGGAGGCGGGGAACGCGTCGGTCTCCCCCTGCCCGGAACGCTCGCGCAGCACCGCGTACGCCTGCGCCATGTACAGCGAGGTGCCGCAGCCGATCACGGCGACGCGCTCACCCGTCTCCGGCAGCCCCGCCGGACTCGCCGCGCCGAGATCCAGCGCCTGCCGCCAGCACGCGGGCTGGTCGGCGATCTCCTTCAGGACGTACTCCACGGGTGCCTCCTCGTCGATGCCCGTTCCCTCTCGTACCCCGCTCATGAGGGTGCAGCGCCTCACCGGCACCGGAATCACGCGGGTGGAAGGCGGCGGGTCACGGCCGGACGGCGAGCACCCGGAAGTCGACGCCGCGTGTCATCCGGGACACCGACTCGATCCGGAATCCCGCCTGCTCCAGGAACGGCCGGGGGTCGCGGGTGAGGTGGTCGGCCGCGAACCGCACGAACAGCGGTTCCACCACCCGCATCCCAGTGCGGACGATCGGGTTGCTCGACGGCCCGTGCTCGGCCAGCACGAACCTGCCGCCCGGTTTGAGCACGCGGTATGCCTCGCGCGCCGCGGCCGCCGGGTCCGGGATGGTGCACATCGTGAACGTGGACAGCACGGTGTCCGCGTGGCCGTCGGGCAACTCCAGGCGCTGCACGTCGCCCTGCCGCAACTCCACCCGCTCGCCGAGCCCTTCCCGCGCCACCCGCCGCCGCGCCAGCTCCAGCATCCGCTCGGACAGCTCGATGCCGACCACCGTGACGTCGGCGGCGTACAGCGGCAGGTTGAGCCCGGTGCCGACCGCGATCTCCACCGTACGGCCGCGCGCCTGCCCGACGGCCCACTGTCTGCTCCCCGGAAACAGGCGCCGCTCCCAGACCCGCATCTGGTCGTCGTACCGATCCGCCATCCGGTCGAACACCCGCCGTACGTCGGCATCCGTGGTGGTACGCATCAAGCACCCCTTCTGGAACGGAACCCCCGCGAGATCACTTCGCCGCCGTGAAGCGGCGAAGGAGCGCCTCTGTCCGGGCGACGACCGTCATCCGGCCGAGGCTCCGCCCGCCTGTCGTCACACCCCGTCGTCTCGGCCGATCGCCTGGTTTCCCTGCCAACGAACCGGTCCCCGGTCCCGTTCCCGTGACATTCGCCGCGAACCGGCCCCGTTCCTATGGCATCCGCCGCGAACCGCCCGCCGGACCCGGATCGGCGGCCCACGGCGATGCCCGAAATCGATGCTCGAAATGCGGCCTACTGCACCCTGAACTTCTCCCAGGGGCCGACCTTCGAGCCGCGGGCGCGCAGCATCCCGTACTTGTCGCCCTTGTTGCCGAGTTCCGCCGACACGTAGTTCCGGGAGGGGACGGCGAGGTTCCTGATCGACACACAGCCCGTCCCGCAGGAGGCGATGTGGAACCTCTCCCAGGTGCCGGCCGAGGACGCGCGGGCGCGCAGCATCCCGTGGTCGCCTCCCGACCAGCCGAACTCCGCGGACACGTACTTGCCGTTCGCCAGGGACTTGATCGTGTAGTTGCGGCCGTTGTAGCAGATCGAGAACCTCTCCCAGGGGCCGACCTTCGTGGCGCGGGCGCGCAGCATCCCGTACTTGTCGCCCGACCAGCCGAACTCCGCGGACACGTACCTGCCGTTCGCCGGCGACTTGATGCTGCGGGTCTGGCACTTCACGACGGCCGCCTCGCCTCCGGCCGCCGTGACGAGCGACGACGCGGCCCCCGAGGTCGTCGACCGGGCCAGCACGGGCGCGGGCGCGGCCACCGTGCCGACACCGGCCAGGACGAGAGCCGTGGCGACCATGAGCTTCTTCACAAAACCCCCTATTGATCGGCAAATGCCGTCGATCATTATGGGGGTCGCCGGACAGGAGCCGCATGCGGTGCTCCGCCCACGCCCGGCACGACTGTCATAGCACCACTGACAGGCGGGAGCGGAGCGACGAAGCTGCCCCCGGTCCCGATTCAGCGCCTCGCCGCCGGAAGAGGCGCGGGCGCCGAGACAGCGGTCAAGACACTCTGGACTTGGCGGCGAAGGTATTGCAGGCGTCGGGCCCCTTGGCCAGGAAGCCGCGGTTCAACCAGTAAGAGTAGTTCGCGGCCTTGCCATGAGTCGGAGAACTCTTCTCAAAGCGCCGCAGGTAGGAAAAATCCGAGGCCGGCCGCTCCAGGGAGGACCAGACGCTGCCGATGAAGGCGCCGCTCAGACAGTCGGCTTGCAATTCGAGGCGACGTGAGGCTGCGTTGTAGTCCTTCTTGGTGCGGTACCTGCGAGAGTCGAAGGTGGTCATGATTCCGGAGAGCTCTTGGACGTGGTGGCCGTACTCATGGCCAAGGACTGAGAATAGCCACAGGTCGCTTACGTCGGCCAAGGCTTTCTTGTCGAGATGAAAGACGATCGTCTTGTTCGCCGAGCAGTAGATCGCCTGGGCGCTCTCGGGAAATTCGGAGCAGCCGGTTTTCACACCGGCGTGGCGTATGACCCGCAGCTTCGGTGTGCTGAAGGGAAGTCTCGCTGTTGCGAACTGGCGCTTCCAACTGGTGTTGAGGCAACGGAGGAGACCGTTGAGGTAATTGGTGGCGCCTTTGAAGTCGTCGTTGTCAACTGGCCGCTCCGGGCAGGTGTCCGGTTTCAGTTCGCCGGTCTCGTAGATCGGGTTGGCTGTGAGGGCGGCTGTGCCGGTGGGGACCGGCCGGAGTCGGTCGGCGTCGGCTGTGGCTGTACCGACCAGGAAAAGGCTCACCAGTGCGCCGGAGAGCACTGCGAGGAGGGGGCGCATAAGATCAACTTAGCAAAAGGGAAAGATGCAGCAAAAGGGAGTATTAGCCCGGCTCCCCTCGTGGGGGTCGAGATCGATGATCAGGGACTACCTCGGGAACCTCACGGCGCGGAACAGCGGAAACCCTTCACCTGAAACAAGGTGAGGGCTCCTTCGGACACAGCCGAACTACGCTTCGGGCAAGTCTCCCAGCCTGCGCCGAAGGGAACTCGCGTCGACTTTCGTGGCGACTATGCGCTCGTAGCGCTGGTCGGCATCGCAGTCGTCGACCCGGCCGATCGCGTGGAGGGCGTCGCAGAAGCGATCGGAGTGGTCAGCGAAGTCCGGGTCGAGGGGCAGCATGATCCGGGCGATGAGGTTCCCGCCCTCGACGAGCCGCCAGACCTCCTTGACCTGCCCCCTGTACTCAAGGTTCCAAGCGTTGGAGGCGAGGAACCGCGAGACGGTGGCGGGAGTCAGGGTGGTGGTGAGCTCAAGCAGTGAGGGCTCTTGGGTGGACCGGTTCACCGGTTGCCTCCCTCGCCAATGGTCTTCACGATGCCAAGAAGCTGCTTGACATCAAACCGCGTCAAGATGCTCAAGCGACAGATGTATGGCCTGGCCAACTCTGTTTTCCTGCGCAAGCGCATCCTCTTTGCCCGCTTAAACAGGTCGATATCATGAAATTAGCGTCAAATCCAGGATTTAGACGTCGTTGACATGATGTGTCCCCTCGGCGATGGTGGGGAATGCGTAGAGCTTCACAGCAGTGCCCAGACGTCGACGGCCCCTTTCGCCTGCCGGGCGTTTTCGCCTGTCCGGAGGCGGAGTTCCGCCGTTCGCCCGTCGCCGTCTCGACTCGTTTCCGAAGGCAGGAGGGTGTCGCGGTCGTAGCTGCTGTGGTGCACCCGGAGCCGGATTCTGAGTCGGCCTGGTCGTCTTCTTTCCATGAATCGGAGATTTGATGCGCGTTGCCCTCCTCACCACGACTCAGCATGGTCACCTGAACCCGTATATTCCGGTGGTCAATGCGCTCCGAACCGCCGGCAGTGAGGTCGCGCTGCTGTTGTTGTCCGCCGACGGTGGCACGCTCGACGAGCAGCGTCGCCAAGCCCTGGGTGAGACGCCGGTCCACGCGATCGGGAAGGTCGAGATGGCGCCGTGGAGCGGCGACCCGGCGAAGATCGGCCCGATGCTCCGGTCGTCGCCGGTGGCGGAGCAGACGGCCAAGGCGCTCCGCGAGACGGCGCCGGACTTCGTACTCGTCGATTCGCTGCCGGTCACGGCGTCGGCCATGGTCGGCGCGGAGGCGTCCGGCGTGCCGTACGGGATGATCTGGGCCAACCTGGGCGGAGTATGCCCGCGCGAGCACCGACGAGGTCGCTGGCCGTACGACGAGCAGGTCGGCGCCTATCTGACCGGGCACGGGGTGTTGTGGTCGACCCGCACCCATTCGGCGCGTTCGCCGATTCTCAACCTGATGCCGACGATTCCCGCCCTCGTCGGGGACGACGCGGTCACCGACGACGGTGTGCGGCTGGTCGGGTTGCCGGGTGCGGCGGGGACCCGCGGCGACGAGGTCGCCTTCTCCGGCCTGGATCGGATCGACCCCGACCGCCCGCTGGTGTACGTCTCCTTCGGCACGATCTTCTACCGGCGGCCGGACCTGCTGCGTACGGTGATCACCGGGGCGGCGGCGACCGGTGCGCAGGTGATCGCCGCGGTGGGGGATCTCGCCGAGGAGCTCGCGCTGCCCGACGAAGTGCTCACCGCCCCCTATCTACCGCAACGTGAGGTGCTCGAACGCGCCGACGTGTTCATCACCCACGGCGGCTACAACTCCGTGGCGGAGTCGATCCGGGCGGCGACACCGATGCTGGTGATCCCGCTGGCCGTGGACCAGCCCATCCAGGCGTACTTCGTGGACAGGGCGGGCTTCGGGACGGCGCTGGAGCCGGCCGGCGTCACCGAGCAGGCGGTCGCCGACGCCGTCACCGACCTGCTCGATCCCGCCCGGGACCACCGGGCCCGGCTGCGCGCCGCGCAGCCGGAGTGCGGCGATTCCGCCGTGCGCACGGCCGAGCTGGTCATCGGCGCGGTCGAGACGCTACAGCGAAAGAGGGAGCAGTGACGATCGAACCGCGGCGGCCGGTGGGCGACCCGATCGTGCTCGACGATCTTGAGCGCCTCTCGTTCCGGGTGGATCGCCGCGCCTACACCGACGACGACCTGGCCGCACAGGAGATGACCAGGATCTTCGATCGCTGCTGGTTGTACGTCGGGCACGAATCGGAGGTGCCGGGACCGGGCTCCTACGTGTCGCGCGACGTCGGCGGGCGCCCGGTGGTCATGGCGCGCGGGTCCGACGGGGTGATCCGGGTCTTCGCGAACAGCTGCACCCACCGCGGTGCCCTGATCTGCTCGCAACCGGCCGGGCAGGCCAGATCGTTCCGGTGCCCGTACCACGACTGGACGTTCTCCAACCAGGGCGACCTGGTCGGGGTCCCGATCCCCGACGGGTACGGGCCGGGCTTCCGCAAGGCGGACTTCGGCCTGGCACAGCACCGCAGTGACGGCTACCGAGGCTTCGTGTTCGTCACCTTCGATGCGGAGCAGCCGCGCACCCTGACCGAGTACCTGGCGGGCGCGACGGAGTACCTCGACCTGATCGACGACCAGTCCGAGGTCGGGATGGAGGTGATCCAGGGGGCGCAGCTCCACGGAGCTCGGGCCAACTGGAAGCTCATGATGGAGAACAGCGTCGACATCTACCACTTCCGTGCCCTGCACAAGCGCTACGTCGGCTACATGGAGTCGCTGGGGTCGGTGCCGCCACGGCGACGAGGCGGCTTCGGCCGCGCCCTCGGACTGGGGCACGGAGCCAACGAGCTGCCACCGGCGGCGGCCCGCCCGCTCGCCTACTGGACGCCGATGTTCGGCCCCGAGGTCCGGCCGCGGATCGAGGCGACGGCCGCGCGGTTCGTCGACCGGTTCGGCGCCGAACGCGCCGAACGGATCACCGGCACCAATCGCGCGGTGCTGATCTTCCCCAACCTGATGATCATCGACGCGATCGCGATCACGATCCGCAAGATCGACCCGGTCGGCGCCGGCCAGATGGCCATCACCTCGGTCGCCCTCGCCCCCAAGGACGAGGATCCCGACATCCGGGAACTCCGCAAGAGTCACTACCTGACGTTCCTCGGCCCCGCCGGCTTCGCCACCCCCGACGACATCGAGATCGTCGAGTCGTGCCAGCGGGGTTACCTCAACCGCACGGTCCGCTACTCGGATCTGTCACGCGGTATGAACAAGGAGGTCCCGGAGACGACCGACGAGCTTCCCGCCCGCGAGTTCTGGCGGCAGTGGGACCGGTTGATGCACGGCGACGACGGTCACCTCGAAATCGCCCACCGGGCCGAGATGCAAGGGGCGCAACCACGATGACCATCGAGCTGACGGTCGACGAAGCGGCCCAGGTGCGGTTGTGGCACCGGGTGAGCCGGTTCCTTTTCCGTGAGGCGCGGCTGCTCGACGAGTGGCGCCTGCGCGAGTGGTACGACGAGATGCTGACCGACGACATCCGCTACTCGGTGCCTGCCACCGACGTCCGCGGCGGGACGGCCGACGCGCTCGGGCTCATCGACGACGACGCCGCCCGGCTGCGCCAGCGGATCGAACAGCTCCTCAACGGCGAGGTGTGGTGCGAGAACCCCCGGTCGCGGACGAATCGGATGATCGGCAACGTGGAGATCCTGACCGATCGGGGCACGCACCTCGACGTGGCGGCGAACGTCGTCGTGTACCGGTTCGGGCACGGACGCTCTGACGTCTACGTCGGAAAATACCGGTTCGAGCTCGTGGTCGAGAGCGAGTCCTTCCGGATCAGGAAACGGGTCGTGGTGCTCGACCACGAGACGTTGTACGAGCACGGAAAGCTCAGCATCATCCTGTGACCGGACAGTGACGGCGGCCGGCCCCGGCAGCGTCCCACCCGTTGCCACCGCCCAGCCGAGTCTCCCCCGCGAGGTCTACGTCCTCAGTGTCGTCGGTGGCTGCGTCATGCTGGGCCTGGGACTGGTGCTCCCGCTGCTCCCGGTGTACGCGGCGACGTTCGGGGCCGGACCCACCCAGATCGGGGCGCTCGTCGCCCTGTTCGCGTTGACGCGGCTGGCCGCCAGCCCGTTCTGCGGCCGGCTCGCGGTTCGTTTCGGCGAGCGGCGACTCCTCGTCGCCGGCCTGCTGATATGCGCGATCTCCTCGGCGCTGACGGCGTTCGCCGGGTCCTACGGGCAACTGCTCGCCTTCCGCGGTTTCGGCGGCGTCGGCTCGGTGCTGTTCTCGGTGTCCGCACTGGCGACACTCCTCGCGGTCGCACCGGCCGACCAGCGGGGCCGGGCCGGCGCCGTGTTCGAAGCGGGCTTCCTGTTCGGCGGGATCTGCGGACCGGCACTGGGCGGGCTCCTCGCTCTCATCAGCCTGTCCGCGCCGTTCGTGGCGTACGCCGTGCTGTTGCTCGCCGCCGCGCTGCTGGCGTCGACGGTCCTCCGCACCGGCCGAGGCGCCGGCGCGGAGCCCGGCCGGGACGTGGTCCGGCTACCGGTCCTGCTACGCGATCGACGCTACGTGGCGGCCTGCCTCGCGGCGCTGGCGCAGGGATGGGTCCTGTTCGGGCTACGCGGCGCACTGGTCCCCACGGTGATCGTGGCGTGGCGACACGACGTGACGTGGGTCGGGTGGGCGTTCACGACATCCGCCGTCGTCCAGGCACTGCTGATCATGCCGGCCGGCCGGGTCGTCGACCGGGCCGGCCGCCGGTTCGCCATGATCGCCGGCACCGGTGTGGCCGCGGCGGCGATCACGGCCCTGATGTTCGTGGACGACTACGCCTGGCTCGTCGTCCTGCTCAGCGTGTACGCGGCGGGATCGGCGCTGCTCAACGCCGCACCGGCCGCGCTGATCGGAGACGTCGTCGCCGGCCGGGCCGGCAGTGGCGTCGCCGTCTTCTCCATGTGCACCGACGTCGGCGCCGTCGTCGGACCGGTCGTCGTGGGACTCATCGCCGAGCGGGTGAGCGTTCCGGCCGCCTTCGGCAGCGGCGCCGCGCTGCTGCTCGTCGCCTTCGTGGCGTCGTGGACGTTGACAACTGTTCGACCGGTGTTCGGCCAACACGAGGGAGTTGATCGATGAATCAGCCGTCTGCCCGGCACGAGCGGGGCGAGGCCATGTTCCAGCAGGTCTTCGGCCGCGAACCACGCCCGGGCTCCTACCCGGAGTTCCTGAGGATCACCGTCGACCACCTGTTCGGCGAGATCTGGACCCGCCCGCACCTGAGCGTCGAGGAGCGCGAACTCGTCGCGTTGACCGCGGTCGCGCTGGCACGGACCGACTGGGAGCTGCGTGGCCACATCGGCGCCGCCCTGCACCTCGGGATGTCACGAGAGAAGATCATCGAAGTCATCATCCAGCTCGCCTACTACGGTGGCTGGCCGGTCGCCAACAACGGGCTGCGCGTCGCCCAGGAGGTCTTCGCCGAACTGGACGACGCCGCCGGGGACGCCACCGGGAAGGACGCGGACCATGACCGATGAACCGGCTCCTCTCGACCCGGCTGAAACGTCTCCCCTCGACCCGGCCGAGAAGGTCGACCTGTGGCGCCAGCGGTTCTTCGAGGCACAGGCGGCCGCGGAGGAGTTCATCCTGGGAGAGCACGGCGAAGAGGGCCTGACCGCGTGGATCCAGGCGAACTCCCGCATCACCGCGGAGCTGCTGCGGGCCCAACGGCCCGCCGGGGTGTCCGCCACCGATCACTTCATGACCCGGCTGCGGCGTCAGCTGCTGCTGTACGACTCGGCGGTGACCAGTGAGCCCCAGCCGTCGGGCACCGTCCTGCGCAACGCCGACTGCGGGATCCTCCGGTACCGCAAACGGGCCGCCCGCGACGGCGTCGTCCTGACGTTCCCGTCACCGTGCCCGTACTGCCAGGAACTCAACACCGCCATCGCCGCCCGCTACGTGGAACCGGGCGTCACGGTCTCGTGCGAACAGGTGGGCGACGGGTGCACCTGGCGCGCGGAATCCCCTCACTCTCCGGAAGAGGACGCGGTCGGGTCGCCGCACCGCGGACGAGCCGGTGACTGAACCAACGGCAGTGCCGTGCGCTCGTCGGCCGGCGACCGGCCGCCGTCGAGCGTCATGCCGAGCTGCCGGCCCACGGCCACGCACAGGTCGGGCGCCGCGGTGCGGGTCAGGTCCTGGTGATCGTTCTGGGTGAAGCACGCCGACGCCACGTTCCTGTTCCGTAGACGCAGGTACCAGGGGAACAACGATCCCAGTGCGGGCTCGGTCAGCATCGTGCGCGAATGCACGATCGTCCCCACCAGCAGGTTGCCGAACGGGCGTTGCCCGGCGTTCATGAAGCTCTTCAGCCGTTCCTGGAAGATCTTCAGTATCGCGGGCACGTTCCCCGCGTACACCGGCATGGCGAGCAGCATCGCCTGCGCGCCCTCGGCCAGACCGACGACGTGCTCGAAGTCGTCGTCGAGCGTGCACCGGCCCACCTCTGGATCAAGGCAGGTGTCCTCGCCCTCGCACATCGCGATGCGATGGTCGATCAACCGAATCCGCTGGATCTCCGCGTCACCGACCTCCCGGAGGACACCGGTGATCGCCGCCTCCAGCAGCGCGTCGGTCAGCGACGGGAGACGCTTCTGCGTGCAGGACAACGCAATGACCTTCATCCGAAGGGCCTCCCCTGTCCGCTCAGCGCCATCCAGGACCGGCCACCTGACGAAGCACCCACGGCCGCACGCTGAGGCAGCCTCAAACTACCCACAATCGACCACCCCCCAAACGGGTTGAGCACCGCTGGGCAAGGGCGAGACGGACACCGCCGGCAGGACTCAGGAAAGCAAAAAACGACCCGCGTCTCCGCGGGTCGTCTCCGGGTTTCCCCTTGATGGATCGCTGGTGCCCCCTGCAAGATTCGAACTTGCGCTCCCGGCTCCGGAGGCCGGTGCTCTATCCCCTGAGCTAAGGGGGCCAACGCGTGATTACATTACCAGCATCCTGGGGGGAACCGACACTCGGTTAGGCAAGCGAGTGATCTCCGAGACGGAGGCGAATCGAGTGCGGCCTGGGCCGGACGAGGCGGGACGGCCCAGGTGGAGCGGCGCGGGTCAGGGCGAACGGGGTGAGTCGGCGCGGAGGGGGACAGACGGGGTGGGACGGCGCGGAGGGGGACAGACGGGGTGGGACGGCGCGGAGGGGGACAGACGGGGTGAGTCAGCGCGGGTGGGAGCGGACGGGGTAGACCGGACGGGGGAGGCCGGACGAGGCGAGTCAGCGCGGGGTGGGGCGGACGGCACCTCGATAGCGGGAGAGGTAGTAGGGCGAGGTGGTGAAGTCGATCGTCCTGACGACATCGCCGGTCTTGGGGGCGTGGACCATGACGCCGCCTTTGACGTAGACGCCCACGTGGGTGGGGTCTCCGCCACCTCCACCGAAGAAGACCAGGTCTCCCGGGCGGAGCCGGGAGAAGGGCACCCTGCGGCCCTGTCTGAACTGGCTGCCGGTGTAGTGGGTGAGCCTGGCTCCGGCCCTGGCCCAGGCGTGCAGGGCGAGCCCGGAGCAGTCGAAGCCCCCGCCGGTCGGGCCAGCGCTCGAACCGCCGCCCCAGACGTACGGCCTGCCGACCTGCCGGAGCGCGGCGGTGGCCGCGATCCGGCCCCGCAGGCCCTGGACACCTTCGCGCGAGGACACCGCTCTCCCTCGCGAAGGTGCCGCCCGCCCACCGGAGAGGGCCTTCCCCCGGGAAACGGCCTTCTCTCGGGAGGACGCCGCCCCACGCGGGGGCGTTGCCCCACGGGAGGACACCGCCCCGGGATCGGAGGGCGTTTTTCGTCCCCCGGAAGGGTGCTGCGGCCGTTTGGCTCGCGCCCACGAGGACTCTGACCGCGAGGGCTCCGACCGCGAGGAAGCCCGGGGGTCTCTCGGTCCCGCCCAAGACGCCGGATTCATCCAAGAGGCCGAGACGTCTTCCCTGTCACTTGAGTCGCCTGCCGACTCCACCGCCCCTCCCACCTCCGGACCGGAAGGCTCAGTGGAGCCGACATCGACTCCCGGGAACTCGGGCGACCATTCGCCGGCCGCGTCCAGAACCGAATCCGGCACCGGATTCGAAGCCGAGGCCGGACCCCCGCCGGGGAAGGAGCCCTGCGGGAATGTCGATCGGCCGCCACTCGCGTCCGGTGAGAGCGGCGCCCAGGGCGCGCAGATGACGGCGAGAGCGGTGCGAATCTTCTCCGGCAGGAAATCCTCTTCCGCCAGCAGGTGCTGGGTGCCGCCCGGCGGGGCGACCGGAGGAAAGGAGAGGAGGTGGCCCCAGGTCTCGCAGGCTTCCGGGGAGAGGCGCGGCGCGGGGAAGGGCGAGTTTCCCGCGAGGGCCGCCGAGAGGATGGTGACGGTGACGAGTGCCGTGATCACGCACGCCCTCCTTGGGCTCGATGAAGGATCGAGGCCCCAGGATCAGCTGGATGGAGCGATCACCAACGAGCCGAACCCGATTCTGTGGATAACTCGTGAAGCACCACCTCCCCGAGCACGGCGAAACAGTCCGTCCGAGCGGCGACACAGGCCGAGGACCTGTGAGCACTTACACCCGGCAAGCACCTATTTCAAAGCGACACAATTATCAATTATGTCCATTTTAGGAAATATCTTGGCGGGATAGGCGGATTGAAATTAATATGTCCGCTGGAGCTGTCACCTTCACGGACCAAGCCGGAGTCCAGCGCCCTCATGACCCATCCGTATCCCACGCCCTCACCCTCTCCCCAGTCCGCCCCTGACCTGCGGTCTCCCTCCCCACCGACCGGCACCGCCCAGCCCACCGGCACCGCTCAACCCGCTCCAGCCACCCCCTCCCCCGCACCGCACAGATCCCCGGCGACTCCGACTCCGAGCGTGAACGGCGAGTACTCGGGGATCGACCCCGAGCGGATGAACGACTTCGAGCGAGGGCTCGGCCGAGCGCAGGACGCACTCGGACGCAACGAACCGCAGATCCGCCGTACCCTGCAACGGTTCGACCTGGACGCCTCGGGGCTGGGCGCGCTGCGCGAGATGCAGAGCTGGATCGAGACCAGCCGCCCCGACCTGCGACGTCGCAACGAGACGATCAGCACCAAGCTCACCGAGTGGGGCGCCGCCGCCGAGACGCCCAGCGGGCTGGCCGCCTTCGACGAGGCGCTGTACGGCAAGGCCGACCACAACCCGGACATCTATGCCGCGACCCTCGGCCTCGGCAAGACCGCCAAAGACGGCAAGATCGACGAAAAACTCCTGAAAGGGCTGGAGAAGCGGACGGGGGACGCGACGTTCGCCGCCGCGCTGATGAACACGCTGGGCACGACGAGATTCCGCCAGTTGATGGTTGAGACCGCGAAGCGCAAGGACGACAAGAAAGCGGAGCGCCTGCAGGCCACCCTCGGAAAAACCTTGGGTACGGCGACCCCACGCCTGGGCGACGCCTGGTGGAAAGGGTTGCTGTCCGACCTCGACACCGCTCCGAAGGGAGGTTATGTCGGGTGGGAGAAGGGCTACGCCGCCACACTGGCCCTCAAACACGGCACTTTCAGCACCGCCTTCCTCCTCGCCACCGCCAGGAAGATCGAGTCCATCGATCGCGAAAGGCCACTGGATCCGCGGGTCATGGCCACCCTGCTGGAAGGGCTCAGCCGTGATCCCGCGGCGGCCCAGGACTTCTTCGTGGGCGACCCGACCATGCTGAAACGCTTCATGACCGAACGGGGCCTGAGCGACGACGGCGTGGCCCTTGGCTCGGCCCTGAAAGCCGCGACGCTCGTCTTCCGCGACCACGACGGCTCACCGCAGAACCCGTCGCGCGGCTTCCTGTCCGCCAAGCTCGCCTCGGAACTCATCCATCTGGAGGCCGTACGCATCAAGGACGGCAAGCTCTCTGAATCCTCTGTGAGCCCTGCATCGATGGGGCACATCCTGGCTGGTTACATCAGCGACATCAACCGCACCGCCCAGAAGGGGGACAACAGCATTACCGCCGGGCCCGGAGTACGGGGGGCCGATAATCCCTTCACTGCTGGATTGGATCCTTGGGGAGCCGAGTTCGATAAAGGGGCGCTCCGCCAGGTGATGAAAGAAGCGTTTGCAGACCCGAAGGCATTTGCCCCTGTTCTGGCTGCCCAGACGGCATTCACGGGCTTGTTTCTTGATTACGGTGCTGCTGAGATGGCCGCCGGGCGGGGCAACGAGAAGTTTATGACCGGCGCCAAACGGGCCGGATCAGGATTCGGAATGATCACCGACGCGGCGGGACTGGCGAAGATCGAGGAAGGCAAGGATCTGGACGAGGCACAGCAGCGCAACATGAAGATGCTCCTGGCTGCGGTCAATACCGGTCTCGCCATCCCTCAACGGGGAGCCTGGCCAATCGCCGCCGGTGTCATCGGAGCCTGGAGCGGGGTAGCGGAGGAGATAGCCAAGGGCAAGGCAGAGGACAACGCCCGCGTTGACGCCAACGCCGTCGTTGACAAGACCCGAGGGCTTGTGCATGATCTCGCAGCTCAGGCGATGCTCAGAAATGGCCTCTTCGGCTCCGCCGAACCCGCCGATCGAAGCCATCCATGGGCCACCCTTGAGGGTCTGGAGAAGGGGGACGACCCCCGCGACAACCCCAACAACTTCCTCAAGGACGACGGTCGGACCCTCATGACCAAGGACGAGATGATCGACAAAACAGCCGCCAATAGCACCGACAAGTATCGGCGGGTCGAGGCTTATGACCGCTGGCTCTATGAAGGGCTGTCAGGAAGACCATGGCTGGAGACTGAGAACCGCCTAGATCAGGGCTTCTCCATCGGCTTCGCCCAGTACGGCTCGTGATGCGAAAAGCATTCGCTGTAACTAGCGTGCTGGCCTGCGTCCTGACTATGTTGACGGCTTGCCGGGGGGAGGAAGTGACGGTCGACCGTACTCCGCTACCGACGGTTGCCACCCCTCCGTACCTCTGTGAGCACATTCCTTTGAGGGCAGTTGAGTTGATGACCGAGGTACGCAACCCTCTGGTTCGCGGCTCATTCGACTTCACGCTCTCCGGAGGCCTCGGTATTGGAGGTTGTGCAATTTACCAACGTGAGGGTGATCGACTGAAAGTGCTACAGGTTGACCTCACTCCAGCAAGTGACCCGGAAGATGTTAAGGAGGCACTCGGAGATGGGGCCACACCGCTGCCGGAGATCCTCCCCGGGGTCACCGGCTACTACTTCAAGCGGGCCAGCGGCGAAGACAACGCCGCGTTCTCCACGCTGGTACGGGGCAAAGCGGAGATCAACATTCAGTTGGAGATCGGCGCCAAAGGGCGGGACAACGCTGCCGATGTGCTGGCGCTCATGAAGCTGATCGCCCCCAAGCTGCTCACCGACGCCAGCGCGCCGTCCCCGACAGCGAAGACCTCCACCTCGAAGAAGGACTGATCCGATGGCCAAGCTGGTGCCCAATCCGCTCCACGCGGCGTTGGGAGAGGCCCTCCGAACGGTCGAGCCGCTGGTCCAGGAGATCGAGAGCGGCATCGAGCCCCCGTACCGGGACTTTCACGAAGGCAGGGTGTGGACGGGACCGGCCGCCAAGAAGTTCGACGCCCAACTCGTCCAGCACCGCACTCGGGTACGAGGCGCGGGCGAGAAGATCATCTCTGACCTGCGAAGGACCTTGGCCGTCACCCCCCTCCAGGTGAGCGAGGAGGAGGCCAAAATGATCAAGCAGCGATACGGCCTCCCCTGACGAAGCCCGGAGAGCTCCCGGTACGATTCCACGACCCACCGACTCCCCATCGTCGAACCAGACCGGGTGCGCGAGCCCGACATGGGCCCTGACCGCGTCTGGTGAGAGGACGAGTCCGAGCCCTCGCTCGGGTCGATGCCACCAGGGACGACGTGTAACGGGCGCCGCGGGCTGCGCCTCAGACCGGGGTCGGCGTCGCGGCCAGGTTCTGCTTGACCTGCCGGGTGATCTCGTCGGCGAGGATTTCGGGAAGGCCCTTCTCGATGGCATCCAGGGCCTGGGCCGCGACCTCGGCCGGGTCGGTCTTCCGCTCGGCGGGAACGTCGGCGGCCATGTCGGTGTCCATGTACCCGACGTGCAGTGCAGAGACGGAGATGCCGCGGGGTGCCAGTTCCTCGCGAATCGCGTTGCTCTGTGCCCACGCGGCGGCCTTGGCCGCCGAATAGGCCCCCGAACCGGCCGGGTGCAGCCAGGACAGCACGGACAGGACGTTGAGCACGGCGCCGCCGCCGTTGCTCTCGATGACCGGGGCGAAGGCCCGCGTCACGGCGAGCGGCCCGAAGAAGTTCGTCTCCATCTCCAACCGCACCGAGTCCAGGTCGCCGGCGACCAGGGGGGTGCCGGTGAAGATCCCGGCATTGTTCACCAGCAGCGTCGCGTCGGAGGCGACGCTGGCCGCGGCTCGGATCGACTCCTCGTCGGTCACGTCCAGGCGGAGCGGGATGGCACCGACCACGTCCACGCTCTCGGGGCGGCGGGCCGCCGCGTAGACCTTCGCTCCGCGCTCCAGGAGCTGGATGGCCAGTTGGCGACCCAACCCCCGGTTGGCGCCGGTGACCACTGCGACCGCGTCCTTCAGTTCCATGCTTGCTCCCAGCGTCGTGGACGGTCCTGATGACCGAGTCCCGAAATTAGATTACATCTATAATCTAAACCGAAGGGTAAGATAGATGTCAACCGACATCCAACTTAGGAGGTGGCCGATGGGCCGCGTGTCGCAGGCGCAGGCGCAGGAGAACCGCAAGCGGGTCGTGGAAGCCGCCTCCCGGCTGTTCCGCGAACGAGGCACGCAGGTCAGCGTCGCCGACCTCATGAAGGAGTGCGGTCTGACCCACGGCGGCTTCTACAAGCAGTTCGCCTCCAAGGAGGCACTCGTCGACGAGGCCACCGCCCACGCCTTCGACGAGTTCGCCCGGCACCGCACGACAGGACCGGAGTCGCACGCCGCCCAGCAGGCGTTGATCGACACCTACCTCTCCGTCGAGCACCGCGACAACCCTGCGGACGGTTGCCCCGTCGCCGGGCTCGCCACCGACATGGCACGGGAGCTCGGTGATCGCGAAGCCCACCGCGTCTACGCCGAAGGCGTGAGCGACTTCGCCGAGCAGCTCGCCACCGAAGACCAGGACGGCCTCGTCCGGCTGTCCACGATGCTCGGCGCACTCGTCCTGGCTCGGGCCACCAAGGGCTCCCCTCTCTCCGAGGAGATCCTCACCGCCGCACGCGCGGCCTTGACGGCGAACAACTGATCCCGGATACAGCGCGGTATGTCGTGGCCATACGACCGATTGCCGACTCACGCCCAGGTCAGGCCGTATTCTCCTGCCCCTCGAAGGTCCTAGCCGTCGACCGACCCGTGCCTTCTTTGCCGCCAATCGCTTCGGCCGAAACGAACCGCAAGCGCCAGCAATATCGACAGTCCACCGAGCACGTAACTACCCGTCAGCGGCATCAGCCACGTTCCGACGTGGGACGGATATATGAAAAGCGTCGCCAGGACGATATATCCGGGCAGCAGAAAGACGAACCACAAGAGCCCCACACCCACCTTCTCAAGCGTGGAGTCCACGCGCTGAGCGCGCTGCGCCCAGAGCACCAGGAGCGGTACGCACCAGACCCAGTGGTGTGGCCAGGAGACGGGTGAGACAAGTAGTCCCACGATGGCGCAGGCGGTGATTCCGGCGAGCTCTCCCACCTCCTTCGCGGTCCGTGCGGCGACCCAAAGTCCACCCGCGCCGACCACCGCGCACAGGACGAGCCAGAGGGGCACGGTGGGCCAGGAGCTGGACACGAGCATGAGCATGCCGCGAAGCGACTGATTGAAGAAATTCACACCCTGCCCGGCGATCACCCGTTGCGTGTCGAGAAATTCACCACCCCAGTAATCACGTGAATCGGCCGGCAGCACCAGGAATCCGAGGGCCACCGTGCCGAGAAAACCGAGGACCGCCATCAGGGCGACCCGGAAGCGACGCGTGACGAGAAGGTAGGGGATGAATATCAGCGAGGTGAGTTTGATGCCGGCGGCGACGCCCGTTCCTATGCCGTGCCACTTCTCTTTGCCGTGCGTCAGGTCTACAACTGTCACCAGTAGCAGGATGATACCTATCTGCCCATTCCACAACGTCAGCGTCACCGGATACAAGGGAAGCATCGCGACAACGACCAACAACGTACGAGCAGTCCGGCGGCTATGGCGCTCCACCGCAGCGCGACCGACGAGAATCCATATCAAAACCTCAAGGGCGAGTATGGAGATCAGCACCCATAGGGCGACGGCGGTCTTCATTCCGGCCAACGCAAGAGGCGTGAACAGCATCGCCGCGAACGGCGAGTAGCTGAACCTCAGCGAATTGTCACCCACGATCAAGCTGTAGACAGAGGTATGCTGCAGTACCGCCGCTCCACCTTCCCGATAAACCTCCAGATCGATCCAGCCCCTCGCATAGATCGCATTGAAGGCGAAGGCTGCCAGCGCGCCACACAACGCGATCAACACCCCGCATGCCATGTGGAAAGAGCTGCCATCTCTGCTGCCCAGACGAATTCGCGGACCGACTGGCGCTGAAGAAGGCATGGCCGCTCCCGACTTAGCTACGGTGCACGCTAGCCACGTCGGCTTGTCCAAAACTTGTCGTGCTGCGTCGACCGTCTACCGGTCCGGGCTCTGATGTGCTCGGCCGATGTCTACGCACCCCTCACGCCGGCCTTCGATCATCAACTCTGAACGGATCTCCAGGACTCCACCGTCGCTTCGGCGATGGCTTTGATGTGATCCCCGTACGCCAGATGTCCGTCGAACACAAAACTGCCGTCCCTGAACGGCATCCCGCTGAACGAGGCGCGGAAGCCGGAAGGTTCACCTTTCGGGAGCGGTGCGTATGCCGCCAACAGCGTCATGTCATAGCCCAGGCGTGCCCGATGGTTGTTCCGTGCCACCTGATGAGCCGACAGGCGGAGCCACGCGTCAAGGCCCTGATCCACGTAGAGCTGCAACTGGCGAAACTGGCCGTCGAGGTATTTCTCATGAGCTCTGGAAGGATGCTGCAGAAGATATGTCATGACCACGGGCCCGTGCCACTTGTACATCTGCGGATCCGACTGCTCCTCGGCCAGGATCCCGTGATAATAGTCCACGCACATGCCCAGTGGGCCGGCCGCCGCACCGCAGTCGCACCGATCCGTCATGGAGATATTCGCCATGGGCTGCAACCTAGATGGCCGGCCCCGACCTTGGCGACATGTTATCGGCGTCGGCTCATGCTCTACCTACCGCCATGCGGGGATTCCCCATGAACGTGAACATCGATTTCAGGCGGCAGGCTTCGGACTACCCGACCGAACAGAAGATCCGCTGCGGGGCCCACAAGAGCGTCCGGGCTCTGGAGAAGAACATCCGCGCCTGGATCACCGACTGGAACGCCGCCCCCTGAAGAGCATGGGCGGGCCAGGTGTACGACCCGCCCGCGTGACGCACCGCGTTTCGTCCTCGCGCGGTACGTCGTGGGCGGCACGGCGGGCCTGCAGTATCACGGCCAGGGCGCAGACTTCGTAATCCCAGGTGTAACGCGGGACCGCGGCGACGGTTTGGTCGCTGCGATTAAATCTCCCCCTCAGGCGCAGCTGGTGCCACGAACGAACCGTATGGGCCTTCTGGAGCACATGCCACGCCGACCCCTCACCTTCCATGTATCAAATCCTCCCCTACACCTAGGTCAATGGGTAGGATTTGATACATGAAGACGAAGGAGGAGCGAGCGTCCGAAGCGCGGTTGGCAGCCTTGCGACCCACGTTCACCGCTGCTCAGGCGCGTCATGCCGGAGTCTCCTCTCGTGATCTTGCGTTACTGACAGCGAATGAAAAGCTCGACGAGCTGTCGCGGGGGGTCTACCGCCAGGTGGACGCTCCGGAGACAGCACACCTTGATCTGCTGGCCGTGTGCACCCGGGTGCCCCGCGCGATCGTCTGCGGAGAGTCAGCTCTTGCACTTCACGAGCTCATCGACGACATACCTTCGGCTGTTCACATCGCAGTGGCACGCGGCAGTCATCGTCCCTCGATTTCATATCCGCCTGTCGTGGTGTCCCAGTACGCAGCCGACACGTTCGACCTCGGCCGCGAGGAGTTCCAAGCCGCCCCGGGAGAGAGGATCCCTGTGTACAGCGCACCTCGGAGTGTGGTCGACGCGATGCGATATCGCCATCGGATCGGAGAGGACTTGGCTCTTTCCGCGCTCGGCCGATACCTACGCACCCGTGGTGGTTCGGCGGTCATTGACCTTCAGAACATGGCCGAGAGACTGAATGCGATATCAGCGATCCGCCCAGCGGTTAAGGCGGTGCTGGCCTGATGCCCAACCCGCCCCGCACTGATGCCGCTGGACAGGTATACAACGACCTACGTGCCCTGGCCCGCCGAGAGGGCAGATCCACTGACGAGATCATGGTCGAGTACGTGCTCGAACGATTCCTCTTTCGACTGGCTGCCTCACCGCTCGGTGGACGGCACTTCGTTCTCAAGGGTGGTCTGCTTCTGGCTCAGTTCGGCGCCCGCCGCATGACGAGGGACATCGACATCCTTGGCCGTGCTTTTCCCGGAGATGACGCCGAGATCATCCGACGGATAGCGGGGATAGCCGAAACAGTCGTCGATGATGGCGTGACCTTTGACCCGGCTTCCCTCAAGACGGTACCAATACGCCAGGACGACGAATATCACGGGCTCCGACTCTCCATGGCCTCGAACATCGCACGCGCCCGGTTAAAGCTCCAACTGGATGTCAGCTTCGGCGACCCCGTCACACCCGCGCCTCAGCTCATCAACTATCCCCAGCAACTGGCAGGCGGGAGCTTCCAGCTGTACGGATACCCCCTCGCCACGGTCATCGCCGAGAAAGTCGTCACGGCGGTGTCCCTGGGTGCCCTCAATACTCGGGACCGGGATTACGCCGACATTTACCGGTTGATTTCGCTCAACAACTTGAACGGCGACGAACTTACCGCAGCAATCAGGGCCACCGCCGAGCACAGGGGCGTAGTCCTCGAGCCGCTGAGTTCCCGGATAAGCGACCTACCGGTGCGACGACAGTCCTCATATTTGGCCTGGATACGACGACAAGGCCAGACCGACGCCGACCACCCACCGCACTTCGCCGATCTGACGGAACTCGTCATCACATTCGCGGACCCTCTCGTGGTGGGCAAAGCCGCCGGGCGCACCTGGGAGGCCGAACTCAAAGCATGGAACTGAATCCGAAATCACCCTTCGCGGGTGCGATACGTGCTCCGTCCAGTAATCGGTTCTGTCGCAGGAAGGTTCATCGCGGGGACCTCTGAGGCGGGTGAGCCGGGTGGGCGGCCCACCCTTGTGACGTACCGTTTTTCGTTCTCGCGTGGTAGGTCGTGGGCGGCACGGCGCCCCCTGGGACCGGGGAAGGGATGGGGCCGCCGTGCCCGTTCGTCAGAAGTGGCCGATGCTGACCGAGCTGGAGGTGAGCGCCCAGCGGTGCAGGACGGTCGTCTCGGCCTCGTACATCTGGGTCTTCAACCCCTCCAGGGTCCGGCCACAGATGATCAGCGGCTCCGGGACGGGCCAGGTGGCGATGGCGTGGAACAGGCGGCTGCCAGTGCTGTACAGCACCGACCAGCCTGGGCGGGTGGCCTGCAGCATCGCGGCCTGGGCGCGGGCCTCGTGGTCCCAGGTGTAGTGCGGGACCGCGATGACGGCCTGGCCGTCGCGGTGACGGCCTCGGGCGCCGGACAGGCCGCGGCGGATCATGAGATCACGCAACTCCACCGTGGCGGAGCGAATCGAGGAATATCCCTCGATCCTGATCGACTGCAATCTCTGCGGTGCCATGTGCCCAACTTAGAGTGATCCTCCCGCGCGGTGCGTCCACCGTCCTGCGGTCGGAGAGTGAGCACACCGCTGCTCGACTCGGTCACCCGGCAGCGGGGGCGTCGGGGTCTTCCGATGGGCAGGCAGGTCCTGGAGCCGCTTCGTCGGACGCGTTTGACGACTCGGGGTGGCCGCGATGCCGCCGGGGACGCAGAGGGGAGGGCTCGGCCCTGGGAAACCCGTCACGCGGTGACGGTTACGCGTACACATCTTCGGAAAGCCGCGCGTGGACGGGAGAGAGGAGTTAGCCTCACGCCGTGGGAGAGGTTCTGGGCAAGGTCTTGGTAGTGGATGATGACGACGTCATCCGGCAGCTCATCGCGGTCAACCTGACCCTGGAGGGGTTCCAGGTGGACACGGCCTCCGACGGGCAGGACTGCCTGGATCGGGTGCTGGACGTGATGCCCGACGTCATCACTCTGGACGTCATGATGCCCAGGCTGGACGGCTGGATGACGGCCACCAGGCTGCGGGGTGACGAGGGGACCAGCCATATCAAGGTGGTCCTGATCACCGCGCGGGCACAGGAGGACGACAAGCGGCGGGGCCTCGGGATCGGGGTCGACGCCTACCTCACGAAACCCTTCGATCCGGCCGAGCTGATCCAGGTCGTACGGGACCTCGCCCTGACCGCGCGCAGCGGCCAGGGCAGAGCCTGACCTCACGGGACGACGACGTCGCGGACCGCGTCGGCCGCAGACCCCCGTCGCGAACCCCGTCGGCCGCAGTCCACCCGTCGTGGGCCGCACCGACCACGGGTCACGCCGGTCAAGGGCCGTACCGGCGTGAGTCACCCCATCGGCCGGCCCTGCCGAGGCCACCTGAGCCATGCGGCCCACGCGGATCCATCCGGGTCAGACGAGACCGTCCCGGTGGGCCACGGCGGCGGCCTGGGTGCGGGAGGAGACGCCCAGTTTGCCCAGGATGTTGGAGACGTGCACGCTCACCGTCTTCTGCGCGATGAACAGCCTCTCGCCGATCTCCCGGTTGGGCAGGCCCTCGGCCACCAGGGCGAGCACCTCCTGCTCTCGGGCGGTGAGCAGGGTCGGCGGTGTGGAGGTGAAGCGCGCCCTGCGTCCCAGCTCCGCCAGGGCCGCGCCGAGCGGCCGGGCACCCAGTGACTCGGCGGCCTCGACGGCGAGCTTCCATTCTTTCAACGCGTCTGCGCGGTCGCCCTCGACGAGCAGCGCCTCGGCCAGCCGCCACCGCGAGCGCGCGACCTCGTAGACGAATCCGAAGTCGAAGGCCTCGACCACCGCTCGCCACGCCGCGACGTCGAAGCGGCCGTGCGCGCGGTGCCATTCGGCTTCGGCTTTGGCGAGCCAGGCCAGCCCTTCCGGACCGAGCGGGCCCCGCCGGACGGAGCCGGGGCCGACGGCGGCGGGCACCCTGGCCCGCTCCAGGAAGGCGTCGGCCTCCTGTGCGCGGCCCAGGTCCGTCAGCGCCCACAGGGCGGTGCCGCTGAGCCGGATCGCGGCGGGGTCGTTGGGGAGGATGGCGTCGAGCCCCGCGCGGGCGTGTTCGAGCGCCGTCTCCGGGTCGCCGCGCCACAGGGCGTGCTCGGCGGCCAGGCCGCGGCTCATGGCGGCGATCGTCACGTCGTCCGGCCAGAAGGGCTCCAGCCACGACAGGCGGTCCTCGACGACGGGCAGGCCCCTGGCCACCTCGACGAAGAGCGCGAAGGACGACAGGAGTGCCTCGGAGGGGGTGCCGACGCGGACGGCGAACCCGGAGGCGACCTTCTCCGCCAGGTCCCACTCCCCCGCGACGTAGTGGATGAGGAGGCGCAGGAAGCGCAGGTCGGTGCCGTAGGTGCTCCAGTTGAGACCGCTCTCGCGCGCCAGCCGCAGCCCCCGGTCGGTGGTGGTCGCCGCCTCGGCGAGGTCGCCGTTCTCGTACTGGACCCGGGCGTAGGTGAACATGGCCCGCAGGTCGATGGCGAGGTTGCCCGAGCTCTCCGCGGTCGCGCAGGCGAGCAGGTCCTTGGCGCGGGAGATGTCGTCGGCGAGCGCGGCGATGGCGGCGAGGGTGATCAGCGCGCTGGTCTCGGCGTCGGCGGCGCCGCTCGCGCGGGCCGCCTCCAGGGCACGCCTCGCGAGGGCCTCGACCTCGTGGTGGCGTTCGGTCCAGTAGAGCGAACGGGCGTAGGTGGCGAGGGCGCGGGCGAGCACGGGCCCTTCCGGCGCCGCCTCGACGGCGGCGTACGCGGCGGCGATCGAGCCCTCGGCGTCCTCGGCGTCGATGAGGTAGTACGAGAGCCGCTCGTTGATCTCGGCGGAGGGCGGGAGACTCCGGAGCTGGGAGATCGCCCGGTGGTTGTCGCCGCTGTCGGCCGCCGCGGCGGCGCTGCGCGCCGCGAGGGCGATGTGGTCGATCCCGGCCAGCCGCTCGGCGTCGGGAACGCGGTCCCAGAGCCCGAGTGCCTGGTCGAAGTGGCGGTGTGCCTCGGCGGGTGCCCCCAGCCGCTCGGCCCTGCGTCCCGCCTCCACGGACGCGGCGAGCGCCCCCGGCAGGTCGTGGCCCGCCAGGTAGTGGTGGGCGAGCTCGGCAGCCGAACCTCCTCGGCCGGTCAGCAGGCGGGCGAACTCGGCGTGCATCCTGGTCCGCTCGCCGGGCAGCAGGTCGTGGTAGACGACCTCCTGGAGAAGCGCGTGCCGGAAGGCGTAGCCGTACTCCCCGTCGGGGCGGAGCAGGCCGCGCGAGACGATCTCCCGCATGCTCTCCTCGAAGGCGAGGTCGTCGAGGCCCGAGGCCTGCTGGAGCAGGTCGTGGTCGGCCCGGCGGCCCGCGACGGCCGCGCCGCCGAGCACCCGCTGCGCGGGGTCGGAGAGCGGCTCCGTCCGGGAGAGCAGCAGGCCGGCCAGGCCGTCGGGGATCGAGGAGCCCTCGGAGGCGGCGTCCAGCAGCTCCTGGGCGTAGAACGGGTTGCCCTCGGCCCGGTCGACGACCTTCCTCATCACGCCGGCGTCGGTGCCGCCGAGCGCGGCGAGGTAGTCGGTCATCTCGTGGCGGTCGAGAGGCTTCAGCTCCACCGGCGTCACCGAGGGGAGGCGCTTGAGCTCCGCGAGGACCCGGCGCAAGGGGTGGCGGCGGTGGAGGTCGTCGGTGCGGTAGGTGCCGACGAGGCAGACGCGCTCGGTCTGCAGCATCCGGCTGAGGAAGACCAGCAGGTCGCGGGTGGACTGGTCGGCCCAGTGCAGGTCCTCCAGGACGAGCAGCACGGGCCGTGTGGCCAGGAAGCCGAGCATCGAGCCGAAGAGCTGCTGCTGCGTCAGGCCCGACGTGCTCTCCCTGCCCTGGTCGGTGCCGCCGGGCAGCAGCCTGCCGAGGACGGGCCGCTCGTCGAGCGCCGCGCGCAACTCCCCTCGTGCCGAACGCAGGGCGTCGGCGAGCGGGAGGTAGGGAAGGGCGTCGCCGAGTTCGGCGCACTGGCCGACGAGCACGGCGAACCCCGCCGCCTCGGCCCGTCCGGCCAGCTCGGTGATCAGGCGGGTCTTGCCGATGCCCGCGTCGCCTCCCACGAGGGCGACCCCGGCCTGCCCGGCGGCCGCGGTGTCGAGCACCGCGGTCAGGCGATCGAGCTCCGCCGACCGCCCGATCAGAACACTCCGCGTGCTGTTCCACCCCACGTCGGCGAGTATCGCACGGGGCACTGACGGAATCGACATTCCACCCGCAGGGGATGAACGGGGAACGATTGGTACATCAGTAAGGGGCGAACCTGGACCGATTGGTACACCAAAAGGTCCAGGCATTGGCCCTGACGGCGAGGGCCGGGCCGCCCCTATCGTCGGGGCATGGTCTCCCCGTCCACATTGCTGATCTTCTCGATCGCGTCGCTGGCACTGGTCCTCATTCCGGGCCCGAACCACATCTACATCATCACCCGAGCCGTCTCCCAGGGCCGCGCCGCCGGGGTGGCGAGTGCGCTCGGCGTCGAGGTGGGCACGCTGGTGCACATCGCCGCGGCGGCGGCCGGTCTCTCGTACGTGATCGCCCGGTCGGCGACCCTGTTCAACGTGATCAAGTGGGCCGGGGTGGCCTACCTGGTCTACCTGGGCATCCGGGCGCTGACGAGCAGGCAGGAGTTCGCGAGCCGGGAGACCCCGCCGCAGCCGCTTCGGGCGATCTTCCTGGAGGGCGTGGTCGTCAACGTGCTCAATCCCAAGGTGATCCTCTTCTTCCTCGCCTTCCTGCCCCAGTTCGTGGAGCCGGAGGCGGGCGCGGTGCCGCTGCAGATCGCCGTCCTGGGCGGAACCCTGCTCTTCCTGGGCCTGCTCTCCGACCTGATCTACGCCGTGGCGGCGGGTGCCGTGGGCGGGCGGCTGAGGAGCAGGGCGCCGCTGATCGGCCACTTCAGCGGGATCGTCTACCTGGGTCTCGGCGTCGCGACCGCCCTCTCCGGTCGCTCCGTCTGAACACACGAGACCACCTCGACATACGAGGCATACGTGGGGGTACGCGATCATCTGGACGCGCGGGTCCGTCTAGACGCGCCGCTCCGCTCCGGTGTGCGGACAGTGGTCCACCTGGTCGCACAGGTCGCCCACCAGCCTGGCCAGCGCTCCCGGCGCCGCCAGCACGCCCAGGTGCCCCCTGCGGGGGACGAGGATGAGCCGTCCGTTCCCGCAGGCGCGCAGGAAGGCGCGTTCGTGCACCCGGAACGGGTCCCGGGTGCCGTTGACCAGCCACACGCGTCCCGGGTAGGAGGCCAGTGCCGTGAGCTGGTCCTGGTCGGCGACGGCGTCGACGGCCTGGGGCATCACCTCGCAGAAGACTCCCCCGGCCACCATCGCCTCCCCCACGGGACCCGGCAGGAGACGACGAAGGGTGTAGGAGCTGATCCGGTTCGCGAGCGACGGATTCCGGGCGGCGAGCGAGGCGGCGAACCGGTGGGGGCCCGCCGCCGAGCCGAGTCCGGTGCATCCGATCGCCATCAGCCCGGCCACCCGCGCGGGGAAGCGTTCCGCGGTGGCGATGCCGACGTATCCGCCGAGGGAGAGCCCGGCCACGAGCGCCCGGCCGCCGAGGGCGTCGACGGCGTCCGCGACCGCCGACGCCGCCGCGTCCATCGTGAACGGCTCGCCCCGGCGGGTGCCGTGGCCCGGCAGGTCCACGGCCGCCGCGGGACGCCCCAGGCGGGAGAGGTGGGAGAGGACGGGGTCCCACATGGTCGCGCTGAGCCGGATGCCGTGGACGAGAACGACGGGGAGCACGCACGCCTCCAGGGGGTCGGCCCGATCGGGGAGATGGTCCGGCCGGGAATTGCGTCGATTAAAACACAACGCACCGTTGCGTTGCTATGAGTCGTTATAGTCGGCCCATGGCACCGCGCAAGGAACAGCAGATCTTCCAGGCGACGCTCGAACTCCTCGCCACCAAGGGATACGAGGGCCTGACGGTGGAAGGGGTCGCCGAGCGGTCGGGGGTGAACAAGACCACGATCTACCGGTGGTGGACGTCGAAGGCGGCACTACTCGCCGCCGCCCTGGTCGAGGCCGACCTGCTCGCGATGGAGCCGCCCGACACCGGCGACCTCAGGGGGGATCTGGAGGCCCTGGTCGGCGGGGTCGCCGCCCTGCTCACCCGTCCGCCCGCCTCCGACGTCGCGGTCGCGGCCCTCGGCGCCGCCGTTCACCACCCCGAGCTCGCCGAGGCGACCCGGCGCTTCTTCGCCGACCGGTTCGCGCGGGAGCAGGCCGTCTTCGACCGCGCGCGGCGGCGCGGCGAGCTGCCGGCCGGGGCCGACCCCATGCTCATCGTCGACCTGCTCGCCGGAGCGGTCTGGCTGCGCGCGGTCTTCCGCGGCCTGCCCCTCGACGACGACTTCGCCGCCCGCGCCGTGAGCACCGTCCTGGACGGCGCCCGCGCCTCCTGACCCTCCCACCGACCCGCTCGTGAACCCGCTCATGAACCCGCCCACGAACCCGCTCGTGGACCCGCCGCAGAACCCGAGCCTCGCCTCGCGAAGACCCCCGGCCGACCAGACATCGGCCTCCTCCGGCCGGTCTCGCCGGACCAGGCCGGTCTCGCCGAACCAAGCCGGTCTCACCGGACCAGGCCGGTCTCAGACGGAGAGCGCCCCCGGGATGCGGTCCAGGATCGGGTAGGGCATGAGCCCGTACGCGTAGAAGTCGACCGCGTCGGCGCCCGAGGCCCGTACGGCGCGGACCTTGGCGGCGAGCCGGTCGGCCGAGTCGGTGTCGGGCAGGCCGGGACGCAGCACGACCCGCAACTCCTTGTCCTTGCCCGTGGAGCGGCGGTAGGCGGCGACGTCGTCGGCCACCCTGGCCACGTCCCTGGCGTAGGCGAGCACGCCGAGCGAGGGCACCAGGTCGCCGAGGGCGACCAGGTCGACGCCGAGCTGCCAGGAGTCGTGCGCGGCGAGCCCCGGCGAGGGCAGCCCGTCGGTGTAGCCCTTCACCGCACCGGTCCCGTCGAGGAAGACGAGACGCGAGCCCTCGTCGGTGACGGCGGTGGAGACCTCGGAGACCAGCGAGGTCACCGTCTCCGAACGGGCCCGCGCGTAGGCGACCACCTCGGGCCCCGCGTACGCGGTCAGGGCCGCGCGGGTCACCTCACCCTGGGCGGGAGGGTCGCCGTCGAACACGGCGCCCACGATCCTGGAGCACTCCTCGCGCGCCACCTCCGCGTTCACGCCCAGGTCGGCGGCGCGGCGCATGCAGAAACCGCAGAAGCACAGGCCGAGCAGGAAGGCGTCCATCGGCCCGAGCGGGACGAAGCTGCGCTCGTGGTGGTAGCCGTGGCCGAAGGTTCCGTAGTGCAGCGCCTCGGCCACCACGCTGTCGACACCCTGCCTCGCCACCGCCCGACCCAGCGCGACCGCGTACAGGCGCACGTCGGGGTGGGAGGGGCACAGGTCGGCGGGCGAGCCGCGGTCGCCGAAGCAGTCGCGTACGGTCACGTCCGGGTTGGCCAGGCCGAGCGTGGTGTTCTGCAGGAAGACGGTCCAGCCGTACAGGGCGAGCCCCCGTGCGGCGGTGGCCTCGCGCAGGGCGGCCAGTGGCTCGTCCTCGGCGCCGTCCTGGACGGGCGGCACCAGGCGCAGCCCGCCGAACAGGTCGGCGGGCGGCGTGAAGTGCGCGCCGTCGTTGCGGATCGTCACCCGGGGGCGGCCGTGCGGGGTGACGTCGCGGGCACGGTGGTAGGCCGCGGCCACGGTCACGCCCGTCACGCCGTATCCGGTGATCCGGTCGAGGACCGCCTCAAGGCCCTCCCCGCGCACGTCCTCGACGTAGACGTATAGCGAGCTGTCCAAGCCGCCGCCCTCCCACGAAGTCGGTCAGACTCTAACGCGGCTTGTAGGCCACGAAGTCGATCTCGACGAGGATGTCCATCAGGTCCGAGCCGACGGTCGTGCGAACCGGGTACGGGCGGGTGAAATACGACTTGTACACCTCGTTGTAGGCGGCGAAGTCACGCTTGAGGTGCTCCAGGTGCACGGTCGACTTCACCACGTCGTCGAAGCCCAGCCCGTGGGCCGCGAGGATCGCGCCGAGGTTGCGCATCACCTGGTGGGTCTGCTCGGCCACGTCGGTCCCGACGACCTCGCCGGTCTCGGGGCTGAGCGGCCCCATGCCCGAGGTGTAGACGAAGTCGCCGACCACGAGACCCTGCGAGTACGCCCCGACGGGTGCCGCGCCCTCGTTCGTCCTCAGCTCCTGCTTGTCGCTCATCTCGCCAATCCTCAGCAATCCTCAGCGATGGAAAATCAGAAAAAGGTGTTTATCAGATCGACGACGACATACTCCTCGTCGACCACCGGGATGGTCCGCCACTTGTCGAAGGCGGTGCACGGGTGGGAGATGCCGAACGACACCAGGTCGCCCGGCCGCACCGGCGAGCCCGGTGCCGGCCTCAGGAGCGTGTGCTGGTCCTGGACCTTGAGCACCGTCGCGTCCGCGACGGCTCCACGCGGGATCGGCAGCCCTTCGTCGAAGGGGGCGTCGCGCTTGCCGAACCCGACCACGGCCAGGTCGGGCTCGGGGACGCTCAGCACGTGCGCCCAGATCTCCAGCGCCGCGCGCAGCTCCCCGTCGATCCGGGTGTACGGGGTGCGCTCGCGGTAGTAGCCGTCGTCGTGGGAGACGTACGCGCCGCTGCGCAGCATCACCCTCGCCTGGCAGGCGGCGAGCTCGCGGCCGATCACGTCGAACCACTGGCTGCCGCCCACCGACAGGATCGGGTCACGCACCCGCAGATGCTCCAGCGCCTCCAGCAGCCGGTGCAGGTAGGCCCGTACCTCCTCCGCCGACCCCAGCGACCCCTCGTATCCCGCGATACCCGCCAACTCCACCCCCTCGGCCGCCTGCGCGGCCGAGGCGACCTCCAGCAGCTGGGCGAGCGTACGGCTGCCACCGCGCCCGCCCTCGTGACCGAGTTCGGCCAGCACGCGGAACGGCCTGGCTCCCGCGTGCCGGGAGAGCGCCTCGACCCCGGCCGTCGAGTCGACGAAGCACAGGAACTCGAAGGCGGGATCCTCGTCCAGCTGAGCGGCGAGGGCGGTCAGCCCCGCCGGGTCGAAGACCTGGTTGGCGAGGACGATGCGGGAGACGCCGAACCCGCGCAGGGTGAGCGCCTGGCTGGGGGTGGCGACCGTCATCCCCCAGGCGCCCGCGTCGAGCTGCGCCTTCACCAGCTCGGGCGACATGGTGGTCTTGGCGTGCGGGGCGAAGGTGAGCCCGTACTCGCGGGTGAAGGCCGCGAGGGTCGCGATGTTGTGCTCCAGCGCGCTGCGGTGGGCCACCATCACGGGGAAGGTGAACGCCCCGCCGAACAGTGAGGCTCCCAGCACCGCCCCGGGATCCGCGATATCCACGATGCCCTTCATGTCCCGTCCCCCTCCGCGTCGCCTGACGGATTCGACGGCTTATCGGCCGCCGCATCCGGGCGTGGGAGATCGCGTCCCCCTTCGCCGCCCTGAGGACCCTATCCTCACGGCGACCTTTTCAGGGGCGTGCCCGAAGGGCCGCCGGGGGCGGCGCCGTTCCTCGAAAGCCCGGCGACCTGCCGAGGGGCGGCACCGTTTCTCAGGGGCGTAGTGCCCTGCCGGGGGTGGCACCGGTGAGTGCTCCCGCGGTGAGCACCGGGACCCCCGAGACGAGGACGTCGCCGATCCCGGTGGCCGGGGTGCGCGGGACGGCGTACGTGGCCAGGTCGGCGACCGCGGTGGCGTCCAGGACGACCAGGTCGGCGACCTGGCCGGGGCGGACGAGGCCCCGCCCTTCGAGGCCGAAGCGGCGGGCCGGGTGCGAGGCGAGGTGGACGACGGCCTGCTCCAGGGTCCAGTCACCGGTCTCGCGGACGTGGTGGCCGAGCATGCGGGCGAACGCCCCGTAGCCACGCGGGTGGGGGTGGCCGCCCACGTAGATGCCGTCGGAGCCGCCGGTGTGGGCCGGGTGACGCAGGACCTCGCGGACCGACGCCTCACCCTCGGGGCCCTCGTCGGGACGGGCCGCCACGCATCCGGCCTCCAGCCGGGTGTCGATCAGGATCCTGCGGCAGAACTCCCCCGGCTCAAGACCGGCCTCGGCCGCGGCGTCGGGCAATGTCATCCCCTCGGCCCACTCGGCACCGGGCACGTGGGAGAAGGTGATCCTCGGCCAGAGCGCCTCGTCCCACTGGATCGCCTCGGACTCCAGTACCTCCAGCGTGCGCTCGACATCGGCGGCCGGAACCCACGGCGGCAGCGCGACCATCGCGAGGATCGTGCTGCCCCGCAGGTAGGGGTAGGTGTCGAAGGTGAGGTCGACCCCCATGAGCCGGGCCTCGTCGACGAGCGGCAGGAGCGTGGAGGCCGGGCCGTGGTAGTGCGAGACGTGCACGGCGGCGCCCGAGCGCCGGGCGATGTCGCTCACCTCGGCCATCCCTGCCGGAGCCGCCGCACCGTACCCGCGCATGTGCGTCACATACGGCAGGGTGCCCAGCGGTGCGCAGAGCGCGGCGATCTCGGCGGCGTCGGCGTAGCGGCCGGGGGCGTACTCCAGGCCGGTGGAGAGGCCGACGGCGCCCTCCGCCAGGCCGCGTTCGACGCGGGCCAGCATCGCGGCCAGCTCGTCGGCGGTGGCGGCCCGCTCGGCGGCGCCCATCACGTCGTGGCGGATCGTGCCGTGCGGGAGCAGGTACGCGGTGTTCAGCGCGGTCGCCCGGTCGTAGCCCGCGAGCAGCTCCGCCACACCGATCGGCCCGTCGGCCGAGGGATGGACGCCGTTGACGGCGGCGAAGTAGCGGGTCGCGTAGGCGAAGGTCTCCGGGGTGGTGGAGGGGGCGAAGGAGAGCCCGTCCTGGCCGAGGACGAACGTGGTCACGCCCTGGCGGAGCGCGGCGAACTGCACGTCCTTGTCGAAGACGAGAGCGTCACCGTGGGCGTGGCAGTCGACGAGGCCGGGCATGACGTGGCGCCCGGCGGCCTCGACGACGGTCGCGGCGTCCGCGCCCTCCAGACGGCCCACGGCGGTGATCCGGTCTCCGTTGACACCGACGTCGGCCCGGTGAGCCGGAGCCCCGGTGCCGTCGAGCACCCAGCCATCCCTGATCAACACATCGAACGACATGCGGGGATTCAATCACCCGAAAGGTCTGCGCCGCATCCAGCGCTCGTCTTCGTTCTCCCTGCCGCTGTCCCGGATTTCCCCGGTTCTAGGTATGGGAGGAATTTGGGCCCCCCATCCCCTTGACCGTAGCGTGTCAGGGATGGTGCCATCTTTCCCTAGTTAGGAACCTTTCCTAACTAGATGATCGCAGAGAGGGCACCCCTGTGCATGCGAGACCGCGCCTCGAACGCCTCAAACGCCCCTCGCCCGTCCTCGCCCTGGCACTGGCGTCGGCACTGATCGCATCGCTGTTCGTACTGGCGGCACCGGCCGGCTTCGCCGCCGACTCCCTGCTCTCCCGTGGCCGCCCGGCCACCGCCTCCTCCACCGAGGACTCCACCCTGCTTCCCGGCGCCGCCTTCGACGGCAACGCCGCCACCCGCTGGGCCTCCGCCGAGGGCCACGACCCGGAGTGGATCCGCGTCGACCTCGGCGCCTCCGCCACCGTCTCCCGGGTCAAGCTGACCTGGGAGGCCGCGTACGGGAAGTCGTACCGCATCGAGGTCTCGCCCAACGGCTCCACCTGGACGTCGGTCTACTCGACCACCACCGGCGACGGCGGCGTCGACGACCTGACCCTCTCGGGCACCGGCCGCTACGTGCGGATGTACGGGACCGCGCGGGGCACCGTGTACGGCTACTCGCTGTACGAGATGGAGGTCTACGGCAGCACGGGCGGCACGACCCCTAGCCCCACCCCCACGGCCACCCCGTCCCCCGGCGCCCCCGGTGTGCCGTTCGGCTCCCACAAGATCCCCTACGCGGCCGGGATGCTGCGCCCGACCGGAACCCAGGCGACGCTCGACCAGAAGGTGGTCGACTACTACCGGCGCTGGAAGGCCGCCTTCGTCAAGCAGAACTGCGGCAACGGCTGGTACCAGATCATCTCCCCCGACGCCGACCACCCGTACGTGGCCGAGGCGCAGGGCTACGGCATGGTCATCACCGCCACGATGGCCGGGGCCGACCCGGACGCGAAGAAGATCTTCGACGGCCTGGTGAAGTACGTCCTGGCCCACCCGTCGTCGATCACCCCCGGCCTGCTCGCCGCCGAGCAGAACACCGCCTGCCAGAGCGTCAACGGCGGCGACTCCGCCACCGACGGCGACCTGGACGTGGCCTACGGCCTGCTCCTGGCCGACCGGCAGTGGGGAAGCACCGGCACCTACAACTACCGGCAGCTCGCGATCAACCACATCAACGCGATCAAGGCCGGTGAGGTCAACCCGACCACCAAGCTGATGAAGCTCGGCGACTGGAGCAGCTCCGGCGACCAGTACTACTGGATCAGCCGCTCCTCGGACTGGATGATCGATCACTTCAGGGCGTTCCGCAAGGCCACCGGCGACACGACCTGGGACACCGTCCGCACCAACCACCAGAACCTGATCGCCTCCCAGCAGTCGACCTACGCACCGAACACCGGCCTGCTGGCCGACTTCGTCGTCAACACCAACACCACCCCCAAGCCCGCGCCGGGCGAGGTCCTGGAGTCCGCCAACGACGGCAAGTACTGGTGGAACGCCTGCCGTGACCCGTGGCGGATCGGCAACGACGCGGTGACCAGCGGCGACGCCAAGTCCCTCGCCGCCGCACGCAAGCTCAACACCTGGATCAAGAGCAAGACCGGCGGCAACCCGAACAACATCGCGATCGGCTACTCCCTCAACGGCACCCAGATCTCCAGCGGCAGCGCGCCGGCCCACTTCGCCCCGTTCGCGGTCGCGGCGATGACCGACTCCGGCAGCCAGGCCTGGCTGGACGCCCTGTGGAACAAGATGCTCAACACCCCGTTCACCGCGAACGACTACTACTCGACCAGCATCCAGCTCCAAGTCATGATCACCGTAACCGGCAACCACTGGGTGCCCTGACCCTCACCCGAACCGGCGCGGCCCTCGCCTTCCAGCGGGGGCCGCTTCGGCGTGCCCGTAATCGTCAACGGATTCTTATATCGCCCGGAAGGCTGTTACGGAAAGTGTGGGCACCGATGTGGCGTGAAGCCTCTTCCCACCCTTCGGCCACCGATCACCCGCGTCAACAACCCTGCGGGTCAATACAACTGGCCGTTCTCGCGGGCGGCCTGCCCGAAGGTCAGGCGACCGAGGCCGTACGCAAAGGTGCGAGGTAGTGCCATAGGTCCGGGTCCCGGTCCACCACCTCCCTGATGGCCGGGCAGCTCTTGAACATCTGAAGGCTGTAATCCCTCCAGAGATTCAGACCGTGCCCGGTGGCGGGGATCTGTTCCGCCGCACGCAGACCGATGCTCAGCACGTCACACAGCATCTCTGCCGTCACGAGCACGCGAACCCGTGTCTCTCCGTTCTGCGGCACCGGCTTGGACTCGTAGAAGTAGGGATACAGCTCGGGGTGGTCGATGATGACCCGCAGGGCATTGTGGAGATTGACGAAAACACTGTCCGTGGTGGACGCCCCGGCGATGGCGTTACCGATCTGCACCTGCTTCGTCGCGGCACGCGTCTGCTGGGCCGCGAAGCCGACAGCCACCACGGCTACGGCGACACTGCAGATGGCCACGATGCTCTCCAATGACACTTCCCCTCCGGAAGAACTGGCGACCTTGACATCAATAACGTCCACCGGCCGCAATTAGGGCCTGCAGATCAATAACTCGCCTTCTTGGTCTCCGGTTTGGGGATGCCGAGGTGTGTGACGAGGTCGGTGAGATCGTCGAGAGTGGCCAGGT